>JBDUEK010000006.1:0-109592 GCA_040002495.1 Ferruginibacter sp.
TAAAAATGGAGTTCAGCTAAAAACTCTTTGTATTGTCTAACCATTTAGGTAATGTACTGGTTACTGTAAGTGATAGAAAATTACAGGAACAAAGCGTTAATGATCCTTTAAATATTAGTAACTGGATTGCGGATGTAGTTACTGCGAATGATTATTATCCATTTGGAATGAGTATGCCAGGGAGGTCTTACTCAAATAATAATCAATACCGTTATGGGTTTAATGGAAAGGAGAATGATAATGAGGTAAAGGGGGAAGGGAATCAACAGGATTATGGTTTGAGAATTTATGATACTAGGATTGGGAAGTTTTTGAGCGTAGATCCACTGACTAAAGATTACCCTTCCTGGAGCCCATATCCTTTCGCAATGAATAGGCCTATCGATGGAATTGACTTAGATGGTGGTGAGTGGCAACCCTATCATAGTGAAAACGGTGAAATTAATAACTACGAATGGGTTGGGTTTAATTCTGACGGTTCAGCTCCAGCGGGCACTGTGAGGTCGGGAACATTAAATGTAAATGGAACCACTGTTAATTTTTCTTCGTTTTATTCCCCGGTCTCTAGTAATTCGGACGGTACTTCTGGAGGCCCTATTCAGTTTGGTGGAATATCATATAAATCTGATTATGCTAAGCCAGGCAGTACATCAGTGGGTGCTAATGTCAACATACACATCGGTACTGAAGGAATAGGTTTCGGTGTATACCAAGAAAATAATGGACAATGGTTTAATCATGAAAATTATGGCATCGTACGAGGAGAAACCGCCAATCAAGGTTACACGGTAGATGGATTAACCTCGTTTGTTGATGCTCAAGTAAAAGGTTATATGGTAAGACATAGCCCGGGAGATGCAATTGAGTTTTCAAAGGTTAATGTTGAAGATTTATTAGGAGTAGCTCAATTGGCTAAATCAATTGGAAAAGGATTAATAGGTAATGCCGCCGCTAAGACAAGTACTTCGTTAGTTCAAGCAAATAGAACAGCGGGTAATTTGTTCAGAGATGAATTAGCAGCAGCATTAAGAGCAGAAGGACGAGTAGTTGAAACGGAAGTCTTCAAAAGAACACCATTTGGACATCGTTATATGGATTTAGATGTATGGTATAATGGGGTTAATTTAGGTGGTATAGAAACTAAAGTAGGCGGCTCTCGGTATCTAACATTGCAAAGATTAAAAGATGCTTGGCTTGGGGCTAATGGTTATCCTGTACAGCTTGTAAGAAAACCTGCAAATTGGTAAAATAATATGGACATTTTTAAAGAACTTATTACTTTAGTAACCCCTGCATTTAAGCAAAGGGGGTTTAATAAAAAGGGGAATAATTTTTACTTAGATGCAGGTAAAAATTATGGAGTTGTAAACTTTCAGAAAAGCAGGGAAAGCACGAAATATGCAGTAAAATTTACAATCAATTTTGGTATTTATTCTGATGTTTTAGGGCAATTGGAATATGATTATAATAATGCGGTTAAACCAGAAGTTGAACAGTGTCATTGGCGGGCAAGGGTTGGAGCGTTTATGTCAGGTAGTCCAGATTATTGGTGGGAAGCCAATACATCAGACAACTTAAATACTATTGCTTCCAATGTGATGGGAGTTGTACAAAATGCTATAATGCCAGAAATAAATAAACGCTTGTCTGACGAAGGTTTAATCAATTGTTGGATGAATGAAACCTTTGCAGGTACTACAGAAATAGGTAGGTTTAAATTTTTGGCAACCCTTTTAAAATCAAAAGGAGATTTTAATCTTTTAAGTCAAGTTGTTGAAACTTTTATGCAGCAATCACAAGGGAAACCGAATGCAAGCATAGCAATGCAGCATTTAAAAGAAATAGGATATAGTAAATAAAAAGTAAAGCCCCCAGCTATCCGGAGTGTTGCATAATTCCGCTCGGAGTCTTAATTCCGCTGGGAGTCTTCCACAATTAAACTGCCACTCCCCAAACTCAAGAACTTCCCCGGCGGGTCTTTGCTATAGGTTTTGTGAAGGGCTGCAAGACCCGTCGCTACTCAGCAGTGTACTGTAAAAACAAAAAAGATTTATCTTCATTTAATGCCAGTAAAGCAGAAGATACTTTATGATAGTGGCCATTTCTTTATCACCTTCACTTGTTAT
Source organism: Ferruginibacter sp. (assembly GCA_040002495.1). Lineage (GTDB taxonomy): Bacteria > Bacteroidota > Bacteroidia > Chitinophagales > Chitinophagaceae > Ferruginibacter. The sequence goes on from JBDUEK010000006.1 coordinate 2,127, forward strand.
AACTGGCTTTCATTAATAGACATCACTAACAGATACAGTTCCGTATATAAATGGTTTGACATACTAAAGAAACAAGGCCATTATATCACGGGTTATGTTATCATGCCCAATCATGTGCATGCTACTATCGCATTTAGTAAAACAAAAAAGAATATCAATACAATAGTTGGTGATGCCAAAAGATTTATGGGCTATGAAATAATAAAAAGTTTGAAGGTACAAGGCAGTCAGGATATTTTGCAGCGATTAGAAAACGCTGTAAACAGCAGTGATAAAAAGAAAGGAAAACTACATGAGGTTTGGGAAGACAGTTTTGACTGGAAGGAATGCAATGGCGATAAATTTATCATTCAAAAAATTGATTACATGCACAATAACCCATGCACAGGAAAGTGGCAGCTTGCAATCAACCCAATTGAATATTTGCATAGTTCTGCAAAGTTTTATTTAACCGGTGAACAGAGAATGTATCCTGTCTTAAATTTCAGGGAATTGGATGATATGAACTTAGACAGGTTTTCTGCATAGCGGTGAGTCCCATAGCACCGCTCCAAAGCCAGCAGTGGAGACTCACCTGGGAAATTTTTAAATGAAACTGCGGAGGTATAATCTTTGTAAAACTTCTACATTTGGAAGACTCGTGGCGGAAGTAAAAATAAATTATACCCTGTATTGGCGGGGTTTTCGCCGCAGAGTTTTCAAATTTTAAAAGATCCACCTGCGCAACCCCGATGTTTAAAAGAGCCTCAACCAGTTCACGCTAAATGCACAAATAATTTAATGTTGATGCGGTGTAATAAAGTAAGCTATATGGCATGTTGGTTGAAGAGTATCCTACGTCGGGGTTGCGCAGTAGCGGATTTAATGTTTGTAAGTGTATTCTGCGAAAACCCCGCCGACACACAGTTGGGAAATTCTAAATACAACAGAAATAAAAAGAGTGAAATTGATATTAATGAAATCTTAAACCAACAGTTTTAAAACCTTTACTTCCATAATTTTACAACAACAACAGTTGTAGATTGGATAGATATAATAGAAATATAAATTACCCCGGGAACTTGCAATAATTTTTTTATGTATTTTCATAAAAAAGACTGCAATTTGCAGCCATTATTATTAATCTGTTTACCGAAAGCCCTACTCAATGAAGATGAGAAATATGCTGCTCTTATGTTGTATGCTCCTGTTTGCCAATACAGTCAGTGCCCAGCATCAAACTACCAAGGGCAAAGAGTTTTACCTTACTTTTCTGTATCATGCAGATGGGCTTGGTATAGTAACCACAGAACTTTATTTAACAGCCACTCAAAATACTACCGGCAATATTGTAAATCCATACACTGGTTATAATCAACCTTTCTCTATTGCTGCAGGCTCTGTAACCCAGGTAACCATTCCTAAATCGGAGGCAATGAATGTGGTAGAAGGTTCACCACAAAACAAGGGTTTAGTCATTACGGCAAGCGATACCATCGCAGCATTCGCATTAAGTACAGCAAAGGCCAGTAGCGATGCAGCTAACCTGATACAAAAAGAAGCCCTGGGAACAAGCTACCTGGTAGCCTGTTATGACGGGTTTGTGTTTAGCCAAAACTTTCAATATAAGTCTACGTTTGCCGTTGAAGCTACTGAAGACAGTACGATGATCACTATCATTCCATCTGTTGCAACCACCAAAGGTGATCCTGCCGGTGTTCCAATTATTGTAATGCTCAACAACGGGCAAACTTATTTAGTAAAAGCATTGGCAAATTTGTCCGGTTCCAGGGTTTTTGTAACTAACGGTTGTAAAAAAATTGCCGTATTCTCCGGTGCAGATGTAAACTTTATACCAAGTTACATGGTAACCATCCGCAGTGCCGATCATTTGTATGAGCAATTGTTTCCGGTAAATTCTTTTGGCAGGCAATTTATTACCACAAAATTTAAAGGAAGAAACGTATATCGTGCAAGGGTGTACGCCGCCTACGATAATACTGCTATTACAATTGACGGAGTAAATGTCAGCACCATTAATGCAGGCCAGTTTTATGAGTTTGAGAGTATGAATATCCCCAAATTTATAACGACGAGCAACCCTGCGGAAATGGTGATGTTTGCTACAAGCTATGAATATGACCAGGCATTGGGTCCTTATAACGAAGGCGACCCAACGATGATGGTAATACCACCAATTGAACAGCAACTTACAGAATCAATATTTCTTTCTCCGGCAACCGGCTCAATCACTGATCATAAAGTAAATATCATCTGTAAAACAGCCGATGTTTATTCCACCGTTTTAGATGGTATCAACGTGGGTGATTCATTTGCAGTAGTTAGTGGTAACCCATTGTACAGCTATGCTGCAATCAATATCAACGCAGGCCAGCACAACATCCAAAACCCAAAAGGTTTTATAGCTTACTCTTACGGCTTCGGACATGCGCAGGGTTATGGCTATTGTACCGGCGCATCGGTTGATAAAATAGATGCCTATTTTACCTGTAATAATATATCAAGTATTGGCAGTCCAACTATTGATGTTTGTACAGGACCGGCAGTTTTTGATATTGTTACTTCTCAAACAAATGCTGGTTACACCTGGGATTTTGGAGATGGATCCGCTAAAGTAGTAACAAATGGTAGCGTATTACAACAAACACATATTTACCCAATAAGCGGAAATTATAAAGTAACATTAACCACTACCAGTAGTGTTGGAAATGCATGCGCCCAAAGTACAGCCGATACCACAAGTCTTACGCTTCATGTAGTTTCATCCCTGGTTCCTTCGGTAAAGATGATAGCCTCTCCGGCCGGAGCAACTTGCGCAGGTACGCCACTTTCATTTATTGCCACAGCTACTAATGCCGGAGTAAACCCGATATACCAATGGAAGTTAAATGGGATGAATATTGGAACCAACAAACCCACTTATACTGATTCAGTTTTTACAAATGGAGATAAAATTAGTTGTGTTGTTACCAGTAGCCTAAGCTGTGCAAGTGCTGCTACCAGTGCAGATAGCATGACCATAGCCATAAATGCATCTGTTACCCCAACAATTAGTATTGCAACCGATTCTTTAAACGTTTGTACTGGTTACGATATTAAGTTTACGGCTTTACCAGGCCAGGGTATTCAATCACCCGTTTATCAATGGAAAGTAAATAATGTAAACAAAGGAACAGACAGCAGTATTTTTAATTATCAGCCTATGGATGGAGATATAGTTTCCTGTGTATTAACTGCCGGAAATAAGTGCGCCGTTCCACAAAGTATTCAAAGTAATAACATTAAAATGTCGGTACAGGTAGGAGTGAGTAAGCCTTCTGTTTCCATATCGACCTCACAGCAAGTTATTTGTAATAAAACAAATGCTGTGTTTACGGCTCTACCTGTAAATGGTGGAACAACTCCCACTTATCAATGGAAAAAGAATGGTGTGAATGTGGGCATTAATAATGCAGTGTACAGCGACAGCAGTTTGAACAACAATGATATAGTAAGTTGTGTGCTTACCTCAAGTCAGCCTTGCCTTGCAAGTGCGACTGCGGTCTCAAATACAATAACAATGACTGTGAATCCACTTATTGTACCTGCTGTAAATATTCAAACACCTGCAACTACTATTTGTGCCGGTACAGTTTTAAGTGTTACCGCTAATCCTGTTAATGGCGGTAGCAATCCCATATATCAATGGTCGGTTAACAACATCCCGGTTGTAAATAACGGCCCGGTATTTACGTTTAATAATAGTAAAGATGGCGACAAGGTCAGCTGCAATTTGGTAAGCAATGCTACCTGTGCAGTAAATCCTGCGTTATCAAATATCATAACAATTACGGTTACTCAAAAGATAACGACATCCGTTACTGTTCAGTCATCTGCCAACCGTATTTGCCAGGGAAGCCAGGTAACATTCACGGCAATGGAAACAAACGGAGGCAATACGCCAATTTATGATTGGTTTATAAATGGCAGCAAAGTCAATATTGAAAACAAAAATAGTTTCAGTAGTACCACATTACTAAATGGCGATAAAATAACCTGCAGACTGATAAGCAGTTTAGGGTGTACGGATACGACAACTTCTTCAGAACAAATTATTCGGGTTGACCCTTTGCCAACTGTTGTATTTAATCCGGTTGAGGAGTTGATATTGTTAGGTTCGGCTGTTGCTTTAAAACCCGTTGTTACGGGTAATATAGGAATGTATGAATGGAGTCCACCGGATAATTTAGATGCCACTAACACCAGGAATGTAATCGCAAATCCCGAAATAAATAAAACCTATCAATTGGCTGTAACCACCGTTGATGACTGCAAGGCAAGCGCAACTATTGTGGTGAAGGTTTTTGGAGATATCATAATGCCTAATTCGTTTACTCCTAACAGTGATGGTAAAAATGATGTGTTCAGGGTGCCGCCTCGTTTTAATGTCCCCATTCGTTTTTTTGCGATTTACAACAGGTGGAGTGAAAAGGTTTTTGAAACCAGCGACGTAAAAAATGGCTGGAATGGTACCCGCAACGGAGTATTATCAGATGCCGGTGCTTATACCTGGATATTGCAATACGAAAATCCTTTTAATGGCCAGTTGGTACAAAAAAAGGGAGCAGTTTTATTGATACGATAATTTAACTGAATAGGCGAATTTAATAGGTGGCAGCAATAAATATTAAGGTATCCAGTGTCAGTGATTAATTTCTTATCACTATGATTTCTGCTAACCTGTTTGCCTTGCCACCCGAAGTCTGATAAAATTTTTATTAATTCTTTATTGAATATTTACAGAACCCGGTATTTCCAGGTTTTTATTTGCCTTGATAGTTAACGAACTATTTTGAGAAATAACCTGAGGAATATTTAAAATACATTTACCACCAACTGCATGATCAATAATAATTGAACCTGAAGTAAGGTTATTTGGCGGCACGATATTGTTAGTCCAGTTTGATGGCAGATCCCAGTTGCCATTTCCTGTAAAAGTATATACAACTGAATTCAATACTTTTTTCAATCCACGGTATGCATCAAGTTTTCCCCAGCCCCATACATTACTACCGGCTTGAGGGATGGCACCCGTAAAGGCATCAGTGATGGCACTATCTTTTAAATAAGTTTTTACCTTGGTGGGTGTTAAGGTAGGATCTGCCTGTAGCCATAAAGCAACGGTACCTGTTACCATCGGTGTTGCCATAGATGTTCCCTGGTCAACTCCAAAATACCAATTTGTGGCGTTGTATGTAACTACTGCAGCAACTTTATTTGATCCTGCTGTGAACCTGGTATCAAACCGGTTGAATGATGATATCACTGCATTACCCGGAGCTGTGATGTCTGGCTTGGTTCTTCCATCCGCAGTTGGTCCCTTACTTGAGAAAGGTGCAATTGTTCCAATAGCATTGGGATAGCTTGTTATTTGATTACTGCCGTTCAATGCCTGGTAGCTGGTTTTTGAAGTGTAAGCGCCCACGCTAATTATACTGTTACCCGTTCCGCCTAATTCACCTATAGTAGAAGTAGTAGCGCCGCCTAACACATTGCCACCATATCCCCGTGAACTAAATATGGCACTGCCGTTTGCAGCCCATGCTTTTGTCTGCGTATTTTTTCCAAGAATCTCAATTTGCAGATACTGGTTGTTGTTTCGTTGTTTGGAATTATCAATATTAACGATTGCATGGGGTTTATTATTTATTGGATTGATACCCGTGCTTATTGAAAGAAAGCAACTATCAGCAACGGGGTCAGCATCATATAAGGTATCAATAACTGTAGCGTTCACACCTGCGGAATAGTAACTGGTATAGTCTTCATATTGGTTGGTAGAAGTATTGTAAATGTTAACAGCAACTTTAAAATCCTGGTTGGGAACTCCCCATATATCAATAGTGGTTTGCCCATTTGTGCCAAGGGGTGAACCTGTAAACCTGATAAATGAAACCAAAGACGTATCAACAGCAGAATAAGTTTTTGCTAGGTAAATTGAGTCGGCACCCTGGTTGCCTGCTGCACCTACAATTATTTTACCGGGACCAACTAACTGGTCGCATCCCTGGTCAAATGCAGATGTTCCGTCATGTGGTCCAATATGGCTGCCCCAACTTAAATTGATTACGCAAGGCTTATTAACGGAAGCTGCGTAATCCATAATGTAGGCCACACCATCTAATAATTTCGCAGCATTCCCATCTGAAGAAACCAATACAATATCTGCCTTTGGGGCAATACCCACGTAGTCGGTACTAACACCTCCACCGGCACCGGCTGCAATACCTGCTACGTGTGTGCCATGTGAGTAAACTGTTACATCTCGTTGTGCATTCAGGATTTGAGTTTGAGTTGTTAGTTCCCGCCCATACGAGTATCCCAAAGGTGCTGTTCCAGTGGTTGTCAGTTGTTCCCAAACTCTTTTTATCCGGTAATTATTTTTGCCTGTATTGTCATAAAAATTGGGGTGGGTATAATCCAATCCGATATCAACTATACCCACTATAACTCCATCGCCAAAGTAAGATTGAGAAAGTTGATATCCCTGGTGTACCAAGTTTACACCAGTGCTGTTTCTAGCACTGTCTAAGGCAGGACTTGCTTTTTCTCCTGCAGACAAATATTGAACATGTGGGTGATTGGCAATGTCTTCAATTTTTTCAATCGGTATAAGGCCTGTAACCATTGTCTTCCTGATGGTACCAGGTAAAAATCCAAAGGAAACTACGTCAGCAATTTTAAAATCGGTAGTAACTGCCATAAATACGTTCACATAGTCCACACCATTTTTTTTGATGATGCCATAAGCGTTAATAAGACTACTGTCAACTGGCTGAAAGTTAGCCATGGTATAATCAGTACTTTTTTTGAGATTCCTTTTCCATTTCACAAGCAGGATAGCGGTTAGTGGAGAAATGCTTTTTACTGTATTATGAAACACATCCTTAGCTTGCCTGTGTTTAATCGTAATTTTTGAAGATAAAGTTTTTTGTGCAGTTGCTCCCAGGTTTATAAAGATAAATAACAAGATAAATACTCTGTACATTGGTAAATTAGCGTTTAGTTGGTACGGAAAATATATAGTAAGCTTTGGTATTATCTGAGGATAATTTTTGCAATGATAACAAATTATGCAGGTTGTCTGACCTTAACTTGTTAATATTTTTAAATGTACTTAAAGACACCGGAGTGAAATGATAGCAATGAGCCTAAAGTTTCCTGTAGGCAATAATAAAAAATGCAACAGAAAATCGGTGATAAAATATGTTAAGCGCATTTGATTAAGGCATCCGAAAAAAAACGTCCGTAATAATCATTATAGCTGCCAAGGGGAATTTTAAAAACAAAACACCTACAAAGTACGAGCATACTTTATAGGTGTATATCAAACTATGCAGGACAAAGTGTGTCCATCAAATTTAAAAAAGTCTTCACCGCTTGTTTCCAGGTTGCCGGAATAAAGGGGATCAGCAAAATACCCTGGAGAACAGGGCGTACCACATGGTAGATACTACAAACCTTTTGCAATACATCTCCCGGAGCTGTTTTTATGTCAGCGATGCCAAAATGCTTTTTTCCACCTTCTTTAAAAATGCTTAAATCGGCCTTATTAATGTGATCATTAATTTGCTCGAATGTCAATTCATTTTCCATTTTATTTTTTGATTGTGTTTATGCTTACTCTTTACCGGATTTTCAGCTTACTCCGTTATGTATGAATTTTGAAGTACTGAACTATAAAATTGTGGCGACAGTCTTTTAAAGGGTGTAAGTATCTTACCAGTTTACTTTCTATTGCAGATGCATTGAGAATAAATTAATCCTTGCGTAAAAAAAAGTTTGGATGATAATTCGGGTACATTATTTTTTTACGGTAAATACATTGTAAGTAATTCCGATAAAGAATGCAGGACGGTAAACGTCATCATATTTAATTTCTTTAAAGTCTTTGTTGGAAAATTCATAGGTTTCTTTACCTGTAATTTTTTCCTTTGCTGATTCTCTCACAAGGTTTCCTGTGTTCAGAAGTTTAATTTTATTAAAAGCTGCACCTACGGTTAAAACAAGCCGGTTTTTTTCCAGCATCAATGCGCTTAATCCCCCGTAGAACCCAATACTAGTACCATCGGTGGGCACACTTATACCAACAGAGAGGCCCATATTGATATCTCTGCCGGTCCGTGGATATGCATTAAAGAGAGCGCCAATGGCATGCTTAAGATGATCTGTTTTATTTTTTTGAACGCCAATTATTCCACTGTTATCGTAAAGGTTTGTATAGTTCTCGTCTCCTTTGAAACTTAATAGATATCCGCTGCTAAAATCAATTTTCCAGCCTCCGTATGTTTTAAAAGTAATAGGGTTAAATTCTTTTACAATATTACCTTTGAGGTCTTTTAATTTAGGGATGATGGTGATAACATCGTCATTTAACTGTTGCCCATCGGTAAGTACCTCAAATGAGCAATTGCGAACTTTATAATAATAATTAACACCAGTGTTGGCTTTATTAATTATCTCAGTTCTTTTGTTTTCTGAGTTTATGGCCTCAAATTTTGCACTAAGAAACTGGAATTCTTTTTCAAATTTATTTTCCATTTTAATTGTAGCAACCGAGTTGTCAATCTTTAATTTAATTGCCTTATCACCTGAAATTAGTTCTCCGCTTAACTTTACTTCCTTCGCCTTAATTTGTTCAGATAAATCTTCATAAGCACTTTTTGCATTTATATAACAGGTGGTTATATCTTCAAGGGCTTTTTTGCATTTGCCACGCAAAAGATTGATATTACCGTTGTCATCATTAATATTTGTCATATAATTATCCAGGTTTGTCTTAAAAGTCTCTGTATCCCGTACGTAAGTTTCTTTTAAGAGGCTATCAATAAATGCATCAATGTCCACATAGAGTGCTATTTTGTTAAGCGAAGTCATGAAACAATTGTAACTCACAATAAAAGCAGATTTGGAATCCATTAGTTTGATGTCCTGCATAGCTTTATCTTGTAAGGCAATAATTTCTGCATCCAACTTTTTTTTCTTTACTGCCAGAATTTTTATTTCATCTTCCAATTTCTTTATGTTTTTACTAAATTTTGAAGTGAGAGACTGAACTCCCACCGCTGTCTTCATATCTGCAAACTCCCGAATAGAGGATCCCTTTAGCTGGATTATATTTGCAAGCAATTTAGACGAGTCCTCCTTTTCCTTAATCAGATTATTCATTTGGGTGGCAGCAATTCCGCCACTATTATCTGCCAGTGGCTGTGAAAAAGCGGCAGGAACATCGAAACTTATTGACTGTTTACTTACCGAATTTGTTCCTTCAATCTTAAAGGAATTAACATTTGAAATCCTGAATTTTACCATTGTTCCGTACTTTAATCTTTGTTTAGTAACGTCGTTTCCAAATGGATTTATTTTCAAGATAATTCCCGTGTCCTGGGCTGATATACCAAGGCTTTGTAGCAGAAGAAGTACATAGATGATTTGTTTCATGACTTTACAATTTAATGCCTACTCTTTGGCGGATTTTCAGCGTACTCCGTTTTAAAATCTCCCGTATTTCAGGTGGATGATTTGTGATACAAACCAATGAATACTTTGTATTGACAAAATTGAAAAACCGCTATTTCAATTAAAAGGGTGCTTTTACATTTTTTTTCGGAGATTTTCCCCTATGAGATTAATGGTAAATAATTCAATATTGTAGTATTATTAATTCTTTAAAAATTTTACTATGTCCAGAAAAAATGAAAAGATGATTGTACAAGGCTACTACAGTGATAATTCTTTAGGGTCAATTGAAATGGAACAACCTTATTCAGACACAACAGCAGGCATACATTATGGAATGCCTGTAACAGGCACAAATTTTTTGCAAATGCTAGAGCGATTCAGGCAAGCACCCTCTTCTGCAAATCCTCCATTTAGAAATCTTTGGTGGGTAGAATTCAGTAAAGCATCAATTTTTAGGATACTGGCACAGGAAGAGTGTGAATATGTTCGGATGTATTTCGTAATACCTGACGCGACAAAAAATGAAGTAAGCCTGGCCCTTCACGGGGTAGATAGTGCCCATAATACAATTCATAAAGAGGGATTGCTTGAATTGTGCCAAAGCATGCAAGGTCTAGCAGGACCTTTTAATGATCCCGACTTGCTACAGAATTTGACCAATCAAATACCTGCCATAGAAGAAAAAGGAAATGGAGGTACAGGGTTTCCTTTAAGTGACGCAAAAAATGTAAAATCAATGGATGACTTTTACACTGAACTTGAAAAAGATAACCTTAATTTTAATCAACTTTCCCTGTGCCAGTTTGTAGAAAAATTTTTAGTTTTCGCCGATAAATAAAAAAGATGTTCAAGCTGGTGTATGTATATTATTTGTTGATGTTTTTTTGCTTCATCACCAGCTTGTTTTATTTACATGATAAAAAAGTACAGATACTTTCAATGCTTTTATTTTTTTCAATTGTCACAGAAATCGGCGTTGAAGTCATGGGGGTATATTCTATAAATTATTTTGTGCTTTATCATTTCTTTACCATTGCAGAGTATGCGTTAATAACGTTATTGCTTAGGGATGGTATCAACGTTGTATTTATAAGAAAGATTATGGGTTACTCAATAATATTTTTTACCGGAGTCTCCCTTTTTATAAGTCTTTTTGTTCAGGAATTTGAACAGTTTCCGACCATAAGCAACAGTATTGAGGGGCTACTTGTTATTACCTGGTGTATGCTTGCGTTATGGTTAATTGATGCAGACTATGAAACAAGTATTTTTCAGCAGCCCGTATTCTGGTTTATAATCAGCTTTCTTATTTACTTTGCAGGAACGATAAGTTTTAACGCTATTTATAATTACCTGTTGAAAGATAAAACAGAAACAGCAAGAAAACTTTTTTCAATCATAAATTCAGTATGTAACTATCTTTTATACTCACTATTAATAATAGGTATATCACGAAATAAATGGAAGAAATCTTCCCTGCCATAATCACTGTTTCTTTAGTGGTACTTATACTATCGCTGGGGATTATATTGGCCATCGTAAATTATAAACGAAAACAGGAGATCTATATAAGAGAAAAGAAAGCAATGCAGGAGGATTTCCAAAAAGAGTTGTTGCAATCCAGGGTGGAAGTGCAGGAAGCAACACTCTCAGTTCTTGCAAGGGAATTACATGATAATGTTTGCCAATTGTTAAGCAGTAGTAAGATGTTGCTGGGTGTGGCGCAAATGAATCCCAGTCCCGTAAATAAAACAATAAAAACGGCAGATGACACGATTGGTATTGCAATTAATGAATTACGAGCGCTTTCCAGGTCGCTCGATAAAGAATGGCTGGAAAGATTCGATCTAATTGAAAATCTGTCAAATGAGGTAGGCCGAATTAATATGGCACAAATCATCAAGGCGAATTTTTCACATACAGGCAAACTTGCAATGGTAGCGGATCAGCAGATCATTTTATTTAGGATTATACAAGAAGCTTTACAAAACGCAATAAAACATGCATCCGCCAAAAATATTGATGTTGAAGTTGTATCAGGATCTCAAAATATTTCGGTCTTAATTGGCGACGACGGAATAGGAATTGATAACACGCTGGAAGATGGCTTTGGGATACAAAATATGAAACAACGGACTAAATTGCTCGGAGGAGAAATTAGATGGGAGTCTAGGCATCCAGGTTCGATTATAAAAATTGAGTTACCTATAAACGAGGAGAAATGAAACTTACCATAGGAATAGTTGATGACCACCAGTTATTTTCAAAATCACTTGCTCTTTTGCTCGAAAGCCTTGGTGTCTATGAAGTTATTCTGGATGCGAAAAACGGTGCTGATCTACAGGAAAAACTTCGAAATAAAAACCTGCTTCCACAAATTATGCTTGTTGATGTAAACATGCCTGTTATGGACGGTGTAGCCACTGCGATTTGGATGACCGAAAATTTCCCGGCTTGCAAGCTCGTTGCCCTTACGACGGTAGACACTGATAAAAGCATTATAAAAATGATAAAGGCTGGCTGCTATGCGTACCTGTTGAAAGATATACATCCCGTTGAGTTGGGTAGAGCTTTGCAAGAAGTATGGACAAAAGGTTACTACAATGCAGATCAAAGTAACATCAATTTCCGTCGGCTTCTTGAAGCCGAAAAAGATGCATTGAAAATTACCGGTAACGAGCAAATTTTTTTGAAGTTTGCTTGCAGCGATTTGACCTACAAACAAATTGCAGATAAGATGGGACTTAGCGAAAGAACTATTGATGGATTTCGGGAAAGTCTTTTTCAGAAGCTTAAAGTGCAAAGCCGGGTTGGTATGGCCCTGGAAGCGATAAGGAAAGAATTAGTGAAGCTTTGACTTTCAGCCAATGTATTCAATGTATAAAAACTGAATAACCGGGAAGAGAATTCATAAATAATTGTTTTAAATGGCAAAGCCATATAATAAATATTAATTTGAAATATTACTTCATTACTCCAATTATGCAAGCCGCAATTATTTCATCCAAAGTATGGGCATAACGGCAATTTTCTATTAACCATTCCAGGTTCTCATTTGAAAGCTTTACATCTTTAATTGAAAGATCTTTTAGTGTTATGATAGTTCGTTTCCGTTTACGGGTATTTCTAAGTTTATCTAACGCCGGTATTAGTAATGATAGCCATAATTCTGCAAAATGATCGAAGTCTATAAAATCCTCAGCATCAGGCTGTGGATTAAATAATTCAAGCACCATCGAAATTATCGTCTTTTTCTCTTTTTGTTTTTCCGGACTCGCATCATTCATTTGTTTCAATATTTTTTGCCCTACAGCTAATGCCCTTTTCTTTTTCCACGGCAAAAGTTCTCTTTCCTGATGACGAAGTTTTCTGATAATTTTTTTAATCTCATTATTTGTATCAACTTCGTTCCATCGTCTTTGAATGATTTCTTTTGGTTTTAAGTATTCCTTTAACTTGCCGGTTATTTCTGCAAAATCTGTGAAGGGGTTGTTTCTTTCATCAATAAATAACCATTTTGGGCTTCGGGCAGCACTTCCTCTAAAAGCAAAAAAACTCCAGCTTCGATCGGATTCAATAAAGCTTACCGCAGTCTTTACAGTGGAATCAACATCCTTAAACTCCTGATAGGTCGTAGCATCAATCAATGCATCTGATCCTTCAATAAGGCTATATAAATTCTGTGTGCTATCTTTTACACCGCTCCATTCATGCTCATTCTCAGAATAGTCATCATAGGCTTTAATTAAATTCTCTGTAGTAAGTCCATCTTTAAGGTGACGTTCGTAAATAGCTTTGGGAATATCTACATTATTTCCAATCAGGTTTTCGGTAACAAGTAAAATGTCAACCATTCTTTTATCTCCTCTAAGCGAAAATTCATCCGAATCATTTGGCCAGAAAATATGAATTTCTTTATGCTCACTATCCATTCTTTCAATTCTGCCAATCCTCTGCTCAATTATTCTTAATACACTCGGCATATCCAAAAGAACAAGGGCTTTGGCATCTGGTAAATTAATACCTTCTGACATGGCATCAGAACATAGTGCAATCAACATCTCATTGTTTTCACTCCCCAGGCTTAGATGCTCCTTCACCAGATTTCTGTTCTTATTATTTTGGCCTGTTGCCACAAGAGCCTTTACACCTGAAGAATTTTCATCAATAATTTTCTTAAAAAGATCTAAGGAAATAACTGTTGAATCAAAGGCAATAATCTTATTATATTTTACAGCCTTCTCAATTAATACAGCAGCCTTCTTCTTTTCCCTGCTACCACTTAGTGTTTTTGCAAGCGCATTAATTTGTGTATAAATATACATTTCTTTATCGCAAGCCGCTTTGTACTTTTCATCATTAAAAAGCCATTCAGTTTCTGCTGATAGCCATTCTTTAGAAAAGTATTTTTTGGGAATCGATTTACTACACTTGATTATTTTTTGGATGATATTACCAGTCTTTGATTTAGTCGTAGATAAATTAAAAACTTTATTAGCTTCATCAGTACCATGCAGATATTCTACAAGGGCACAGTGCGAAGAGCGCAATGAAGAACGTACCTTAAATGAAGCAAGCGCTGGTGCAGAGTTAAACCGTTGGTTTATATAAATCTTTTTATCTTCTTCGGTTGTTAAGTATTCTGGAATCTTAAGAACTTGCAAGTAATGAATTCCTTTTAACTGTAAAGCCAGTTCCTTTATTTTCTTTGCAACTTTTTTATCTTCTTCCGTTTCTCCTGTATTATATATATCAGGTTTGGTTTGCGGGTATTTACAGGTGTGATCATATTTGTTCTTGTATAATTTTGGTTCCCTGTCTATCATTTTATTTAATTCTTTCTTAGTTCTTCTAACAATAAACTGATTGATATAACCTTTAAGCATTTCAAGTTGATTGCTATCCAGATTTTTCTTCCTGTTTCTCCTTAACACCAGGAAAGTTGCTAAATCCGCATCGCTTAAATTATCAATATCCAGCAGTTCAATTAAACGAAGCAAGTCGTCCGCCTTTTTGTTAATTGGAGTAGCTGTTGAAAGTATAACATTTGTGGAGCCTTTAGGATTTATTGCCTGACTTCGCTTCGAACCTGGATGTAGATAGTTATGTGCCTCATCCACCACTAGGATATCTGCACTTTCTATTTGTTTTTGTAGTAGTTTTTGATTTTTATCATTTCCTAAACTCAATTTACCCATGGATTCTATTTTGTTGTAGAGCTTGAAATGTTCTTGTTCACGTTGCCAATTATCCACAACCTGTTTGGGAGAAATAATTAAAGCATTAGAACGATCTTTCAATCCATTTTCCCAAAGCCAATGAAACAAAGTATAGGCTAATGCTGTAGCAAATTTAGTTTTGCCACTACCGGTAGGGTCAGCAATTAAAACTCTTCCCTGGTCTTGAATTATTTTCATAGCCTGTGCAATACCAATTTTTTGTGAAGGCCACAATTCATTACTAACCAGTGCCTGGTAAAGTACAGGATAATCTTTCATCCATCTGCTCTCCAATATCTCTGCAATTGACCTCGCTAATGCCTCCTCCCATGAAGCATCTTTTAATAATTTTGTTAGAAGGTCTATAAGAGCCTTATTGTAATCTTCCGACAAGTCATAATAGTATTCAGCTATTTTTTTTATTCCTTCGTATTGCTCTTTTTCCGTTTTTCCATTTGAAGTCTGAACCCTTATGTTTGCCTCAACTTGAGTTATTATTCCCGATTTACTAAAATTCGCCGAACCAATTATGGCAGCATTATTTCCAATATACAATTTGGCATGAAGCCTGTCTTTAACTTTAAATATAAATTTACCCTCCCGTATTTTTTCTATAAGGTTTAGAATTGGACCACATAGTTTAATGCTTACATTCTGCTTAAGCCAATAGTTTTTTATTTCTGTAGATAAAGAATAGTGGGGTAATTTTTTACTCACCCTTTCATCAGGGTCATATCCTATTACTATCCGAAGCTGTTTTAAGTTGGGATATTCAGTTGCCCCAAAAATATCAATAAGGTTCGCTAATGAAGTAAAACCAGTGACGATAAGGTAGTCTTTCGAATTACGAATATCTTTTAAGAGTATTTCCTTTACAGTCCGCCCTTGTATGCTCTCATTAATTGGGAATTTCTCCTGCTCAGGCAAATCTTTACTATAGTCAAAATCAAATAGGTCTTTTGCAGCCATTTTATTTTAATTTTATAGGCTCAGAAGAGTTTGATTTGTTTTAGTGCTTCTTGCTATAAATATTTAGTAATATAAAGCATTCAGTTGAAATATATGGTTTCGAAAAAGAGAGATAAGGCTGGTTTAAAGCATTTAGAAGAATCGTTAATTCTACTTTGACAAGTCATGTTGAATCTTTTTGGTTTTTTTGAATTCTTCTCTGTTCATGTCTTTTGTGGATTTGCTCCATTATTTCCTGTTCGGTTATTCCTTTTTTTGGATAAATATTCAGCATGATTTCCCTTACATCATAAGCGCTTAATAATGGCAGGGTATCCTTTAATAACATTTTTTCGCTTAGGATAAAGTGCAAGGCAAACATAACCATTACCATGTGATGATGCCATGCCAGCCAGCCCCTTACCTGGTATTGGCTCATGCCTGCTTCCTGCTTGGCTTCCTGAAATGATCGCTCTACAAAGCATCGTTGCGATTGCATCCGGACGAGTTCTTCAGTGGTGCATTCTCCTTCCCAGGCATTGCTGATGGCATATTTATATTCCCTGCTTCCATCTTTACTTTCTGTTATCCTGAGTACCAGTATACGTTCCATATAATCGAATGACTCCCCATCCTATAAATATACTTTTTGTGTATAGCTCAACAGTTTAAGTCACCTTTGCCCGTTTTGCGCAAACATATTTTTTCCAAATCTTCCGCTGCTATATTCTTTGCCCATTCCCTCACTTCAATGGGCTTGCCAGTAGCTTTGTAACGACTTGGGTTACGGCCTGCGGCGGCGGTTTTACCAGGTATTGCTATCACAGGCGGTTCGGTATATACGTATTGATCACTATGGATATCAAGTACAAAAAGTATTTCCAGCTTATCGATTTCCCGCTGAAAATGGTAGCTGTTTCCATACAGGCCATCTGCGCCTACATAATGAAACCACGTACCAAGCTCCTTTTGACGTTTGATGATATCCAATGCCAGTTCCACCTTGCTTTTACAAACCCGTTCTACTCCTGCCGGCATGGGAGGTATGCCAGCTTTTTTGCACCTCGCCTCATTGGATGTCCAGTCTTCAGGAAGATATAGCGCTGTATCAATTAGACCGTAATATTTTTCTACACTTAATGCCGCATACACTGCAACCTGGCAATTATCTACCTTACCAATCGTACCGCAATACTGACGACCAACGCCTACGGATTGTTTTCCTTTCTTACGGTGGGCACTTTCATCTATCAGTAATCCTACACGCTCATGGGCTGCAAATAGTTGACTGGTATCCAATGCTACTCTTTCAAATCCCGCTCTGGCATCCCACGGCGACTCGCTGATAAAGTGTTGTATTTGAAAATAATTGCTGTCCACTACACGCTCTACCATACGTTCAATATTACGTTTCTGACCCCGGGAACAGTCCTTTTAAATATTGTGTGGCATGTTGCAACTTATTATGAGTGCCAGCTTTAAAAATAGATATTAAAGATTGTGCATATTTTTTTAACCGAGGTTCTTGGGCTGGTAACGATGGTGTTCGCTCATGGTCTATATTTATACGTGATTTTTAAATGACCACAATTTCTGAAATTTACGCAATCATAACAAATACTTTTTTGACTTGTCAAAGTAGAACTAATACAATTCTAAAAAGGAGATCTTATGTTGAAACACCGTCCTGGATGGCACCATTTACTTTCATAAACTGAATTACCCTTTGACGGAGTTTGATGTGTTCAGGTGAACTCAGCATTTCAATATTTCGGGGACGAGGTAAGCGATTTACGAGAACTTCATCTACCTGTGCTGATTTATTTAGAAGGATAATCCTATTACCAAGCAAAATGCTTTCATCAATATCGTGGCTGACAAACAAAATGGGAATCTTCTTTTTAAGCCAAAGTTGCTCCAAATAAAAAGCCATCGTCCACCGACTTGACTGGTCTAATGCACTAAATGGCTCATCGCACAAAAGTAAAGACGGATTTGAAGCGACGCTTCGCAACAAACAGACGAGTTGTTGTTGACCCCCAGATAATTTGTAAACCTCTTTTTGGGGACTAAATGAAACTCTAAATTCATTTAGTAAGTCATCAACAATTCTTCTTCGCTCAGTCTTTTCAATTTTGCGAAGCTTCAGGGGAAACTCAATATTTTGGTAGACATTCAACCATGGCAACAAAGATGAACGGTAGTCCTGCCAAACATAACCAATACTTCCTAAACTTCTTCCTTTATTATTAAGTTCAATGGAACCGGAATCTGCTTTTTCAATTCCTGAAATCAAATTCAACAACGTAGATTTTCCACAGCCGTTGGGGCCTATTATGGTCATGAAGTCAGGCTCACTTATGGACAATGAAAAATTCTTAAAGATGGTTTTCACTTCACCATCTTTTGAACGAAACGACTTGTTTATATTTTCTAATTTAATCTGCATTGAACTTCCAACCAACTATTTTTTTTTCTATTCTCACAAAGATGATATTAAAAAAGTAACCCAACATTCCGGCAATTAATATAAGAGCAAACATTGCATCAATCTGATATAAATTATACGATTCAGAAATTTTTGCTCCAATTCCATATTGAGAACCCATGAACATTTCTGTGAGTATGCTTACAATTAAGGCATAAGACAAAGCGACCCTTAAACCTACCATTGCATGAGGCAATGAATCGTAAAATGTAACTCTTGAAAAAATCTGAAACCAAGTTGCACCATATAGTTGAGCCATCTTTCTTCTGATGGGATTTGTTTGCATTACACCATAAGTCGTGTTTATGCAAATAATAAAGAACGAAGCCCAAAAAATCATTGCAATTTTTGAATTACTACCAATTCCAAAAATCAAAACAAAAACCGGATAGAGAGCTGTAACAGGAATTGAACGAAAAAAATCAATCGTGCCATCAAACATTTTTCGGGCGAAGGGAAAACTTCCAAGTAACAATCCGCAACTTATACCAAAAATTCCTGCAAGAAAATATCCAGCAAGCATCCGGTATAGGGTTTCGTATAAGTCAATGAATATTTCACCACTAAAAAAAAGCACCGTCAATTTTTTAAATGTTGTTACAGGACTTGGAATTAGGTAAGTGCCTGCTTTTTGGTTTTGGAAGGCATACCACCAAATAAAAATAACAATAGCAAAGCCAATAAAGCCTATTAAAGTATCTACAATTCGTATTTTAATAGAAGGTTTCAATCAAGTATTTATTTAGCAGCTTGATATTACAAAGCTTTCGATTTGGAAAAGATGAAATTTCATGCCTACAAAGGGGTTTATTTTTTCCTGGTTGCTCCTTATGTCCTTTTGTGATTGTTTTTGACATTACCGGCAAACTCGATCTTGCTAAAGAATTGTTGACCCTTCCTGTTGCTTATGCACTATGGGTTATATTTAGTTTAGCCAAAACAATTCGGTATAAATATAAAGGCAATTTTAAAAGCAGTGATTCTAAGGAAGAAATTACAGTGCTGTTTCTCAGCCTTACACCATGGGTTTTTTTGCCTATCATTGATTTTTTAAACATGAGCCAAGGCGTTGAAGCATCAATCACTAATATAGGTTTCTTGTTGTTGTTCGCTCTACAGATAAAGCGGCCTATTTCGGGGTTAAGGAAAGAACATGAACGGCTCATTACTACGGAACAGAAATTAACAGACTGGAACACCACACTAACAGATGAAGTTGCACGTCGAACAAATGACCTTGAAAAAATCAACGAACAGTGAACCAATACATTTGTTAACCTGGCTCATGAAACCAAAACGCCGTTAACCCTCATTTCGAATTACCTTGATGAATACCTGCATAAAAATGAAAATTCAGAAGAGTTGCAGGTAGTGAAAAAAAATATTGACAAACTTACTTCCGATATTGTCAACTTTTTTGATGTTGAAAAATTCAACAAGGGAATTATAGTTTATACACATGCCGTGATATCAGATTTAAGCGACATTGTAAATGAAGTCTTGAAAATATTTAAACCTTACGCCAATAAAAGGCTGATAACGTAACCGCTTCGGTTGAAAATAATGTTTATGTAAAGGGAGATCCGTCTGCCCTTAACCGGGTGGCAAATAACTTGATTGAAACGCCGTAAAGTTTTCGGAAGAAAATTCTGTGATTTTTAATTTTATAATTATGAAATGTTATTTTGAATGCGAACCCTTTGAAGCTTTTTCTAAGATTTTGCATCCAAAAAACTAGTTAGATTTGTTGAAGCTAAAGTTTAACCTTAAGGGGAATAGCTTGAACCAATGTTTTGCAACCAGTCAATAATTCTCTATAAATCCTCGATAAGTCGGTTTGAACCACCAGCTATTATTTTCCTCTTAAGTAAAATGTTCTTTATTTAACTGGTTCATATTTTTTATAAATATATCTACAGCTTAGAAAATGCTAAAAAATCAGAAATTAAGTCAGATAATTGTCCCTTACTGAATACAGAACGCAACTTTTCCTGAAAATTGGAAAAGTTGCGTTTTTATTTAGAACACCTGTTGTTAATAACGAATCAATTAGCTGAATAAATTGATTGGAATTAAAAGTCAGATATTCGTGTTTTTCTGCATCAAATAGAATACCGTTTGGAAAGAGAGTTTTTTGAAAGATTCTCTTTTCTTCCAAATTGGCGGAACTCCATACCACATTGAGTTTGGTGAGTTTTTTCAGGCTTTCTGCTAATAGTTTTTCCAGGTTAGATATTTTAGGGATCTCACTTTCGATTTCTTTGTTGATTTGAGCAATTTCCCCGTGCAGACACTATTTAACAATTGCGGGACTTGTAATTTATGGAGCCTATTCAACTATACAGAAAATCAAAACAAAAACCGGTAAGGATTAGCAACATCCTCCGCCATCATAAAACCAGGTGGAAGGCGAAATGAAAATATCGCTTCTGTTAAGGGTTGCCAAATTTCCTGCTGTTTTATCGCATACCGCCAGCGGCTGATTGGGTAAAAGTACATGCCCCTTATTATCATCAAAACTTTCTTCACTGCCATAGTAAATGGCCGTTTTACCTGTAAATACACATGGTCCGTCTGCAGGCATGGGGTCTTTGATGGCACAGACTTCTACACTTTCAATGTATATCAGTTTGTCTGTATCATAATGAACAGGGTCAAGAATTCGATAAGGGCGTTTGGCTCTTATTTCAATAGTCCCAAAACCAATATCTGTAACCATTTTTATGTAATCTTTTAAAGGCAACGCACCGCTTAAACACAAAGCTCTTAACTGTGCATCATTCTGCAATGTTGCCGGCATTTCTGTTTCACAGGTTGGATCACTTAGCACCAGTTTACCACGAGGTTTAAGCACACGGTACATTTCTTTTAATGCCTGTTTTAATTCATCTTGTTTAAATATATTGAAAAGACAATTTTGCGCTGCAACATCAATGCTGTTATTTTCTATTGGTAATTGCAATGCATCGCCTTTACGCAATTCAACATATTCACTTTTAAACCAGGGATTTAATTTCTCCGCTTCTCTAAAATTATTTTTGCTTGCCTCCAGCATTTCATCCACTACATCTACTCCTATTACGCCTCCTTTTTGACGACTGAAATAAGCGAATTGCAATAATTCCATTCCTCCACCAACACCCACGTATAAAATTTTCGGATTGTTTACCAGGTCTCTTGGGTTAACGGTGCTTCCACAACCATAATTCATTTGCTGCATGATTATCGGGATGTCCAAACCAGGCAGTTGCCAGACAGGCGTAGTGGTACAACACAGACCCACATTAGGATTTTCTGCAGCATCTTTGTAAACATTCTTTGTTGTTTCTAAATATCCAAGTTCCATATTTACAATTTAATAGGTAAATGTTATATCCTCTTCTTATCAACATCGTTTAAAACTGGCAATAAACCGAACGATAAGTGCTTTTGCTTTATTTGTTTTACTGTTTCATCAAATACGCTGTCGATGCTCCAGGTAATATTTTCAAAGAGATTTTTAACAGGAGATTGCATACCCAATAAATAATATCCGCCATCTACTGCCGGGCCAATAACAATCTCGTATTCATTCAATTTTAAAAAAACATCGGAGATCATTTTCTCATCAAGTTCAAAACAATCACTTCCGCTTTGTAAACACTTTTCATAACCATTCCATAAATCATTTGCTGTTACTCCATCTGCATAAAAAACAAACCTGGTTACCGGCAGGCCTTCTGTGATGTCTTTTGTATGTTGCAAAAGATGTTTGTAAACCGTTAAAGCATTTTCATCACCCATTGCAGCAGCAATTCTCGTTTTTACTTTCCCCATTACCGGGTTGCGGACAAATATAATTAATGCTGATTTCATACTTAAGATGTGACAGCCCCTCCGCAACTACTACCTGCACCAGCAGTACATCCATAACAATGCTGGTTTACTACTATTGAACGGTTTGCCAATTGCTGTAAATTAAATTGGGCAATATGCTTACTGCTGCAATCCACTTTTAATTCCAGCATCTGGTTAAAGTCACAATCGTAAATAAAGCCATCCCATCCAACAGAAATTGTATTGCGGCACATCACATTGGCGGCAGCTACAGGGTTAAAGGCGGTAATTAATTTCTCCATGTATTTTTCATAATTACCCGATTGCAGCAAATAATCTAAATAGCGGCTGATTGGTAAATTGGTAATGGCGAATAAATTATTAAACGCAATTCCAAAATTTTTTTGCAAAGAATCTTTAAACTCTTTTTCTAAGGATGATTGTGCCGGTGGTAAAAAAGCTCCTGCGGGGTTGTAAACAAGATTGAGTGTTAAGCCACTCTCTGCAATTCCATATCCCACAGCGTTCAGCATTTGCAATGCTTTGATAGAATCTTCAAACACACCATCACCCCGTTGCCTGTCTGTTCTGTCTTTTGTATAAAATGGTAAGGAAGAAACAACTTCAATATTGTGCTGTTTAAAAAACTCAGGCAGGTCGTAATACTTTTTGTTGGAACGGATAATGGTAAGGTTACATCTTACAATAATATTAATTGAGGGACTGGCCTTTTTTATTTCTTCCACAAACCAGCGAAAATCAGGATTCATTTCCGGAGCTCCGCCGGTAAGGTCAATTGTTTTAAATGAAGGGTTTGTTTTCAACACATCCAAACACTGCAGCATGGTTTCCCTGGTCATAATTTCTTTCCTGTCGGGTCCTGCATCCACATGGCAATGCTTACATACCTGGTTGCACATCTTGCCAACATTTATCTGAAAAGTTTCCAATTGTGTTGGTTTTAGCGGATACAAACCAATGCCTTCCAGTTTCTGCTGAAAGGGAATTAACCTGTAAGCGTCATCATGATTTGCGCCATGCTCCAGTATTTCGAGTTGCTCATGAACATCTGACAATATGTTATGTTGTGCTTTTAATGATTTCATATTGATCCTGTCCTCTTCCCGAAATGATCGGGATGTTCCAAAAGGAGAATTTAGATTGTTAGTTAAAAATTAAATTTTCGGACAAGATTAATTTTAATCGCATCGGAAAAAATTCAATACTGGTATTCTGTACAAGAGTGCGACGCAACGATGTTTAATAGAATTAATAAAGCTGGGTACAAAAAAACTTCGATAATATCTACTCCCTTATCAGTTCCCCTTCAGGGGGCGGAGGGGGCTACATCGCAATCTCTTTTACTTTATTCATCATTTGTACACCGTGAACCAGAGCAGCACCACCTTTAATGGCTGCTGCCACATGCACGGCTTCCATCATCTGGCTTTCGCTCCATCCTTTTTCAAACGCATCGCTGCTATAAGCATCAATGCAGTAAGGGCATTGCACGGCATGGGCCACGGCAAGGGCGATTAAAGACTTTTCCTTAGCAGTAAGCGCACTGTCTTTAAAGACCTCCCCATACCAGCCAAAAAATTTATCGGCTAACTCCTTTTGATATTTACCCACATCGCCAAACTTGTTAAGGTCATCGGCATTATAATAGTGATTTGACATTTTTTTGAAATTTATTTTAAGTGTAAAAACTAAATATAACTAATGCGGTTTATTAATAATTAATATCTGGGGAACGATCTATTAATCAAGCTCTAATCCATCTAAAATTGTTATTTTCATTTAAACACAATTTTACTTTATGAAAGATATATTAACAGAAATTGAGGAAACAATCCGTTACGTTACCGACATGAATATTACAATATTGATACCGCAATTGTTTTAGGAACGGGCCTTGGATCGTTCCTCAATCATGTAGACGTAACAAAGTCAATTTCCTATCAGGAAATTCCAAATTTTCCTGAATCAACTGTAGAATTTCATAAAGGCAACCCCCGGCTGATTTTGTTTCTTTTACCTAATTGTAAACCTGGTTCTTTTTTAATTCTGCTGTAGACTTTGCAATGGTACCTGCATCAGTAAGATCATTAGCTACAAATTTTACTTTCAAATCCTTACAGGCGGGAGTTACCTCTTTCATTACCCGTTCGCCATTTGCCTAGCATACCGGGCCAGTTGGCATTGTTAATTACAGCATATACTTTGTTAATGGCATGGCTGGCAGCAGAGCCTTTTGAAGTAACTATTGTAGGAAATGATTATGCTGCAAAGCGAAAAGAACTGGACACATATTATTTACCAAATGTTTTTCTTTCCGGTGGAAATAGCGAAGGAAGTTTATCCTTACTTGAAGGGAAATTGGTACCAGGCAAAACCACCATTTATGTATGCCGAAATAGATCATGTAAGTTGCCGGTAACTGAGGTTGGTAAAGCTATTGAGCAGATTTTGAAATGAAAATTTAACAAGAAGTAGAATGGTATTGGAGAAGAACGATAATGAAAGTACTTCTAACTAATTTTAGAAAATCGTAGAACCCAGAAGTTATTTCCTCTTTTAAGGAGATGCCCTTTATTTAATTGGTATCATATTTTTTAAAAACATATTACAGTTCAGAAAATGCTGGAAAATTAGAAATTAAGTTAGATAATTGTCCCTTACTGAATACCTAGCCTAAGTCCTTTAACTACAAGGATTTAGGCTTTTTTGTTCCCTCAACTTTTGGTGTAGGCTATTAATGTTTACGTACTTCCATTGTATTAGAAAATCATTAAAAATTTGTTGAATCTTTAATTGAGTTTAGTGATGGCTTAATTTCGTATTCGTCATTCAATATTCCAACAAATTTGATTCACCTTATGTTGATAAACTTTAGGATTTTTAATTCCATCCTTAATTATTTAATATTATATTTATGAGAGATCATCAGTTAATTTTCAATTTCCCTTTAACTTGCTTCTAATTGCATTGTATTAAATTGCCATTAATAACGTTGCTAAACTGTCCTAATCTTTCTATAACCCATCAATTTATTCCATATGAAAAATTATAACATTAACAAAATACTGGTGCCAGTTGATTTTAGCGAAACATCGCTGAATGCATTACACACTGCAATTGAAATGGCCAGGCGTCACAATGCGCAGGTAAAACTGCTAAATGTGCTGGAACAAGGAGAAGATAGTAACCAGTTACAAATGGATCATGAAAGGCAAATGGATGACCTGGTAAATAAGATTAAAACTCAGGATGATTTAGTATGTACCTATATTATTGAAAAAGGGCAGGTTGCTGAAACAATTGCCAATATTGCTACAGATTTTAATGCGGATTTAATTGTGGTGGGTACACATGGTGCGACCGGTTATAATGAGGCATCTATTGGGTCAAATACGGCAAAGTTGATAGAAAATGCGGGGTGCCCAATGCTAACAGTTCCACCACTAAAAAAATGGCTTTCATTTAAGGAAGTGTTATTTCCAATTCGCCCAACTTCTGAAGCTGTTGAGAAATACGATTATATTGAAAATATCATCAGGAAAAACGAGTCAATATTGAAAATATTGGGCTTGTCAAATGACTATGAAGGAAATATTAGTTTGTTAAGAAAATTAGCGGCTCAACTGGTTGACCGGGTTAGCCTGGATAAAGTAAAAACCTCCAGCTATTTTAAGATAGGTAAAAATATGGCGGGGGAGGTATTGAAAATTTCAAGCTTGCTAAAAACAGACCTAATTGTAGTTACATCATCTATTGATGCCAGGTTCCAACAATTATTTACATCATCTTACACCAGGCAAATTATGAACCGGGCTAAGGTTCCTGTACTATGCCTTCGGTCATCAACTTCGTTAAATTAAATATCGGCATACAATTCTTTTCACTGCAATGCTGCCTTATTAATTCAGGTTGAATTTTCATATCCGCAAAAGGGTATAAAATCAATACGTATGCATTAAAATGATCGTATGCATTAAAATTTTTTTACGAATTTTCTTTGCCACTCATTTGGCAGTTTGGTTAAAAAGATACTTTTCTGAAACTATTTTTGTGTTGAAACTTTTGCAGCTTTTTTGACTGGATTTTTTTTAGCTATATCGGCTTCTGTGGCAGCCTTTTTTGTTGATTTTTTAGCGGCCGGATTTTTACCAGCTACCTTTTTTGCGGGTGCAGGTTTTATGCCTTCTCCTAAAATTTTAGCTGCCTTTTTTATGCGCTTTTCAAATTTTTTTTCTCCTAAACTTTCTTTAAGTGAAACCAATGCGCCAGTTAATGTTGAAGTTAAGTCCTGTATCATCTTTTCCTTTGGTGATATTTCTTTTGGAGTCGCTGTTTTTTTTGTTGCCATATTAATTTAGTTCATTATTGTTATAAATGATAACATAAAATTAATATAAACAACTACGATTGCAATGTTAAGTTTTTTGACTAAACTTTTTGGAATAGGAAAAGTTGTTGAAATTAATATAGGGGGATGTCTGGAATAAATTTTTTTGATTAATAAAAAGTCTACAGCAGATTAAATTGCAACCGCAAGGTTTTGCATTTGCATTCGGTCTAAATCCATATTCCGTTTTATTACATCCCAATATTCCTTTCCATAACTTACCATTATTTCAGCGCCGGCGGGTATATTGGTAATTGCCTGTAAATATATTTTCCTTTTTATTTTTACGTACTGTGTATTATTGCGCAGGCCTTTTATTTTTTGCAGGCCCCTGGCATCATTAACATATCGTGCCAATGAATCTTTGTGGTGACGGGCATCAATCACGTGATTTCGGCTTACATAATAAATATAAACGTTTGTGCCCTCATCATGGTCAACTTCTTTCCAGGTTGTAATAGTACCTGTATATTCAATAATAACTGTTTCTTTCTTTATTGGTTTATTTGTAAAAAGTCCCATGCCCGCACCAGGGATTTTTGATTGTCTTATTTCCAATTGTTTTTCCAACAACATCATGTTAATTAGGTTTTATAAATTGAAGATATTGATTAGAATAATCCCTGCAACATTTTTTTAGAAATCAAAATATATTTTGTGGTTATTCTCCGGCCACAGTTGAATAAAAGCGGTATTTGAAAATGTATTTATGGAAAATTATGGGGTAGCAAGGAGGCTTATTGCTGAGACATGGGTAATATTATTATGAACTCTGAGCCTTTATCTTCAACGCCTTTTGCAATGATGTGGCCGCCATGTTTTTCAACAATTTTTTTTGATATTGCCAACCCAATACCTGTGCCTTCAAATTTATCTTTGGTATGCAGCCTTCTGAAGAGTGTAAAAATGTTTTTAGCAAATTTGTCATCAAACCCAATGCCGTTGTCCTTAAAACTGAGGTAGCAATGTCCACCTTCCATCAGCACATTTGATTGGGCCGGATTCGATGATTTTATTTGTGCAGATATATGTATGAAAGGTGACGTATCTTTTCGAACAAATTTTAATGAATTGCTGATTATATTTTGAAATACCTGGCGCATTTGTCCGGCATTTACTTCCACAAACGGTAGGGTGTCTACAATAATTTCAGCCTTTTTTTCCCTGATCAATATTTCATAATCTTCCAGTACTTCATTCAAAATATCGTTTAAGTTGCTCCTCGTGCAACTGATGTCGTCTTGCGATAATTGTGAATAATTAAGAATGTCGATAATAAGCGTTTTCATTCTATTGGAAGAAGAGATGATTTTTTGCAGGTAAATACCGGCTTCTGCGGAAAGTTCTGAAGCAAATTTATCCTTTAAGAAATTAGAAAATATCTGTATTTTTCTAAGTGGTTCCTGTAAATCGTGAGATGCTACTGTAGCAAATTGGTGCAAATCCTGGTTGCTTAATTCCAACTCATAATTTATCTGTTGAAGTTTTTCATTATTTACTTTTAATAATAATTCCGTTTGTTTTTGAGCAGTAAGGTCGGTAAGAATAATGCTTAAAGAAGGCCCTTCATTTAGTGAGAGTATATTAATCGATAATTGAACCGGAATGATTCTTGAAAGTCCAACAAGTAAAAGATCGCCCCTGGTTTCCTGTTTCCAGCCCGCTTCTACTAACGAATGGTAAGTCGCTTCATCACCCGGTGCAATAAAAGATTTAAATGGAATACCAGTAACTTTTGAAAGAGGCAGCCCAACCATTTTCACAAATTGAGCATTGCTATATACAATAACTCCTTCTTTGTTTATTGTAATTGCGCCTTCGGTCATTTTTTCAATAAACAAACGGTAAGTTTGATCTGCACTTTTTACCAGATCCGGATCCCGATTGTTAATTGCTATCGCTTCTTTTGTTTGCTCTGTTTTCAATTGCTCTATCAGTGCGTAAGCTTCCTGCAACTGAAATTTTAATTGTTCTATTTCGTTTGAAAGGCTTTCAACTGATTTATTAACCTCGTTCATGTATTTATTTTGTGCCTGTAAAATTTTCCTGGATAGTTGGCTTCCATTCAGTTTTTGTTAGTTTATAAACATTCAGGTCAATAAACCTTTTATTTATAAACTCACCGTTTTTAATTACAAATTGCCAGTTAAAATTAAGCCGTTTAGCTATGGCCTCGCTTTTTAAATTATCAGTGGCACACCTGATTTCTACTTCATCAAGTTGCAATTCAGAAAAGCTAAAATCAATTAATTTTTTACAAACTTTTGTTATGATACCCTTGCCTTCATAGGCTTCGCTCAGCCAGTATCCTAATGAAGCCGTTCCGAGTTGTTTATTTATATTATAAACGCCACTTCTACCAGCTACATTGCCTTCTACGATAATAATATAACTTAACTGCCTACCTGCGGCTATTTCCTTCTTTGTGTTTTGTATGTAATGATGAAAATTATGAATGGTACGCATGTTATCTACCCATGGAAGCCATTGCCTTAAATGTTGCCTGTTTTCTGCAACTAAATCAAAAACCGGAATTGCGTGTATCTCTGAAATCAACTCCAATGAAATAGTATCAGTTACAAATAGTGTCATATTTGATTGTGGGTAGATATAGATACAAGTTGTAACTCCCATTAATTTTGACTAAATTTAAAAAGAATCAAAATAAACATTTTGCTACTGCTCACTTTAATGCCAGTTAATGCCAGTAGAAAGAAGACAATTGAAATTTCTGTATGGAATAAAGTTAATCAATGATATTTAGATACTTATTGATTCGTAAAGCTGCAAATGTGGGTTCCCTGTTGAATTTTATTATTTGCAAAAATCGGTTCAGTTTGTGTCAGTAATATAATTTAATAAGGAAAAGTTTTTATCAGATGAAAATGAAGCAATAGCGTTTTATTTCAGTCAGAATTCTTTAATAAAATATACCTAACAATACTTTTACAACTTACTTACTTAAAACATGAATAATACATTTGATAAAGTTATCGGAAACAGAAAATTCAATTTTGTAGAAATTGAATTTGCAGATCAATCAGGATACCATGTAGATGTAAAAGACGATAACGGAATGCAATGGGAATTCAGAATGTTTCATAAAGATGGCGACTTGAAAATCGAAGGAGAAAAATTACCAGATTGGATCGCAGGAATGGAGAACGACTTGATAAAAGCGATAAACGAACATGAGTAAATAATTAGTCAATAAATGACCGAAATCATCAAAAAATATCTATGTAGAATTTGGTATCGTTGCTGCGGGTTAGTCCAAAGTCTATCTTAGACTGTAAGGTATTCAACTTTCCGGTACCGGTTATGATTTGAGTATCTTTCGGTCCTGTTTATCAATTTTCTTGATTAACAGATAACACGAAAAATATCCTTTTTTTATTAATGAAAACAAATGGCCATCAACAATTCTAACTGCGTATTGTAAATATTACAAGTTGAATATTGATGGCCCTGCCTATTAAATCAGGTAAGTTTGTAGCGCTGGTTTACCTAAAAAATTTATACCAGTTTCAACTTAATTGGATAAAAATGAATTAACGCTTTTATTAAATAAGCCGTTCCTGGAAACCATTTGTAATGGTTCTTCGCTTACTTTTTCACGCTCTGCAATCATTGTAAACCCGATTGAAGGAAGCATAATTTTTAGCGTTTGGAAACGTATAGTGGCCGCATTTTCTTTAAAAGAAATAATCGGGTCATCAATTAATCTAACCATGCCAGCCATGTTCACAGAAGATTTTTCCAGTTTTATATTTTGATAAACAGAAGTAAACTGTTGTAAAATGTCTATTTCTTCATCATGAATAATTGCTGGCTTCGATCTCCAGTAAACAAAATTAATAACACCTTGAATTTTCCTTAGTTGTATTAATTCGTCTTCTGCAATATGCACAAAAACAAAGGAACTAAATAGTGGTTCGTTGGTGGTTTTTTTGCTGTTGGGATTTACTCTGCAAACTCTATTTACAGGGTAATAGTTGTCAATACCTCGTTTTGTTAGTTGTGAAGCTACTTTTTTTTCCTGGTGAGGCTTTGTGTAAACTGCATACCAATTTTGTGTCATTCTTGTGGTGTTTTGGTTTGTGATAAATGCAGGATTTCACCGAATTAGATTTAGTGCTTTTCTAGGGAAAGTGGCTTATGAAATTGGGGTGGTAAATTGAAGGGATATTAGAAACGATAACAGAAGTGACTACAAATATACATTTCTCTTTGTAAAATCAAAATGTTTTTATTTGAGAGTTATAAAAATTCGCAAAATGCCCCGCAGTAAATAGTAAATCTTCTTAGTTAATCAGTATGAGTTTAACTTTAGAAACGCACCGAAAGGGAAACTAAAACATGTTATTATTCATCAACAGTTGAGGAGTTTAGAGGTACTTTTAAAAAGTTGATTTTTTAACTAAAAAGTGGCAGATTCTTTTCTCTCACCATTGAATTGCCACTTTACCAATACTTTTTCTTTGTTCAAGATATTCGTGTGCTTCGGCTATGGCCGATGCAGGAAATACCTTTGCAGGCATAGGGTTAAAAATTCCCGATTCTGTTAATAATGTCACTTGTTTAAGGCAATGTTGAATTATTTCCGGTTTATTATCAGCTATGCGTAGCATATTAACCCCAATCATTCCCTTGGAGGCCATCATGAACATAACGGGGTGGTATATCCCAAAATTAATAGCAGCTAATAGCTTTCCGAATATATTTTTGTTACTCATGCCGGCCGCGCCATAGCAAATTATTCTTCCACCGGCGGCCAGGCTACGAAACCCTTTTTTTACAGATTTTCCTCCAACGGCATCAAATATTACATCTACACCTTCCCCATTTGTAATTTGTTTTATTTCCTTTTCAAAATCCTGCGTAACGTAATTTATTGGATGTTGAACACCCGATTTTATTAAATGAGTTAGCTTTTCCGTATTGCCAGCAGTAGAAAAAATCTCGCACTTTTTATGAGTTGCCAGTTGAATTAAAGCCGATCCAACACCACCGGCGCCAGAATGAATAAGCACCCGATCGCCTTCATGAAGGTTTACAATTTCTGCCCCCAGGTAATATGCGGTGCAGTATTGAGTAGTTAGTGAAGTGGCAGTGGCGAATTTAAGTTGATTGGGAATGATCGTTACAGCAGAATGCTCGGTTAGCGCATACTCAGCATATCCACCAAAACGCGTCATTGCAGTTACCCGGTCGCCAGGTTTTACATTTTCAACATCTTTTCCAATTTCAGTTACAATGCCTGCCACATCGTAACCTAACACGCAGGGGATCGGGGGAGCTTCCTTATACATACCCCTCCTTGCCATAATATCTGCAAAGTTTAGTCCCGAAGCTTCTACTTTAATAAGTACCTGTTTGTTACCCGGAACAGGCTTTTCAATTTCCCGGGTTTCAAAAGTATTAGTGGCTTCACCAGTTTTTATCAGAAATATGGCTTTCATAAAAATTAAAGATATTAAGCTTTAAATAAAATCGTTTTGTTCGATGATATGAATTTGTATAAGGGCTTTTAAATGTAGTTTATATTATTCTATTGAAACGGATTCGCACAAATTCAAATTAAAATCAGAGATAAATTGCTTTTTTTCTAAAAAAATTGATAGAAGTAGAAAATTCAGGAAGGCTAGCTTGAAACTATAGAAGGTGTATTTAACCACCAAACTGCCATGGAAAAATTATCTTTCGCAAAAAGGAATGCGATAAACGGAAAGTTTAGCGGTGTAAATGGAATTAAATCAAATTAATTTTAATTAAGCGATTGTGTAAACACTAATTCTTGTAAACTGATTATTAGATACTTGTACAATTTTGATACTTATTTTAAAATTAAATTTACTTTATTTAATAAGGTTTGTAGCGTTTTTTCTACTAAAAAGTGCTATAACAATCTACAAGATTTATTTTTTTTATATGTTAAATTGCAATAAGTTTGATCTATAGCATAGTATATAATTATTGAAATACCCCCCAAATTCTAATATTTTATGTTTCGTTTTTCCAATTATCCTAACACAGTTGTCGGCATTTTTACAACTTTGTGTTTAAGTCAGGTTAAAGAGCAACTTCCAGAAAACTTAGTTTACTTAAACGGTAATCCTCCAAGTTTTATGATGAACGGTCATTTATTTGCTTTTACAGACAATCAAACTTTTATTTCCAACGATCCCCACCCGGGCTGCGGTTTTAATCTTCATTTTGATTATTCTTATAACTAATTGAATTTGATTAATTATTGATTGGGTAATTCATGTCCAAAAGTTAGTTACTTGATCGGGCTGTTTTATCGTTTTCTCTTATTCAACTTCGTAAAGAAGGTCTCCTTGCGAGGCAAGTATTTCCCTGTATTTATTGAACAGTTTGGTTTTTGAGATAAATCCAATGAAATTATTTTCTCTGTTAAGTACAGGTAGATACCAGCTTTGAGTTATATCAAATTTTTCCATTACACTGTGCATATCCTGGTTGTATAGCAATACTGCAGGCGGCTTCTTCATCAAAGCCTTTATACCTACTTTGTCAAATAACTCAGGTCTGAACAATTTTTGTTTGATGTCATTCAATTCTATAATCCCACAGAACTTATCCGAGGCGTCTATTACAGCAAAAATATTCTTTTCACTTTTTTTAATTAATTCAATAAGGTCCTCCAGTTTTTGATCCATTCTGATAGATTCATATTGCTCCTGTAGCATATCTTCCAACCTGATAGAAGTTAAAATATTTTTTTCCTTTTTGTGGGTAAAAATTTGCCCTTCTATTGCCAGCTTTTTTGTTTCCATAGAGTATGGTTCATAGCTCTTCACAATAAAAAAAGAAAGAGAAGACACTATCATAAGTGGAATAAACAGCTCATAACCATTGGTGATTTCTGCTATTAAAAATATGGCTGTTAATGGGCAGTACATTACGCCACTTAAAACACCAGCCATTCCAACAAGGCTAAAATTACCTTCCGGAATTTTTATCCAGGGTGTAGTGTTTAAAAGTTTCGAATAAAAGAAACCAAGGTAGGCACCTGTAAATAATGAGGGAGCAAAGTTTCCACCATTTCCTCCGGCACCAATTGTTAATGCAGCAGCCACAGGTTTAGCCAATACTACAAAAGCCGTAAAAGCAACCAGTGCCCAGTTTTCATTCAATAAAGAAAACAAGCGGGTATTATCTTCAAAGCTGGTATAGGTATCATTTGCAACCATCTTTACGCTATCGTAGCCTTCGCCAAATAATGGCGGGAGTATAAAATACAAACCTAGCAAGGCCCCCCCGCCAATTAGTGCTTTTGTATACCAGTTATATTTTGACCGGTGTAGTTTTTCTTCAACCTTTTTAAAAGTTCGTGCATAATAAAGTGAAATAAAACCTGAAAATATTCCCAGTAAAATATAGAATGGAACATTTTCGTAATTGAAAGTTTGTTTTAACACAAAATTAAAAAGTGAAGATTCTTGCAAAATAATACTGGAACATAGCGCACCAACAACTGACGAAATAATCAAAGGAATGAAATAACTCACGACGGTTTCAGTTAGTAGCACTTCAATTGCAAATATTACTCCGGCAATAGGTGCATTAAACACGGCCGCAATACCCGCCGCCGCACCGCACGCAATTAACAAGCTGCGTTCCTGGTAATTAAAATCGGTTATGCGGGCTAAATTGGACCCCACTGCAGACCCGGTTGCAACAATGGGAGCTTCCAAACCTGCTGAACCACCAAAACCAACCGTAACAGCACTCGTAATGATATGTTGATATGTGTGAGACAAAGGTATAAAGGATGACCTTCGTGCAATTGACCTTAACACCATTGCTATGCCTTTCTCTATATGACCGCCATAAAAGTACCGGATAATAAATCCGGTAATTAATAATCCTATCACAGGAAACAACAGGTATGAAAACCTGCTTACAGGAATTAGCCCTATCCAATGTTGCAGTGTATGTACAAGGCTTTTTAGCAATACGGCTACCATGCCCGATGTAAATCCTACTAAAGTGGCTATCACCATAATAAACTGAACCCTACTAACTTTGGTACGTAAATAATTTATACTGGTTTGATACAAAAACTTTATAGGTGCCAATGAGAAAAATTTCGTGAACAATTATATTGCCCCAAAGATAAGTCCCTTTCAAAATATAGCCGGATTAGATTGAGTAAACATTGACCAAAATCAGTAATGTTAGCCTGGAAATTTGTTCATTTCAATAATTAAGGTAGTAATCCCTTCACAGGAAAAAAGGCTATTTGAATCCTTAATACCATTTTATACTTTTAGTACAACTCCCTGTCCATTAAATTTAAAACTTCATCATTGTCGTTTGCCCGACTATAATATATTTTGATGCGGTGTAATTTTATACTTGTAATACCTTTTCGTTAAAGAATGTTATAAAATAAAAATATTTCTGTCTTTTTTACAGATGATTGAAAGGAAATTGGAATTGCAACGTATCTAACTAAAAAAACGTATTTACTAAAAAAGAAAATTAATCATGAAACAAGCGGGTATACTAATGTTGATTTGTTTATGTTCATCAATTACAATTTTTGCACAGGAGCAAACAAGAAAAACAACATTCAACTTAAAAGATGGAATTGCATTGCAGGGATATGATCCTGTTGCATATTTTAGCCAACATAAAGCTGTAAAGGGAAACAAAGATCTATCTGTATATAACCAGGGAGCTATCTATTATTTTTCATCTATAGAAAATAAAGAAGCATTTAAAAAAGATGCTGCCAAATATGAACCGGCATATGGCGGTTGGTGTGCATACGCCATGGGAGCCACCGGCGAAAAGGTAAATGTAGATCCGGGTACATTTAAAATTGTTAATGGAAAACTATATCTATTCTATAATAAATATTTCAATAATACGCTGAAGGACTGGAATAAGGATGAGAATAGCCTTAAAGCAAAGGCAGATGTAAACTGGACTAAATTATTCCATTAATCAATACTTAAAAATAATAACATGAATAACACTGCCGCAAAAACGGGTATATGGATATTGCGATTGATACCTGCCCTAATTATGTTGCAAACACTTTATTTCAAATTTTCAGCATCTGAAGAATCTGTTTATATATTTTCAACATTAGGTATGGAGCCGGTTGGCCGTATAGGCACCGGTGTTATGGAACTCATAGCATCTGTGCTGATTCTGTTTCCTAAAACCACCTTCTATGGAGCGGCAATTGCAATTGGTTTAATGGCAGGAGCTATCTTTTTTCACCTATCAAAACTCGGTATTGTGGTGATGGATGATGGGGGCCAGTTATTTATTTATGCAGTGCTGGTATTGGCCTGTAGTTTTGTACTAACTATTATTTTCCGAAAGCAATTTTATTCATTGGTAAACTTAAATGTGAAATACAGAATATGAAAAAGATATTATTGATCTGCACCATGTCATTGATTTATTTGATTGGTTTCGGACAACAAACTAATACTGCTCGTAGTCAACAATGGTTAGATCTTGCAGCAACTGCGGGCAACTCACAGGGTACTGTAGCCGCTTCTTATGTTTATACCTGGAAGATTGGAAAAAGAAAGAAGCTGCAGGCAGGTTTGGGAGCAAGATTCACCAGTATGTTTGGGAAGAAAGTAGATTTTATAACTGCACCTGCTAAACTTTCCAGGAGTAATACCACACCTTTCCTGATTGTATTTGCCGGACAGGAAACTGCCAACTGGGATACGCTTACAGTTCAGCGGCCCTTTGCCAACTCTTTAAATTTATCAGCCAATTTTGGTTATAATTTTAACAGCAGGTGGAGTGCAATTTTTAATATTGATTTAATTGGATTTGGATTTGGAAGAAAATCTTCTGCAATTCTTACAAGCAATGGAGTAACCAGAACAGAACCAAATGCAAAACCTGCAGGTTTTAATGCGCTACTTACAGGCGATCTTGATTACGGAAATCTGAACTCAGAATTTTCAATCAAGTATAAATTGAATGATCACTGGAGTGTAAGAGGTATATATCAATATTTGTTTACGGAATATAAAACAAATACTATTAAACAGACTGCCCCCGATGGCACCCAGGTAGATCGCTTTAGAAGCAAGGCTAATAATTTTGGTGTCGGCGTATCCTATGCTTTGTAAATAATTAATAATAAAAAAATGAAGCAGTGTTTGTCAATAATCGTATTATTCCCTATATTTTTCTGTTCGTGTAAAAAAGAGAATAACACACCGAACACACCGGTTATTGAAATTGTTGATACCAGTGCCACACTTAAACTTTCGGGCATTTTTTCCAATGGGCCTTATGGTTCGGTATCTGGTATGGCTAAAGTTTATTTAAAGGACGGTAAATTTACACTTGTGTTGGATGGGGTAACAATTTCTAATGGGCCAGATCTTCACGTATATCTGTCTAAAGAAATTTCTCCGGTAAATTTTATCGATCTTGGTAAATTGAAGTCAACTGGTGGTACCCAGGTTTATGATATTGCTGGTTCACCCAATTTTTCACAGTATAAGTATGCATTGGTCCATTGCCAGTTGTTTGATCATTTGTTTGGCAGCTCACAACTTTTATAAAAAATTATTATGAAGAAAATTGCATTTTGCACGATATTATTAATTTCATCGTTCACTATTTTTTCACAGAATTATACGCCGGTTGACAACGGCTCGTCAGTGAAATTTAGTATTAAAAATTTTGGATTCAACGTAAGTGGATCATTTACCGGCCTAAAAGGAAAGATTGTTTTTAATCCAAATAGTATAGGAAGCTCGTACTTTAATGTAACAGTTGAAACAGCCACCGTTAATACCGGAAATGGATCAAGAGATGGTCATTTGAAAAAAGATGAGTATTTTGATGTTGAAAAGTATGCGGCGTTAAGTTTCGTATCAACTAAAATTTCTAATTCCGATAAACCAGGTATGCTGGTTATGGAAGGGAAAATCACAATTAAGGGAGTAACCAAAAATATATCCTTCCCATTTAAAGCCAATCCTGTAGCCAATGGTTATTCGTTTGTTGGTGAGTTTAAACTAAACAGAAGAGATTTTAATGTAGGCAGTAGTAGTATGGTGTTATCAGATAATCTCACAGTTTCATTATCGGTATTTGCAAAAAATAATTAACAGAAAAAAGAACAGTATGCAATTACAGGAAGCGATTAAAAAAATATTTTTACAGGTTAGCGATGTACTTGATCAACTTAGTTGTGAGCAATATAATTTGTCGACCCCTGTTTTATTGAAGGCGACAATCGGGCAGCATGTCCGGCATATCATCGAGCTATTTATTGAGCTGGAAAACGGATATGAAACCGGCATTGTAAATTACGATAAACGTAAAAGAGACCATCAAATAGAAACAGATCGCTCTTTTGCCAAAGAGGTTTTATGGAATGTATTTGAAGGGCTGGATAAACAAGATAAAGACCTTGTATTGGAATTGGATTATAGTGAAGACTCACAAAGTTTACTTTCTGTAAAAAGTAATTATAACAGGGAACTTATTTATAACCTGGAACATGCTGTTCATCACATGGCCATAATCCGAATTGGTATCGATGCCGTTTCGTCAATTAATGTTTCTGAAAATTTTGGTATTGCTACCTCCACCATAAAGCATCGGGCATCATGTGCACAGTAACTTTTATTCCGGTTAAAGACGGGTTTTTTATTACATCAAACCGCGATGAAAAAAAGCAACGAACCAGGGCTTTACCTCCGGATACATATCAGGTAAATAACGTGGACCTGCTTTTTCCAAGGGATGCAGATGCAGGCGGTACATGGATTGCTGTAAGGGATCATGCAAATGCTGCTGTATTACTAAATGGCGGCTTTGTATTTCACTTTTCAAAACCTCCATATGGAAGAAGCAGGGGATTGATATTGCTGGATGTCCTTTCTGCATCAGATCCTGCAAACTTTTTCACGTTAATGAATTTGAAAAACATTGAACCATTTACACTTATTCTGTTTCAGGATGCAAAACTATTTGAATGCAGGTGGGATGGAGAGCAAAGGCATTGCACCGAACTGGCAGTAAATAAAAGTCATATCTGGAGCAGTGCCACCTTGTACAATGAAGCAATCAGTAAAAAAAGAGAAACCTGGTTTAAAGATTGGTTAAGCAATTATACAGAACCAACACAGGAAGGTATTTTTAATTTTCACCAGTTTGCAGGCGATGGCGATATACAGAATGATATTCGGATGAACAGGGAAGGGAATTTATTTACGGTAAGTATAACAGGAATTCATCTTGGAAAGCACAATGCAGTGATGAGTTATTTTGATTTAAAAGATGGCAGCAGGTATAACAATAAGACTGCCAATGCTATTGAATACAGTATTTCCTAAACAAGGTGATTGATGAGAAAAATATTAAATAAGCCCTTATTTATAAAAATATTTAATTGGGAATACTGGCCCTTTGATTTGGTTTACGCACCCATTTATTTGTACTGGGTTTGGTTGGGTATAAAAGCAAGAACTTTCTTTTTCTTTAATACTTCTAATCCATCAATTAAGAATGGGGGTTTTTTACAGGAAAGTAAAAAAGAAATTTATGACATCATGCCGCAGCAGTATTATCCGGCAACTTTATTGTTTAAGCCTGGGCCAGATACAAATCAATTAATAAAAGATGTAAATGAAAAGGGGCTTCAATACCCGATGATTGCCAAGCCCGATATAGGTATGAGAGGACTCGGAGTAAAAAAAGTTCATGACAAAAAAGAGTTGTTGGAATATGCTGCTTCCAGTAAGGTGGATTTTTTAGTACAGGATTTTGTGCCATTTGAAAATGAAGTTGGTATTTTTTATTACCGTTACCCCGGTGAATTGAATGGGCATATTTCAGGAATTGTGAGTAAAGAATTTTTGACAGTAAAGGGAGATGGAATATCTACAATTGAACAATTACTTAATAAAGATCCAAGGTATATTCTCCAGTTGGCAACATTACAAAAATCACATGCGGAAATTTTAGAAAAAGTTTTGGCAAAAGATCAAGAACAATTATTGGTTCCTTATGGTAATCATAGCCGGGGAGCAAAGTTTGTTGATGTAAGTAATAAGGCAGATACAAAATTGACGGCTACCATTGATGAAGTGTGCAAAATGGTTCCTGACTTTTATTTTGGCCGAATGGACATCAGGTATAATACCTGGGAGGAATTAACGGAAGGGAAAAATTTTTCGATTATTGAATTGAACGGGGCAGGCAGCGAACCTACGCACATGTATGATCCCCGCCATTCCATATTTTTTGCCTGGAAAGAAATCGGTCGCCACCTTGCAATTCTTTATAAGATCAGTAAGCAAAATCATAAGCTACTCAATATGCCTTATATGAAATTTGCTCCGGGTATGCAAATGTTGAAAGACAATGCCGCGTATGTAAAATTGATTACCAATCAATTTGATAAGCCGGTAAATACAGTTTAATAAATTCTTCATCATTAAAAATCCATTATGAAAAGCAATACAGTTGTTTACAGCATCCTGTTTCTTTTATTTGGTGTAGCAGCCTTTGTATATGGAACCGGTGTCATAAAAAAGCAACAACAATTATCTACACCTCTGTCTTCTAAAGGTTTTGCAGTCGTTGAACTATTTACTTCAGAAGGTTGTTCCAGTTGCCCGCCTGCTGATGCTGCGGTTGAAAAGATTGCAAAACTTTATCCTGGTAATACATTTGTATTGGGGTTTCATGTAGATTATTGGAACAGGCTTGGATGGCGGGATGTGTTTAGCGATGCAGTTTATTCCGACAGGCAACGGGAGTATGTAGATCACTTTAAATTAGGTGGTGCATATACACCGCAGGTAGTAGTAAATGGAACGACGGAATTTGTTGGCTCTGATATAACAAAGTTGAAAGCCGCAGTTGAAAAAGGTATAAACAACGAGGCCAACCAGCTGGTAGAATTAATCAATGTAATAAGCAATGGCAAGGAGGTACAGATTTCTTACAAATCTCAATCCAATAATAATGCAGTACTAAACATTGCTCTGGTGCAAAATGAAACAAGTTCCAACGTAAAAAGAGGAGAAAATGAAGGAAAGATATTACACCATATAAACATTGTAAGAGATTTTAAAATTATTCATAAAAATCTAAATACTGGAATTGCAACACTTACTATTCCCAAAGATTTAAAGGTGGCTGACTGTAAAATAATTGCTTACCTGCAGGACTCAAATACATGGCAAATAATGGGCGCAGCGACCTCTGTAATAAATTAACGACGTTTAAATTTAATCGTATTATATAAGCATTTTTACTTTAGATTATTTAAAAAAGACTTAGATAAAAATTATCAAATTAAGCAAATCATTATTTCGTAGATTTAGCGTTATCGAAATATACAAATGGATACAATAATAAACGGGCTGGCTCCAGCACTTTGGGTTGATAAATATGCAGATGCATTATATGCATTTACGATAGTCCGCATCAGCGATAGAGAAATAGCTAAAGACATTGTACAGGATACATTTTTAAATGCCTGGAAGGCAAGAGAAAGTTATACGGGTAAAGCTTCTGAAAAAAACTGGCTATACGCCATTTGCAAAAATAAAATCATAGATCATTATCGAAAGGGAGCAAGCAATATTGTTAATGTGGCGGCCAGGGAAGAAAATGAATATTTTGATGAAGCAGAACATTGGACACCTGATACTAAACCGGGAGATTGGGGATTGGATTATACCCAGCCGGTTGAGAAAAAAGAATTTTACACCGTGCTGGAAAAATGCAAGACCAAACTAAAGGAAATTCAACAAACGGTGTTTGTGATGAAATATTTGGATGACCTGGATTCTGAAGAAATTTGTAAGGTTTTAGATTTAAAACCGTCTTACTATTGGGTGCTCATTCATCGTGCAAAATTGCACCTGCGGACTTGCCTCGAAAAAAACTGGGTGAATGTTCAATAAATTAGCAAATGAAAAAACTGATTTTAAGCTGTAAAAGGGCAACCTATTTAATTTCACTAAAGGAAGAAGGTAAACTTTCATTCCGTCAGCGAATGCAGCTTCGTACACATCTTTCAATTTGCAGTATGTGTAAAAAGTTTGAAAAGCAAACTGCTTTTATAAGCGGCAATGCAAAGCATTCACCTCAACATGCAGATGTCACACTCGATCAAAACTCAAAAGATAAAATGAAGACAACTTTGAAGAATATTGTTGATGAAAAATAGAAAATCCCGGATATTTTTATCCGGGATTTTCTATTTTAAAATTTTTCTAAGATCTGCTATATCTTTTTTCCTTCAGCATCCAGCTCAACAATTTCGTACCCAAGTTTTTCAAGCCCGGGTAAAATTTTAGCTTTATCTCCAACTAATAAAATATCCATCTTGCCAGTATTCAACCACTTTTTTGCAAGCGCATCAATTTCCTTTTTAGAAATCGATTTTAAAATATTGTTTTGAATTTCTACAAAGTTAGCGGGCAGGTCATAAGTAAGTAAACGTCCAACAAATACAGCTTTTTGATTACCTGTTTCATACTTCAATGCGTCCTGCTGGCCGATAGCGCTCTTGGTAAATTCCAATTCCTCGGCTGTAATACCTTTGGCAGCATATTGGCCAATTTCCTGCATCACCTGTACCAATGCACTGTCGGTAGCATCGGCTCGTATACTGGAACTAAATTCGTATTGACCTGTATATTTATCTCCTGAAAAAGAAGAACGGGCACCATATGTCCATCCTTTATCTTCCCGAAGATTTAAATTTAAGCGGCTGTTAAAAGCGCTGCCCAATACATAATTAGCCAACCCTGCTTTATAAAATTCTCCTGTTGCATCATAAGTCAAACCAGTAACATTTCCAACCCTGAATTCAGTTTGTGCAGCTTTAGGAACATCAACAAGGTAGATAACTGTTTTTTTAATTGCAGGAGCGGAAGGAGGATTTGCAAGGGTCACTTTTTTATTTGACAACTTATTCAGGAATGAAAGCTTTGGTAAAATTTCATTTTCGCTGATATCGCCAACCACCACAACTTTTGTTCCTTGCGAACTAAGGTAGTTGTTGTAATAGCTTTGTATATCTTTTAGCGAAAGATGCTTAATGGTATATTCTGTACCACTGGAACTCATGCCTAAAATGTTATTATCGCCATAATAAATTTTATCGATCACATCGCTTGCAATGGATGCAGGCCTTGCCTTTCTTTGTTTAAAACCTTCCAGGTCTTGTTTTTGCAAGCGATCAAATGCATCTTCAGTAAAATCAGGATTAAACATTTTTTCTTCTAAAAGTTCCAATGTTTTGGAAACGTTTTTCTTAAGGCATTGTACATTAAAACTAATAGCGTCAAACTGGCTGAAGACATTTATACTGCTTCCGAGTTTTTGAAGTTCTACCGACATTTGTTCGGCGCTGTATTTTTTAGTGTCTTCATTTAGCATTTCGGCTACCATATCAGCAAGTCCTATTTTCGATGTATCTGCCGCCTGCGCAAGGTGGCCTCCGGGTATCGAAATTGAAATGGTAACGATGGGTAATTCAGAAGTAACAGTGCCAATCATTTTGATACCATTTGGCAAATTCTTTTTCCAGAATGGTGGCACTTTTACAACCGGGTTGGCACCATTACCCGGTATTGATTTCCTGTTAAATTTATCAACAGCTTTATGGTAAACCAATCCGGCATAACCATAATCCGGAGCGGTATATTTTGATGAATCTATCACGAAATTATCCGGGGCTGCCGGCTGTATTTGCTTGCCTTTTGTAAGTACACTAACAGTAACGCTTGCCTTGTTTTTAATGTATTGATTGTAAACACGCCAAACATCTTCTTTTGAAACAGAGCGATACATGTCTAATAACTTACCGATCATATCAGGATTGCCGGTGTACGTATTAAATGCAGCCAATTGCGATACTTTACCCGAAACACTTTGCAGGCTGTTGATATATTGTGCTTCAATTCCGCCTTTAAATTTTTCAATGTCTTCATCCGTAACACCACGTTTTTCAAATGCAGTTAATGACAAATTGAAAAGGCTATCCATTGCTGTTAGTGAATTACCGGGGAAAGGTGTTAGTTGGACGGTAAACTCTCCTGCAAGCTCATTAAAACGGCTGAAAGCCCTTGCTGACAAAGCTTTTTGAGGTTTCACCATTTCCTGGTAAAGCACTGCATTTTTACCCTGTCCTAATATTTGTGCAAGGCAGGAAAGTGCAGGCATGTCTTTATCGTAGTTGGGTACGGTTGGATATGTTTTGGTAACCATGGGCAACCTGGCATAGTTATCTGTATAAGATGCATACCGGTCTGTTGCAATTTCTACCGCGGGTAAAATTGTTTTTTCAACAGCGGGCCCCGCAGGAATACTACCAAAATATTTATCTACCAGTTTTGCAACGTCTGCAGTTTTTACATCACCGCCAATGGTTAAAGTGGCATTGTTTGGACCGTACCAGCGCAAAAAGAATTTTTTCAAATCATCCACTTCTACCCGGTCAAGGTCTTCCAAATATCCAATAGTAAGCCAGCTATATGGATGTCCGTATGGATATAAATTTTTGTTGGTGAACTCACTTATTAAGCCGTAAGGGCGGTTGTCGTAGTTTTGTCCGCGTTCATTTTTAACTGTACTTCTTTGTACTTCAAATTTCTTTTGGGTTACGGCATCTAGCAGAAAGCCCATTCTATCGGCTTCAAGCCAAAGCATTTTTTCCAGTTGATTATTGGGAACAGTTTCAAAGTAGTTGGTCCGATCTACGTTTGTACTGCCATTTAATGTACCTCCCGAAGCAGTCACTAATTTAAAATGTTGTTCATCAGCCACGTTATCACTTCCCTGGAACATCATGTGTTCAAAGAAATGTGCGAACCCACTCTTTTTCAATTCTTCCCTTGCACTGCCTACATGATAAGTTACATCTACATGCACAATCGGATCACTATGGTCTTCATGCACAATCAATGTTAATCCATTGGGGTAAACGTATTTTTCGTAGGGGATCACCATTTCATCTCCTTTCTTTGTGATTTTTTCAACCAGTTTTGCCTGGCTAAAAACACAGTTGGTAAAAAGTAAAATAGCCGAAACGGCCAGGAAGTTTTTTCTCATGTGTAGATATAGTTTTTGAATTTCAAATAAACTGAATATAAATTAATTTATACAACCATCTATCAAATAACCATTCAAGCCT
Source organism: Ferruginibacter sp. (assembly GCA_040002495.1). Lineage (GTDB taxonomy): Bacteria > Bacteroidota > Bacteroidia > Chitinophagales > Chitinophagaceae > Ferruginibacter. Next base: position 46,694 of record JBDUEK010000006.1, read on the forward strand.
TAATAAGTTCATCCAATAAAAAATCCCGGAGACTTTCGTTCCGGGATTTAACATATTTAAATAATCAAGTGAATGCTAATATTAGCATTTATGCCACTAGAAGTTGAAGGCAATTTTTCCAAATAGCTTTCTGCCATTAAAACCCATTTGAACTGAATCCCAGGGGCCACCGGTTTCATTATCGCCAAACCATCCTTTAGCCAATGGATTTACTCCCAGGTCGGAATGCACATTAAACAGGTTGTCGCAACCAGTAAACAGGGTGATTTTTTTACTGATTTTATAAGAAAAATAAACATCGGTTGTAACCTTTCCATTGAAATTAAATTGTTCCGGAACCTCAACATTTGCATCAGCATCTGATGGAACCTGCGGATAAATAGAAGAACCATCACCAAAACCAAGTAACTGCACTTTACCAAAATAGGTTAAGTGAGTTCCCAGGCCAAGTTTGTCTTTTGTATAATCTACACCAAATGAAAATTTAGCATTGGGGGCAGAAGCTTTCAGGAACGCTTCTTCACGGTCGCTAAAAAATGTTTTCTGATGATCTTTTGTATCGTTCAATATGTCAGGTACATGAATGTTGTCAATACTTACATGCTGGAAGTTACCTGCCAATAATATTTTCAATGAATTTTTACCCCAGCGTTTTGAATAATCCGCCACAATATCAATACCTGTATTGGTAGTGCTTACAGCGTTTGCAAAAAATTGTACGGTAGATACATCAGACGGGAATTGCGCAATAAAAGATGCCGGTAAGCTGGCATCATCTTTATCGAATAATCCCGAAAGAACAACCCTGTCTTTTACTTTTACTACATAACCATCTACCGTAAGGGTGAATTCTTTAGATGCTTTCCATGAGAATCCTAAACTTCCGTTTACAGAAGTTTCTTCCTTAAGATTTGGAATACCTGCGGCCCTTGCAAGGTTGCTGGTATTAGGTGCTATCAACGACTGCACCAGTTTTCCGCCACTAAAAGAAGTAAGTGTGTTACTAAAATGTATTTGTGCAAGAGAAGGCGCTCTGAAACCGGTACTTACTGATCCACGCAAATTGAAGTTGCTGGTTAATTTGTAACGGGTGGCAAATTTGCCGGTTAATACCGAACCAAAATCGGAGTAATGTTCAAAGCGAACAGCACCATCCACTAACCATTCCTTTGTTACATCCAATGCTGCATCTGCATATATGCCTACGTTAGAACGATTGGCTGCAACTGCATCGGTAGTACTAAATCCTGGAAAGCCTTGTGAGCCGGAAGCCTGCACGCCATTTGGATCGTAGTTTTTATAGGATTTTTCTTCACCTGCATAAATACCATATCTTTCATAGCGATACTCTGCGCCAAAGCCAAGATTTAATCCTTCAGCAACTGTTTTAAAAGATTTGCTAAGATCAAAATTCAACGTGTTTTGTAAAAAATTAAATCCACCATCATCAAAATGATTCGGTGTTGATTGGCCGATGATCGAAGCATTAAATGTTTTATCTCCATAATAATGAAAATCATTGCGGCCAACAGTATTGCTTAAGTCCCAGTTCCAGTCATTTCCTACGGAACCCTTTACACCCAATGCCAGAGACATGTCCTGGATATGTGTTTGAATATGCGGATTAAAATAAGTTTCTCCATCATCGGTAACATGCATAATGTCTGGCACCAATATCAGGTCGCCATTGGCATTGGTAGGGAAGCGATCTGGCTTGGCACTGTAGTTTCTTGAATAAGCATAGGCATCGGACGCTTTGTAATTGTAACCACCAAAGGAGTAGAAGGTAGTTTTTCCACTGGCACTTGTTGGTATTTCCATATTGTACATGGCACCACCGGTTGTTACAGAACCATCACCAAAAGCCCGTCGGCCTGAGTTGATATAAGGTAAGGCGCTTTTATCAGTTGCATAATTAACGTCATCCGTTTTCGCCTGGCGATAGGTTTTTGCCTGGCGCAAAAAGTCGGCGCTCACATTCATAAATCCACCCTTTTTCCCAATTGAAAATCCATTATTAACGGATAATGTATAAGTACCGCCATCGATGGCATTACCAGAAATATATTGGTTACCTACATTGTATTTTCTGGCGTTGTATTTAGTATCGTAGAAACCACTCCAGCCGGCATTTACTGTCCATTGATTAACATCTTTTTTCAATAAAATATTGATAACACCGGCCATTGCATCAGAACCATACTGGGCCGATGCACCGTCCCTTAATATTTCAAGCCTGTCCACAGCAATTTGCGGAAATGAGTTTAAATCCACGCCTGAATTACCTCTTCCTCTGGAACCAAATAAACCAACCAATGCAGTTTGATGCCGTCTTTTACCATTAATTAAAACCAAGGTCTGATCGGGACCAAGGCCACGTAAGGTCCCAAGGTCAACGTGATCGGCACCATCGGCACCACTTTGTTTGTTATAATTGAAAGAAGGAGCAGCAGCGTTTAACACCGATGTTAGTTCCATTTTTGCAGTAGGTTGGCCTACCTGGTTAACTTTAATTACGTCCACCGGAACAGCAGTTTCTGTTTTGGCCCTGGCAGCACCACGTGATCCTATAATTACAATGTCTCCAAGATCAATAGCTACAGCATCCATTTCTATTGAAATTTCTGATTGTCCGCTAAGGGTGACGTTTTTATTTTTGTATCCTACATTGGTTACTTCCAGTACGTCATTGGGAGTCGCCATTATTTTTAAAATACCATCTGCATTTGTTGTCGCTCCTTTTTTTGAAGACTTTACTTTCACAGATGCGTTGGGCAAGGGTACACCTGTTTTGGCGTCCTTTACTGTAACCGATACTTCTTGCTGAGCAAAAAGAAAGGTGATGCTAAATGCACATACAAGGGTTAATGCAATTTTTCTCATATTAATTGTTTTGGTTTTCTAAAGTTCAATATTTATAAATAAAAGATAAAAATTATTATTACACAATTACTCCGTTACTACAAATAGCAAGGGCTTTGTAAAATAAATTCAAATAGCAGCAAATGTAATGTTAGGGATTTCTCCAAAAGTATTCAACAATAATTAAGAAGCAGTGGCAGCTTTAAATTAAAAAGTGTAAGAAAGTTAACTGCTTTACTTCGTACGGAATAAAATATTGAGTTAGATATTCTGCCACTGTTGAAACAAACCTTAGTAGAATCCTAGTTATTCAAATGTATAGATCTTATTCAAAAAAAGCGGAAATAACAAAAGCAGTTAAAATGAAATAATAAGGTCCGCTTTATTAATCAACAATTCTACTAAGGTTAAAAACAAAATAATTTAACAGATCACTAATTTGTCCCTTGCTTAGTTTAAATTCTGCCTGGATATTCAACGAGGGCTTTTTCAAGGCAATCCATTGCGGCATTAATGGCATCTGAATTTAATACATAAGCCAATCTTACTTCCTGTTTGCCAAGACCTGCAGTGCCATAAAACCCGGCAGCCGGTGCCAGCATTAATGTATGGCCTTTGTAAGAAAATGACTCAAGCAGCCACTGGCAAAATACTTCTGCATCATCAACCGGTAGTTTGGCCATTGCATAAAAAGCACCGCCCGGGTTTGGACAAAATACATCCGGCATAGCATTCAATCTTTGTACGATGGTGTCTCTGCGTTTTTTGTATTCTTCCCGTGTACTATCAAAATAATTATCGGGTAGGTCAACCGCAGCTTCGCCCAGTATTTGTGAAAAAGAAGGGGGGCTTAAGCGTGCCTGTGCAAATTTCATTACAGTATTGTGAAGTGAAACATTCCTGGTAATGAGTGCTCCGATACGGCCACCACAGGCGCTATACCTTTTGCTGATTGTATCCATTAGCACAATATTTTCATCTACCCCGGTAAGCCTCATAGCACTAAAATGTTCACCTTCGTAACAAAACTCCCTGTAAGCTTCATCAGCAAATAAGTATAAATTATGTTTTAAGATAAGGGCTTTCAGTGTCTCTAACTCCTCTCTGCTATAAAGGTAGCCGGTTGGGTTATTAGGATTGCAAATAAGTATTGCCTTGGTTTTAGGAGAAATCAATTTTTCAAAATCTTCAATTGGAGGTAATGCAAAACCTGTTTCTATAGAAGAAAAAATGGGTTTCACAATAACGCCTGCTTCAGTAGCAAACCCATTGTAATTAGCATAAAATGGTTCAGGTATAATTACTTCATCCCCGGCATCCAGGCAAGCCATAAAGCCAAATAAAATTGCTTCGCTGCCACCCGTGGTGATAATGACCTGCTCATGGTGTATGATGATATCAGACTTGGCGTAATATTCCACCAGTTTTTTGCGATAGCTTTCATTGCCGGCACTATGACTGTATTCCAGTATTTTGAAACTGCTGTTGCGTACCGCATCTAATATGGGTGCTGGCGTTTCAATATCCGGTTGTCCGATATTTAGATGATAAACCGCCGTTCCCCTTTTTTTTGCAGCTTCTGCAAAGGGAACTAATTTACGAATTGGAGAAGATGGCATGTGCTGCCCACGCTGACTGATACTTAACATGGTGCAAAGATAATATTGAAATGTGATTGGTTTATTGGCATTAGTAACCTTGAAAGTATGAATTATTTTCTTCTTTACGGTCTTCAATTAACCGGCCTGTTAATGATCGCTTTTAAATCTGTAACCCCTTAAAAAGTCGGTGATTTCCATTTTCTTTTTTCCTTCAAGTTGCAAGGTTTTTATACTAATGTATCCATCTATACAAGCAAACTGAAGAAATGTTTTATGGTCAGTTTCAAAATCTCCTGGTTGATCAAAAGGTTTTTTAATAACTTTTTCTACTTCGTAAATTTTTAATTTTTTCTCTTCCAGGAAACTAAATGCTGCAGGATAAGGTGAAAGTCCCCTCACCAGGTTATGAATTTCAGTCATGCTTTTCTGCCAGTCAATCAGGCAGGTTTCCGTAAATATTTTGGGGGCATGTTTTAATTCATCTGTACCAATAGTATTTAGCTGGGGTTTCTCTTCCAATGTTCCGGCAGCCAAACCTGCTACTGTTTTTACAAGGAGCCCGGCGCCAATTTCTTTCATTTTATCGTGTACCTCGCCGGCAGTTTCATTTTCGCCTATTTCAAATTTCTCCTGTAGTAATATATCTCCGGTATCAATTTCATGTTTCAGTTTAAAGGTGGTTACACCCGTTTCTTTTTCACCGTTAATAACGGCCCAGTTTATTGGAGCCGCACCACGGTATTGCGGAAGCAGGCTTCCATGAAGGTTTACAGAACCCATTGGCGGCATGTTCCAAACTACTTCCGGTAACATACGAAAGGCAACCACAATTTGAAGATCTGCCTGCAACGATTTAAGGGTTGATAAAAATTCGGGGTTCTTTAATTTCTCTGGTTGCAATACAGGCAGGTTATGTTCAACAGCATATTGTTTAACTGCACTTTGTTGCAATTGCATACCTCGTCCACCTGGTTTGTCTGGTGCAGTTATTACGCCAACAATATTGTAACCGGCTTTTACTAGTGCATCAAGCGATGCAACGGCAAATTCTGGTGTGCCCATAAATACAATCCGCAGAGCTGAAAGCGACATGAAAAAAGTATTTTCGTCCGTGTGTTTATCCTTTTTTTCGTAGTGAATCATCGCTGCGAAGGTAATAAACAAGCAAACAATAGTGAACGGTATTTGTCAATTTACACTGCGCAAGTAACAAAAAAGTGAGTAGGATTTTTTTTGCCTGCCCGGTTTTTGCGCTACCGTGTGTACGCAAATAGACGAGGTTAAAGCGTACCAAAAATTTCATGAAATAATAATGATCTCTGCTCCGGAGGAGCATCCTGTTTGTAGCAAGAAACAGAGATTAGAAGTTCATAGTTCATGGCTCCGTAGGTGCCTCCTTCACCAGGTAACCAGGAAGCACCTACGGAGCTTTTACTATTCTTATTGTATGATTTTCTATAAACAGGATGCTCTTAAAGAGCAAATAATGTAGGAAAAAGATGTGTATACCCGGTAGGTTTTTGTGGGGAGCCAGGCTGCAGTGCTATGATATAGCATCGTTGTGCTATTTATCCCGGGTAATGTTTTGTGTGCTGCATCGGGATTTATCCCGAGTTAGGTTTTTTGTGCTGCATCGGGACGCTTGCCGATCTTATCGGCATCCCGATATTATACCGATTATACCGTTATTTAGTCCAATGCGATTTGCAATCGGTATAATACCATCTAAGATTTCAACGTAGTCCTTTGGACTCCTTATTAAATCAAGATGGTATTACATTCAACCGGGATTTGTACTTTGGGTAATTCTATTGGCAAAGTAATGCTGCTTTGCCATCTTTTGCAAAGGGTGGTTGCCATTAAATTTATTGGAAGGATAATGGGAAACGATGCCATGAAAGTACAAAAGCACAAGAGTGCGATGCAACGATGTCGCCATGAAAAGCATCGGCTGGTCAACAAAAAAAACATGGTAAGTAAAAGAAAATAAAATAGAAGTGACATCAGTAATCTATTTCTTGCGAAGTATAAGCATTCAGGGGTTATATCTAAAATGACTTTATGTTAAAATAATTTTATCTTCGTAACAATTGATAAAGTAGGACTCACTTCAAATTAATGTGCCGCCCGTTGATTGTAATACAATAGTCAACAGTATATTCCCTCACACAGTTTGCGGGACAATATTGGCAACAACGATTTGGAATGTACCGTACGCTATCTTTCAACGATTGCTAAGCCAGTACATTTAAAAACCAGATAACACAATATGGCAATCAAGGTAGCAATCAGGCACAAGACAGTTTATTCTTATGACAGGCTTGTAGCTGTATCACCCCATGTATTCCGTTTACGGCCAGCTGTTCATTCCCGAACAGCTATTGAATCTTATTCATTTAAAATTGAACCCAAAGATCATTTCATTAACTGGCAGCAGGATCCTTTTGGAAACTACCAGGCAAGGGTTGTTTTTCCTGAAAAAACCAGGCAGTTAAAGGTAGAAGTTGAAGTAATTGCCAACCTGGTAAGCATCAATCCTTTTGATTTTTTTGTTGAAAAATATGCAGAGAATTTTCCATTCAGATATGAGGATCAGTTACCAAAAGAGCTGGTGCCTTATCTTGAAATAAAAGAAAAAGGCCCCCGTTTGATGAAATGGATCGAAGGAATTGATATCAGAAAGCAAACAATCAATGATTTCCTGGTGTACATCAATCAAAAAGTTTATAATTCAATCAACTATTCAATACGGATGGAAGCAGGTGTACAAACCTGTGAGGAAACACTTAGCAAGGAGCTGGGTTCTTGCCGGGATTCTGCCTGGTTATTTGTTCAGATATTGCGTCACCTTGGATTGGCTGCACGTTTCGTTTCCGGATACCTTGTTCAGTTAGCATCTGATGAGAAATCGCTGGATGGACCTTCAGGACCGGAAGCGGATTTTACAGATTTACACGCCTGGACCGAAGTGTACATACCGGGCGCTGGTTGGATAGGGTTGGATTCAACCTCTGGTTTATTTGCCGGCGAAGGCCATATTCCACTGGCTTGTACGCCGGATTATGCAAGTGCGGCGCCGGTTGTAGGAGCAACTGATAAATGTGAAGTGAGCTTTGAATTTGAAAATTCTGTAACCCGGATATTTGAAGATCCAAGAGTTACAAAACCATACACCGATCAGCAATGGCACGAAATAAATGCCCTCGGCCAACTGGTAGATCTCGATCTTGAAGCAGGTGATGTTAGAATGACAATAGGAGGGGAACCAACTTTTGTTTCTATTGATGATATGGAATCGGATCAATGGAATACGGCTGCTGATGGGAAGGAGAAACGCATACTTTCACATGATCTTATTTTTCGCCTGCGGGAACAATTTGGCCCGGATGGGTTGATACACTACGGGCAGGGAAAATGGTATCCCGGCGAACCATTGCCCCGCTGGCAATATGGTTTGTTCTGGAGAAAAGATGGCTATCCCATCTGGGAAAATATTGACCTGATTGCACACGAGAAATCTACCAAAAGATATACACAAGAAGATGCGAAAGCACTTACCATTGAGTTGGCGAAACGGTTAGCTTTAAGTCCGGCCAACATAAGTGCCGCATACGAAGATGTATTTTATTTTTTATGGGCAGAAGGTAAAACACCCGTTAACCTCGATCCGTTAAAAGCCAATTTAAGAGACCCGCTTGAAAGGCGAACCTTAGCTCAACTATTAAACCAGGGTTTAGGCGATCCGATAGGATATGTATTGCCGCTGAAATGGAATTTCTGGAACGAACAATGGAAGAGTTGCAAATGGGAATTTAACCGGGAATATCTTTTTTTGGTACCCGGAAATTCACCCGTTGGATTGCGCCTGCCGTTGGATTCATTGCCTGTATTATCAAAAGCAGAAATGGAGGAAAGGGTGGAAAGAAGTTTATTTGAACCGGTTCCGGAACTGGGTCATTTTCACGAATCAATTGTTGCAAGATATGGCACTGAACCTAAGAGTACAGAACCTCGTAAAAAGAACTATGCAACTATAGTTTCCGATAAAAAGGAAAAAGATGCCGATGCTGGTCCGGAAATTACTCATGTAGTTGAGACGATTAGAACTGCTTTAAGTGTAGAAGTAAGAGAAGGAATTATCTACATATTTCTGCCGCCAATGGATTACCTGGAACATTATTTAGATGTAACAGCTTCTATTGAAGCTGCGGCGGAAAAACTACAAATGGAAATCAGGATTGAAGGCTATGAGCCGCCTCGTGATAACCGCATGGAAAGATTGGTTGTATCGCCAGACCCCGGTGTAATTGAGGTAAATATTCATCCGGCTAAAAATTGGGACGAACTTTGTCATAACACAGATACACTCTATGAACAGGCCCGGTTAGCAAGGCTTGGCACAGAAAAATTTATGTTGGATGGAAGGCATACCGGTACCGGGGGAGGTAATCATATTACCATTGGTGGTGCATCTCCGGAAAACAGTCCATTGCTTCGCAGGCCGGATTTGTTGCGCAGTTTAATTACGTTTTGGCAGCATCACCCCGGATTATCTTATTTATTTTCGGGTTCATTTATTGGCCCTACCAGCCAGGCACCACGATTTGATGAAGGGTTGGAAGGTACTTTATACGAAATGGAAATTGCCTTTAGCCAGGTGCCTGAAAAAGGGTTTATTCCCTTTTGGATAACGGACAGAATTTTCCGTCACTTGCTGACCGATCTTACGGGTAATACACATCGTTCCGAATTTTGTATCGATAAATTGTATTCACCGGATTCGTCATCCGGCCGGTTAGGAATTTTAGAATTCAGGGCTTTTGATATGCCTCCGCATAAGCAAATGAGTTTATTGCAGATGTTGCTCATCAGGGCACTCATTGCTGCCTTTTGGAAAAAGCCCTATAAACATAAACTGGTAAGATGGGGAACAACTTTATACGATAAATATTTATTGCCCCATTACGTAAAAGAGGACATAGCAGATGTTGTATCGTATTTAAATGATGCAGGTTATGCATTTGATATCAATTGGTTTAACCCGTTTTTTGAATTCCGTTTCCCTCATTATGGGTCAGTTCAAATTCAAAACATTGATATTGAAATACGAATGGGTATTGAGCCATGGCATGTGTTAGGTGAAGAAATGTCGAGCACAGGAACTGCACGGTTTGTTGATTCGTCCCTGGAGAAAATCCAGGTTAAATTGCAGGGGCTTACAGATAGCCGGTATATTTTACTTTGTAATGGAGTAAGGGTTCCATTAACAGCTACATCCGTTAAAGGCGAATATATTTGTGGTATCAGGTATAGAGCCTGGCAGCCACCGAGTGCTTTGCATCCAACAATTGGCGTAGATACGCCACTTACCTTTGATGTGATTGATACCTGGAACAGCCGTTCAATTGGAGGTTGTACTTACTATGTATCTCATCCGGGAGGAAGAAGTTACGATGCTTTCCCCATCAACAGCAATGAAGCAGAATCAAGGCGTGTAAACCGTTTTGGGGTTACTTATCATAGCCAGGGGCCACAGTTTGTTAAACAGTTGGCTAAAAATGAAACAGAAAATGCAACGATTGGAATAGAAAATCCTTCAGATTTACCGATGCATTATATTGAAAAGAACAGGCTTCCTTTCTTATTTGATGCACCAGCTATAGAAATAAATGGGGAGTATCCATGTACGCTGGATATGCGCTTAAAGAAAGGGGTTTAAATGAATTAAGGTAATTGTGTAGTCTGGACACAAAATTAGGAAGCGGATAAATTATATTTTTAAAATCTTTATAAACTTAAAATAGTTAGATTTTTATCAGGAATTTTGTCAGACAAAAAATCGGAATCATCAGATACAACTATCCAATTCTTTTTTGATGATAATTGTATATAATAGCTATCATTAAATCCAATATTAACGAATGTATTAAAGATTTCAGGCAGATTTATAGAATTGAACTCATCACTACTTTTTTGACACAAATTAGTTATTTGTGTCAGATATTTTTTTACTTCTGTTACTGTTTCGCAAAATCGAGGACTACCAACAAAATCCCTTTTGTAGTCATTATAAAGTCCGGCATTTTTTACATCTTTTCTGGCTAAATCATAATCTAACCTAAGATATCGATTTGAAAATTCAGACAAAATCAGCGAATTAGTATAAATATGAACATTTAAACTAATTAAATGGCTGAGGAATTTTGAATAAACAGTTTGTCTTTTACCTTTTTGAAAATTTGCGAGCGGACAAAAAATATACATCCATATATTATTGTCAAAAAAGAAAATGTCTGATGTCTTGACAGAATAAGAAGATATAGAGAAATTTTTATTCGGCATTAGGAAAGTGTGTCTTTAGAAAATTCTCAACTCCTTCTTTATCAATAAAATATTCCTTTGCTCTATCTGTAACTTTTTTTAAAATTGCTAAATCGTCAGCAGCAATATTTATTAAACTCAAATGTTTTTGGATAAATTCAGTTGGATAAATGCCGTACAATTGCCCAATAGAAGCATTAAAAAAAGTGGAGACAATTAAATGTATTTTATCAAAGTCCAAGATTACATTTTCCTGCTTTTGAAAAAAAGAATCAATTAATTTAAAAACTTCATCACCCTCTTCTGTTGAAACAGCAAAAGGAGTCTTTAAAACATCTGATAAAACGATCTTATTTTCTTTAGTCTCCATTTGATAATTCAATTAAAGCACATTATTTACATTTAATTCAGATGCTAAAACATAATAGTTATCGTCATTTAAATTAAATTCAAAGTTAACAATTGTTCCTAAAAAACTCTTTTTTAGATTTTTTGTGAATGCGATACCGCTTTTTTCTTGCCAAAAACCGTCCGATGAAATAATTTGAATCGTTCCTTTATTTAACGTTAAAAACTCCCGGATTAAACTAAGTCCTAATCCTCCTGGAATTTTTCCTTTACGTGTGGTATGCCCTTCTTCTACTGCCCAAGTTATAGAATTTTTACCATCAATTTTCCTTCCGCTGCCAAAAAATAAATTTACGTTTTTTCTAATTGTAACTCCCATGTCAGAAATCGAAAATTTAAGTACTTTTTCTCGAACAGAATAAAGGCCAGATGTGTATATATGTTCACAGCCTCCGTGTATATGGGCATTATTAAAAATTTCTAAAATACTTTTGTTGATTTTTTTTCTTAAGAGTTCAGACATTATTGGCAAATCATCCCTCGTTAATAATTGCTCATCTAAATATTTTTGAAAAGCAACTATTTCTTCCAATCTGAATTTTTTGAACTCTATTATTTTAGAGTAGTTGATCTCCGAGATATGCTCTGGAGATATTATTTTATAAAATCCATTTTTTTTAAAAGTGTCCTCGATATTTTCTTGGAGACCAATTACTACTACTAAATTTCCTCTTTGTTTTAAATCATCAATTATCGACCCCAATGTGGAGCATAAATTTTCTTCAAATAAATCATTGTTTATGAAATTAATTGTAACCATAGAATTTTTTAGATTATAAGTTCTAAAATTTAGGTCGGCTAAAAATTCATACCCAATTAACTCAGATGATACATTCCTTGGAATTTCAATAATTGTAAGGAGATCAGATTTGTTCATAAAGCTAAATATTTCTAAATATAGTATAACATTATTAAAAAGGAGGCTGCCTTGATTCGGCTAAGGCAGCCTTTTGCTGATTTGTAGGGTTACACAGCTTTTTTAGACTTTAGCCAAAAATGAAATACTTTTCCTTTGGCGTGTGTAATCAGAAAAATAGTCGGGATTTTTTTACACAAAAAAATCGTAGGAAAATATTTTTATTGCATATAATTGCACTTAACGATGTGTTTGCCGTAGCATGCATGATTAGAATGCTATTTCTTAACAGGCATATTTATTGAATTAAATTACCGCTATTAAGAAAAATTTAAACAAGTCATTTTCAGCATGAAACTTTTTAAGTGCGATCATTGTGGTCATCCGGTTTACTTCGAAAATTATTTTTGTGTGTATTGCAATGCTTCCTTAGGGTTTGATCATGAGCAAATGGATTTGTTAGCATTGCACCAGGTTAAACTAAACGGAGCGCTTACTTATACGAGAGAACGTGTTGGAAATGACAAACAAATTCAACAATATAAATATTGCTCCAATAAGCAATACAATGTGTGCAACTGGATTTTACCACAAAATAGTACAGCCAGTTTTTGTGTTGCATGCAATCTTAATCGTACCATTCCCAACTTAAGTCAACCCGATCACCTTGTAAGATGGCAACGTATAGAAGTTGCCAAGCACCGCTTAGTTTATTCTTTATTGCGATTAAAATTGCCAGTTGTCAGCAAATTCCAGGAAAAATTAAACGGGATTGCTTTTGATTTTAAAGCCGATGAAAATAAAAGAAACGGGGAGAGGTTATTAACCGGTCACGAGCAGGGACTGATAACTTTAAACATTGAGGAAGCGGATGATGTAATTCGGGAAATGGCCCGAAATCAAATGGACGAAGTTTATAGAACTGTACTTGGGCATTTCAGGCATGAGATAGGTCATTATTATTGGGATGGGCTTATAAATAATACGGATAAGTTAATGCCATTTCGCCAGTTGTTTGGTGATGAAAGAATGAATTATGGCGAGGCGTTGAAAAAGCATTATGCCAAAGCACCTTCAAATGCATGGAAAGGTAGTTTTATAAGTACGTATGCCAACTCACATCCATGGGAAGATTGGGCGGAAACCTGGGCACATTATATGCATATTGTTGATACGTTGGAAACTGCTTATGCATTTGAAATGACCATACAGCCACCGGTAGCAAAACCTGAAGATGAAATGAGTGCGAGGTTGAATATAGATCCGTACACGACAGCAGATTTTACAGATATTATCGATCGCTGGATACCGCTGACTTTTGTGATGAATAGCCTGAACAGGAGTATGGGGCTAAAAGATCTTTATCCATTTTATATCAGCGATTCGGTGGTAAAAAAACTGAATTTTATACATCGCACGATTAAAGAATCCAAATTGAAAATTGCCGGATAATCTACAAATGCTAAGAAGCAGAAAGTCGTCTTACATCTACAGATACTTTTAATTCATGTCCATTATTACTCATGATTATTCCCCTTAACGGTATAATGTCAAAATAATTTCTACCCCAGCCAATGGTGATGTATTGTTCGCCTGGCAATTGATTGTTGGTAGGATCAAAATCTACCCAGCCCATACCGGGAATAAAAGCAGAAAACCAGGCATGTGACGCATCTACGCCGGTTAACTTTGGTTTACCCGGTGGCGGCAGGGTTTCCAGGTATCCACTGATATACCTTGCAGGCAAACCCACCGAATGTAAACAAGCAATACCCAGGTGTGCAAAATCCTGGCATACACCTTTTCTTTCCTCCATTACAACAGATAACGGAGTTGATACTGTGGTGAAATCAGGGGTGAATGCAAAGTCTTTATATATGCGTTTCATCTGATCATGCACTGCTTCAAACATGGGGCGGCCAGGCGTAAAAGATAGCGCAGCATATTCTTTGATGGCTTCGCTGGGAACAGTGATTTCTGTTGCAGTTGTAAATTGTTTCTCATACAAAAAATCACCAGAAGATGCGATTAGCGTATCTCTTACCGACTCCCAACTTTCTTTACTGATTGCTTCCTCTGTAATTTTTACCGCTTTTTTTTCCACTACAGATAAAGCAGTTACAGATAATTGTGCATGCTCCTGTTCCACTACAAAATAGGAAACTTTATTTCCATAAAAATCCTCGTACGATTCCATGATTTGCGGTACAGGTGAAATAATAATATTAAAAGAGTGGCAGGTTTGTGTATCTGTATTACGGGGAGAAAGTATGGCAATATTGTGACAGAGATTTACAATCTCGTTGTATTTGTAAGTAGTATTATGCGTAATTGAGTATTGCATTATTCCGGTAGAATTAAGAAAAATTAGCTGTAAATAATTGCTTTTGAGATAAGGTATGTTTAAAATAAGTTTTGGAAACAAGCATGCTGGTGTGGGTTAATAAGCCATATAAGTCATCCAGGAAAATTTGTAATTCGGCATATTCACCGGAAGTTTCATCCGCCTGCGAAAGTTGTAAGCTATTGGTTTGTTTTAACATAGTGTCGGCTTCAAGAATTGCTCTTTCCTGTTCGCTCAGCAATCCAATGTTACCCGACTTTGGTAAAAGGGAAACATACCTTTTAATTTTGTGAACAAGGTAAGTCAGTGATTGTGGGTAGTTCATATCCAGCATTAATAACTCCAGCATTAACGGTAATTGAAGATGATCTCTGTATGTATACCGATAGGTAATTCTGCTTTGAGTAGCTATCAACACCGCATCCAGTAATTCATACTCAACCTGTTCGTTTTGTTTTTGTTGAAATATATTTCTCAACAGGCTTACTATATAAATTGCCTGTTCCAGTTTACGGCCAAGATCAAGTATGTTCCAACCTTGTTCACGGCGTACGCTTTCACGATTCATTCCTAAAAATGCGAACATGTAAATATTGAGTGTTTCAATTGTGCCGATCATTCCAAGATGATCTGTACTAGCTGTTTTTTTTGCAATATCCCAACCTTCGTCTATCTGGCGTAGTACCCTCCAGGTATCCAACGACCAAAAATTCCGAACACTGTACACCGATCTTTTTAACATGGATAAATTATTCGCAAGGCTTCCATTACGGAGATCATTGTATAATATATCTGAAAACTCTGCCCATGGATTAGCAAATAAATCCGCTTTTTTTTCAGTTTCGTCAACCGTTGCAAAACCAGGATATGTATAGGTGCAACTGGTTACAGCTTGCAACAATATATCTCTTGTGGCAATATTTTCTCCTTTAAAAGAATTGTTGTTCTGCAGAATATATTGCATCACCGTTCTTTGCAAACGGCTGTTATTGATCACTCTTTCTGTATTTCTACCAACCCAAAAAAGATTTTCAGCAGTATGGCTTGGCAACGACCTTTTGGTTTGCAAAGTTTGCATACTGTCTGTTACCAACTGAAATTTTACCGGTTGCAATGGATTTTCTTCATCCGACAAAACCCAGGTGTCTTTACTGATATCACCCGATTGATTAGATATAATAAAATCGTTTGCCTGGTAACTGGTTCGGGTTAATCCGCCAGGCATGGCTACAAAACTATCCTTACTGCTAACCAAAAAACTACGTAGCAGAGAATGGCCTGCATGAATTTTACCATCTACAAATGATGGGGTGGATGAGAAATGAATTTTTTCCTGGCCAACGTATAAATATGGATTGGCCTTTATTTCAAGTGTCAGCTCTTTAATTTTTTCAACAGTTAGTGAAGCACCATCAATGGCAGATCTTGTACCTGCTACATTTCGATAAATTCTTCTTACAACCAGGTGCTTGATATTGTCTATAACATATTTCATTTCCTTCGGCTGTCCGCACCACCAGGTGGCAATAGATGGAGTCAATAAATCTTCGCCAAAGAAATGCCGGGCAATAGAAGGCAAAAATGGCACTAACCCTGCATTTTCTATAATACTACTTCCAAGTGGATTTGCAATAGCAACGTTTCCTTTGCGAACTACCTGTAATAACCCGGCGACCCCTAACAACGAATCACTTTTCAACTCCAGCGGATCGCAATAAATATCATCCAGCCTGCGTAATATCACATCTACTTTTTCGAGCCCTTCAATAGTTTTTAGCCATACAAAATTGTCTTTTACCATCAGGTCGTTTCCCTGTACAAGGGTTAAACCCAGGTAAGCAGCCAGGTAGGCATGTTCAAAATATGTTTCGTTATCCGGGCCAGGCGTAAGAATAACTACCCTTGGATCTTCTTTTTTGCGGGGTGCTATATTAGTTAAAGCTAACTGCAGTGAATCAAAGAAAGGAGCCAACCTGTTAACCTGTAAACCAGCAAATAATTCGGGCAATACGCTCGACATGGCAAACCTGTTTTCCAACGCATAGCCATAACCCGAAGGTGCTTGCGATCGGTCACTGATTACCCATAACCTGCCATCTGTGCCACGTGCCATATCTGCCGCATACATAACCAGGTGCTGCCTGGCAGGTAATTCGATATTTACACAAGAGCGTATAAATCCCGGATGCATGTAAATGAGTTCCTGGGGAAGAATGCCTTCTTTAATCAGGGTTTGTGGCCCGTATATATCTTTTAGTAATAAATTAAATAGCTCTGCCCTTTGTATTAATCCTGCATTGATCTTTTTCCACTCACTGGCTGTTATTAACTGAGGAATTGTATCCAGTTCCCAGGGACGGCTTTCACCCGAAGGATCGTTGTATACATTATAAGCAACGCCATTTTCTTTTAACAGCCTTAAAATTACTTGCGAACGGGCCTTAATTTCATTTTCGCCCAGGCTTGATAGCGAAGAAAAAAAAAGTTTCCAATCAGGTCTGATATTTTTATCATCCCAATAGATTTCATTATGAGATCTATCTGGTGGGATGTATTGTTGCAGCAGTGTGTTTATAGATGTGTTATCAGGCATATACTTAACTAGGTTAGGCCCTTAAAATTAAGGAAATTAATAGTGTCGGAAGTAAATGCATGTTTAATTACGGGCTTTATTGATGCCGCTATCTTTACCGTCGCAATTAAAAAGACACTCCGTTAAAAGGATTAGTATAGTTTTTACACCGGTGGTTTAATTTTCGCCACCTTGCAATTGCTGAAATTTACTACTTTCCGGAAGTATTGCTGGTTTTATATGGCAATTAAAAATCTTTGTATAGTAAATATTTTTTGCGGGTTAGTTTAAATGCATCCAACGCAGGTTCCCAGCTTTTACGAATGGCAGATTCGGTGATTCCTTCTTTTATTTGCTTTTTCAACATCTCGTTTCCGGCCAGCTTATTAAAGAAATTATTTTTCAGAAAAAAACTATCCTTACCAGGGAAAAGTTTATACCCTTCTAAAATATATTTAAGTTGAATTTGCCCATCCAGTTTTTGTAGGATTTCAGCATTACTTCCATCAATATTCCAGCCATAGCATTTTTGATAAAAACATTTGCTGTTTTTAGCTCCGCTGTTTGGTTTTGGGGTAAAGGAATAAAGTGTATGGGGAAGAGAGGGATGTCCAAATATTTGAAATGGCGCATCAGTACCCCTGCCTTCGCTAAATACTGTACCCTCAAATAAACAGGTTGAAGGATACAAATAAATACCCTGCATAGATTTTAAGTTGGGCGATGGGTAAACCGGTAATTCATATTTACTGGTGTGATCGTAATTTTTGCATTTGATAACCTGCACATGAAAGGGTGTATCCACAGAAGGTTGCGTAGTAATATTGTAAGTATTTATTGCATTGGCTTGTGGCGATAACCATTTTTCTCCGGTTAGCATCAATGCATATTCTCCCATAGTCATACCATAAACAATTGGTATTGGTTGCATGCCAATAAAACTTTTAAACTGCATATCAAGTACGGGGCCATCTACATAAAAACCATTGGGATTGGGGCGGTCCAATATCAGCAAGGGCTTGTGATTTTCCAATGCAGCTTCCAGCACATATTGTAAAGATGAAATGTAAGTATAAAACCTTACGCCTACATCCTGAATATCAAATACAATTACATCCACATCCTTCAGGTCGGTAGCCGTTGGCTTTTTATGATCGCCATATAAGCTAACGATTGGTATGCCGGTCTTTTTATCCTTTGCATCTGCAACGTGTTCGCCTGCATCAGCATCTCCACGAAAGCCATGTTCCGGGCCAAATATTTTTACAATGTTAATTCCTCTGCTAAGTAAAGTATCTGCCAGGTGGGTATGCTGTACCAGGCTTGTTTGATTGGCAAAAAGTGCGATCGTTTTCCCTTTTAGATAGGGGAGGTAAACTGCTAATCGTTCAGCGCCTGGAATGATTTCAGATGGACCATGCTGACCAACAAAACCTTCTTTATTTGTAATGCCAGAACTTGCATTTTTTTGTAAGCTGGACGATGCAGTACAGACGGTTAAAAAAGCTGCAATTAAAATTATACCTGTAAAATATTTCATGTGCCAAAGGTCTTTAAAGTTTTTTTAATTTGATTGATAGATTTTGTTGCATCTTTTATTGAGTATGTTAAAATTAATGACTATCGTATTCATTAAATGAAGAGAAACTGTGTCTAATATTTTCTGCACCGCTTCAATGCAGCGAAGTAAGGCAGGGTGTATCCTGCCGATTTTGGTTTAAAAATATTTTTAAAAGAATTCAGATTAACGGCGATCTTTTTAAACCTGGGTTATGAAAAAAAGCGATATTGTCTGGAATGCAATTTGCATACTATTGATTGGTTACATAAAGAAATTGGGCTCATTACCACAGCACCACATTTTATCATTTTTAAAAAATTAAAATTATGGACGCAACAACAACTCCGCATTATATGAAATCATTGGTTGACTGTCATAAAAAATTATTGGAGGATGGATTTACAGAAAACTTTAAGGTGGAAAACAAGAAACTAATCAGTTCAAGTAGTGAACTTTCTTACGAACCTGGTGAAATATCTATCAGTAATTTTTTTCGTTTTGAAGGGGCTTCAGACCCGGAAGATAACAGCATCTTATATGCTATTACAACTAAGGATGGAAAGAAGGGCACACTTGCAGATGCGTATGGCGCATATGCTGATGCGGACACAAATGAATTTATTAAGGAAGTAGAAGATATTCAAAAAAAGATTGAGAAAGCTTAAATGAAATTGTATCAGATTTCCTTTAAAAAGAAAGTGGTTACCTACCTGGTAACCACTTTCTTTTGTTTTAATATATATATAGAATCCTTAAGGATGGGTGCTCAATTAATTTAAAATCAGTAATTCCAAAATCGTGCCGATTTTTTAATTTTTGATTAAATATTGCAAGAGAATATTTCCTGAAATTTCTTAAAATTTTGTTATCAAATATTTGGTGTTAAATATTGATGTCAGTCATTCCCCCTTTGCCAAAATTCTACGCATACTTACTACAGGTATTTTTAATTGGTCCCGGTACTTTGCAACAGTTCTACGTGCTATTTTTATCCCCTGATCGCCTAATATTTTTGCAAGTTGGATATCATTATAAGGGCTGTCTTTATCTTCTGATTCTATAATGTCTTTCAATTTTAATTGTACTACTTTATTACTTATAGATAATCCTTCCTCAGTAATTATACCCTCTGTAAAAAGGTCCTTTAAAAGAACCATCCCAAAATGTGTGTCAATATATTTGTTGCAGGTAACACGGGAAACTGTTGAAATATCAAGACTAACTTCGTCTGCTATGTTTTTTAAAATCATTGATTCCAGTGAGGAAATATCACCTGTTAAAAAAAAGTTTTGTTGCCTTTTAAGGATAGCTCTAATAATCAGCAACATGTTTTCTTCTCTTTGTTGGATAGCTTCAATAAACCATTGAGCTGATGATAATTTACTTTTAATATATTGCGCCGCAGATTTGTCTTCAGCACGCTGGAGTTTGTTTTCTTCTATATTTTTAACGAGTATTTCATTGATATGTAAGCCTTTCGCCCGCTGTTTATATAAATTAACGGAAAGCTTTTCATCCTCTATCGATAAAATGAAATCAGCAACAATGGAATATTTCTGTGGCTCATTTTCAACATCAATATTTAATGGATTAAGTTGTAGATGGGCAATATGTTTTAGAACAACCGACAATTCATCTTCATCAATATTTAATGAGGTGCAAATTTTTTGAAAGTTCTTTTTCTGAAGTTCATCATACTGATCGCTTACCAACTCAATGCTTTTATTTACAATAGGGTTTTGCTTTTGAAGCGATAATTGTTTCAATAAAAATTCCCGGATATTGCGGCAACCATTGCCTATCGGTTCAAGGTCTTGTATTTTTTTTAGAATACTTTCAATCACATTTTCGTCTAAAAATGATTTGTACATAAACGAATAGTCATCCGCTAAATCCGGTATAGATCTTTCAAGGTATCCATTATCCGAAATGCAATCAAGTAGAAATAATGCAATGTTTTTTTCTTCTTCGTTTAAGTTTAAATTTATGAGCTGTTGTTTTAATCCTGCCCTAAAATCCGGTGAATCTTTTATAGGAATATTCACCTCGTCATTAGGTAAATAATTCTGATGTTCTACTGCATAATTTGGAATATCATCATACTCATATTCTTCCCAATTTTGAAAATCCTGCGGTTGATCGTCCAGCTCTTTTTTGTCAGGCGCAGACTCATCAATGGTACTGTCTTCTAGTAATGGATTTTCATCCAGTTCATCTTTTATCCTTTGCTCCAGCTCCATTATATTCAAATGATGAATGCCAAGAAGCTGTACCTGTTGTGGTAGAATTTTCAGGTGTTGCTTTTGCAGTTGCGACTGGTGTATCATTTTCTCTGATTGTTTTTTTCGGCACTATAGTTTTCGTTTACAGAAACAAGAATTTCACCAAAATTCTGTGAGTTTGAAAACTGCAGCTATTACACCTAATCGAGGCTGAAATACACCAGTGGCTAATATTCTGCGTATTGGTATTTCCAATATGTTGAAGAAAAAATTCTACAAATTTTCTAACTGTCTTATATCAACTGTGTATGTCTATCGGTTTTGCCAGGAGATTATAATAAAATAGAGGAGGAGTTAAGTAAGTAAGGAATGAACAAAAGCATAATCGACATAAGATTATGTTTTGAGGAATGGTTCGGGAATAGTTTATTTTAATTTATTGGCAGATTTAGCAGTCCTGCTTTCCAATGGTTCTGTTGCTTTTTTAATGGCATCTGCATTTAATTGCTGTTCTGTTGAATTCGTTTTAAGATCAGCAATATTATCTGGAATTAAACCGTCATTAACGTCAATATGATCTGTTGTTGAATCTGTAATCATACCTGTTTTTTCTGACTGCTTATCTGGATTCTCTGACATAGTTATTTGATTTTAATTAATAAAGGCGAACCCATAAGATTCGCCTTTTTTTAATGTGTTTCTAAAGAGGGGCATAATTTCAAAAGAACTATAATAATCGGATTTATGTGGTTTGCATTTTTTCTTTAGCTGTAGTAAAATAGCCGCCGATATGACTTGCTATATCACCTAAATTATCTGCAATCTTTTTCCTGTTATCACATTGTTTTGGTGAAACTAAAAAATAAACGGCTACAGTGGCAACTACAGTACTTAGTACACCTACTATCACCTTTTTTGTTGTATTTGTCATAATCCAGCTTATTTTAAAAATGAGTAATTGTTCACATTAATAAGCTAAATAATCATGCCATTTTATTTATGATAATTTCTTTTGCTGTGTTTTAACAAATGACTCCATTTTTATGAGCATAATCTAAATAGACGTACAATTCTTGTGTTTTAACAATTATAAATGCAAGTAGTTTTATGTTAAGAATAAAGGAACGTATCGATTTGTGAATTTGTGAACGGTACTAATGATCATTTATCATTCACTATTGCCAATTCACATTTAACTTAACAGTAGTTTGTTTTTCTGTGTAGAATAGTTTCCTCAAAAAAATGTGTAATTAGATAAGCATAATTGTGTTTTTATTATTTTCGGATTAAAAAGAAGCATTCGTTTTCGAGCACACAATTTGGTAATGATAATATAGCCCACAAATATTGCACTCAGCCCTCAAAAATTTAATATGAAAAAACAAACCGCTAAAAAGCCAAAAAGTTTTTTTGATAGTTTTTCGGAGAAAGTCACCAAAGCTGCAGGAAGTTCGCCTGCATTTTTAGGTGCGTTTTCATTAGTAGTGGTTTGGGCATTAACAGGCCCGTTATTTCACTATTCTGAAACCTGGCAGTTAGTCATTAATACTGGTACAACTATCATTACGTTTTTGATGGTTTTTTTGATACAGAAATCTCAAAACAAAGAATCACTTGCCATACAACTAAAGTTAAATGAATTAGTTGCAGCCCACGAATTTGCAAGTAACAGGTTGGTAGATGTAGAAAGTATGACAGAAGATGAACTCAAAATAATTAGGAAATACTATGTTCATCTTAGCAGCCTTTCAAAGAAAGAGAATAACCTGCAACAAAGCCATTCCATAGATGAAGCAAATGAATTGCATGACATAAAGCAAAACAGTAAAAGAAAAATTGAAGGAAAGGCTAAAAAGATTAATTAATGTGAAACATGCTTTTTACTTGGACAAAGAAGTTGACAACTTAATTTATTTAAAATGAACTGCTTTCTTAAATTTCGACTATTAAATACGGTCTCATTTAATTGGATACTGTTTTACATTATAACAAAAGATAGCGGCGTTGATAGAGAATTGCAATTATTGCCAATTATTTCAACATCGAAATGTTGTTTGTGGAAATATATTCCCAGCCAATGTATACTTTATACTTAGAGAAAACTGGCATAATATTTAATGACAAAAGGATAGGTTTTTCATAGGATATTGGATAAAAAATGGGGCTGGATTTTCATCCTGGCCCCTCTCTTTTTTTTATTTTTTTGACCTCGGTCAACTATAAAGTCTTTTTATTTTAATCCTGGAAGAAATAATTAGTTAATAATCTGCACAGTTCTTATCATAATTCGTATGTTTTATTTTTGTTTTAGATCTTTCTCCTTTTTTCAACTAAACAAATAGAGTTTTTTGCTCGTAAGTACATTTAACCTGCTCAAAATTTTAATATATAACTATATATATTAAAGTTGAGAAGTGATTGCATACCGATAATTTAACAAAGAGAAATGTAGGAATGGTTTTTAAGGTATAAGGATAATATCGAATTATATTTATCGTTATTTTAGGAAATATAAATTGAATGAATTCAGATTGCAAAAAAAATAATGAAAAAGGTACTGATAATAGATGATGAGGTTGATCTGTGTATGATGATCAAACAATTTCTTACTAGAAAGCAGTATGAGGTTCAGATTGCCCATAATTTAAAAGACGGATTTAAATTTCTTAATACCGAAGTACCAGATGCATTAATACTGGATAACAATCTGCCAGATGGCATGGGTTGGGATACTGTTGAATCCATACATGAAAAATACCCACAAATGAAAATTACGCTGATGAGTGCCTATCGATTGCCAAAAGATTTCAGAACCGGCCTTGATAAATCCATCGTAATTTTAGAAAAGCCGGTTTCTTTGCTGGAAATTGAACAGTTCCTTTAATAAACAGTTGTTCTTCAATCTTTTATTTTTTATTTTACTTAAGCGCCTTCTTTCACAACACATTCTTAATAATTACCGTATAGTCCTCGAAGCCAAATTAATCAACCAAAATAATTGACTAATCCGCATTAAGTTTTAATTTGCCGCCGAATTGTAATCAGGCTGGCGGCATTTTTTAATAAAAAAATTGGTGAAATGCCGGTTTTTTTGCCCGAATGATTGCAACATGCAAATGGTTAAATCCAATTGTAAACAAAATAATTAACGAACTGCTATCTTCTTAAACCTTCAGTAAAATGGGGGAAGATAGGGTGTAAAAAATTTAAAAATGGCACAAGTAAAAGAAGGTGATGTAGTAAAAGTACACTACACTGGTAAATTAGTAAATGGTGAGCAATTCGATTCTTCCGTAGGAAGAGAACCATTGGAATTTACAGTGGGTGCAGGAATGATGATTAAAGGATTTGATGCAGCAATGCCGGGTATGAATGTTGGTGAAAAGAAAACCATCAATATTGCACCTGAAGATGGATACGGAGAAAAATCAGACGAAGCGATTATTGAATTTCCGAAAGAAAACATACCGGATGATATGAAACTTGAGCCGGGCATGTCCCTTACGTTAAGCAATCAGGCCGGGCAACCGGTACCCGTAGTTGTAGTGGAAGTAAAAGAGGATGTAATTATTTTAGACGCCAATCATTTTTTGGCAGGACAAGAACTTGTTTTTGATATAGAACTTGTTGAGATCGCATAACAGTGATCAAAACATGGGGCTATACCGTTAATAAAAATATTGCCGCAGTAATAAAATCTTTAAGCAGTTTTGCATTCGCAAACTGCTTTTTTTAATTAAGCCATTATTAAACATAAACATCTTCCAATGATAAAGATTAGTCCAGATAATGTGGCCGAACGTTTAATGCGTTATGTACAGGTAGATACCCAAAGTGACCCTACGAGTAATGCAAGTCCCACTACTGAAAAGCAAAAGGACCTTAGTAAAATATTGTGCAGGGAATTGCAGGGCATGGGCATTACCAATGCCGTAACGGATGAATATGGATACGTTTATGCAACGATTGAATCCAATAGCAACAAGAAAAATACTCCGGCAATATGTTTTTGCAGCCATGTAGACACGGCACCTGATTGCAGCGGTACAAACGTAAAGCCGATACATCACCGCTACTATAATGGCGAAGATATTATATTGCCCGACGATACCACTCAAGTGTTAAGACTGGCCGACTTTCCCTATTTAAAAGAACATATCAATCACGGAATTATTACTGCAAGCGGGCTTACTTTATTAGGTGCGGATGATAAAGCAGGAGTTACAGCCATCATGGAAGCAGCACTGTTTTTTATTCAAAACCCATCAGTAAAACATGGCGATATAAAAATACTTTTTACACCAGACGAAGAAGTTGGTAAGGGTACAGCTAAAGTGGATATGAAAAAATTGGGTGCCAGTTTTGGTTATACGCTGGATGGAGGCGAAGCAGGTAGTTTGGAAGATGAAACATTTAGCGCAGACGCTGCAACTATTACTGTTGAAGGAGTTATTGTGCATCCGGGTTATGCTAAGGGGAAACTTGTAAATGCATTAAAGATAGCAGGTGCCATACTCGATGCATTACCAAAAGACGGATGGAGCCCCGAAACTACAGAGGGAAGATTGGGCTTTGTACATCCTGTTGCAGTAAACGGTATTGCGGAACGGGCCACCATACAATTCATTGTTCGTGATTTTACCGTTACAGGTTTACAGCATCATCATGAAATATTAAAACAGATAGCATACAATACGGTAGCTAAATTTCCGGGCGCCTCTGTACAATATACGGTAGCAGAGCAGTACAGGAATATGAAGGAAGTGCTGGATAAATATCCGCAGGTAGTTACCTACGCAGAAAAAGCAATACAACGGGCAGGCCTGAACCTAAAGAAAGAAAGTATACGTGGAGGTACCGATGGAAGCCGGTTCAGCTATATCGGTATGCCTTGTCCCAATATATTTACCGGTATGCAAAATATTCATAGCAAACTGGAATGGGTGGGAACAAAGGATATGGCAAAAGCCGCTGAAACGATTGTTCACCTGGCAATGATTTGGGAAGAACACAGTTAAAGGTGTATTTCAAAATCCTATCTTTCAAATGTCGCTTTTTTGTGGGACGAACATTTGTTTTTCATGGCGGCATCGTTGTGTCACTCACTTTTACAGCATGTTTTCATAGCAGCTTTTCTTGCATCCTTTGCATCCGCTAATCAATTATATGCTTCGAGATCTAATAGCTGGCGAATTTGAAAGGTACCCCATTGTTAAAGATTTTTTAGCACTTATTGGAAATATACTATCTTCAAAAAAAATATAATATTATGGAAATTTTAAGCCACTACTGGTGGATTATTTTATTAGTGCTAGCCTTATTGGGCTGCTTTGTCACCATCAACCAGGGATTGATAGGTGTAGTAACGATGTTTGGAAAATACAAACGTATTCTACGACCCGGACTTAATTTTAAGATTCCGTTCTTTGAGCAGATCTACAAAAAAGTGAGTATACAAAACCGCTCGGTCGAGTTAGAATTTCAGGCTGTAACTATTGACCAGGCAAATGTTTATTTTAAGTCGATGATTCTATTTTCGGTGATGAATGTAGAAGAAGAAACCATTAAAAATGTGGCCTTTAAATTTATCAGCGAAAAAGATTTAATGCAGGCGTTGATTCGTACTGTTGAAGGAAGTATAAGAGCTTTTGTATCTACCAAAAAACAGGCAGAAGTGTTGAATGTGCGTAGAGATATTGTATTGAATGTAAAAGAACAAATAGATGTAACGCTGGAAGGTTGGGGTTATCATGTACAGGATTTGCAGATAAATGATATAACTTTTGATGAAGCCATTATGACCAGCATGAGTAAAGTGGTGGCCAGTAATAATTTAAAAGCTGCTGCAGAAAATGAAGGCCAGGCATTGTTAATAACTAAAACAAAAGCTGCCGAAGCAGAAGGTAATGCCATTAAGATTGCAGCAGAAGCAGAACGGCAGGCTGCCCAGTTACGTGGACAAGGTGTTGCATTGTTCCGGGAGGAAGTAGCACGTGGTATGAGCCAGGCCGCAAGTGAAATGAAACAAGCCAATCTTGATACGAATGTTATTTTATTTAGTATGTGGGTAGAGGCCATTAAAAATTTCGCAGAGTATGGTAAGGGCAATGTTATTTTCCTGGATGGTGGAAGTGATGGAATGGAAAAAACGATGAGACAAATTATGGCCATGACGCAATTAGAGAAGAAGCAATAGTTGCAAAGGAGTTAAAACATTTTATCTAAAAAATAGCTCATTTAAAAGGCTCCGTATAAACGGAGCTTTTTATTTTGCTTAATTTTACTTTAACAATTCTTTACATGGCATTAGCCGGATGTTTGCGTTTACAAAACCATATTGCAACAATGTTGGGAATATTTGTCTGACAAAAAAAGAAACAATTACATTTGTCATAAATCAAAAAATCGATGTTTGATATCTTATTACAGGTTCCGGTAGATTCAGTTAGTACAGCAGCAGCAACAAACGGGCAGGTAGAATCTGTCTGGAGTTTATTAACAAAGGGCGGCCCTTTAATGATACCATTGGGTATCTTATTTGCATTGGCAGTCTTCTTTTTTATTGAAAGATTACTGGTTGTTCGCAAGGTTAGCAAGATTGATGAAAACTTTATGCGTATCATTAGGGATCATATTGTTACGGGTAATGTTACCGCTGCAAGAAGCCTTGCAAAAAACACCGACAACCCGGTTGCACGCATGATTGATAAAGGGCTTCAGCGTATTGGTAAACCCATTGATGCCATTGAAAAAAGTATGGATAATGTAGGTAAACTGGAAATGTATAAAATGGAAAAAAACCTGGTGATGCTTTCGGTTATATCCAGGATAGCGCCATTGTTTGGGTTTGTGGGTACCATTGTGGGTTTGGTGTTACTATTAAAAGAATTTGCCACCATCGCCAATCCATCTGTGAGCCAGATTGCAGATGCGATGTATATAAAATTAATAACAAGTGCCAGTGGATTAATCATTGGTATGTTAGCTTACCTTGGGTATAGCTTTTTAGATACGCAGATTAATAGAACGGCCAACAGGATGGAATCTGCAAGCAGTGATTTTATTGATATTCTGCAGGAGCCAACAAGATAGCAGGCGATGCCCAATGGTATGCGGTACAAGTGAGTGACACAACGATGCTTAATTGAAATTCGACTGCCGACTAAATAAATAATAAACCTACGTTTAAAATTCAACACAATTAATAATGGGGCTTAGAAGAAATAAATTACGGGATGAACACAACGAAGTGGACACTGGTCCGTTGAATGATATTTTATTTATTCTGTTGATGTTTTTCTTAATGATTTCAACATTGGCCAATCCTAATGTAATTAAGATGAGTGTGCCAAGGGCAAAGAGCGATACCAAAACCAAACAAAGTGTGGTGGTAAGTGTTGATAAAAATAAGAACGTTTATGTAGGCTCAAAGCTGATCATTATGGACTCACTTGAGTCGGCTTTGTTGAAATATATTAATAAGGGCGATAGTATAAAACCTGCTGTTGTAATTAATGCAGATTCTTCATCGGCCTGGGGCGAAATTGTAAAGGTGATGAAGGTTGCCCGCCGCCTCGGCGCTACTACTTCTGCTACGGTTAGTGGGACAGAATAATTGCTGAATTTGCTGGTTTTTGTTAATGGTATTACCTGTAAATATTAGAAAGAAAAAGCCTTGGCTGTTATCATTCGTTGTTTTCCAAACATGTCATTTATTATTGTTGCTTCGTAAAATGGGGTGAATAAAGCAGCAGTCTGTTCTCCAAAATCTTCATGTATTTCCATAAATATTTTACCTCCCGGTGCTAAATTAGTTTTTCCAAAAGCGGCTATTTTTTCATAAAATAATAAGGGTGAATGATCGGGTACAAACAAGGCCGTATGTGGTTCAAACCCGGTTACATTTTTATCCATTTTTACTAATTCATTTTCGGGAATGTAGGGCGGATTGCTAACGATGATATCATATTGTGACAATTGTTTCCAATCATATTCATGCAAAAAATTAAACTCCCTAAAATTGATGGTTACCTGCTGATCAATTGCATTCTTTTTACCAACCATTAAAGCCGATGAACTGATATCGATGGCTGTAACTTTTGCTGCAGGCAAGTTTTTCTTCAACGCAATGGCAATGCAGCCACTGCCGGTTCCAATATCCAATATGTTTAAGGATCCATTTTCATTTTCTGATAAATTGTGATATTCATTCAGGATCAATTTTACCAACTCTTCAGTTTCGGGCCTTGGTATCAGCACATGCTCATTCACCAGCAGTTTCATATTGTAAAACCAGGCTTCGCCGGTAACATATTGCAGTGGTTTATGTTGCAGTAGTTCTTTTAGGCAATCATTCAATTTTGTTGCAATTGATTGTTCCGGTATTAGATCGGGTGTTTTAATAATATCCGCACGTTGTATGGCTGCAACAGATTCAAATACACGATCGGATATAACCGTTGCCTCGCCAAGGGAGTAAATTACCTGTAATTGTTGTAAATAATGCCGGTATATTTCTTTGATCGTCATCAAAGCAAACATAGTTTATTTTTCTATTCCTATTTTTGCCGCCGGATGATAGACGAAACATACATGCGCCGTTGTTTTCAGCTGGCAAAGCTTGCCGCAGGAAACGTTGCACCTAACCCGATGGTAGGGGCTGTATTGGTATACAATGATCGCATTATTGGCGAAGGCTACCATCAGCAATATGGGAAGGCACATGCGGAAGTTAATTGTATAGACAGTGTAAAAGAAGCGGACAAACAGTTTATAAGCGTTGCCACCATTTATGTTTCACTTGAACCTTGTGCCCATTATGGTAAAACGCCGCCTTGTGCAGATTTGATTATTCAAAGCAATATTCCACAGGTTGTAATTGGGTGCCGTGATAGTTATAAAGAAGTGGCTGGCAAAGGAATTGAAAAATTGCAGAACGCCGGAGTGTCAGTTTCAACGGGCGTTTTGGAGCAAGAGGCCATTGAATTAAATAAACAATTTTTTACTTTTCATGAAAAGCAACGGCCTTATATAATTTTAAAATGGGCCCAAACGGGAGATGGAAAAATAGGAAATGGCGACGGCGAAAGGTTAATGATCAGCAACGATTATACGAACCGGTTAGTGCATAAATGGCGAAGTGAAGTTGCCTCCATTTTAGTAGGAACCAATACTGCGTTAAAAGATAATCCCGCATTAACTACCCGACTTTGGAAAGGGAATAATCCGGTTCGCTTAGTGATTGATAAATTGTTACAACTGCCAACAACTTTATCAATACTGGATGGAACTGTAAAAACGATTGTATTCAACTCAATCAGGCAGGTAGAGGAGGGGAACATCCAGTATTACAAATTATCCAACAGCGAAGATTTTATCCCTGAAATGATGCAGGCATTATTTAAGTTAAATATTCAAACGGTATTGGTTGAAGGCGGTGCTACACTCCTGCAACATTTTATTGATAGCGGTGTTTGGGATGAGGCAAGAATAATTACCAATCAGCAATTGCACAATATATCAGGAATAGCTGCACCAAAATTATCCGGTCAAATGAAAACTTTTAGTGAAACCTTTTTTTCAGATACGATCGGCTATTTTAAAAAAGCCTAGCGGTGTTTACAATTTTGGACTCGACAACTTTAAATATTTACCTGGAACTCATCTATCAATAATATCATTATCACCGATTGTATGGAAGGAATTATGAGCGAATCTGAATTTTATAAAACGATTGATCAACCTGCCATAGCAGAGTTTAAAGATAAGGGCAGTAAGTTTATTGCATATACCTTTCCCATAAATACGGTGGACGAGTTTAAGGCACATTTGCAAAACCTAAAAAAGGAACATCCAAAAGCAGCGCATCATTGTTTTGCTTATCGAATAGGTACCGATGGAAATGTATTTAGAGTGAGTGATGATGGTGAACCATCAGGTACTGCAGGTAAACCAATATTGGGACAAATTGATAGTAAAGAAGTAACCAATATTGCAATTATAATTGTGCGGTATTTTGGTGGTACTTTATTGGGGGTTCCCGGATTAATCAATGCTTATAAAACCACATCCAGCCTGGCTTTGCAGGTAAGTAAAATTATTCACCGGCAAATTGAAACGAAGTATATTATTCATTTTGACTACACGCAAATGAACGATATAATGATGGTTTTGAAGCAATGTAATTGTACAGTAATAAATAAAGAGATGCAATTGTTCTGCAATATTACTGCAGGTATTCCACGTGGCAGGATAACCGAAGTTTTGTACCGGCTGAATGAATTACAACAGGTAGAAGTAAAAAAACTTGATTGAGTTCAGGGTTTTTTGTATTTTCCTTAAAATTAATTTTAATGGCGACGGAGAAAAAGTACAACACATTTTGGAGTTTTTATCCCCACTATTTAACCGAACACGGCGATGCCAAAAACAGGGCTTTGCATTTTATCGGCACAGCATTAATCATTGTATTTTTAATTGTCGGCATAGTTTTTAAAAACTGGTGGTTTATTGTAGCTATACCTTTTTGCGGATATGGGTTTGCGTGGGTAGGGCATTATATCATTGAGAAGAACAGGCCGGCCACATTTACTTATCCGCTTTATAGTTTAGGGAGCGATTTTGTAATGTTCTGGGATATGATCACCGGACGGTTGCCGGAGAAATTAAAGGAAGCAAAAAAGATTGAATAATAAAACTGCTACGATGAATATAGAATCACTCAGAGAATACGCAATTCAAAAACCTTCTGTAACGGAGGGTTTTCCATTTGGAGATGGAGTCATCGTTTTTAAGGTAAACGATAAAATATTTTTATTGGTGCCACTTGATACTGAAATGCTACAATTCAATGCCAAGTGCGATCCTGACCGTGCTGTAGAGTTAAGAGAAACTTACCCGGAAACTGTATTGCCTGGTTATCACATGAATAAAAAGCACTGGAATACCGTAATAGTTAACGGCCAGTTATCGGTTAAACAATTATTGGAAATGGTGGATCATTCGTACAACCTTGTGGGTAAGGTTAAATCAAAAAGAAAAAAATAAATAACTAAAATTTTGTGATATAGGTTAGATAAATATGATATATTGTATATCAATAAATAGTAAAGATGGAGATGGAAGAAAATTTTTCGAACAATACGGAGGAACAATTAAGGATTGAAAATGAGATTTTGAAAAATAAATTGAAAGCTCAATTTGGCGACGCTTTCCATATGGAAAGCCAATCTGGCTTACCACCCGATATTGAGAATAAGTTTCTTAAAAGCGTAATGGCATTTGAAGATGAATATGCCAGGTCAACAAATACTACTGTTTACGAAAGAATAGGAAGCCCGGCAGTACAATCATTGGATAAAATTTCTGGCACAGAAATTAAAGTTGCCGTTAAGAACCTCATTACACTTTTAGCTGCCAATGACATTGTGTTGCATATCAACGACGGGCCATATCCTAATGAAACTATTTACAGGTTTATTACGGAAGAATTATTTGCTCAACAGGTAGAAGACAAGCCAGTAGCGGGCATGGGTTCAAATTTTATTTATGAAGAATTTCATCCCAACCACAAGGCAGATATCACAAAGCGAACGCACACTTTTTTATTCCATTGGTTTACCAGGGAGTTTAATGAATATTGTACAGAATTAAGCTGGGATTGTATTTCGCACGAAGGTGAGCATTTAACAAGAGAGGATATTATAGCAAAGATGAAAATATTTTTTGATGCCTTTGAAGCCTTTGATGAAGATGGCTATAATATTGACGCTGTTAGTTTTGATATTCAAGATGCAGGATTACCTGCGCTTGGCTTTGCTGAAGGAATGCTAAAATACGATGCCGTGATGGACAACGGAGAAATAATACATTACAACGGCCCCTATAAATTATACATGCAATTGGAAGACAACTGGTGGAGTATTTTTTACTTTGTAATGCCTGGATTTAAATGGTAACCGCCTGGTAAATGGAAAATTCCTTTTTCATTATTCCGAAGTAAACAACCGTTTATTTGTGCTTCCAATTCCTGCTCTTTCCCTCTGCTATCCATTCCAGGGCTGTTTCCATCCGCTTGTTTCTTGTTACTTCTGTTTTAGCTTCGGTTATCCATTCTACATATTCTTTTTTATGGGAATAGGCATAATTGTCCCAAACTGCTTTTGCCTTTTTGTTTTTACTAATTTCCACTTGAAAATAATCGGGCACTATCAATTCTTTTCTTTCAATTGTTTTTGGCCTTGCCGGTAATTTTATTCCCTTATCGTTTAGTTCCATTGCTTCTTTTATAAAAGCAATCATTTTTTTATCGGCGGGTAAATCTTTTAAACCCGTAATTCTGCCAAAGTGCCCCATCGAAACTTCCGACCGGGCATTTTCAATCAACATAGAATCTTTCATTAACGAAGCCTTCCAAAAGCTAAGCGCACAATGTTCTTTAAATGAAGCCATGCTACACATCATTTCATTTTTATAATCGAAATGAGGAAAACTCCATTTCATTTTTTCTTCTACTTCGGGACAGGCTTTGTGTACTAATTGCCTGATATGATTTAAGATGGGTTTTGCAAATGTGGCAGATTTTTCAATGTAAGCATCAATTGCTTTGTTGGTGTTTTTCATATTGTAAGTATAGTAATAATTTTTAGCTTCTAATAATTACTGATTTTTTACAGCATTGAATTTAGCAACTACTATCCTAATCCTGCTTTTGTCTATACTGTTATTTCACCAGTTTTTCAAAGCTATCAAAGTTTCTGTAAAGTAAAAATTAACGGCAGTTCTTACAAATTATTGGTAAGAACCGCCGTTAAAAATTATAGAATAAATAATGTTACACTTATGCTTTAGTAGCTACAACCAATTCCTTACTTCCTGGTGTGTACACATAAAAACCTTCACCACTTTTTGCACCTAGTTTGCCCGCCATTACCATGTTAACCAACAACGGACATGGTGCATATTTAGGATTGCCGAAACCATCCTGCAATACTTTTAAAATACTCAGGCAGGTATCCAGCCCAATAAAGTCTGCCAACTGCAATGGGCCCATGGGATGTGCCATTCCCAGCTTCATAACAGTGTCAATTTCTTCAACGCCTGCAACACCTTCATAAAGGCTGTAAATGGCTTCATTGATCATTGGCATTAAAACCCTGTTGGCAATAAAGCCAGGGTAATCATTTACAAGGCAAGGAATCTTCCCTAGCTGTTTACTAAGGTCAACAATAGTGTCTGTTACAGTTTTTGCTGTTGAATAACCAGGTATTATTTCCACCAGTTTCATAACAGGCACAGGGTTCATAAAATGCATACCAATAACCTGCCCAGGACGTTGAGTTGCAGCCGCGATTTTTGTGATAGAAATGGAAGAAGTATTGCTGGCAAGAATGCATGCTGCAGGAGCGGCTGCATCCAGTTGTTTGAATATTTTTAATTTTAGTTCAGTACTCTCAGTTGCGGCTTCTACCACAAGGTCAGCATCTTTAACACCAATTAAAATTTCTCCTACAGTTGAAATATTATCAAGGGTATTTTTTTTCTGTTCTTCCGTAATTAATTGTTTAAAGATCTGCCGGTCTAAATTTCTTTCAATTGTGCTGAGTGCCTTTTGTAACAAATCTGCATTTATATCAACAAGCGTTACTTTAAAGCATGCCTGTGCAAACACATGTGCAATTCCGTTACCCATTGTTCCTGCACCAATTATTGAAATATTTTTTATCATACAATGCTTTTAAAGACTGGTTAATTACTTTTTCTATAATTGATTATTGATTCGGATTTGAGATTGCTTTTTGAAAAATCCTGCTTTGTTTATTTAAACGCATTAAAGCCGGTAATATCCATACCGGTGATTAAAAGATGAATGTCGTGTGTGCCCTCGTAAGTGATTACACTTTCAAGGTTCATCATGTGGCGCATAACCGGGTATTCGCCTGTAATACCCATTCCGCCTAACATTTGCCGTGCTTCCCTTGCAATATTGGTAGCGGTTTCGCAGGCATTTCTTTTTGCCATACTTACCTGTTGTGGTGTTACTTTTCCTTCATTCATTAATACGCCCAGGCGCCAGTTTAGTAATTGCGCTTTGGTTATTTCCGTAACCATTTCTGCTAATTTTTTTTGTTGCAATTGAAAAGCACCAATAGGTTTTCCAAATTGGATTCTTTCTTTGGCGTAGTTTAAAGCAGTATCATAGCAATCCATTGCTGCGCCGATAACACCCCAGGCAATTCCGTAACGTGCCTTTGTTAAGCAACCCAATGGCCCCTTTAATCCTTTTACATTTGGTAAAATATTTTCCTTAGGAATTTTTACATTGTCGAAAACAAGTTCGCCGGTTGCGCTTGCCCGTAAACTCCATTTACCATGCGTGGTTGGTGTGCTAAATCCTTCCATTCCTCTTTCAACAATTACACCCCGAACATCACCCGATTCATCCCTTGCCCAAACTACCGCCACCTGGGCAAACGGTGCATTACTAATCCACATTTTTGCTCCGTTTAAAATCACATGCTCACCATCTTCCTTAATATTTGTAAGCATGCCCGCAGGGTCACTGCCATGATCTGGTTCGGTTAATCCAAAGCAGCCAAGCCATTCGCCACTTGCCAGTTTGGGTAAATATTTATTACGTTGTGCTTCGCTGCCATATTGATAAATAGGAAACATTACCAGGCTGCCTTGTACGCTTGCAGTAGAACGTACACCACTGTCACCCCGTTCCAGTTCCTGCATCATCAGGCCATAACTAATATAGTCTAATCCGCCACCACCATATTGTTCGGGAACTGTTGGGCCAAAGCAACCTAAATCGCCCAATTGCTTTACTATTTGCTGGGGAAATTCAGCTTTCTGAGCATAGTCTTCAATAATGGGGGAGATTTCTTTTTTTACATACGAGCGAACACTCTCCCGAATGAGTTTATGTTCCTCCGTTAAAAGTTCATCTACATTAAAATAATCCGGCGATTGAAAGTTGTCTGTTTTAGCAGCCATAAAAAATGTTTATTATTTTGTTATCTTAATTTAATAGTCCCGCTGATATTGTTATGCAGAAGCATGTCGTCATTCAGTTCGATTGTTCATTATTGAATGAACTGTTTTGTAGTGAAGAATGGCAGCACGTCAAAGATAAAGTATCTTGCTACATTGCTAAAATGTTGTTGAATTCAACAACAAAAAGTATTTTCAATAAAATATTCAGCACTAAAAAAAATGCTGCTTTTTAGCCGGGTATTTTTAGATTGCGCAACCAGGGAAAATGCAGAAAGAAATTTGCAATCGGACTCTGCAACGGCAGCAGATTTATTATTGGTAGAAATTACACCTTGGTATACTGCTTCAATTAGAAGTTTTAAACCTCGTAACCCCAAAAAGTTGAATTAATTGTTTATATTATGTTATGAGACGGAAGCGTTTATTATCAAAAATAAGAGGAGTCATTTGGTTCTTCATAATTGTATTGTTGGTTAGTGGAATCACTGTATTTCCTTTAGAATCAGAGTTGGCCTGGTTAACAAATCATTCATCCCTGATGCCGCCTGCGTTAAGTGAGTGGATACAGAAATGTTATGATGCTATTGTAGGAATGAATGCACAATACCCAATGCTGGCATACGGTTACGACTGGTTGGCCTTTGCTCATATCATTATTGCATTGGCATATATTGGTCCGCTACGTGACCCAATTAAAAACAGTTGGTTAATTGATTGGGGGTTAATTTCATGCATGGCCGTAATTCCACTAGCGTTTACTGCTGGTACCATGCGTCAAATTCCGTTGTTCCATATTTTGATAGATTGTAGTTTTGGGATCATTGGTATTATTCCATTGTGGCTTTGTAAACGATGGATTAAAAAATTAGCATTGATATCATGAAAATTTATTCTTACCTGGCATTGGGCGACAGCTATACGATTGGAGAGCAGGTAAAACTTGCTCAGTCTTTTCCTTATCAAACCGTGCAAATGTTGCGAAACCGGGAGCTGCATGTAAGTGCACCAGAAATTATTGCTACATCTGGATGGACTACAAGTGAATTAAAAGTAGCCATTGAAAACACCCAATTGCTGCCATCGTATAACCTGGTAAGTTTATTAATTGGGGTTAACAATCAATACTGGGGTAAAAGTGCTGAAGAATTTAGAACGCATTTCAGAACCTTACTTGAAATGGCGATAAAGTTTGCAGAGGGTAATTCAAATCATGTATTTGTACTGAGCATACCGGATTGGGGAGTAACACCGTTTGCTGCGGATAGGAATTGTAAAAAAATAGCGGAAGAAATTGACCTGTACAATTTTATTTGCCAGGCCGAAGCAGATTATTATCAAACAAACTATATTGATATTACTAGTTTGCAAAGGCAGCATGGCAACGAGGAGGCATTT
This sequence comes from Ferruginibacter sp., assembly GCA_040002495.1. Classification (GTDB taxonomy): domain Bacteria; phylum Bacteroidota; class Bacteroidia; order Chitinophagales; family Chitinophagaceae; genus Ferruginibacter. Next base: position 83,836 of record JBDUEK010000006.1, read on the forward strand.
CTTGCAGGTGATAATCTACATCCGTCGGGTAAAGAATATTTTGGATGGGCAGAGCAATTGAGTGACAAAATTATGACGGTGTTGGAGAAATCTTTTTAGAATTAATGTTAGATTAAGTGTGAATTGACAATAGTGAATGGTCAATAGTCAATAGCACCATTCACTATTCACAAATCGATACGTCCTTTTATTCTTAACATAACACTAAATATTTTTTTAGACATAAAAAAGTAGAATTAAAAAGTGCGTAATGTGATTTTTAGGCATTTAAAATATTTTAGTAAAACGATTCTTGCGATCCATACACCCTTACATTTTTACTTATGCAAACTTCTGAATTCCATGAATTACAAGGCTTTCGAATATGGTGGGCATGGGCTGCCATCATAACATTAAACATTTTATTCTGTGTTGCACTGGTACAGCAGGTAATTCTCGGCAAGCCATTTGGAACAACGCCTGCTTCTAACCTGGGACTTACATTGCTTGAATTTGCTGCACTTAGTTTTCTCTATTTCCTTTATTCAATCCGCCTTAAAACCTCTATCGATGAAAAGGGGATACATTACCAATTTTTTCCTTTTCAATTTAAATCTACCACAATAGAATGGAATGAATTGAGCGATGCTTACATGCGTACTTACGATTCTTTTTATGAATATGGCGGTTGGGGTATTAGAGTGGGGACTTCAAAAACAGGCAAGGCTATTAATACCAGCGCATCCTGCAACCAGGGTTTACAACTGGAATTTAAAGACGGGCAATTGTTATTGATTGGAACAAAGAGGCCTGAAGAAATCAATCTCATCATTGAACAGCAAAAATTAGCCGGCAAAATAAGATGGGGTACGTGACTTATAAAAAGTAAGTTTTCGTGAATATTATTTCATAGTAATTTAGAAACCGAAATTAGCGGCAGCATATTAACCCGCCGTAAGAGTCACACCCAAAGAATTTATATCCATATTTTGTTTTTATAAAATCAAAAGTTATTGTCCAAGCACCGTCAGATGTTAGTTGTTTCAATATTTGAAATTGTCTTAAAGTAATTGCATCACCTTTAAAGTCAGCATTAGATAGCGTGGATTTGGTAAAGTATCCCAGTTGCATTTCAATATCTATTTGATTCATTTCTGACGGAATTAGAATTTTTCTAATAATTGTTGTGTCAAAAACATTTTTGTAACAGTTGATAATAAAATTTGCTGTACTCAAAATCGTGTCGCAAGAGTATAAGCTGTCAAGAGAAATCTCTCTGAATTGTTCAATATTATTTGTCGAAATCGCTTGTTTAAAAGCAGACCAAGTTTTAAGTAAAGCTGTATCTGCCTGTAGTGAATTAGTAGTTTGTTTTACTGTGCCAACTGACTTGTCTGAGAAATGATTGTTTGCTTCAGTGGTAGCTGCCGGATTGCTACCACATGAAGAAATTAAAATTGTCAATAAAAGGATTAAATATTTAGAGACTGTCATTTTATGTTGCTCCTAACTCAAAATCTTAGATTAAAAATCCGCTCATTTCCTGTTGATATTGCGTTGCGATATCTTTTGCTGCAATAACAAAATCTTCTTTTTCACTTGCGTAAATAATAGCCCGGCTGGCATTTACAAGTAAACCACAATCCTTATTAAGACCATATTTTGCCACTTCACTTAAGCTGCCTCCCTGGGCACCTACGCCGGGTACCAGTAAAAAATGGTCCGGTATTATTTTTCTGATGCTGGTAAGGTCGGCGGCCTTGGTGGCGCCAATCACAAACATTAAATTATCCGGGCTTCCCCATTTACTCACCTTCTCAAGCACTGTTTCGTACAAATAATTATTACTGCCAGCATTGTGTTCGTCCACAACTTTTAGTTGTTCAAAATCTTTACTTCCCTGGTTGCTGGTAAGCCCCAGTACAATCGTCCATTTATTTTTATATTCTAGAAAAGGACGCACGCTATCTTCACCCATGTAAGGGGCTACCGTAATTGCATCGAAATTAAATGCTTCAAAAAATGCTTTGGCGTATTGAGCCGAAGTATTTCCAATATCGCCCCGTTTTGCATCCGCAATTTTTAATATGCCATCAGGAATATAGTTGACAGTTTTTTCCATAGATGCCCAGCCTTTCAACCCCATTGACTCATAAAAGGCAGTGTTGATTTTATAAGCAACGCATAGGTCTTTTGTAGCATCAATGATTTGTTTATTGAACTCAAATATTGCATCGGGATGCGATTGCAGGTGCTTAGGAATTTTTTGAATATCGGTATCTAAACCAACACACAGAAACGATTTCTTTTGCTGAACCTGTTCAATCAATTGTTGTCTTGTCATTGGGCTAAATTACGATCTGTATTTATAATTGGTAGTTGAATATATTGCTTGTATTTATATCATGAAGTTGGTAAATCCGACTTTCCCATTTCATGGGCAATTGCAGTTGAATGTCCATCGCCCCGTTGTTTTAAATGCTCCATTATATTTTTTCTGTTTGATTCGTCACGGTTCTGGCTCAGTTTAAAAACATTGTCAAAACTATCTACCTCAATGCTAAAACCAACAATTGCTTTGATCATTTTCATTACATATTCCTTTGGCATTTTGTCAAAAGCGGCAGCACTTTCTATGCCTTCGTATTTATTGGTAACGGCTTTAATTGCTTCGTAGGTTCCGTCTTCATCTGTAAATTTTATTTTGCCTTTTGCATGTACTGTTAGGTAGTTCCATGTACTGGCTACCTGTGGGTTGGTATACCAGCTTGCACTAACATAAGTATGCGGTCCGTTAAATATTACCAGTACATTTTCATTGGCGACAAATGCTTTATGATGATCTGTATTTTTCATCAGGTGGCCATAAAAAAGCAGCTTCCCATCTTTCCTTTCAATTGCTAAGGGAATATGTGTGGCAACCGGGTATTGATCGCCAAAACCGGTAATTACAGCGAAGGAATTGTCTTTCATAAAAGCCATCACTCTTTCTGAATCTTCTTCGGTAAAATGTGAAAGTTTGTACATGATTAATCGTTTAAAAGCTGCTTCAAAATGTCGGCAAATATAAATATTTCCTCAAAGCTGTTATAAAGTGGTACTGGTGCAACTCTTATTACGTTTGGTTCACGCCAGTCTGCAAAAATCCCCAATGGCATCAATGTATCAAAAACTGCTTTGGCATTTTCATGAATAGAGATGGAAACCTGGCAGCCGTTTTGCCCATCATTTTGAGGTGTGATGATGGTGAACTTTTTATTGTGTTGATTGATGTGCTTCAATACAAAGAACAGGTATTTGCTGAGTGCGTTACTTTTTACCAATAACTTTTCAAAATTTGCTTCGGCAAATATTTCCAACGAAGCTTTATGGGCTGCTAACAATAGCATGGGTGAAGTACTCATATTCCAATCTTCTGCACTTGCTGAAGGTGTAAAAGTGTCACCCATTTTAAACCGGTTGTTGATGTTATTTCCCCACCATCCTTCCAGGCGTTTTAGTTGATCATTGGCAAGATGACTTTCGTGTACAAATGCGCCGGCAATAGCACCCGGGCCACTGTTTAAATATTTGTAATTGCACCAGCAGGCAAAATCTACCTGCCAGTCATGTAGCTGTAGTTTTATATTACCTGCTGCATGCGCAAGATCAAACCCTGCATAGGCGCCTACTTTATGAGCCGCATTGGTAATAGTTGGCATGTCAAATACCTGCCCTGTATAATAATTTACGCCACTGAATAAAACCAATGCTACACTATCGCCATGGGTTTCAATAGCGGCTAAAATATCTTCGGTTGAAATTAGTTCAGTGCCTGCTTTGGGTTGTACTTCAATAATTGCATCAGCAGGGTCAAAGCCATGCAGTTTGGCCTGCGACTTAAAAGCATATTGATCAGATGGAAATGCTTTTGCTTCGCAGATAATTTTATATCTCTTTTTTGTGGGTTGATAAAAAGAAATCATCAGTAAATGCAGGTTCACCGTAAGATGATTCATTGTTACAATCTCTGCTGGTTTTGCACCCAGAATTGGCGTAAGCAATGGAGTGATATGTTTACTGTAATTTAACCAGGGGTCTTTTCCTAAGAAGAAACCTTCCACGCCAAAATTGGCCCAGCTATCCATGATTTTTAGTATTTCTTCCTGCGTGTTTTTTGGTTGAAGACCTAAGGAATTGCCTAAAAAATATATGGCTCTTTTACCATGCAGGTAAGGCGCATAAAAGGCTTCCCGGAAAGCATTTAATTCATCGTTACTATCCAGGTCTTTTGCATATTCAATGGAGTATTGATGTTTCATATTTTACTCGTTAAATAAATTTGGGTAGTCTGTTATAATGCCATCAACGCCCAGTTTTTTTAAACGGTCGATAGTGGGTTTATCATCAACTGTCCATGGAATGACTTTGATATTTTTTGTATGGCATGCTGTCACCAATGATGCTGTTACCAATGAATATTCGGGACTGTAAATGGTTGGTGTAAATCCCAGTGCTGCTATTTGTTCGTCCAACGTTCTTTTATCAAAATCTTCAATTAGCATGGCAGTTTTTATTGCAGGATAATCTTTGTGAATTATTTGTAAAGTTCTGAAATCAAATGACTGAATGATGGTTCTGTTACTGATGCCTTTTTCATTAATTATTTTCATCAACATGGTTACAAATTCAGCAGGAGCTGGATGAAAAATATTGTCAGTTAAAGGAAGTGTTTTAGTTTCTATATTATAAAACACTGCGGGTAGTTTTTTTTCTTTGGTGTAGTTTTCAACTGCCGTTATAAGGTCTGTTAATGCTGGTTTTGTTGCAGCAATTTTTTTCTGTTGTGGAAATCGGGGATGCGGTTTTAATCCTACATCGAAGCGCTGGGTTTCGGCATAGGTCATCTTGAAAATATTCAATTGACGTTCTTCGGGTTCTTTAACAAAACTACCATCGGGCCTGGTTGTAATTTCATGATTAAAAAATGGCTCATGCGATAAAATAGCTACACCATCCTGTGTAAATGAAATATCCATTTCAAGCGTGGTTACACCCAGGTCGATTGCCTTTAGAATTGCGGCAATTGTATTTTCGGGCATTAAACCGCGGCATCCCCGGTGGCCTTCTTTATCAAAAGCTGGTAACATATTTTGTTGAGTAGTTGCCGGAGTTTTGCAGGATGTTAATGCTGTGCTGACAAAAATAATCAGTACCCAAATTTTTTTCATACGTAATAGTTGAACACTCATTTCCCTAAAAGCCTGCAAGTTTTTACACTGTTTGTGCTGCACAATGGTATGCGGTACAAGAGTGCGATGCAAGGATGTTGACCTTGTATCCAACGCCGGGTTAATAAAAAATTTTGATTAGGCACTTCTTTCGCAAAATCTTTACGCTGTTATCTAAGACTCTATTTTCTTTTTTTTCTTGATAAAAAAAAGAAACAAAAAAAATCAAGGCTGCGAATAAAAAGGCTGAAATTTTCAACATAATCCTAAAATCAAGGAACTCGCCGCTATAGTAAGATACTTTATAGTTTATGCCGGCTCAAACAGCCTTGATTTCTTAACGGCTTATGTTGAAAATTTCTAGCACTTTTTATTCGAGGCCACAGCCAGTAGGCGTTTGCCAAGTAAATGCCTAATCCTATAAAAACTTAATAGCGCAATTTTAAAACTGCTTAAACCATCTCTGTAATTTCCTGTATTTCTGTTGGAGCCATATTGGCATTTCTCATTGCAATGCCACGAGCCGCATTACCAGCAAAATCGGTGAATGCTTTTTTAGTTATTTCATCATCGCCAGCCATTAGTGGTACGCCACTATCGCCGCCTTCACGAATGGATTGTACAATGGGTATCTGGCCAAGGAATGGAATGTCGAATTCATCTGCAAGATTTTTGCCTCCATCTTTACCGAATATATAATATTTGTTCTCCGGTAATTCCGCAGGAGTAAAATAACTCATGTTTTCTACCAGGCCAATAACAGGCACTTTTAGCTGGGCCTGTCCAAACATGGCAATCCCTTTTTTTGCATCTGCAAGTGCAATTAATTGTGGGGTTGTTACTACAATCACGCCGGTTACCGGTACGGTTTGTACAATGGTTAAATGAATATCGCCGGTGCCTGGTGGCATATCAATTACCAGGTAATCCAGTTCGCCCCAATCTACATCACTTACAAATTGGCGGATGGCACTGCTAACCATTGGGCCACGCCAAACTACTGCTTGTTTTTCATCGACCAGTAAACCGATACTCATCATTTTGATACCGAATTTTTCAATCGGTACAATCAATCCTTTGCCGTCCACATCTTTCATTAGTGGACGTTCGCCCCTTACGCCAAACATGATGTGCTGGCTTGGTCCGTAAATATCTGCATCCATTAAGCCTACTTTTGCGCCACCTTGGGCGAGTGCCAATGCAAAGTTTGTTGAGACGGTGCTTTTACCTACGCCACCTTTACCGCTCACTACCGCTATTATATTTTTTACGCCACCTAAAATTGTTTTGGCGTCTTTTCGGTTGCTGCTTGTATTGCTCGTGAAATTTACTTGTACGATTGCTTCCTTATCTACCAATATTTTTACCGCATTGATGCAGGCATTCATGATCATGTCTTTTAAAGGACATGCAGGGGTAGTAAGAATAACGGTAAATGAAACATTTTTTCCATTTATTTCGATGTCTTTTACCATATTAAGCGTTATCAAATCTTTGCCCAAATCTGGTTCCTGTACATTGCTTAAAGCCTTTATTATATCATCTTTTGTCATCGTTCAATTATTTGTTAAAAAAGCTGGTAAACAGCAAAATTAAACATTGAACTACTTACTTTGTTTATTAATTGAGGAATGTTGTTATTTTTGGGAACCTTATATCAGCGAATGAATTTGCCCTATCAATGATAACATGAAGTGGGTTAGCCGGAAATAATGATGGTTTTTATATTTGTATACAAGGAACGGGATTTTTAAACATAAAACAGTACTAAAGCTTCGGCGAGTTTGAATGAATAGACTTATACTATATTTTTTGATTGCTTTCTGCGTGGTACCTTTTGCTTCAAAAGCTCAATTTGAAAACTTCAAAGATTCCGTGGTACAATTGTACGGCGTGGTTATGACTGCAGATAGCCTGCAGGGAATTCCATCTGTAAGTATTGCTATAAAAGGAACCCAAAGAGGAACCTTTACTAATGACCAGGGCGTTTTTAGCATTGTTGCCCTAAAAGGTGATGTGATTGAATTTACCAGTGTTGGGTATAAGCCTAAACTGGTAACTATTCCAAAAGATATTGAAGGAAGCCAATACAGCATCTTACAATTGATGGTAAATGATACCGTTTATCTTGCTGCCACTATCATAAAAGCAAAACCTTCAAGAGAGCAGTTTGAAAGAGACTTTTTAAACACGGCCGTGCCGGATGATCAGCTGGAAATAGCCCGAAAAAATAATGATGAGAGCAGGAGAAAGTTGTTAATGGCCACACTTCCTACCGATGGACGTGAAGCTGCCAATAAATATTTAACGCAACAAGCTACCAAATCGTATTACACAGGACAAATACCTCCAATGAATATCTTCAATCCATTTGCGTGGAACGAGTTTATTAAGTCGTGGAAGCGGGGCGACTACAAAAAGAAATAGCAGTTTTTAGTAATACTCGTGAATAATAGGCATCTGCAAATTATCTATCTATCCATTATTTCAGTTTATTTGTAAAATGAATAAAGTGGCAGATAAATCTTCATCGAATTTGCTAACCGGCCAACCTGGCAAAAGCAATATATTTCTTATAGGATTTATGGGGAGTGGAAAGTCGCATTGGGGCAAGATATGGGCAGAAGAAAATAAATGTTCGTTTGTTGATCTTGATGAAGTGATAGAAAAAATGGCAGGTAGATCAATAGCGCAAATATTTGAAATTAACGGAGAAGATTATTTCCGGAAATTAGAAGCTGAAACATTAAGATCATGTGCTTCGTTGCAAAATACGTTGATTGCTTCCGGTGGAGGTACGCCCTGTTACTATGATAATATGGAATGGATGAATGCAAATGGTATTACCATTTATCTTACCTGCACTGCCCAGGATGTTTTAAAAAGAGTTGCTGAAGAGCAGGAAAAGCGTCCGTTGATAAAAAAGCTGAACCCTGCTGAATTACTTTTTTTTATAGAGCAAAAATTGGCAGAACGATTCCCATTTTATTCCCGGGCAACTTATACTGTTTCCTCCAATACACTTACACCTGCATCTTTGCCAGCAATTATTTCAACCAAATAAATATTTAGGATTATGCACAGGGGATTTATAAAAATGGCTGCTATACTGGGAGTGCTTGCAGTTATCCTTGGTGCATTTGGCGCTCATGGTTTAAAACCTTTACTTACAGAAAAAGAACTTGCCACGTATGAAACGGCAGTACGTTACCAGTTTTATCATGTGTTTGCATTACTGATAACAGGAATTTTATATAGAGAATTTGTGCAGAAATATTTGTCCTTGGCCGGAAAGTTATTTGCCTTTGGCATATTAATATTTAGCGGTTCACTGTATCTGTTAACCTTTATGAATTTATCGGGCAGGCCAAATTTTCAATGGCTGGGCGCAATTACACCTTTAGGTGGTATATGTTTTGTGGCAGGATGGTTATTTATTTTGCTGGCTGTAATCAAAAAAAATTAGCCCTTCCTTTTATAATGAAGCGTAACTAATGTGCCCTTATTATTTTCAATGTTGAACAATATATCTCTTTCCTCCATTCTTTTTTTCATGTTGTTTAATCCGTTACCAAATCTTCTAATGTTATCAAAATCAATTCCCTTTCCGTTATCCTGTATGTAAAGTATTAATCCATCTGGTGAACTTTTTAGTGAGAGACGTACTTCTGTTGCTTCGGCATGTTTTAAAATGTTATTAAGTGCTTCTTTTACAACCAGGTAAATATTTCTTCTTACATCACCGCTTACACTGATGTTTGGCAAATCATCATCTACATAGGTATAACAATCAAGTCCGGTGTTTTCGAAATATTCCAATGCATAACTACGTATGTATGCTACCATATTATCCAATGTATCATTGCTGCTGGCCATTGTCCAAATAATGGCATTCATGTTATTCAACAATTCATTGGCAGAAGATGAAATTCTATCTATTTCCGGTACCGATCCTTTTTCAATTCTTTTTTTAGCCAGCTCACTATACAATCGGATTGCTGTAACGCCAGCACCTAAATCATCATGCATATCCGCACTTATACGGTTGCGCTCTTCCTGCTGCGCATTCATTACTGCAAGCCTGGTCTCGTAAATTTGTTTCTCTGCATCTCTTTTCAATGCTTCCTGTTCCATAGTTTTTTCAACTAATTCTATCCTGTTTTTATAAGTAAGTCCCAATAAAAATGACACCAGTTCACATACGATTCCTATTTCATAATAAAACATGGAACTTCCAAAAATGGTAGTGTTTGAAACTGGAAAAATTATCATTAAAAAAGAAATGATTGAAAATGATATCAGAAACAAATTACCTATTGCCAGGTAGTTCATTAACTTATTTTTTTGCGCCAAAGCGATGATGATGTACAAAATTCCAATCAGGAGTGCAATCACCTTGAAACTGTTTTCAACCAGTTCCTGAAGATTAAAGTTATCGGTGAAGAAAACGAGTAACGTAAAAATAGCCAAAATGAAAATCACTAATTTTTCCTCAAAAACGAATATCCTGTTCAATACTCGATAATTCATTTTTGTATCAAGGAATTTTCTTGTAAATGCAATGTAGAAAACGGTTCCTCCCGCCAGTAACATAAAATCAATATATTCTCTAAACAAACTCGAAAATAAGCCTGCATGTCTTTCGAGTAATGTTGTTAAAAATATGAGTAAAAACAAGCATACCGAATATAAACAATTATACAGGAATTCTTTTTTTCTGCTTAGGAGATAATTTGCACCCGTAAAGAATATCATCATTAATAGTATGCCACTTAAAAGATAACCTGTCGGATGTTGGGTATAAGTTCGGTAGTAAAACAATTTCTTGTAGTTATCCAGGTAGGAAGGATTTACAAGTTGAGGCGCTAAATAGTTATGTGTTCGCTTAGTAAAATAAAAGGCATTTATAAAAGTTTGTTTTGTTTTAGGATGAATAACCAGGCGTTGAAAGCCATCGGATTGGCTTTCATCTTTTATTTGAATAGGATGTCCATTTGCATCCAGCTTGTAAAAGTGATTGCTTCTGATATACATTCCGGCAATAAAAAAAACTGCCTGATCTGTATCGGTATTGTTTTCAATGCTGAATTTTAAATATATTTTTTTAGTGATCCAACTTCCTGGAATATAGGCACTTTGTATATAATTTACAAAAGGATGCCAGGCTTCATCTGGAATGCTATTTTCATTAAAAGTTCCTGTACTGTCAACAAATATTTGTGTAAAGTCTTTGATCTGTTCTGAATCCTGCAGAAGAGAAATATTAATAGGTTTAATGATGTCAGTATTTTGCGCAAATACCATTACCTGGAAAAATAGAAAAATACTTAAGGCGAAAAATTTCATTAAAAACAAAATGAGTTCTCCAAACTTACATAATTCCAGCGGTTATTTTTTCTATAATCCTTTGAATGACGGCACTTTCAGCAATGTATTTATTTATCTTTGTTGGAATGGCGACGAAAGTGAAATCAGCTAAGACTAAAGCATCCTCTAAGGGATCATTGAAAACTGAAACGACGGAAAAAGTAGCAGTAAAGGAATTGCTGAAAGATGAACGTACCCATAAAATCATGGGGACTGTTTTTTTATTGCTTGCATTCTTGTTTTTTATTGCATTCACTTCTTATCTTTTTACCTGGGATGAAGACCAGGATAAGTTTGGTTATAATATGCTTTTGGCCAATGATATTAAAGTGCAGAATCTGCTGGGTACATTCGGAGCTTTTATTTCAGAAATATTTATTCGCCATGGATTTGGTATTGCATCCTATCTTATTTGCACCTTCTTTTTTGTAGTGGGGGTAAACTTGTTTTTTGGCAAAAAAGTTTTTTCAATTCCACGTAATTTAAAATACCTGTTGGTTGGGTTGCCACTGTTGAGCGTTACAGCATCCGTAATTATGAAGGGGAATAAATTCCCTTTTGGCGGATCGGCAGGGGATAGCAGCAGGGAATGGTTGTATCGAATTATTGGCCAGGTTGGCACTTTATCTGTATTGGCTGTAGCTGTATTAGGATATATTATCTGGAGGTTTAACCCGGTATTTAACCTGCCATCCAAACCATCTTTTATGAAGGAAGATAATTCATTTGACACCGAAGAAGAGGGTGAGGATTCGACATTGATTATTCAAGATGAAAACATACCGGTGGTTAATAAAGGAAATATTTTAAAAGGTGATACCGGCATGTTAGCAATTCCTGATCAGGCTAATGCAGCGCTTAATCATGATATACAAATTGTGGAGCGGGATATGCCACCACTCACAAATGGTTCAAAAATAAAAAGGGACGACGCCAGCCTGCAAAAGCCATCTACTATTTCTTTTGAGGACGAATTAACGTTACCGGAAATAGAACAGCCTGTAAAACCAGGTAAAAAGCAGGATGAAATAATGCCATTGGAGCTGGAAATTAAAACGGTTCCGTCAAAGCCGGTTGAGGAAGAGGTTGTATCGGGAATAAAAAAGCACATAGGACTTGATACGCCATTTGATCCGATATTAGATCTGCGGGATTATAAATACCCAACGATTGAATTGCTGGAAGAGCACGGCAGTGAAAAAATTGAACAGGATCCTAATGAACTGGAGACAAATAAAAACCAGATCATCAATACACTGAAGAACTACGATATTAGTATTCAGAAAATATCGGCTACCGTAGGGCCGACGGTTACATTGTATGAAATTATTCCGGCTGCAGGTGTTCGTATTTCAAGAATTAAAAACCTGGAAGATGATATAGCATTAAGCCTTGCTGCACTTGGTATTCGTATTATAGCACCTATACCAGGTAAGGGTACAATTGGTATTGAAGTGCCCAATGCAAAGAAAACAATCGTAAGCATGCGCACTTTGCTGGATTCTGATAAATTCAAAAAGAATAATTTTTCGTTGCCTATTGCACTTGGTAAAAGAATTGACAATGAAAACTTTATCGTTGACCTCGCAAGTATGCCGCATTTGCTAATGGCAGGTGCAACCGGGCAGGGTAAGTCTGTTGGATTGAATGCTATATTGGTATCTCTTTTATACAAGAAGCATCCTTCTCAGTTAAAATTTGTATTGGTAGATCCTAAGAAAGTTGAGCTTAGTATTTACAAAACGATTGAGCGCCACTTTTTGGCAAAATTACCGGGAGATGATGATGATGCTATTATTACGGATACTAAAAAAGTGGTGCATACCCTCAACGCATTGTGTATAGAAATGGATAATCGTTACGACTTGCTGAAAGAAGCAGGCTGTCGTAATATCAGGGAGTACAACGAAAAGTTTGTTGCACGTAAATTGAATCCGGAAAAGGGGCATCAGTTTCTTCCATTTATTGTGTTGGTTGTAGATGAGTTTGCCGATCTTATTATGACAGCAGGTAAAGAAGTTGAAATGCCGATTGCACGTTTGGCACAGCTTGCCAGGGCTGTAGGAGTCCATTTAATAATAGCAACCCAAAGGCCGAGTGTAAATATTATTACCGGCACCATTAAGGCCAACTTTCCGGCCCGTATTGCATTTAAAGTAAGTAGTAAAATAGATAGCAGAACAATCCTTGATGCAGGCGGCGCTGAACAATTAATAGGCAAAGGGGATATGTTGATTAGTTACAATGGTGAATTGGTTCGTTTACAATGTGCATTTGTGGATACGCCGGAAGTTGACAAAGTGGTAGATTTTATTGGTGAACAACGCGGTTATTCGCAAGCATTTCTTTTGCCGGAATATGTGGATGAAAAAGAAATGGAGGGGAAGGATTTTGACCTGAATGACAGGGATAAATTATTTGAAGACGCCGCCAGGTTGATTGTTTCCACTCAGAGTGGAAGCACCTCTTTATTACAAAGACGTATGAAACTGGGTTATAACAGGGCCGGCAGGTTAATGGATCAATTGGAAGCTGCAGGCGTTGTAGGGCCAAATAAAGGAAGTAAAGTAAGGGAAGTACTAATAAAAACCGAAGCTGAGTTACAACAATATTTAAATAACGATCTTTAATCCGGTTCCACAATTTTTTCCATTTGCATGCTACGGGAACCTTTTACAAGTAATCGGGTACTGGTGAAATGTTGATTGTTAAACCATTCTTTTGCTTCCGTAGATTTATTGAAATAGATAAAATTATTTTTTATTTTTTCAAAATCGCCACCAACCAGCACCACAGATTTCCATTTATATTGATTGATCAGGTTAACGATATCGGCATGTTCCTGGAGGCTGGTTTCTCCAAGTTCCATCATACCTCCTAATAAAAGTACTTTATCATCACCCTCCATTTTTGCGAAGTTCTCAATAGCAGCTTTCATACTTGTAGGGTTAGCATTGTAGGCATCCAGTATAATTTTATTGGTATCTTTTTCTACCAACTGCGAGCGACTGTTGGATGGCATATAACTTTCCAGGGCCTTTTTTATAGCAGCTTCTTCTACTTTAAAATATTTGCCAACAGAAACGGCTACCAGTATATTGGGTAAGTTATATTCTCCTACCAGGTTAGTGCTTATTTGCTGAATATTCGTTCCTCCCGAAAATGCAACTTGTAAAAATTCCGTATTTTTTAAAGCATGCCCGGTTATATCGGCATTGGTTGTGCCATAGGTTACAACTTCAGCAATAGTTTCACTCATTTTAACCAGGTCAACATAATCTTTCATTATAAATGCCGTGCCATTGTGTTTACTCAGATAATCAAATAGTTCTCCTTTTCCTTTTTTTACACCAGCTTCGCCACCAAAGCCTTCCAGGTGTGCCTTGCCAATATTTGTGATGATACCATGTGTTGGCATAGTATATTGACAATAACTCTCTATCTCTTTCTGATGATTAGCTCCCATTTCAATAACCGCAAATGCTGCATCAGCTTTTACTGATAAAATAGTCAATGGTACACCGATGTGATTGTTTAAATTTCCTTTGGTAGTATAAGTTTTAAAAGCACTTGACAATACTTCACTTACCAGTTCCTTTGTAGTGGTTTTTCCATTACTTCCGGTAATGGCAATAAAAGGAATTGAAAATTGTTGCCGATGGTATTTGGCCAACGCTTGCAAGGTTTGTAATACATCAGGTGTTAAGATGAGCCTTTCATCTTCAAAGTCTGCTGCTTCATCAATTACAGCATAGGCAGCACCGGCATCAAGCGCTTGTTTTGCAAACTTGTTACCATTAAAATTTGGCCCCTTTAAAGCAAAAAATAAATCACCATTTGTTAATTTCCTTGTATCCGTTTGAATGGACGGGTGTTCCAAATAAATTGAGTATAGTTCTTGTATCAACATAAGTCAAAAATAATGCAGATCGCATAATCTGCAATGATAAAAGTGCTAAGTGCAATCAGGGACTTTTTTAAAAGGCACGCATTAAAAAACCCTTCAACTTTTAAGATGAAGGGTTTTAGTTATTTAAAAGAAAATCGATCTATTTTTTCCTGCTGTTTTGTCTGCGTTTACCAAAGATATTACCTTCTCTAAAACCAGGTCCTTCAGGTGCACCCAAATAAGTTTGTGCGCAACGGAAACCAATCGTACTTGAAGACTGTTCTTCTTCGAGATATCTGCGTGCGCCAGGCGATAACCAGTAAGCCCTGTCATTCCAGCTTCCACCTTTAAACACTCTTGATCTATCACTTATTAAAGTAGTAATACCAGTTGCATAATAAGCACCACTGATAGAATCACCATCCATATGGCCTAGTGCATTATTGTGCTGGTAATTACGACGATTTTTTACATCTTCATCACTAATGTCAGTCTTTTTTAACCGGCCTAATGAGTCTCTTTCGTAGTCACCATTATTGTCTTTATAAAACTTTTGAAATTTATTACCACGGAAGTAGTTGAAATCTTCACCATCGGCAGGAGTAGAAGGACGATAAACGTCTTGTACCCACTCTGATACATTTCCACTCATGTTGTATAAACCAAATGCGTTTGGATAAAAGGCTTTTACATTTCCTGGAATAGCAGAACGGTCATTTAAACCTCCGGCAATACCCATGTTATCACCACTACCACGCTTAAAGTTAGCTAAGAACTTACCTTGCCAGCTTCCTCTGCGGTTATCACGTAATCCATTCGGATTATTACTCCAGGAATATATTTGTTGATTTGAGATTAACTCTTCTCCTGTTTTACCTTCCTTTGTACGAGGTTTTGGGTTTTGGTCGTATAGGCCGTATGCAGCATATTCCCACTCAGCTTCAGTTGGCAAACGATATCCCATATTAAGAATACCATCTTCCATTTTTACAACTGCTCTTGGTTTTCCACCTACATCTTTAAGATCAGATTTTTTTGGTTTTGATCTACCTTGAATCATGTCTGGATTCAATAAGTACGCATCCGTATTAAATGAGCCATCGGCGCCACCGCCTCTCATTTCTTTTTTTGCAAAATCCTTTTTAAGATATCCTTTCTGAATTAAGTTCAATTCATTCACCCTGTCAGTTCTCCATATACAGAAATCGTGCGCCTGCAACCAGGAAACTCCAACAACCGGATAGAAATTATAAGCCGGGTATCGGAAATAATATTCTACGTAAGGTTCATTGTAAGCCAATTCTTCACGCCATGAAAGTGTATCAGGCAATGCTTTTGCAAGTATGGCAGTGTCTCCGCTAAAGGTATTTTCCAACCAGTAGATATATTCACGGTAATGAACGTTCGCAACTTCAGTTTCATCAATGAAAAAAGAAGGTACAGTTACTCTTTTTGGAATATTATTCCAATCTCCCATAACATCCTCTTCTTTGGCACCCATAACGAATGTACCGCCCTGTACAAAAACCAATCCTGGTCCCGCCTTTGGGTATTTCATTTTTGCCACATGGTAGTTACCCATATTTTTGTCATCATAATTCCATCCTGTCACGGATGATTTATCTTGTTTCTTGCCGAAAATTCCACCGTTTTTACACGAAGAAATAGAGAAGGCTACAGCTACCAGGATGACCAGATTTTTTAAAGAAAGTATTTTTTGCATTGTGCGTTCGTTTATCGAATTATTTAACGAAAGTGGATCTTAATTTATTGTGCAATGGGGTTACTAACAAGTGCGAATATAATTACTTTACTGCACACTGCATTATAGGCTAAATTGTTTTTGCGGAAATTATGGAAATCTTGCAAACTTTTAACAGTGTAAGCATGAACGGCTGATAATTACCAGTATTAACTGACGTTCCAGAGATTTTACTCCTTTTGCAATACTTTGTAAGCCATAAATGACATCGTGAAAAGTTTAAATTAAAGAAGTCCAAAATATATCTGCATGAACGATTTATTTCATCAAAAAGATTTTTATTATTCATTTAATGAACTAATGTTTAACGCCAGTCGTAAGTCATTGATGAAAACGTATGATTGATTCATTTATTCTGTTGAGGGGCAGTATAATTTTTACCCAATCTGGTATAAACAATAAAATTCCTTTAATCGACGTTTTTATTGCTCTGTTGCAATGCATTTTGCAAAATCATTGGCATTCGTATTAATTTAAGAATTGATTTAGTAAAGAGGCATTTAAAATTATTGCTTTCAGGTGTTTTTATCAGGAACTTATATTGAAAGTTATCATTTTGCATAATTCCACTATTTTTACAAATCTTAGAACCCCAAAAAGAAAGCTTATAGATAGGAAGTCTACCTAACCAAGACAAAAATACGAATGAAAAAGGCAACTTTTAAACTAACTGCGTTAGTGATTTTAATTGGATGCGCAGTTAGCAAGGTAAATGCTCAAAGTCAGGCAAATACAATCAATGTAGTAACTTCCGCCGTTCCTTTTTTAAGAATTTCACCGGATGCCCGCAGCGGTGGAATGGGAGACGTTGGTATTGCAACTGCTCCCGATGCAAACGCTGCATTTTGGAATTTGGCAAAAACGCCTTTCAATACAAAACAAGGCGGAATTGCACTTACATATACACCATGGTTAAAAGATCTTGGTTTAAATGATGTTTACCTGGCATCTCTTTCCGGGTTTTACAAATTGGATGAACTACAGGCTATCTCTGGTTCGCTTCGTTATTTTAGTTTAGGAAATATACAGTTTACTGATAATCTTGGAAATGATTTAAGTTCTTTTCGTCCCCGTGAATTCGCTATAGACGCAGGCTATTCAAGAAAACTGTCAGATAACCTGTCGCTTGGAGTAGCGCTTCGTTATATCAATTCAAATCTGGCAAGTGGAACGATTAACGGAGTTTCTTATAAAGCTGGTTCTGCAGTTGCAGGTGATTTAAGTATTTTTCACACAGGAATTAAAGAGGATGGTTCAGGATTGAATTATGGTGTAACCCTAAGTAATCTTGGTTCTAAAATATCGTATACCAGCGATGCCAATCAGAAAGATTTTATTCCCGCTAACTTAGGACTGGGAGTAGCTTATACGAAGGTATTTGACGAAACAAGTAAAATGACTTTTGGTCTTGATCTTCATAAATTATTGGTGCCAACTCCTCCTTCTATTGGAGATAGTGCAGGGCTTGTAGACTATCGTAACAAAGGTGTTGTTAGTAGTTGGTTTAGTTCTTTTGGAGATGCTCCAAATGGATTTTCAGAAGAATTAAAAGAAGTGCAGGCTTCTTTGGGCGCTGAGTATTGGTACAATAATCAGTTTGCATTGAGAGCTGGATATTTCTATGAAAATCCATCTAAAGGAAATAGAAAATATTTTACTTTAGGGGCCGGGTTAAAGTATAATACATTCGGACTTAATTTTTCCTACCTCTTACCTTCTGGAAATGGAGTTAATCGCAATCCGTTATCAAATACATTGCGTTTTAGTCTGGTATTTGATTTTGACGGTTCAGAAGGTTCAGACAGCAAGTAATCGATCTTATTAAAATAGAAAAGCGTTCCGTCAAAAACGGAACGCTTTTTCTTTTTTCGACATCGTACATTTGCCCTTAATAATTAAAATGTTTGTATATGAGTTTAAGAATAGGCTTTGGTATTGATTTTCATCAATTGGTAACCGATAGGGAATTTTGGTTAGGAGGTGTAAAAATTGAACATAACAAAGGTGCATTGGGTCACAGTGATGCAGATGTATTATTGCATGCAATTTGCGATGCCATGCTTGGTGCTGCTTGTTTGGGAGATATTGGCGTACACTTTCCGGATACCGATGCAGCATTAAAAAATATTGATAGTAAAATATTACTTCAGCAAAGTGCAGATTTAATAAAAAAGGCGGGATATGGAATTGTAAATATTGATAGTACCCTTTGTTTACAGGCTCCTAAAATTAAAGATTATGTACCACAGATGCAGGAAGCAATCGCCAATATTCTTGGCCTGCAGATTACAGATGTTTCTATAAAAGCAACCACTACCGAAAAGATGGGTTTTGTTGGTAGAGAAGAAGGGCTTGTGGCGTATGCAACTATCTTATTACAAAAGCTGGTGTAATCAACTTGTTATCTTTTATGTAAATACTTACTACATCATTACCTTTGCTGCCATGCAAAAATTAAGCGTTCAAATTATTAACAGGTCTCAAAATGAATTGCCTGCGTATGCAACAGAGGGCTCTGCTGGTATGGACCTTAGAGCAAACCTGGAAGAGTCCATTACTTTAGCCTCTTTAGAACGCAGACTAATACCCACCGGTTTATTTATAGAGTTACCATTGGGATACGAAGCCCAGGTAAGACCCAGAAGTGGCCTGGCTATAAAACAAGGTATAACCTGTCTTAATTCGCCAGGAACAATTGATAGCGATTATAGAGGGGAAATAAAAGTTATCTTAATAAACCTCAGTACCGAACCACAGCAAATTGAAAATGGTGACAGAATTGCCCAGGTTGTTTTCAGTAAAGTGCAACAGGCTCAGCTAATGTTGGTACAGCAATTGAATGATACCCAAAGAGGAACTGGTGGTTTTGGCCATACCGGAATAAATTAATTATTTAAACATCAAAATGATATCACATAATCATCGAACCGGACTCGTTTCAATAGTCATATTTATAATTGTAATTGCTCAGTCACTTGTTAGTTGTAAAACTGCCAAAAAAATTCAGGCATCTATTGACAAAAAGGATACTACTTCTGTTCATATCACCAATAATTCTGGTGACGACTCACTGGTTTTGATTGCAAATGAAATGAAAGCGGTCAGAAAGAAGCAAATTGATTTTGCAACTTTTTCTGGAAAAATTAAGGTTGAATATGAAGACAGCAAAGGAAAGCAACCTAACATAACCGCGTATGTACGTATCATTAAGGATAGCCTGATATGGATATCGGGATATGCGACCGTATTTAATATAGAGGCATTTAGGGTATTGATAAATAAGGACAGTGTATACGTTTTAGATAAAATAAATAAAGAAGTAAAACTTAGGTCCATGGACTATCTGCAGGAAGTAACTGAAATTCCTTTTGATTTAAAAACCTTGCAAGATCTATTCATTGGAAATCCGGTTTTTTTAACGGACAGTGTTATATCTTTTAAAGAGACAGAGTCTAAAATATTATTGGCCACGGTTGGCGTCTATTTTAAACACCTGTTAACATTAAATAAAGAAGATCGGTTATTATTACATAGCAAGTTGGATGATGTAAACCTGGCCCGAAACCGAACAGCCGATATCACTTATGGAGATTATGAGAATAATAACGGCGTTACTTTTTCTACGTCACGTGAGATAACAGTGTCGGAAAAAAACAAACTGGACATAAGTCTTAATTTTAAACAATGGGAGTTTAACAAAGAATTATCTATCAGTTTTAATATTCCATCCAATTATAAACGCAGGTAATCGTTATTTTTAAAACCTTGCTGATTACATATTTTTTACATTTTACCATTATTTGCAGGCATTAAAATTAAATTGATCAGTTGGTTTATACACAACTGTGTAAGTTTATTAGCACTGTTATTAATATTCGATTTGTATTTTTGTTAATACTGTAAAATCTACACATGATTAAAGTATTTTTTTTATTACTGACAACTTTTATTGTAAACGTATCCTTTGCACAAACTCAACAGGAACTTGAAAAGCAGCGTCAGCAATTGCGTAAAGAAATAGAGCAAACACAGGAGTTGCTTGATAATAATAAAAAGAACACGAAACAAAGTCTTGGTCAGCTTTCCCTGCTCAATCGCAAATTAAATTTGCAGGAAAATGTGATTGACAATATCAGCAAGGATATCGGTTTGCTCAACAACACAATCTATAAATCGCAGCGTGATATCAATAAATTACAGTTGCTAATTGATACATTAAAACAAGAGTATGCCCGAAGCATGGTGTACGCATACAAGACAAGAAGTAACTCCGACTTTTTAAATTTTATTTTTTCATCTTCCAGCTTTAATGATGCAATAAAAAGAATCACCTATTTAAAAAGTTATCGCAACTACCGCGAAATGCAGGGTGATAATATTTTACGTACACAAGATCTTTTAAAGGAGCGTATAGGCGAGCTCAGTAATAATAAGAAAAAGAAAAATGTTGTATTGCAATCACAGAGTAAAGAACTGGTAGTTTTAGAAAGCCAGAAGCAGGAAAAAAATCAATTGGTTTCGCAATTAAAAGCCCAGGGAAAAGAATTGAATAGCCAGATTTCGGCAAAGAAGAAGCAAATGCAAAAGGTAAGCAGCGCAATAGCTGCTGCCATTAAAAGAGCCCAGGATGAAGCTCGTAGAGAAGCGGTTGCCAAAGCAAAAGAGGCCAAAGCCAAAGCAGACTCAGAAGCGAAAAGACTTGCTGCAGAAAATAAAGCCACAACAACAGTTCCTGAAAAAACGGTTTCTGCTCCCAAACCTGCAAAACCAACTACTACACCAACCAGTGTGTTGCTGGCAAGTGATGCAGATGTAAAATTGAATGCTAGTTTTGAGAACAATAAGGGTTCATTGCCTTGGCCGGTAGATAGAGGCTATATGATTATGGGTTGGGGTAATCAAAAGATGCCAGGCATAGGGATAGTTATAGATAACCCTGGAATAACCATCGGTAGCGATGTAGGAACTTCAGTAAAAGCTTTATTTGATGGTGAAGTATCTTCAGTAACCAATATAGATAATATGCAACTTGTAATAATTAAACATGGACGTTACTTTACAGCTTATAGTAATTTATCTGGTGTAAGTGTGTCGAGGGGACAGGGAGTGCATACCGGGCAGGTTATTGGTAAGGTTGCGGCAAATGAAGAAGGAGATGGAACGATAGATTTAATCATCAGTAACGAACGCGGCAACATGAACCCTGAATCCTGGTTGCGACATCGTTGATAAATATTAGATTAGGCTTTCATAAAGTTTTTCGTACTGTGGTACAATTTTATCGATGTCAAATTTTTTGGCTTGCTCAAGTGCATTGGCCTTAAATTGCTCGTGTGTAGCTTTGTCTTGTAAAATAGTTATGGCATTTTTACTCATATCTTCTACATCACCCACATTACTCATAAATCCACAATAGCCATCAACAACAATTTCAGGTAAACCTCCTGCATTGGTAGATATTACCGGTACTTCGGCTGCCATTGCTTCAAGTGCAGCCAACCCAAAACTTTCGTATTCACTCGTTAGCAGGAACAGGTCAGCAATTGGTAAAATGTCTTCCATTTGCTCTTGCTTACCTAAAAATTTAATAGAATCAAATGCATTGCTGTTTCTTGCAGCTGCTTCAATTGGCGTACGTTCAGGGCCATCTCCCAATAAAAGTAATTTGCCAGGTAATTGCTCATTTAACAGTAAGAATGTTTTTAGTACATCATCCACTCTTTTTACTTTTCGGAAGTTGCTGGCATGTACAATTATTTTTTCACCATTGGGCGCAATTAGTTTTTTAAATGCGTCTACCGGTTTTTTATTAAATCTTTTTACATCCACAAAATTGTGAATTACTTCAATATCTTTTTCGATGTCAAAATTCTTGTAAGTTTCTTCCTTAAGATTTTTTGAAACCGCCGTTAGAATGTCACTTTCCATCATAGAAAATGTTACAACCGGGCGATAAGTTTTATCTCTGCCAACCAGCGTAATATCTGTACCATGCAACGTGGTAATCACGGGAATGTTAAGCCCTTGTTTTTTTAATATTTGTTTAGCCATATATGCTGCGGCAGCATGAGGAATGGCATAATGCACATGTAATAGTTGAATATTACTATTGGTAATTACATCCACCATTGTACTTGCCAATGCAGTTTCGTACGGCGGATAATCAAATAAAGGATAAGTAGGAACACGAACCTCATGATAAAAAATATTTGCATGAAACCCGCTGAGCCTCACGGGTTGCTGGTATGTAATAAAATGAACATTATGGCCCTTATCTGCCAATGCCTTACCCAATTCTGTAGCCAATACTCCACTACCTCCAAAAGTTGGGTAGCACACGATCGCAATATTCATAAAACTTAATTTGTTTAAAAGAAAACCGGTTTTAAAAGCGGCTGCAATTTAATGATAAATTATTCACCTGCTCGTCCATTCATGTATTACATTTAAATGACTAAGTTTGTTAACCTAAAGAAAATACAGAATGATAAAAATTAGCCAATTAATTATTTCGTTATTTATTACATTTTCCGCTACCGCCCAGGTTGATGATTCCCTCATGATCAGAAAGATTGCTGATGAAGTTTTGATCAATGGAAAGGCTTATGACAACCTTCGTTTTTTATGTAAAAAAATCGGGCCACGGTTAAGCGGATCTGCCAATGCTCAAAAAGCAGTTGAAGCAACAGCACGTATGTTAAAAGAGGCGGGTGCCGATACCGTTTACCTTCAACCATGTATGGTGCCACATTGGGTAAGGGGCGTAAAAGAAACCGGTTATGTGGAATTGGCAAATGGGCAAAAGCATATGCTAAAACTTTGTGCTTTAGGAAATTCAGAAGGAACCGGAGCAAAAGGAATAACCGCACCGGTTATTGAAGTAAGAAATTTTGCAGAGCTAGATCAGTTAGGTAAAGATGTTATAAAAGGTAAAATTATATTCTTCAATTTTGCAATGAACCCCACCTATATTGCTACGTTTCGGGCTTATGGAGAAAGCGGTGGCGCAAGAAGATCGGGGCCGTCACAGGCTGCTAAATATGGTGCAATTGGCGTAATGGTTCGTTCGCTATCCAGTAACCCCGATGACTATCCTCATACGGGATCTACCGTTTACAATGATTCATTTCCCAAAATTCCCGCTGTGGCAATTAGCACAAATGACGCGGATTGGTTAAGCTTACAACTAAAAAAGAAAATGGCTTTAAAGGCATGCTTCCGCAATACAAGTACCATGCTGCCGGATGTACTTTCATATAACGTAGTTGGGGAAATCCGCGGCACCGAATTTGCCAATGAGATACTAACAGTTGGAGGACATTTAGACAGTTGGGACCTTGCCGAAGGCGCTGAAGATGATGGCACAGGATGTGTGCAGAGTATTGAAGTAATAAGAGTTTTGAAAGCTGTGGGAATAAAGCCGAAGCATACGATTAGGGCTGTTATGTTTATGAATGAAGAGAATGGTGGCAGAGGGGGACAGAAATACCTGGAATTGGCTAAGGCAAATAAAGAACAACATGTATTTGCGCTTGAAAGTGATGAAGGAGGATTTACACCAAGAGGTTTTAGTCTTGAAATGAGTGCAGATAAAAGAGATAAAATTGCACAGTGGAAAGATCTTTTTTATGAATATGGGTTCTATGATTTTTCAGCCGGAGGAAGTGGCTCAGACGTTGGGCCTTTAAGGCAAATTGGAACGGCATTAGCTGGCCTTAGACCAGATGGACAACGCTATTTTGAGATGCATCATTCAGCAACAGATGTGTTTGAAATCGTTAGCCGACGGGAGCTTCATGTTGGAGCGCTTGGTATGGCATCGCTTATTTATATGGTAGACAAGTATGGATTATAATTAACTTACACAAAATCTAATTGCAATATGGAAGCAGATAAATTTATTGAACCGCAAGTGAAAAAATCGAATGGATTTAAAAAATTCATGGCTTGGTTTTTAGTGATTGTTGTTTTTATAGTTTGTGTTTTTATCTGGTGGAGATATTATTATGTTTTTGGTGAAGGGGTAAAGTCAGGGGAACTAAATTATGTGGTTAAAAAAGGCAATATTTTTAAGACATACGAAGGGAAATTGATTCAGTCTGGCTTGCGTTCCAAAGCAGTTGGTTCAGTACAATCTTACGAATTTGAATTTTCGATTGAAGACGATAGCATCGCCAATGTACTAATGAACAATAGTGGTAATTTTTATGACCTTCATTATAAGGAATATAAAGCTACGCTGCCGTGGCGGGGTTACAGCGTTTTTGTAGTTGATAAAATAATCGGAACAAAGCCCGTTGCACATTAATTGCTAAACAGCGTACAATAAAAAAATAACCGGCTTTTTATGAAAGTCGGTTTTTTCATTTTTCCAATCACTCACCGTTTTTGTTTTTACTAATTCTCCAGGCCCTGTAAGTTCTGAGGCAATGCAAAATTTTGTAGATGGCTTACATATTTTCAGTACTGTTTCAATCAGTTGATTATTTCGGTAAGGCGTTTCAATAAATATCTGGGTACTGTTCTTTTTCTGTGAGTTTAATTCTATTTCTTTAATGGCTTTCACACGTTCTCCATTGTCGATAGGCAGGTACCCCAAAAATTCAAACTGCTGCCCATTCATGCCGCTTGCCATTAATGCTAACAAAATTGAACTTGGCCCAACCAATGGAATTACTTTTGCATTCATTTGTTGTGCAACTTCAATCAGCAACTGGCCAGGGTCTGCTATACCAGGGCAACCTGCCTCACTTATAATTGCAATGTTTTTTCCTTCCTTTATTTTTTGGCGAAATATATTTTTTTGTTCGTCTTCCGCTTTATGAATCGTGTGCCACTCATAGTCATCAATCACTATTGGTTTATAAATACTTTTTAAAAATCGCCGGGTAGTTCTTTCATTTTCTGCAAATATCACCTGGCAATCTTTTACCGCATCAACGATGTATGTGGGGATAGTGTGGACTGCAGCTTCATCCAATACAGCAGGTACCAAATAGATTTTACTCATAATTTTACTCACGGGTTTTATACATACTGATGGTTGCTGCAATAACGGCATAACTTGGTGCAAACACCCACCCAACAATTACTACAGTGTGCATCAGGTAAAATACCATGCCATTTCCAATAGCAAGGCCTTTATGTTTGCTTACAAAATTTACACTTTGAGATGCAGTTAATTTATTCCTTTCGCAACTATAATCAAGCATTGAAAAGCCTAAATAATAGCATTCGATGATTAAGGCAAATAACGGAGTAAACCAACCAAAGATTGGGATAAATGCCAGTATTAATATGGATATAATATACACCGTTTGCCAAAGCGCATTTCTCAATGCCAGTTTAATTCCCCGAACAATATCTTTTAAAAATTGCCCGAAATTAAAAGGGTAGGATTTACCTTCCATAATTGCTTCAGTTTTTTCACTCAGGTAAGCAAACAATGGAGAGCCTATAATAAGAAAGAGAAATTTAAACAGGGAAAAATAAAATAATAATAATACGAGTTGTAAAATTACCTGTCCGAATATAAATAAAAACTTAAGCC
>JBDUEK010000007.1:0-105181 GCA_040002495.1 Ferruginibacter sp.
ACATTGTCAATTACCCTTTTGCATTTGGTAGCAGCATTGGCCCCCATGCTTACATGATCTTCCTGGTTGTTGCTGGACGAGATGGAATCCACACTTGCCGGCGTACTCAATTGTTTGTTCTCACTTACAATACCTGCGGCAGTATATTGAGGAATCATAAAACCGGAATGAAGGCCGGGCTGTGTTACCAGGAACATCGGCAGATTGTGCTGGCCACTGATCAACTGATACGTTCTTCGCTCAGAAATATTGGCCAGTTCACTCATGGCAATTGCTAAAAAGTCCAGCACTAACGCCAACGGCTGGCCGTGAAAATTACCGCCGCTTAATATTAAATCATCGTCCGGGAAAATATTGGGGTTATCCGTAACCGAATTAATTTCTTTAATGAATACACTCAACACATAATCGAAAGTATCCTTAGTAGCGCCGTGTACCTGCGGTATGCAACGGAACGAATAAGGATCCTGTATCTGCTCCTTTTTTTGCGTAGCTATTTCGCTGCCATCCAATAACTCCCGCAATTTTGCGGCTGTATCAACCTGCCCTTTGTGCGACCGGATAGAATGTATTTTTTCATGAAAAGGTTCGGATACACAATCAAATGCATCAAATGAAATTGCTGCAATCATGTCCGCCCATCTCAAAAGCCTGTCAGATTGTATAAGATTATACAATCCATAAGCGCTCATAAATTGAGTTCCGTTAATCAACGCCAACCCTTCTTTGCTTTGTAATACTATTGGTTCCCAGTCAAATTTTTTCAAGGCATCCGCAGCAGCCATTTTTTCACCATTATGATTTACTTCGCCCAGGCCGATTAGTGGCAAACTCAAATGACTCAAAGGAGCCAAGTCGCCGGAAGCGCCCAATGAACCTTGTGTATAAATTACGGGCAGTACATCATTGTTGTACATATCCATCAGCCGCTTAACCGTATCAATCTGCACACCCGAATTTCCATAACTGAGCGATTTTATTTTCAGCATCACCATTAGCTTAACAATATCTTTTGGCACTTCTTCGCCCAACCCACAGGCATGAGATTTCAACAAATTACTTTGCAATTCCTGTAATTGTTCTTCCCCAATTTTTACATTTTGCAGATAGCCAAAGCCTGTATTAATGCCGTAAAAAATTTCCTTACCGCTGTTCAATTTATTATCGAGGAAAGTACGGCAGGTTGTAATGCTAAAATGCGCAGCAAAAGTGATAGAAACCAACTGATCATAAGCAAGCAGGTTTTTAATTTGCTGAAAATTTGTAGGGCTCTTATCAAGA
The DNA here is from genome assembly GCA_040002495.1 of Ferruginibacter sp. Classification (GTDB taxonomy): domain Bacteria; phylum Bacteroidota; class Bacteroidia; order Chitinophagales; family Chitinophagaceae; genus Ferruginibacter. The sequence goes on from JBDUEK010000007.1 coordinate 1,282, forward strand.
GGCAGATAATTATAACTCATAATTTTATTTTGCTATTGTATTGTATTGTGATTTGGATAAAAAATATGCGCCATTCAAATGTAACAAAACTTTGCTCAGATTTTTAAGGATGTAATTTGCATTTAGCTGCTAAGTATAATTAAATACACGATCGATTCTTAAATTGTCATAATTATAACCCGCAATATAATATTTAGCCTAATGTTTTGGCTGATTGGTAAGAGCCCGAATGACCACGCTTGCAGCATAGCAACCAAAAATGGCAGGCATGTAGGAAACAGTGCCGATTAGTGATTTTTTGGGGTAAGCTTTTTCTGTTACAATCACTTTTTCTTTGTCAATTTCTTCAGGCGAAAAAACTACCTGCACGCCTGTATGAATATCAAATTCGTGTAAATATTTGCGGACATATCTTGCCAGTTTACATTTGTAGCTTTTGGAGATATCGGCAACCTGCACCTGCGAGGGATCCATTTTTCCACCGGCTCCTAATGAACTTACGATGGGTACATTTCTTTCAACGCAGGTTTTTATCAACCAAACTTTCGGCGTAAGCGTATCAATGCAATCCACTACATAATCAAAATGTCCCTGGTCAATTATTTCAACTGTTCGTTCGTTTTGTATAAATTCTGTAATGACTGTCAACTCAATTTCCGGATTTATATCCCGGATGCGTTCAGCCATTACAGTTGCTTTTAATTGCTTTTCATTGCTATGTAAGGCGGCTATCTGCCTGTTACAATTACTCAGGTCAACCACGTCACCATCTACAATGGTCATCTTACAAATGCCAGCCCTGGCAATCATTTCGGCACAAATACCTCCTACTCCACCGAGGCCTGCAACCAGCACATTTTTATTGATAAGTTCTGTTGTTTTCTCGTCACCGAGTAACAACGATGTTCTGCTCATCCAATATGGTATCATAGTATTTTAGTATTAATATTTATTGGACCAAAACTTTTTGCCCAATAAAATTTTAAAGTCAGTTCAGGTTACAGAATATCATAGTATATAATCTCTTCCTTGTGCATTAATATTCCGGGTGCATACCGAATCCAAAGGTTACCGGATGTTGCAAGGTTGCCAACCTTTAATCTTTTATTCAATTGATGAATACTGTTTCTAAGGTTGGCAACCTTAGAGCATGATCGACAATTTGGGATGCACACAAATTTCAGGTGCATTTATAATTGTCGCAAGAGGTGTCATCTTTTAGCCAAAACTTTAAAGTTTGAAGTGAATTAAAAAAGATGACACCTCTATTTTTAAGCAGCGACAATTTTAAATGCACCCAAATTTGCTGTTCTACAATCAATACAGATTTTTACATTAATTTTAAATCAACCGGAATAAATGAAAATCCATTTTTGCAAAAATCATCTTATGCAGAGTAAATTCAAAATAATACTTTTTATAGTTTTAAGCACCGTGTTTAATTTAACCGTAAAGTCGCAAACGGTGGAACTACTAACATCCGGCACACAAACTTCTATTCGTGGATTGAGTGTGGTAAATGATCGGGTGATATGGGTAAGTGGTAGTAATGGTACGGTTGGCAGATCGTTGGATAGTGGCAAAACATTTAACTGGATTACCATAAAAGGTTTTGAAAAAACAGACTTCAGGGATATTGAAGCATTTGATGAAACTGTGGCAGTGGTAATGGGCATTTCGGAACCGGCTTATATTTTACGTACAGGAGATGGCGGTAAGAGTTGGAAAGTTGTTTTTGAAGATAAAACAAAAGGGATGTTTTTAGATGCAATGGAATTCTGGAACGATCAAAGCGGCATTGTAATTGGCGACCCGATTGATGGTAAATTTTTTATTGCCCGAACTTTTGACGGAGGTGGTCAATGGACCGGTATTCCTCCTCAAAATTATCCTGCTGCAGATAGCGGGGAAGCATGTTTTGCCAGTAGTGGTACCAACATCCGCAAACTTAATAAACAGGAAGCTGTTTTTGTAAGTGGCGGGCTTACAAGCAACTTATTTATACGTGATAAAAAAACAAGTATTCCGCTCGTTGTTCCCGGCAAACAAACAACAGGAGCCAATTCTATAGCTGTAAAAAATACAAAAATATTAATAGTAGTAGGTGGTGATTTTATGGCAAAAGACGACACTACCAAAAATTGTTTTCTTACTACAGATGGCGGTACAACCTGGCATTCACCGCAAATACCGCCACACGGCTATCGCAGTTGTGTGGAATATCTTGGAAAAAAGAAATGGATATGCACCGGGTTAAATGGTGTGGATTATAGTTTGGATGACGGAAAAACCTGGCGGCTAATCAGCAAAGAAAGTTACCATGTTTGCAGAAAGGCAAAGGATGGGAAAGCAGTATTTTTTGCAGGAGGTAATGGCAGAATCGGGAAATTATTAGTTCCTTAAAATTCTTATTTTTTGAATGCAAAATAAACTGCTCCCAACAGCATCAAAAAACTCAGCAGGTATTTCAAATGAAAAGGTGCTTTCAGGTACAAAACTGCAAAAACATAGCTCAATTTATTACAATTGCTTTCCACAATGGTAATCTAAACTTCGCCAGGAATAAATTACTGATATTGCTTGTTGCACAATAAAGAAAAAAATGTACAAGTGTGCGACGCAACAATGCTATATAGTAGTACTGGAGCCTGGATCAAAAAAATTTTCTTTACTTTTTTACCCTCTGCGCAGAATAATATTTTTAAGTTGTCATACCAGCAGGGCAATAGAACGAATCATTTAATTGAATTTTTAGTCAATAAAATTATTGAGATATTGGATTGAACAATCTATAAAATTATATTAGCGATTTTTATATGCTTTGGCATGATTTTGGAAAACTGGTAATGGTTTAACCCAATGGTTACTTGTACACATATTAACACCCGCTATTTGCTTTGTACGGTAAGGTTAGTATTTTTAATTGAACAATAAATCAACTATAACTATGGCTTTTGAAAATTTTCCATCTGCTGAAACTACGCCTCCCTATTTACCACCGCCTAAAAAAACTGACTGGCGTACCTTTCTAACAATTGCGCTTGTAATTGCATTATTGGCTACCTGGGGTTATATCATTTGGGATAAAAGTAAAACCCAGGAAGCCTTTATGGAAAAGGACACACAGTACGCTTCAGTAGTTACTGAGAAAGATACTTTGCAAAGTTTGCTGGATGAAGCAACAAGCAGGTACGACAATTTAAAAACTCAAAATGCAGAGAAAGATAGTACCATTACTACCAAAGACCGGGAAATACTGGAAAAGAAAGCCCGCATACAAAATATTCTCTCGGATGTGAATGCTACCAAGGCACAACTTGCCGAAGCCAAACGGTTGATTGGCTCTTTAAATACAGACATTGCCGGATACCAGGCTCAGATTGAAGCATTAAAGGGTGAGAACATTGTATTAACACAGGAAAAAGAAGCGGTAACCCAACAAAAAATACAAGTTGAAAAAGACTTTGATTCGGCTAAAACTGTCATTAAAGCTAAAGAAGATGTGATAGACATCGGTTCTACATTACATGCTTCAAATTTCAATATTACGGGGGTAGATGAAAAGAAAAACGGAAAAGAAAAACAAACCACCACAGCAAAACGGGTTGATAAACTGAGGGTGACTTTCGACCTGGATGAAAACCTGATAGCAATCTCCGGCATGAAAGATTTATATGTATCAATTACTGCGCCTGATGGAAGCCCGGTTGCTGTAGAAGCGCTCGGCTCGGGATCATTTAAAACCCGTGATGGTGATGAAAAGTTTTATACACATAAAGTAGAAATCAATTATACACAAGGGCAGCGACAAACCGTAAGTTTCGACTGGAAACAAAATACAAATTTTGCTACCGGCGATTACAAGATTGAAGTTTACCACAACGGATTTAAAATAGGAGAAGGCACACGCAGTTTCAAAAAAGGTGGCTTATTCGGATAAAATTAATCGGCTAACTATTAAAAGCGTTCCAGGATTGGAGCGCTTTTTTTATTTATAAAATAGCCCGAACACTTGCCCTTCCAATATGAACCGTTCGGGTATTGCCAGGTTTTCTTCCATCATACTGAATACTCATTTCGATATTACCTGCCAGGCGCTTGGTATATTCCAGGTTCCATAAATAATTTTTACCGGGCAATAAACCATCCAACATAATGTATCCAACTGTTGAATTTGGAGAACCTCCGGATGCATAGTTGAAACGAATGGAGTTATAAGAAAATCTTGCAGCAATGGTACTATTTGAAAGCACATTGTATTTTACATCTGTAAGTAAACTGTTGCTGATGGATGTTTCATTATAACCAGTGGTATTTTTCTTTTCGTTGTAATTATATGAAACAGTAATTCGAATGCTTGTGCCATTGATATAACTTAAAGAGGGCTCCAGCACCTGTTGTTTTATCTGGTAGTTTCGATTGTCAAATTTAGGTGTACCCAATCCGTTGATGACCGAACGCAGCGAAAAATTTGCGGTGTATTTACGGTTGATGTTCCACCTGGCTTTAAAAATCAGGTTGCGAAGTTTCCGGCTTTCCACCCCATAAGTCAGCAATGATTTACCATTGGATAAACCATGTGTAATATCCATGCCCCATTTAGTACTTGTTCGATTAAAATAAAAAGTATTGGTTAAAAAAGAGCTGAGGGTAAGCAACGTGGTATCAACTAATTTTTGACTAAACGGATTAAATTGGAATTTCCCTGTTGAAATATCTTTCTTTAATATTTGCAATGAAGACGATGTACTAGTTCGGGCAATTAATTTTTTAAACCCTTTTACCTTCCCGGTTATAACTGCTTTGGGTGTAAGATCAAAACTATAATTGAACTGTACATAATTTGCTTTTACAAATTGGTTGGTGGGTGTATTTACACGGATGTATTTTCGTTGATCTACAAAAAGTGCAACTTCAAATTCGTTGAGTTCCTTAATGCCATTGTTGTTGTAATCGTTCCATGTATATTCTCCCTGCCCTGCCGGCACTTCTATAAATGTAAATTCTCTTTTTTGTTCCTGGCCTGCACCCACTTCATACAACACGTTACCTGTTAATAGGCCTTTCCATTCATTTACAAAATACTCTCCCCTTCCAAGCAAACTTTCATCCGGCCGTTGCTGACTTAAGGTTGGGTTAAACACCTGTAATTTTCTATACGTTACATTAAACTTTACCTGGTGACGATCGCTTTTTAACAGCTCCGTAAATATATTATAGTTGTCGCTCCTGTCCGCACGTACCAGTTTTTTTGCATCTGGCAAATTATCATTACGGGTGAAATAACTTAACCCCCATTTATTGGGTTTTGCATCATCTGACTTCAGGTAAACCTGCCATACATTAAAACCAAAACTAAATGGATTCAACGTATCAGATGCACCCACCCGTTGCTTGTTAAATTCGCCCAGGTAATTTGCACCTGCCTTATAATTGTGAAATTGTTTAAACACTTTATTAATGTCGATGGTGGGCCTCAAATAAATACCCTTTTGTAATGGGCTATTGTTGGTGGTAAGGCTTACGATGTTTGTTATTATCCAGCCTTTCAATGATATCATATTATCCAATTGGTGCCGGTAACCGTTAAAATTATCACTCCGGTTATAACTTGTAAAATCGTACTTAAATCGGTTGTCAGCTTTATCAGTTAGTTTAAATCCAATATTTGCTAACTGTTCATCTGCCCTTGGGGCATCGTAAGCAAGACTCCAGTCCCGATTAAATTCTACATTTCTTAAGCGTTCCAATGGGCGAAATCTTGCCTGAACAAATTCGTACCCCCCGGTAGTTTCTAATTGCAAAGGCTTCTTAAAAAGTTGCAGTGATTTTTTTACATTGGTAAACTGTACTTTGGCAGCAACCGCATTATCATTGCCTTTGTCTTTGGATGAAAAAAGATTGATATCATATTTGCTTACGGCAAACTCCGATTTTATTGTGGTGTTTTCATTTAGCGCATATTGTGCCCCGATGGTTACAATCTGTTGTTTTTTGGGAGTAACCAACAAAACTACAGCGGCCCAATCTCCCTGCTTTATATTATTAGCATCCGGAGCTACCCATTTAAAAACCTTTCCATTTGTAGCATCAAATAATTGTTGATAATTTCCTTTGCCAGGGCCCAGGTACGAGAATGAAACATTGTATAAAATATCCTGCGTGCTTTGCGACAAAACAAAAATAGAATCATGTTGTGTGCCATTATAAACCGTATCTACAATCTTGTATAATATCTTACCAAGCGAAAAGGTATCCCTAACTTTTTCTTTATAAAACGCCGTGTCAATGCCATCTCCAATATCCGCTAAAAATTGTTTCTGATTAATATCCAATGTTTGATTGATGGCAGAATTTTTCGCATCCTGGTTGGAAAAGGCTGCAATACTTAACTGGAGTTTATTATTAAAATTGATTTCGTTATTGGCGTAAATATTGGAGTTTAAAAAGTTGCGGTCAGCATATTCAAATTCTACCTGAATACGTTTATCTTTTGTAATCATACGTTTAGGAGTAAACGTTAATTCAGCAGTATTGTAGTTGATAATATAATCCTGGTCTTCGCCACGTTGCAATAATTCTCCGTCCATATAAATCCTTTCTGTACCGGCAAGAATGGTAAAATACAATTCATTGTTGGCGCCCTGCAACCGGTAAGGGCCCTGGTTTCCTTCCTGTGGAATTAATACATTGCGATTAAATTTACCCTTGGCAACTGAACCGCTAACCAATAAAGAGTTGTTTATATTTTTTGCAATTTTATTATCGGTAATAAATGAAACGCCTTGTAGCCTTTTATAAAAATTAAGAAAATAATTTTTGCTTTGCCTGATATCAATATCACCGAAATTAACCTGCCAACCACGTTTTTTAACCTGTAAATATATTTTATCAAAATCTCTTAGATCCTGTGTATTCCCGTCTGGCTGAATGGGAATATTGTTATCGGTAACGGCTGCAGTTATTTCTAAACTGTCACCAATAAATCCGTTTAACTGTAAATTAAGGTTGGAGGTAAGTACCGCATCCTGGCTGTTGCCAAAAGAAATACCACGGCCGAAACTCCCATTGTAATTAATATCGCCAAAATCGAACAGTGCAGTATTTTGTTTACTATTTACTTTGTAAACAAAAGGCCTTTCGAGGATAAAATTATTGCGAATGCTATCAAAATCGAAATGACGGGATACGGCATTTAATTTATAGGGAAAAATGCGGTAACTGATCTTAACACTATCTACCGGAGGTTTATTGATCCATAATAAAGTTGCATTCACTTCATCAATACTAAACTGGCCGGGCTGAACATTTAAAATGGTAAAAGTTCCGGGCACAAGGCTTAGCGTATCAATCGTGATTATACCATCTGAAACAGGAATATATTTTGAGCGAAGATTGGAGAGCGTGGACGGACTTACCTGTGCCTTTGACAATTGCACTATACTTACAATTAACAGCAATAAGTATATCCTTAGAAATTTCAAATCATTCTTTTATAAACAATGATTAAAGTTAGTATTTATTGTGTGTAACCGATTTATACTGCAACAACTGTAAAAAAAAACCTTCCATGAAGGAAGGTTAAGATATTATTGAAATGAAAATTATCAGGATTCTGTAGATAAACCCGATCCAATATACTCCCTGTTAAGGCGTGCAATGTTGGAAACTGAAATCCCTTTGGGGCATTCTGCTTCACATGCGTAAGTGTTGGAGCAGTTACCAAAAAGTTCTTTGTCCATTTGTGCAACCATATTCAACACCCTCGATTCTCTTTCTGGAGCACCTTGTGGTAACAATGCCAATTGAGATACCTTAGCGCTTACAAACAACATAGCGCTACTATTTGTACAAGCTGCCACACAGGCACCGCAACCAATACATGCTGCTGCCATAAAAGCATCATCTGCATCTTTTTTATCAATCGGAATTGAATTTGCATCTACAGCATTACCTGTATTTACAGATATAAATCCGCCAGCCTGTATCACCCTGTCAAAAGCGGAACGATCTACTACCAGGTCCTTGATTACCGGAAAAGCCTTGCTCCTCCAGGGTTCTACCACAATAGTATCGCCATCTTTAAAAGCACGCATGTGCAACTGGCAAGTGGTATTGTTGGTCCAGGGACCGTGCGGCCTGCCATTAATATGCATACTGCACATACCACAAATACCTTCCCGACAATCATGATCAAACGCAATGGGATCTTTTCCGTCAACAATAAGTTGTTCGTTCAACACATCAAACATTTCAAGAAAAGACATTTCCGAAGAAATATCCTTCACCTGGTAAGTCTCCATGTTGCCCTGATCTGTTGAGTTTTTTTGACGCCAGACTTTTAGCGTAAGGTTCATATTGTAGTGTTCCATATTTAGATTGTTTCGATATAAATATTATTAGTTCCTCTTTCTATTCCTCCTTTTGTAGGCAAAACTTCCCTTGCAAGCCTTTTATAATTAGGTGTATTTTTAAACCCAGGTACATCCTTGCTGCCAACTATTCTTGCATCAAACCTGTAATTTTTAAACTCATTTTTTAAATAAATAATTGTTGAATGAATTTGGATAACCGCTTTATTCAAATCACCGCCTTTTAATTCAATAAAAAAGACTCGTTTCAGACTATCGGATTCTATTTAAAAATCACACCTTTTTTCACCGATACTTTGAGGTAGGCACTTATCAACTTTTACTTTTCTGATGAAAATATCAGAATCGTTATTTAATTGATATTTTTTACCATTCTCTTCAACTACACAAATTTTTCTTTTATCTCTGAACTCCACGCATTTTGCTAAAATTAAACTCATTTCTCTACTAATTCAATTTTTAACAATGCATCAAACTGCTCATTTAAAAACCCTGAAACCTCATCTATTTTTTCAGCCTTAATTAGCTTTTCTTCTTTATCAATTATATTTTCACAGGTACCATCCTTCAAAAGTCTGTAAGCGCTAACTTCTTCAGGATTGATCCAATATTTCTTATCAATAATTTTACTTACTTCTTCCGGTTCATTTTTGCCTACCTCATACGCATACATCAGATTGTTTAAAGAGGTAAGGATGTAAGGGCTATGCGTGGTGATAAACAACTGATTTTTTAACTCATTTTCATAATTTTCAATTAAGTCTACATTAGGGTTTTCAGGATCATCACTTTCTGAAAAAACAGGTAAAATGTCTGAAATTTTATTGCTTTCAATTATATATTTCAAGAGCTTATTCTGCGTTTCAGGAAAACAATTTAGTTCGGGTTCTTCAATTACCAATAATCTCAAATTTTTATTTAATAAATAATATTGTGATCGCCCTGAGGGTAAAATTTCGGACATAATATTGTCAACTACTACTAACAAAGCAACACAACCTTGTATGCCACTTGATGTATCAGATAAATTAATTAGGCTGCCATCAGGAGTTAAAACATAATCTTTATTATCCTTATGCATAAATTTAATTCCCAGAATATCGCTGTAATTAAATTCACTTTTATTCTTCCTAGAACTTTGATATTTATTTCCGAATCTTAAAAAAAGTTTTGGTAACTCCGCTTTCACTTCTAATAAAGCATACAAGGAATCCGCTAACACGTGTACCATATTTCTCTCAGCAACAATGTAATTGAAATTATAGCGTAAAGATTCCGCAGGAGTTATATTTTTGTTTATAGACACCTTACTATCTTTTAGCCCAAACTCATAGTCAGAACATTTATAAGAAATAAAACTGTCCGTTTTTAAAAATGTATTAAGTCCTACTAAATTTAAGTGCTCATTAAATTGCTGCGTTTCTTTATCCAAATTATCAATCTCGGGCAAATCAAATATTTCTCTGAAAATACAATTTTTGATTGCTACCATAACTTTAGCGACTGTACTTTTTCCAGTTCCCTGATCACCAATAAATATATTTATCTTCTTAAATTCAAAAGACATATCCTCTATTGGCCCAAAATTTCTTATGGTAAGTTTTCCTGTCACTCTTTTATTTATAACTTCTTTGTGTTTGTTTTACAATTTCAAAAGTCAGTGGTTCTTTATTTAATACCCAGTCACTTTCACCTTTATACTCCCAAGCGGAAACGTAACTGAAATTTTCATCATCACGTTTTGCTTCACCTTCTTCTGTTTGAGATTCTTCCCTGAAATGGCCGCCACAACTTTCTCTTCTTTGCAATGCATCTTTACACATCAGTTCGCCTAATTCAATAAAATCGGCTACCCTTCCAGCTTTGTCCAGTTCGGGGTTTAAAGAATTGATTTCACCGGGAATTTTAACATCGCTCCAGAATTCTTTTTTAAGATCCTGGATTTCTGCAATTGCTTCTTGTAAACCTGCTTCGTTACGGGCCATACCACATTTTTCCCACATGATTTTTCCAAGGCGCTTATGAAAACTTTCTACCGATTGCTTTCCTTGTATTCCCATCAAGTGATTGATACGATCGCTCACTGCTTTTTCTGTTTCAACAAACGATGGATGATCTGTTGGAATTGCCGGTGTACGAATTTCATCTGCCAGGTAGTTGCCCAGGGTATATGGAATTACAAAATAGCCATCAGCCAATCCCTGCATTAAAGCAGATGCTCCCAGCCTGTTTGCACCATGGTCACTAAAGTTAGCTTCACCCAATGCGTATAGTCCTTTTACAGTAGTTTGTAATTCATAATCTACCCATAAACCACCCATTACATAATGCACAGCAGGGTAAATGCGCATGGGTACTTCGTATGGATTTTCGCCGGTAATTTTTTCATACATCTCAAAAAGATTACCATATTTCTCTTTCACTACATCTTTACCCAAGGCAATAAGCGTGTCATTATCCAGGTCATCTCTACCGGTTTTACCTGCTTCAATTTTACCATATCTTAAAATTGCATCAGCAAAATCAAGGAATACCGCCAGTTTGGTGGTTCCAACGCCATAGCCCTCATCACATCTTTCCTTTGCTGCACGTGAAGCCACATCTCTTGGAACCAGGTTACCAAAAGCAGGGTATCTTCTTTCCAGGTAATAATCTCTTTCTTCTTCAGGAATATCTATTGCTTTCCGGTTATCGCCTTTTGCTTTAGGCACCCATATACGGCCATCGTTTCTTAATGATTCGCTCATTAAGGTTAATTTACTTTGATATTCGCCACTTACAGGAATGCAGGTAGGATGTATTTGTGTAAAACAGGGGTTGCCAAAAAATGCACCTTTCTTATGCGCCTTCCAGGCTGCTGTAACATTGCTTCCCATTGCATTGGTGCTTAGGTAAAATACATTACCATAACCGCCGCTACATAAAAGAACGGCATGACCGAAATGTCTTTCCAGTTCGCCGGTTACCAGGTTACGTGCTATAATTCCCCTTGCCTTATCATCAATCATTACCACATCAAGCATTTCGTGGCGGGCAAACATCTCTACGTTACCCAATGCAACCTGTCTTTCCAAGGCACTGTAAGCGCCCAGCAACAATTGCTGACCGGTTTGTCCGGCAGCATAAAAGGTACGCTGTACCTGCGTTCCGCCAAAACTACGATTGCTTAATAAGCCACCATATTCTCTTGCAAATGGTACACCCTGTGCTACACATTGATCAATAATAGCGCTGCTTACTTCTGCCAAACGATATACGTTTGATTCTCTTGCCCTATAATCGCCGCCTTTAACTGTATCATAAAATAAACGGAAAACAGAGTCTCCGTCGTTCTGGTAATTTTTGGCTGCATTGATACCACCCTGTGCCGCTATACTATGTGCCCGGCGTGGACTATCCTGGAAACAAAATGCCTTTACTTTATATCCCATCTCCCCAAGAGAGGCTGCAGCGGATGCTCCTGCAAGCCCTGTTCCAATAACAATTACTTCGAGTTTACGCTTGTTGGCCGGGTTAACCAGCTTTACGTGCCCTTTGTAATCATTCCACTTTTCATTCATTTCACCACCGGGAATTTTTGAATTTAATGACATAGTAATGGTTAATTGTATATTGATGAATTAATTATTATTGAAAACCAAAACATATTTAAAAATGGGAATAGGTTTGTTTGGTTTGAAACTTTACAAGATGCAGCAATAATCTTATAACAAATTTTATTGGATCCAGTTTAAATAAAATGCAATTGGCATTAATGCGAATAAAACGCATATTACAAAGGCATAAATTGCACCTGCACCCTTGATGATTGGCGTGTACTTTTTATGATTGATACCAAAGGTTTGAAAGGCACTTTGAAACCCCTGCATTAAATGCCACCACAAAGAAAAAACGCCCAATACGTAAATGATTACAACAAATAAATTCTGGAATACCCGTTGCATTTCGAGGTAAAGGTTATGAACTTCCTGTCCGTTATAACCAGCGAGAGAAACTCTTTCCAATGGTTGAATATTAGCGATTCCACCAAATCTTGATGCTGTCCAAAAATGATATAAATGCAATACGAGAAAAAGTAAAATGAGCGTTCCGAGCAAACCCATACTTCTGCTGTACCACTTACTGTTTTGGTTTGGCTTATTTACAACATACTTAACAGGCCTTGCATTGTGGTTTTGCTTCCAAAGCATTAATCCCTGTACAATATGTAACAATAGAAAAACAAACAAACCAATTTCCATTGTGCGGATGATAAGATTATCACCCATAAAAAATCCCCAATGATTAAAGGTTTCACCATTATCATTGAAAAAGATCATAGAGTTGATCAGGCAGTGAACGATTAGAAATGTAATTAGAAAAAAGCCCGTGAGCGCCATCGTAAATTTTTTCCCTATCGATGCAGTAAAGAAGTTTTTCCAGGTCATAATTGCGGTGTTAAATTTTTGGTGCGACAAAAATACGTAACGAACTTCCAAAAATTAATTTTATTCGAAAATATTATATAAATCATATTTCTTGGGGCATTTTTGGTATTTAAGTATCAATTTGGTATATCATCCAATTGTCAACCTGGCTAAATACCACCTCTGGCTTTAAGGTTCGCCATTGAGGAAAATCCATTAAGGGCACATAATTGGTTAACCTTGCTTTCTTAAAATCATACTGGCTTTGTTCGGGCATATTCAACACTACAATCCATCCGCCATCGTCTATTACCTGCTCCCTCCATTCCTCATAATAACTATCATCACTACTATGAAAATTCAATACGTTTTCTGCAATCAGTACAAATTTTGTGATACCATCTTTATACATCAGGTCAGTGATGTCTCTACGCAACGTCATGATATCATTTTCAATAGCATCATTCCATTCCCCAATCAATTCAATGATGGCATAGTTCAATTCATAGTCCACAAACAATATTTTCATATACAATGTTCGTGAACCAAACTCATCCCACTGCGGATGTATATAATAATTATAGATAGTATGAGAAAATTCAAATTCGCTGTAAGTGCGGCCATAAAATGGAGACCGCACATCATCTTCTGCGGAGTATAAATGTCGCCAATTATAAAAAGGTTCTATGTCCTGCATTAAGTTGTGTAGGCTTGAATTAGATAATTTATTTCAATCTCAAAAAAGTTACAATGCTTGCAAAATTAAAACATCGAAGCCAAAATATTCAACGTTCATTCAAAGGATATGGCGGATTAACAATAATTCAAGAAATTAACCCGGGTAATTGTAAAATACCGCTGGAATATTAGGTCATGATCAATCGTCAAATAAAAAGGGCCGCAAAAAATGCAGCCCTTTCTATTATCGTAAATACTTTATTATTCTATAACCATTTTTTCAGAAAACGCCATCTGCTTATTTTCATTCAGCACTTTTACCATATACATACCTTTGGCAACTTTACCTGCAATACGAACAGATGCAACTTGCCCCGGTTTGCTAATTGATACAACTTTTGTTTGAAGCACTTTACCTGCAAGATCAGTCAACATAATTGTGTAGGTACCTGCAGGTTTACCATCAAATTCTACATTGAATTGTGTGCCTGTTAATGGATTGGGATATAATTTGGCCTCACCATTTACGCCCGGCAATACCGGTGATTTTATATACTGAAATCGCACCAGGTCATTTGCTTCTTTTTGAGATAGCAAATTTCCGTTTGCCAGGTCTGAGGCATTAAACGCAGCTTCGGTACTTTGTATTTTTACAGCAGCTAAATCTTTAATATTTATTTTATATAATCCTTCAAATACATTGGCACTACTTACCACAAGTAATCCATCATCGTCAACAGCAGCGCCATTGGTAGAGAAATTTACAGGTAACCCGGTTATGCTGCCGGTGTGTGTAGCAATCCTGGTTTTGGTATCTACAAAAAACACATTGTGATTAGCTGATATTACTACCAGTTTACCAAATGCATCTGCAACCATATCGCCTCCCCAACTGGTACATTTATTATGAATGGAGATCCCTTGATTGCTTTCTGCATCTACCAGGTTGCCCAGATCCTCCACCATCACTTTTTTGTCTGTACTAAATCTAATTAAGTGATTGGCATCATTCGTTAAGGCATAACCGTAACCATCAGCGGCAATTACCATCCGGGTAATATGGTTCTCTTCCGACTGGAAGCCTCCCGCTACAGGCGAAGCAAGTATATTTTTTTTGATTGTTGTAAAACTCAAATCTGGTTTTGAAAGATCTAAAAAACGAATGTCTGAAAAGTGCATGGTAGCGAAATACAACCTGTTATACCTTGCATCCAACGCACAAGCTGCAACTCCCAACCCCGTTGGATTAGCAACTTCACCGGATCTTTGAGCAACAGAGATATTGTCTAAGTTGATGGATTTAAATGCAGTTTTATCTGATTCAAATACAACTTTATTTACTTTACCTGAAGTGATATCAACCTGTTTTATATCAGCCCATAAAAAATTATTATTGGCCTTGCCTGTAATTGCGTAAGTGCGGGCTGCGTTTTGGGCTTTGCAGAAAATAGTAGTACAAATTATGATGGCTGTGAGTAGAAGTTTACATTTCATATAAGTAGAATTTAGTTTTTACGTATATGTAAATTAGGTAATCGGAACTGCTTTTCAAAGTTATTTTTATAAGTGGTTGAGGGCCCAAAAAGCAGTCCTTCCTTCTATCATAAAAAACAAAACACCTTTATTTTAACCATCTATCGCAAAGGCTAATATAAAGGTGTTGAAATTAAATATTTTATTAAATGATAACCAGCTAAATCAAATTGGTTTACTTAGGTGGAATGATATTTAATTAAACCTTCCATAGGGTTTTTCAATACTTTACCTAGCTGCAATTCATAGGTATTACACATTTCCTTCAACACATCCTTAAACCCAAATGCAACGCTACCGATAAAATTTACGGGCAATATCCAGCTTTCACGGTATTTATATACATGATTAAAGAAAAAATCATTAAAGCTATCCTCAATAATATTCTCTATCATATAATGCCCACGATTTTCAACCAGGAAAGGGACAAACCCCGCCAGGTAACGGTTTGGCAAAGGTTTTTTATAAACTGCATCTAAAATTTCAATGGAATCAGTATTGTATTTTAAATTGAAACGATCCATCAGATCGGGATCAAACGTGTTGTACAGGTAATATTGAATTACTTTTTTGCCCAGGTAAGCGCCACTCCCCTCATCTCCTAAAATAAAGCCCAGGCCCGGACTGTTTTTTACAATCTTCTTCCCATTGTAATAACAGGAATTAGAACCGGTACCCAAAATACATGCTACACCTTTTTCATTTCCGCAAAGTGCCTTGGCTGCTCCCATTAAATCATGGTCAATTTTTATCGAGGCTTTCGGTAAAACTTTCTTTATTGCATCACGAATGATTTTAATATTTGCCGGATTGCTACAGCCGGTTCCATAATAGAAAACCTCCGTTGGTTCAATGCCTTTTAATTTTGGCATTAATTCATTTACCAATATCTCTTTTACCTGGTCTGTATTTAGAAAGTACGGGCTAATCCCCATGGTGAATATTTTCTTTTTTTTTGCCCCATCCAACAAACACCACTGTGTTTTTGTTGATCCGCTATCGGCTATAAGTTTAATTGACATGTTTAATTAATTGAATTTAGTTTTTCAAAACGCCAAGTTAATTAAAAAAAGACTACAGCCTCATTCATAATATTTTCAATTATTTTCGTGCTTATTAAGTAAATGTATGAATAAAAAGATCCAGGTCTGGCTTCCGCTACTCTTTAGTGTTGCTGTAATTGCAGGTATGTTAATAGGTTACAAGTTAAGAGATACACAGCCAGGCAAAAGTTTTTTCTCTCTCGAGAAAGCCCGTCCGGTGCAGGAAGTATTAAACCTTATTAGCAACAAATATGTAGATGAAGTAAAAACAAATGTCATTAGTGACTCAGCTATTATCGCCATTTTAAACAGGCTTGACCCTCACTCAGTTTTCATTCCGGCGCAGGAACTCCAGGGTGTTAACGAAGATATTGCAGGTAATTTTTTTGGTATTGGAATAGAATTTAACATTTTTGATGACACCTTAAATGTGTTGAATGTGGTGCCCGATGGCCCCAGTTTTAATGCAGGAATTAAAATTGGTGATAAGCTTATAGCGGTTAACGATAGTGTGATAGCAGGCAAAAAGGTAACCAACGAAACCATCCGAACTTTACTTCGGGGCGATTTGGGTACAAAGGTTACCGTGAGGGTTTTTAGAAATGGAAAACTTCAACCAATTGCCATCGTAAGGGGTGTAATTCCGGTAAGCAGTGTGGATGCCAGTTATATGTTGGCTCCTGGCACCGGTTATATTAAACTGAATAAATTTTCGCAGGTTACTTACCGGGAGTTTATGAAGGCACTTGAAGGATTACAAAAACAAGGGCTAAAAAAACTGGTACTCGACTTACGAGGAAATGGTGGTGGAGTTTTAGATGAAGCAACTGCCATTGCAGACGAGTTTTTATCAGGAGATAAACTAATCACGTATACTGAAGGAATACATTTTCCGAAAAAAGAATATCGTTGCCAACGTGAAGGATTATTTGAAAATGGAGAATTAGTAGTTTTGGCAGATGAAGGTAGTGCAAGTGCCAGTGAAATACTGATGGGTGCATTGCAGGATTGGGACAGGGCCACCATTATTGGCAGACGAAGTTTTGGAAAAGGGCTTGTACAAGAGCAATACGACTTAAGTGATGGTAGCGCATTACGCCTGACTGTTGCCCGGTATTATACGCCAATCGGCAGAAGCATTCAACGCTCTTACAAAAATGGACAGAAGGCATATTACGATGAAATAAGTAATCGCTTTCTTGATGGAGAAGTATCCACCGCAGACTCTGTAAAAAATGACACGACAAAAATTTACACGACAAAAAGTGGTAAAAAATTATACGGTGGTGGCGGAATTACACCGGATATTTTTATTCCCGTTGACACTTCTTTTTACACAACAAATATGTCGAGGATTTATTTTAGAGGAACAATCGGTGATTTTGCCTATAAATTTTATTTAAGAAACACCGCCAAATTATTAGCCTACAAATCTCCCGGCGATTTCGTAAAAGATTTTTCTTTTACAGATGATGACTGGAACGATTTTAAAACTGAAGCTGCCAAGGATTCCATTTCGTTGACTTATGTTAACACGAAAGAAAAAACAGATATAATTAACCGCATTAAATCTTCTATTGCAAGGCAAAGATGGCGCAACGAAGGCTTCTATGAAATGCTAAATACACAGGACAACGCTATAAAAAAAGCATTGGAAGTTATTTAAAAAAGTGACGCCCCAAACGGGGCGCATACTTTTTGAATAAACTAGGCATTAATGCAATGCCTATTGCTTTTCGGGGGTAATTAGTTAAAGGATATTAAAATTTAATTAGCGGTTGATAGTTTCTAACCGTAAAATTCAAGAAAAATTATTTTAGAAAATGTGGTGATACATACAATTTTTTGTAGAATTACTTCGAACCGTTACTTTTTATAATAAGTGTGTTTAAATTAATCCGGAGGAAAACAGTTAATTACCTTCAACAAAATCAAAAAATTATGTGGCTGAACAATATTTTAGAAACAATCGGTAATACACCTCTTGTAAAAATTAATAAAATAACAAGGGAGCTCCCCTGCACGGTTTTAGCGAAAGTTGAATATTTTAACCCCGGAAATAGTATCAAAGACCGCATGGCGTTAAAGATGCTGGAAGTTGCTGAGGCCGAAGGGAAAATTAAACCAGGCGGAACTATCATTGAAGGTACGAGTGGTAATACAGGTATGGGTTTAGCGCTTGCCGCATGCATAAAAGGTTACCGGTGTATTTTCACCACTACAGAAAAACAATCAAAAGAAAAAGCTGACATCCTAAAAGCAGTTGGAGCAGAAGTTATTGTGTGCCCAACTAATGTTGATCCGGAAGATCCCCGCAGTTATTATAGTGTGAGTAAAAGGCTTGCATCAGAAGTGCCGAATAGCTGGTATGTCAATCAATATGACAACCTCGCTAACCGGCTTGCACACTACGAACAAACCGGTCCTGAAATTTGGGAGCAAACAGAAGGTAAGATTACTCACCTTGTAGTTGCTACAGGTACAGGCGGCACAATTGTAGGTACAGGTAAGTATCTGAAAGAAAAAAATCCTAACATACAGGTTTGGGCAATTGACAGTTATGGTTCTCTGCTAAAAAAATATTTTGAAACAGGGGAACTAGATCAAAAAGAAGTTTATCCCTATATAAGTGAAGGGTTTGGTGAAGATTTTGTTCCGGCTAACTACGACATGAGTGTAATTGATGCATTTACAAAAGTGAGCGATAAAGAGGGAGCTTTAATGGCCAGGCGTATTGCTAAGGAGGAAGGCATTTTTGTAGGATATAGTGCAGGCAGTTGTCTACAGGGATTAATTCAATTAAGAAGCACGCTAAAAAAGGATGATGTGGTAGTGTGTATATTCCATGATCATGGCAGCCGCTATGTGGGTAAAATATACAATGATGAATGGATGCTGGAGAGAGGTTTTCTTGAAATGAAAACCTTTAAAGACCTGATTAATGCCCGTGGTAAACAGCGGTTAATTACATTAGCTCCAGATCAAACAGTTGCTGAAGCAATCGAGTTAATGAAAAAATATGACATTGAAAATATTCCTGTAATGCAGAATGGAAACAATATCGGTGCTATATCTGCAGGAGGGTTATTTAACAAAGTCTTGAATGATGCAGGAGTTAAAACGGAAACGGTTTTATCTATCATAGAAAAGGCATATCCGGAGGTAGCATTTGATACTCCGGTTGAGCGTTTAAGTATTTTTATTACCAAAGAAAATGGTGCTGTGCTTAGCAAGGATGAAACCGGCGAATATCATGTTGTAACAAAATATGATATCATACAAAGCCTTACAAAGTAATTTTACGACTTTCATTTAATTAGCTGAAATCGCTGCTCATACTGTGTTTGAGCAGCGATTGTTATTTATTATTGAAATATTTCGCAATTCCAAACGTACAAATACGAACCATTCCATCGTATCTATTCATACAACTACACTGGATTATTACTACTGATGCAGTATTTACTGTAAGGGCAAAAAAGAGCAATACTGCTCTTTGTGGTCTTGTAGTACTGCTGCATCTTTGTATCAGAAGTTGATTGATAGAGATTAAATATCAATCATATCCAAATATCCAGAAAAAGCCAAAAATTTTAAATCCAACGAATCGCTGAAAAGCCGTCAATCCAATATCAGTCAACTTCTATTTTTTTTAGTAAGAAAATTATAATAAATAAAATTCTTATCCCGATTGAAAACTAGAAAGTCCAGTTCCTGGTTTATGCTGTAAAAAGCGATGATAACCAAAAAACCAAACCCAATGTCCTGAGTTTATGCTGTAACAAGCGATGATAGCTCAAAACCAAAAAAACCAATATCCTGGCCTATGCTGCAAAGCGATGATGGCTAAAGACCAAAAAACTGAAACCCGGATCAAAGATTGTTTAATTAATAGTTTCAAACAGGGCTTAAAACCCCACTTTACTCAATCCTTGATGTCCAAAAAGTTGATCCCATTGTAACTTCCACAAACTATGAAAAACTAGTAGTTGTGGAAGTTTTTTATTTTATGTAGGTCTATACATTATGCCTGCGGCATTTTTAATACTTAAAATCGTATTAGTACGTATTAAAAATACCGTAAAGCCACTACCCTGATTACTGATTTATACTAACTTCCTTGTATTTTCTGCAAATAAAAAAAAGGGCAAATTTGCTCTTGTAATCGATTACAAACTAACGGACCTTTGTACCAGAAGTTGATTGATAGTTAATATCAATCTTATCCAAAAATCCTGAAGAACCACTTAGTTAATTAATAGTTTCAATGTCAACTAACTAATGCCGAAAGGCAAAAAACAAATCCAATATCAGTCAACTTCTTTTCTAGATTTTTTAGCGCCCCATTTTATATCCAAAAATGTCTAGGGTTTTAAAATAACTAATTCCATTGGAGACCAATAGTTTAGTATCCTAAAGAAAACAAGCCTAAAACGAATTAATTTATATCCAATTATCTTTTACTGTTGAAAGACAGAAAAACCAACACATTAACCCCGGGAATTTTTATTTACCGGTGAGGATTAACTCCTCGAAATTTTGACCCCCAAGTTCACAAATAAGTGAATGAATGAGATTTACTTCCACCTTTTTTGACTAAGTCATTTAAAAGTGGAAGTATTTTTTTTGTATCCACTCTTGCGTTCCGCTATTTTTATAGCATGATTATCAAATCGATTACTCAAATAAATTATACGCCAAAACGCATCGTTTCCTTAGTGCCTTCACAAACAGAACTGTTGGCATGGCTTCAATTAGCTGATGAAACTATTGGGATTACCAAATTTTGTGTACACCCGGCCCACTGGCTTCAATCAAAAAATATCATTGGTGGCACAAAAAATATAAACACTAAAAAAATTGCCGCGTTACAGCCCGATTTAATTATCGCCAACAAAGAAGAAAATGTAAAAGAGCAAGTTGAAGCGTTGTCAAATGATTTCCCTGTATGGGTGACAGATGTAAATAACCTGCAAGACGCTCTTGAAATGATTACTAACATTGGTTACTTAACAAACAAAAAAGAAAAAGCATCAGAACTCACAAAAAACATTGCTGCAGAATTTTTAAAAATTTACCCGCTTACCAAACCAGTTAAAACAGCCTACCTCATCTGGAATGATCCGTTAATGACAATTGGTGGAGATAATTTTATCAATGACATGCTACGGCATTGTGGTTTTGAAAATATTTTTGCCAATCAAAATCGTTACCCGGTTATATCTGTTGATGAATTAGCTGATAGCAATTGCGAATTATTACTGCTCTCCTCAGAGCCTTTTCCTTTTAATGAAAAGCACAAAGCAGCGCTTCAGCAACAATTACCCGGTATGCAGATATTATTAATAGATGGAGAATTTTTTAGTTGGTATGGCAACAGATTATTGGATGCGCCAAAGTATTTCAATGAAATTTTATCCGGGCTTATCAAATAACAGATCAGCCAACAACATATACTTCCGCAAATTTATTATCTTTTCGCAATGAACCGCCTTTATCCAGTTAGTGCTGCAGTTTTATACATTTCTTTATTTTTTTTATTGTTTCCCTGGTATCAGTATGTACTCGACATAGACGCCATTTCTTATATTCATGTGGCAGAAAGGTATGCCAATGGTTCATTTTATTCAGCAATAAATGGCTATTGGAGCCCACTTATATCCTGGTTACTGGTGCCATTTTTAAAAGCCGGTTTCGATCCCATGATTGCTGCAAAATATCTCAATGGATTATTGGGGTTATTAACGCTTTTTAGTTGCCAAACACTCATTGATAAATTCAAAATTCACCAAACACTCAAAAAGATACTTCCGTTTGTATTAGCAATGCTGCTACTGTCGTATGCATTTTATGAGTTGTGTGCCGACCTGCTTCAACTATGGTTAATATTACTTTACCTCAACCTTGTATTCAGTAAAAATTTCATTCTTAATAATTATAAAATCATCCTTGCCGGACTATTGGCAGCGCTTAGTTATTATGGCAAAGCCTACAACTTTCCATTCTTCCTGGTCCATTTTCCTGTAATGGCTTATGTGTTATTAAAACGACAGGCAACCAGCCAGGTAAAAAAAATATTCCTGGTTAAAACGGCCATTGCTTTTATTACTTTTTTTATGTTGGTTACACCTTACCTGGTTGTGCTTACGCATAAATACGGCTCTTTCAGAATAAACAATGCAGCTAAATTGAATACCAGTTGGTTTTTATCTCCGGGCATTAGTGATAACCGAAAAATGGTTGCAGAGCCACCTTTTGCAGATGCAACATCTTATTGGGATGAACCAACTTATGCCCAGGAAAAATATGTAAGCCCGTTTACATCTTTCAAGTATTTTTTAAAACAGGTAAAATGGACCATCAGTAATACCATCAAGTTTTGCGGGCTGTTAAACCTTATCAGCATTTTTTCATTTGTAGTATTGCTGGGCTTTATTGCTTACACATATTCCAGGAAAAAATTAACCGAAGGAAATGAATGGCTGCTGTTAATTACTACCATCCTCTATCCTTCCGGCTACCTGCTCATTTTTATTGAATGGCGCTATATCTGGCTGCTTCCAATTACATTACTAATAATGATGGGTATATTGTTAAGTTTTGTGTTCGAAAGAGGCTTTATAACTAAAAGGATTTTTACTGTATCAGCCATCATATTATCAGGTAGCTTTCTGTTACAACCTGTCAACGAAATGCAGGACCTCCGCAACAATAACAAGGATGTATATGAAATGGCGGAGGCTTTTAAGAAAAATAATATACAGGGTAATTTTTTTCTCAATTACAAATCTTTTACCCCTTATGGCAAAACTGTTGTACTCTCTTATCTTACTAACAGTAAGCTTTACGGGCCGGTTTTACTGGACTACGATTTTGATGAATTAATACAAACTGCAAAAAAATATGATGTCGGTTATTATTTATATTTCTATGATTTTCCAAGCGAAAAAGAAATGTTTATGCAGTCCTCCTATGCAAAGGCAGGAGTAAAAGTATTTGAAAACTTATATCCCGGCCTAATTGTGGTGAAACTCAAATAACCTGATATAAAAAGTCAAATTCACTTAAATTTGTGCAAAACAACCATAATATGAGCAAATACACAGCCGGCGTTTTACATGGCGCCGAACTAGAAGCACTTTACAATGATGCAAAAGATAACCAGTTTGCGCTACCAGCGGTTAACTGTATAGGAACCAACACCATCAATGCCGTATTAGAAACAGCAGCAAAAGTAAACTCCCCGGTAATCATTCAGTTTAGTAATGGTGGAGCACAATTTATTGCAGGAAAAGGTATGCCAAACGATAACATGCAGGCAAATATTGCCGGCGGCGTTTCGGGTGCACTTCATATACATAACGTAGCAAAATATTATGGCGTACCGATTGTACTTCATACAGACCATGCAGCTAAAAAATGGTTACCATGGATTAGTGGATTAATTGACGCTGGCGAACAATTTTACAAAGAAAAAGGCCAACCCCTTTTCAGTTCTCATATGCTGGATCTTAGTGAAGAACCAATTGAAGAAAACATTGCTACTTCTGTTGAGTTTTATAAAAGAATGGCCCCATTGGGCATGAGCATTGAAATTGAGTTAGGTGTTACAGGCGGTGAAGAAGATGGCGTTGATAATACAAATATTGATAACGATAAATTATACACTCAACCTGAGCACGTTGCTTATTCTTACACAGAGTTGAGCAAAGTTGGCAAACTATTTACCGTAGCCGCTGCTTTTGGAAATGTACATGGTGTTTATAAATCAGGTAATGTTGAATTACGTCCTGAAATTTTGCATAATAGCCAGGTATATATTGAAAAAGAATTAAAGACCGGGCCTAAGCCAGTTTATTTTGTATTCCACGGTGGTAGCGGTTCTCCTCAAAGTCAAATTCGTGAGGCATTGGGTTACGGCGCTATCAAAATGAATATTGATACCGATTTACAATGGGCGTTCTGGGAAGGCGTTTTAAATAACTACAAAAAGAGCGAACTCTACCTTCAAGGTCAATTAGGTAATCCGGATGGAGCTGATAAGCCTAATAAAAAGTATTACGATCCGCGTGTTTGGTTACGTAAAGGTGAAGAAACATTTAGCCAAAGACTAGAAGTGGCTTTCGACGATTTGAATTGTATTAACAGAAATGCCTGATTTTAAATATTTTTTTTACAATGATTTTATTACATTTAATGCCACGTTAATTTATTTCCGTGATTTGAATGATTATACAATTAATGAATTAAAGAATTCTCATTTACATCCGGACGGTTTAATCGCTGTGCCGGATGTATTTTTGAGTTAAAATTAATTTAATGATAAAAGAAGAAGACTTTGACGCTAACCTTACTGGCGAAGATGGAGAAACAGAGGAGACTAAGCGAAGTTGGTTTAAGCGAATAAAAAAAGGGATTCTCACGCCTACCAAAGACAAGGCTGATGCTCCTGAAGGATTATGGACAAAATGCCCCTCCTGTAAATTTACCTGCACTATTTCCGAATTAAGGGAAAACTATTTTGTTTGCCCGAAATGCGAATACCATCACCGGATAAGCAGTGATGAATATTTTGAAATATTATTTGATGAAAGCCAGTTTACCGAGCTTTTTGCACAAATTGTTTCAAAGGACTTCCTGGGCTTTGTGGATCTTAAACCTTACGGAAAAAGACTGGAAGAAACCCATGCAAAAACAGACATTCACGATTCTATAACCGTTGCCCATGGCAAGGTGAATGGGAATGACCTGGTGGTTGCCTGTATGGATTTCGAATTCATTGGTGGAAGCCTTGGAAGTGTTATGGGAGAAAAAATTTGCCGTGCCTGCGACTATTGCATTGCTCACAAAATTCCTTTTATGATTATTAATAAAAGCGGTGGAGCAAGAATGATGGAAAGTGCATTTTCATTAATGCAACTGGCAAAAACTTCCGGTAAACTTTCTCAGTTAACCGACGCTAAAATTCCTTACATATCGCTTTGTACAGATCCTACTTTTGGTGGAACCACTGCATCTTTTGCCATGTTGGGCGATATCATTTGTGGCGAACCCGGCGCATTGATCGGCTTTGCAGGACCAAGAGTTATTAAAGAAACCATTAAAAAAGATCTTCCTGAAGGATTTCAAAGAAGTGAATTTTTACTGGAACATGGATTTTTGGATTTTATAATTCACCGCAAACTTTTAAAAGACAAACTTGCCCAAATATTGGTATTGTTTAAAAATTAAATAGAACGTTTTGTATAAATTAGGCAGTCCTTCTTTATTGGAGGCTGCTTTTTTTGTGCCTGCCAGCCAAAAGAGGTGTCATCATTTCATCGGGTGCATTTAAAGTTGCCGCTTCCTAAAAATAGAGGTGTCATCTTCTTTAATTCACTCCAAATTTTAAAGTTTTGGCCAAAAGATTACACATCTTGCGACAATTCTAAATTCACCCATTTCATCAGCAGCTAAAGGCTTTGAGAAATAAGGGCTATATTATGTGTCTGAATAACACAATAATTGTATGGGTATTCTTTTAAATTGCAGGCATGAATGAATAATTGTATTTTTGAAAAAAGTTAACTGTTTGGAACTTAGTAACCGAAAGGCATATTACGAATATTTTTTTGAGGATAAATATATAGCGGGTTTGGTGCTTTCAGGCACTGAAATTAAAAGCCTTCGGGCAGGCAAAGCCAGCTTTAACGACAGTTATTGTTTTTTTGATAAGGGCGAACTATATGTAAAAAGTCTGCACATATCCGAATATAGTTTTGGAACATATAATAATCACGAACCCATGCAGGAGCGAAAGCTGCTGTTGAACAAAAGGGAACTGAGAAAATGGGAGGCTAAAACTAAAGAAAAAGGATATTCGATCATTCCGTTAAGGATTTTTCTAACGGAAAAAGGTATTTTCAAAATGGAGATTGGATTAGGTAAAGGAAAGAAAATATTTGATAAACGGGACACAATAAGGGAACGGGAAACCGACCGCGATATTAAAAGAAAGTATGGCATCTAAGTTGCATGTCATTGTTGCCAACCTTTTAATCATATAGTTGTTCATTAAACAAGAATCATCAACCACGTTAAAACTGGTTTAAAAGTATATACTCTAAAATCACAGCATACCAATGAGTCAAAAGCATATCAGGATAGAGGTAATGAATTTTCTCGGCCAGAAGATGGATGAAATAGTAGATGAATTTTTAAAAAAAATTGATCTTAACTGGCAACCTAGCGACTTCTTGCCTGACAGTGCTTCTGAAAATTTTACTGCTGATTTAAAAGAACTTCAATCACAATGCAAAGAAC
Organism: Ferruginibacter sp.; assembly: GCA_040002495.1. Taxonomy (GTDB): domain Bacteria; phylum Bacteroidota; class Bacteroidia; order Chitinophagales; family Chitinophagaceae; genus Ferruginibacter. The sequence goes on from JBDUEK010000007.1 coordinate 27,616, forward strand.
TTCCTTATGACTATCTGGCTGTACTGGTAGGTGATATCATTACGGAAGAAGCACTGCCTACCTACCAAAGTTGGTTAACAGATGTAACAGGTGTAGATAAGATGGAGCCCGAAGGGTGGAGTAAGTGGGTACGCATGTGGACCGCAGAAGAAAACAGGCATGGCGACCTGTTGAATAAATTCATTTATTTGTCGGGCCGTATCAATATGAAGCAGATGGAAATCAGCACACAATACCTGATTGCGGATGGCTTTGACATCGGTACCGGAAGAGACCCATACAGAAACTTTGTTTACACCTCTTTCCAGGAACTTGCAACCAACATATCCCACAGACGGACAGCAACCATAGCTAAATCCCACGGATCAACACAGTTATCGAAAATTTGTGGAATGATTGCAGCCGATGAAGCACGTCATGCAAAAGCATATAAGCATTTTGTGACAAAAATATTTGAGATTGATGCCAGTGAAATGATGCTTGCATTTGAAGATATGATGCGCAAAAAAATTGTGATGCCGGCGCACTTTCTCCGCCAGTCAGGCGAATTGAAAGGGCAGGCTTTTGATCATTTCAGTGATGCGGCTCAACGCCTAGGCGTGTACACCACATGGGATTATACAGACATCCTGGAATCCTTGGTAGACGAATGGAACATCGGTAATGCTACAGGATTAACTGATAAAGCTGAAAAAGCAAGAGATTATTTAATGGCACTTCCGGAACGTTTTAGACGAGTGGCCGGCAGAAGCCAAAAAGCTCCACTGGAATACCAGTTTAACTGGATTAAGTAATTTCCACTAACATACAGCGACTTTCGCATTTTCATGTTAAGCGATATGTTGCAGTGAATAGTATCCTTCTCAAGTTTAAGCTGACATGACTTTGCCGCCCGAGCGTCCACCATTTTTAACTAATTGCAAGAAGCACAAAATCCCGGCACAAACCAAACCTTGCAAAGCCTTAAAATACCCACGTACTACCCACCACCTAAATGCAACATTGAACTGACAATGTCTTATTTTGCAAAGCATCTTATAAATTATTGAAGATTGATAAAAAAAATTATCTGAACAAGACGTTTGTACAAAGTTTATTATAGCCTGTGGAAATTATTAGTGAGTTTGCAGTAAAGAAAAGCATTTGCAGGCAGTTAAATAATTAGAAAGCGAACTATATAAAACGGCAGGATGAAAATAATCAGCGACAAATATTTAGCCCAATATAAAGAGCAGTTGCATATTGACTTGCATAGCGCATTGTCAGAAGTAAGGGAAATTGAACTTACTCCTCAAAGTTTTACTTTTTACACTTCAGTTGCTGTTATTTCTTCTTCCCGGATTGAGGGAGAACAAATGGAAATGGACAGCTATCTGAAACACAAAATGCAGAACATTGAATATTTGCCAGAGCTGGTAGAAAAACCCAACGATTTGTTTCAGGCATATCTTTTTGCAAAAGAAAATAAACTCAACAGGAAAAATTTTCTGAAAAGCCATGTGTTGCTTTCAAAACATTTGTTACCCGAAAAATGGAGAGGTGTTTACCGAAAAAATGAAATGCTGATAATGGAACATAATACCGGGAGAATACAATTTGAAGCAGCACCTTTCAGTATTGTGGAAAAGGAAATGGAAAAATTATGGTATGATATTACCGAACTTTTGAAAAAGAAATTGAGTAACGAAGAAATCTTTTATTATGCTTCATTCATTCATATTGGTTTCGTAAATATTCATCCTTTCAATGATGGCAATGGCAGGGCGGGGCGGCTTTTAGAAAAATGGTTTCTCTCTCAAATGTTAGATGAAACAGCCTGGTACATTCAATCAGAAAAATATTACTATCACCATGTAAACGATTACTACAAAAATCTCAACCGTTTAGGGATATTTTATGAACAATTGAATTATGAAAACGCAAACAATTTTTTACAAATGCTTCCCAACGCAATAAATTACAAAGGATAATGAGCAATATTTCAGGAATTATAAGTGCAATATGGACAACAGAATAATTCGGCAGGAACAAATCACCAACGATTTACTAATAGCAGATTTTTATGGCTGGGATGAGCAGAAGAAAGATATGAACATAGCAAGTTAGACCTGAAATTAAGTGCTTGCCTTAGCACTCACTCAAACTGATCGGAATATTTATGGCCAGCCCCCCATCTGAAGTTTCTTTGTACTTACTATTCATATCCAGCGCTGTATTCCACATTGTTTTTATTACACCATCCAGGCTAACTTTTGCAAAATCTGGTGCGCTTTGCAACGCCAGTTGAGATGCCGTGATTGCTTTGATGGCTCCCATTGTATTTCTTTCTATACAAGGTATTTGAACCAGGCCGCCAATAGGATCGCAGGTTAATCCCAGGTGATGCTCCATGGCAATTTCAGCAGCCATTAAAGCCTGGCGTTGTGTACCACCCATGCATTCAGTAAGTGCTGCTGCAGCCATAGCGCTACTTACACCAATTTCTGCCTGGCAACCGCCCATTGCAGCCGAAATGGTAGCGCCTTTTTTAAAGATGCTACCAATTTCGCTTGCAGTCAATAAGAACTGTATAATTTTATCCTCATTATTACCATCGCAAAAGCAAATATAATATTGAAGTACAGCCGGAATAACTCCCGCGGCTCCATTAGTTGGTGCTGTTACTACTCTTCCGAAAGATGCGTTTTCTTCATTAACAGCCAAGGCAAAGCAACTTACCCAATCCAGTATATATTTAAAATCATTACCGCCGGCTTTAATGGCAGTAACCCAGGATTCATAATCAGTATAGGTCCGGTCTTTTATCAGCCGTTTATTTAACTGGCAGCCTCTTCGCTTTACATTTAAGCCACCGGGTAAACTACCAACAGTATGGCAACCACGATAAATACAATCGTGCATTACCTGCCAGATATTTAAAACCGCCTGCTTTATATATTTTTCGTTGTTCCACGACAGTTCGTTTTCCATTACAATTTCACTGATACTCATGCCGGTTTTCATGCACCAATGTAGTAGGTCGTTGGCTGTATTAATGGGAAAAGCAAGCGTTATCTTTTTATTTGTTTGATCAACCTCTCCTTCTTTTACAACAAATCCCCCACCGATTGAATAATAAGTTTCCGCAAGGGTTTCCTCATTATGCAGCCTCACTAAAAAAGTCATTGCATTGGGATGAAATGGAAGTGATTCGGTAAATAAAAATTCTATATCCTCAGCAGGGTCAAAGTTGATTTCATGCTTTCCTGCAAGCACCAGCCTCTTCATGGCACGGATGTCATCCATTTTTGCCGTGATGCTATCTACAGGAAATGTTACCGGATCTTCTCCACATAACCCTAACTGTACGGCAATATCGGTTCCATGACCAACGCCGGTTTTGGCAAGCGATCCATACAACAGTACTTCAATATTTTCAACCTGCTGCAGGATACCTTTTTCTTTCAGTGAATCTAAAAAACGCAACGCTGCTTTCCATGGCCCCAGGGTATGGCTGCTGCTTGGGCCAACACCAATCTTGAACATGTCAAATACAGAAATTGCTTCGTGACTCAACGGGATAAATTTATTTATTGAACATTAACCAACTGGATTTCGAAAATTAATATAGAGTTTGCTGGTATCCCCGGGTTAGCCTGGCTTCCATATCCTAAAGATGGTGGCAAATATAAAATGATAGATCCACCGGATTTGATTAATGGAATACCAATTTGCCAGCCTGAAATTAAATTGGCCAGGGCAAACGTAATACCATTTGGATAATTTTGATTGCTATTGTCAAATTCGTTTCCGTTGGTTAATTTACCAACATACTTAACCGTTACCGCAGAACAGGCAACCGGTGCTACGGTACCCGTTCCGGAGGCGCTGATTGAGTAAAACAACCCACTGCTGTGTTGTGTTGCTGTAATATTGTTATTGGTAATATAGGCCTGTACGGCAGCAATTTCTGAAGCAGGTGCTACTGCTGTAGATAATGTGGCTCCACAAGATCCATCCGATTTTGATTTACTACAGGAAAAAAGGGTAACTGAAAATACGAGGATTAATAACAATTTAGTACGCATAACTTGTTTAATAAATGAATGAATGTTTGTTTAATTTTTGATTGATTTATTTTCTTTTGATTTTAATTCTTTATACAATTGTTCATTCATTTCCCACTTGAATTGCATTCTAAAAAATGAATAAAATAAGATAATAATAACCATAGCAATTACTGCGGTAATAAACATACCCGGCGATGTTTGAGAAATTTTCATGTACCAATCGGGGAAAAAAATACGTACCACAACTATAGATAAAATGATGGGAAGGCCAAACAATAATGCCATAGGAAATCCCCTGGTAAGCTTACTAAAAAAGGTACTTTCAATTTCCCTGTTTCTTTCCCAATACCGAAGAAATTTTATCTCCTTTTCACTGATCATCGGGCAAAGTTAGTCTTTTAATGGAATTGTAGTTTTGCAAATTGATATATATTAAGTAGGTTTGGTTTCACCAATTTACATATTGTGAAAATAGAACATCTCATCGTTCAACACCTATATAAGACCAAAAAAGTTACATTACAGGGAATCGGAACATTTACGTTAAATCCATCTATTTCCTTACCTGATGAAAATGATAAGGACAAGCATTTTGAATTACCTGATAATGCCATAGAATTTGATTATAATTTAAAGGCGGTTGAGGATGACGAGCTTATTAAATACATTGTAGCTCACACCAACAAAATTTTACCGCTTGCTTCTGCAGATCTTGACTCGTATGTAATGTTGGCCAAGCAATTTTTAAATATCGGGAAGCCGCTTGTAATAGAAGGAGTAGGTACCATACAGAAAAACCAGGTTGGTAAATACCAGTTTATCCCCGGACATTTTATTACTCCTCGCATTGATGATTTTCCGAAGCAATTGCGGGAAAAACGTGATGAAACTGTAACCTTTGAAAGTGAACCAAGGATAAACAATAGCCGTAGAAACCTGATGATATTTTTTACACTGCTGGTTATTGTTTCCACAGTTTTTGGTATTTACTATTTTGTTACACATAGAACTCCAACAGAGTATATTTCTTTACCGGTTGCTGAAAATCAATCAACCAACGATTCAACATTTATTGATTCTGTAAAACAAAAATTAAGGGACACAGTTGCTGTTAACACCGTTGCTGAAACGATTCCGGTTCCGTCAACAACCCAGGGCTTTAAAATAATATTAAAGAATTACAACACGGAGAAATCTGTAAAAGCAGCATACGACCGACTTAGGTCTTATGGGCACAAAGTTGAAATCATTACAATTGATTCTGCAAATTACCAATTAGCAATTCCACTTACAACACCGCTTTCTGATACAACAAGAGCAAAAGATTCTCTACGTGAATTTTTTGGAGGTAGACCGTTTGTAAAACTTTAACTGACTTTGCCAGTATAGACTTTATGTAGATTTTAAATTGAACTTCATTACAAATAGCCGGATAAATTCCGGCTATTTTATTTCGCATTTTGTTTTTGAACATGATTTGCCATCTTCACACCAGGGGCAAACTACAAAAATATTTTGAGCAAATTTTTGACTTACACTCGATACCACATCATTCACTTCAATAGTAAGCATTGCATCATACGACTCTTTTGACAACACTTTAATATTGTTGTTAATTCCTAATCCAACCTTCACTACATATTTTAAGAACCCAGCCGAATTATCTTTTACAGCAACCATCTTGCAGGATTGTCCTTCTGCAACTTCCGCCAGTGTTTTCTTAAAGGCAACTCTTAGTTCACCCTTTGCATTAGGTATCACATCACCATGTGGATCAAATTCAGGATATGACAAAAACTCATCCAGCCGGTCTACCAGTTTTTGAGATTGGATATGCTCAAGTTGTTCGGCAACTTCATGCACTTCATCCCATGTAAATGATAATTTTTTGAAAAGGAAAGTTTCCCATAGCCTGTGTTTCCGTACTATTTCTATTGCATGGCGACGGCCGATAGCAGTTAAAGAAATTTTTCCATACTTTTTATAATCTACCAGCTTTTTATCCTTTAGCTTTTTAAGCATGTCGGTTGCAGTAGCAGGTTTTACATTTAACTGGTTTGCCAGTTCATTGGTACCGGCACCGGGCTTGTCATCAAATTCCAGGGTGATCTGTAAAAGGGCCTTCAAATAATTCTCTTCTGTAAAAGATAGCATTTTTCAAAAATAGTCATTTTTTAAAAAACTTATTTGTTAGGTTAATCTAACTTATATATTTTTGTCAGCATAACAATTAACAACAATGAAACCATTTAATAAGATTTTGCTTCTGTTAACATTTTTTGCTTTATGCTGTACCGCATCAATTGCACAGGCCGGTTTACTAAAAGGCCGGATATCAGGTGAGGGAAAAGCGCTGCAAGGTGTTAATGTGATGGTTGCCGGATATGGTAAAGGCTGCCTGTCTGACAGCAGTGGCAATTTTTTATTAAAGGGACTAGTGGATGGCAGTTACAATTTAAAATTTTCTTTTGTAGGATATAATGTAGTTACGGAGCAGGTTGCCATAAAACAAGGAACCTCCAAATGGCTGGATATTGAACTGGAGAAGAAGCAGGAGAGAATGGATGAAGTAGTAGTAACAGGTACCTTAAAAGAGGTAAGCAGAATTGAAAGTCCGGTACCGGTAGAAGTTTACACGCCATTGTTTTTTAAAAAGAATCCAACACCCAACATCTTTGAAGCTTTGCAAAATGTAAATGGAGTAAGGCCACAGTTGAATTGTAATGTTTGTAATACCGGTGATATTCACATTAACGGGCTGGAAGGGCCATACACAATGGTTTTGATAGATGGCATGCCTATCGTAAGCAGCCTTGCAACGGTTTATGGTTTGTCTGGTATTCCCAATAGCCTGGTAGAAAGAATAGAAATTGTAAAAGGCCCTGCATCGTCTTTATATGGAAGTGAAGCCGTTGGTGGACTGATAAATATTATTACCAAAAAGCCTTCTAATGCTCCACTACTTTCAGTTGACCTGATGGCTACAAGCTGGCAGGAGTTTAATACAGATATTGGATTTAAAATAAATGCCGGCAAAAAAGCTGCAGTGCTTACCGGCATCAATTACTTTAAGTACGATCATATTATTGATAATAACCACGACCGGTTTACCGACGTAACCTTGCAAGACAGGATTTCTATATTTCAAAAATGGAATTTTGTAAGAAAACAAAACCGGGTTTCATCCATTGCTGCAAGATATTTTGATGAATATCGCTGGGGAGGTGATACGAGGTACACAAAAGCGTTTAGAGGTGGAGATAGTTTATATGCAGAAAGTATTTACACCAAACGATGGGAACTATTGGGAAACTACCAATTGCCAACAAGGGAAAAATTAATGGCCTCGGTTTCGTACAACAGCCATAACCAGGATAGCCGTTATGGCACCACTTCTTACATTGCTTTACAAAAAATTATATTCGGGCAACTTACCTGGGACAAAACATTGCAACATCATGATTTACTTGCAGGCATTGCTATGAGATATACTTTTTATGATGATAATACCATTGCAACTTCGAGTGCTGATACATCGCACTTTCAAAATAAGCCCGACAAGGTTTGGCTGCCAGGGATATTTATACAGGACGAAATTTTGATCAGCCAAAGTCAAAAACTATTGCTTGGTTTCAGGTACGATTATAACTCGGTGCATGGGAATATATTAACACCCCGCTTTGCTTATAAGTTAAAGATCAACGATAATAATATTATCAGGCTAAATGCCGGTACCGGGTTTAGGGTAGTCAACTTATTTACTGAAGATCATGCAGCACTTACCGGAGCCCGTATTGTAGAAGTAAAAAATGAATTGAAGCCTGAAAAAAGTTATAACGTCAACCTTAACTACATTAAAAAAATACAAACCCTTTATGGCATTTATAATGTAGAGTTTACGAGTTGGTACACTTATTTTAATAACCGCATTATTGCTGATTACGATACCGATCCCAATAAAATTATTTATGATAATATCAACGGTTTTGCAGAAAGTAAAGGTATTAGCACCAATATAGATATTCAATTCGTTAACGGGTTAAAAGTTTTAGCAGGGGCCACATATATGCATGTGGCTACGGTGGAAAATGGCATCCGATCTCCCCAAATACTTACTGAAAAATTTACGGGTACCTGGGCCATTTCATATAAAATAAAACAGCTACACCTGGGAATTGACTATACCGGAAATATCTATGGGCCAATGCGACTTCCATTGCTGGGGCCGTTGGATCCCAGACAGCCTTACTCTTCTACCTGGAGCATTCAAAATATCCAGTTAGTTTTTAATGGTTTTAAAAATATTGAAATTTACGGTGGAGTAAAAAACCTGTTGAACTGGACACCCAATAAAGGCAATCCATTCATCATTGCAAGAAGTGAGGATCCGTTTGATAAAAATGTATCTTATAATGCAAACGGAAAGGTTCTGGCAACGCCATCCAACCCTTATGCATTAACTTTTGATCCATCGTATGTATATGCACCCAACCAGGGCATCAGGGCTTTTGCAGGTTTCAGGTTACAAATAAAACAGCATTGATAACCAATCCCGATTTCAACATTCAACATTTCTACTTCATGTCTGATGGCTGATGGCTGATGTCTGATGTCTGATGTAAAATGCGTAGCTGTTAGGTTCGATAAAAAGGATGATAACCAACGTATAAAAGTTTTTATTCTCATTTACAATTCTCAATTCAACATTTCTACTTCATGTCTGATGAATGATGTCTGATGGCTGATATCTGATGTAAAATGCATAACTGTTAGGTTCGATAAATAAGATGATAACCAACATTTTAAAGTTTCTGTTTTCATTCAGCATTAAGTATTCATCATCCGAATACTATCGGATCATCATAATTTTAAGATTGAACATAAAATGAAAACAGCTTTCGATAAAAAATACTATACAACATCAGACATTAAAAATCAGTCATCAGACATTGCTTTTCATTCACCATTCACCATTCACTATTTTATATTGTCATATATTTATTCATAACCGCCGTCAGGGTTTACAACCGCTGACGGGGTTACAGTGTACATATTTCATAACTCATATTTCAAATTTCATATTTACCTAACATTTCTCCAACGCCTGTAAAATATCTTCCAGGATATCATTCACATGTTCAAGACCAACGGAGATTCTTATAAGGCCTGGTGTTATATTGGTATCTAATCTTTCTGCCTCAGATAATTTAGCATGGGTAGTACTGGCCGGATGAGATGCAATGCTACGGGTATCTCCCAGGTTAGCCGTTAATGAAAGCAACTTCAAACTGTTTAAAAATGTTCGGCCACTTTCAATGCCGCCTTTTAAATTAAAGCACACAATTCCTCCGCCATTTTTTAATTGCTTTACTGCAATAGCATGTTGTGGGTGACTGGCAAGCATTGGGTATTTTATCCACTCAATTTTGTCATTATTTTCGAGTCTTGCTGCAATGGCAAGTGCATTGGATGCATGACGTTCCATTCTTACGTCAAGTGTTTCAAGACTTTTACTTAATACCCAGGCATTGAAAGGAGATAATGCCGGGCCGGTACTTCTGCAAAACAAATAAATTTCCTTTATCAATTCCTTTTTGCCGAGTACAATTCCACCCATTACCCTACCCTGCCCATCAATCCATTTGGTGGCGGAATGCACTACCAAATCAGCACCAAAATCTATCGGGCGCTGGTTAACCGGTGTAGCAAAACAATTGTCTACATTCAGTATTAATTTATATTTTTTTGCCAACCCGTTTACAAACTCCAGGTCGATGATTGCCAGCCCGGGATTAGTTGGAGTTTCCAGGTAAATCATTTTTGTGTTGGGCCTGATGGCAGCCTCCCACTCTTCTGGTTTATCCGCAGCTACATAACTATATTCAATGCCATAATTGGGCAGGTATTTTTTTATAACGGTATGTGTACTTCCAAAAATAGAACTGCAGCACAACAGGTGATCACCTTGCTTGAGGATACTCATAAATGATGCGAAAACAGCACTCATTCCTGTGGCGGTTGCATACCCTGCTTCTGCACCTTCCAGCGCTACCATTTTATCAATAAATTCCTGCACGTTGGGATTGCTGAAGCGGCTATAAATGTTATCATCGCTTTCGTCTGCAAATGCTGCCCTCATATCTTCTGCATCATCAAAACAAAAACTACTTGTAAGAAACATTGGTGTCGAATGTTCCATTTCGTTGGTGCGTTCGGTTTGTATTCTGATTGCTGCTGTTATTGGATCCATCTTATTTATTTAGTCCTGCTGTTTATGTTTTACAGTGGATGATTTTTTTGCTTTATTGATTGAGCTTGTAATTGATATGGCAGTAAAAGTTCAGCTATGCTGGAACAGTACAAGTGAGTGACACAACGATGTCGGGCAGCGTATCAACTGTTGGCTAATAATTTTTTACAGAGGTTAAATGTCTAAAAAATACTCGGTTGATGAATAGATTACTACTCATTTACTTTTACTTCCCATGAAAGTATAGTACCACCTCTGCGAAGTGTTTCTGCTACAGAACAGTATTTGTTCATCGACAATTCACAAGCTCTTTGTGCTTTATCAAGGTCAATTTTACCTTTAAGGCTAAATATTATTTTTACATTCTGCCAAAGTGAAGGTTCCGCACCAGGCACACGGTCGCCCTGCACTTTCATTGAAAAATCTTCAATAACCTGGCGCTGCTTTTTTAATATCATCACAATATCAATAGCACTGCAACCACCCATACCCATCAACAAAACCTGCATTGGCCTTATGCCATAATTTGCACCACCACTTTCAAGGCTGGTATCCATTTGTATAGTATGGCCCAAACTATCAACTGCTTCAAAACCAAAATCGCCACCTTTTCTGTTTAGATTAATTTCTATCATTTCGCAATATTTTTACAAATATAATTCCTGCAAGCCTTTACTTTGCATTTTTATATGTATACTTATTGAATGAACTTTTTTCATAACCCCGGTCAATTTGAACTGGAAAGCGGCGCTACTCTTGATGAATTGACGGTTGCATATACAACTTACGGCCAACTCAACGAAGATAAAAGTAATGTAGTATGGATTTGTCATGCACTTACAGCTAATTCAAATGCCGCCGAATGGTGGGATGGCGTTGTTGGAGATAACCATGTAATAGATCCTGCAAAGCATTTTATTGTTTGTGCCAATGTAATTGGATCCTGTTATGGCACAACCGGCCCTTTGAGCAAAAAACCCTCTACCGGCGAAATATATTACGATTCATTTCCACTTGTAACCATCAGGGATCTGGTGAAGGCGCATATTCTTTTAAGGAAGCACCTTGGTATTGATAAGATATTTTTATTGATGGGTGGAAGTATGGGTGGTTACCAGGCAATGGAATGGAGTATATTGGAAAAAGATGTGGTTATTCACCTGTTTTTACTGGCAACCTCACCCAGTGAAAGTGCCTGGGGTATTGCAACGCATACTGCACAGCGGTTAGCTATTGAAGCGGATGGAACATGGTTACAACATTGCCCGGAGGCAGGCGCTAAAGGTTTGAAAGCTGCCAGGGCAATGGGTATGCTTACCTATCGTAACTATGGCATTATGGTAAAGCAACAAACTGATCCTGATCCCGAAAAAACAGATCATTATAAAGCTTCTTCTTACATTATATACCAGGGCGAAAAACTCAATAAGCGGTTCAATGCTTATAGTTACTGGCATCTTACAAAGACGATGGACAGCCATCACATTGCAAGGGGCCGCGGCGGAAAGGTTGAAGACGTTCTGCAAAGCATTCAGCAAAAAACATTGATTATTGGCATTAACAGTGATATTCTTTGTCCCGTTTCTGAACAACAACACCTGGCGGCCTACCTGCCTCATGCAAATCTTATCGTAATTGACTCCGATTTTGGTCATGATGGCTTTATGGTAGAATCAAAAATCATTTCTGAACACCTGGAAGAATGGTTAAGTGATAAATTTATTTTGAACTACGGCGCTAATATTTAATTGCGCTTAACCAGTTATTTGTGAACGATTTGGTAGCTACGGGCTAGAAGATTTACGATCTGTGTACGGATTATATCCACAATTGCCTGAAAAAAGTATCTTCTATTTCCATATTATTGACGCCCTTTTATACAAGGATTTACTTGCTCAAGTATCTTCATGATTTTTTTTCGGGAAATATCGGCCAACAGAACCTTATACCGATTATACCGTTATTTAGTCCAATGCGATTTGCAATCGGTATAATACCATCTAAGATTTCAACGTAGTCCTTTGGACTCCTATTAAATCAAGATGGTATTATATAAAAAATTGAAAAGAAGTGAGATTGCCAAAAATCAAGTCACGGATATTCATTGCCAAAACAATCAAACTCAGTACTGAAAATTATACACTATCTCCATAATTAATTACGTCGTTTTACTTTGATAAATAAAAAGTAAAAGCTACTTTAGTCAGGCTTAGGATCGGTAATATTTGCGTACTTTCTAAAAAAACATTTGACAATATGAGGAACTTTATAAAGCCTGCAAACTGGTCGATGTTGTCATACCCGTTAATCGTGCTTATATCATGCGGTGGCGATTCTACTCCCACTAAAGAATCGATTGCTCAAATAGAATTAAAGAGAGGTGACGTTATTTCCTGTGGCACTACAAACGAACAATTTGGATCTGTAAATTTTGAAACCACTTGTAATGAGGGATCAAAAAAAGACTTTAATCTCGCAATAGAATTGTTGCATTCATTTGAATATGACGAATCAGAAAAAGGCTTCGCAAAAGTAATTGATGAAAATCCGGGTTGTGCCATGGCTTACTGGGGTGTGGCCATGTCTAATTTTCATCCTTTATGGAATCCGCCAACAGAAGCTGAACTGATAAAGGGAAGTAAGGCCATTAAAATTGCCCAATCAATTTCAAAAAAATCGGATAAAGAAACTGGCTATATAACTGCCATTGCAGCATTTTACAATAATTGGAATACAACCAATCACCATACACGCTGTATCAATTTTGAAAAAGAAATGGAGCAACTACATAAGAATTATCCGGATGATAAGGAAGCAGCCATTTTTTATGCATTGGCATTGGATGCCGCAGCAGATCCAACTGATAAAACCTACATCAAACAAAAAAAGGCGGGAGCAATTCTCAGTGCTTTGTATCCAACAGAACCCAATCATCCCGGAATCATTCATTATATCATTCATACTTACGACTATCCCGGATTGGCAACACTTGCTTTGCCTGCTGCAAAAAAATATGCACAGGTAGCACCATCGTCTGCACATGCATTACACATGCCTTCGCATATTTTTACGAGACTCGGGTTATGGGATGAATGTATTCAATCAAACCTGGTATCTATATCTGCGGCTAAATGTTATGCAACAGCTGCCGGAATAAAGGGCCATTGGGATGAAGAACTGCATGGAATTGATTACCTGGTGTATGCCTACCTGCAAAAAGGAGAAAATAAACTGGCAGCAGAACAGGTTAAATACCTGGCAACATTCAACAATGTTTACCCGGCTAATTTTAAGGTTGCCTACGCATTTGCAGCCGTTCCTTCAAGATTTTTACTGGAAAATAAGAACTGGGCCGAAGCCGCCAGCTTACAAATTCGAACTACGGATTTTCCCTGGATAAAATTTCCATGGCAGGAAGGCATCATACATTTTACCCGAATGTTAGGCGCTGCGCATTTGGGAAATATTGCTGATGCAAAAAATGAACTGGAAAAACTCCGCCAACTTCAGGAAGTATTGAAGAATCAAAAAGACACTTACAAATCTGGGCAGATAGCTATTCAAATAAAAACCGGGGAAGCATGGATTCAGTTTTTTTCTGGTAAATTAGCTGAGGCAGAAAGTATGATGAAACTTGCCGCTGATATGGAAGACAGTACTGAAAAGCATCCTGTAACACCGGGAGCAGTACTGCCTGCAAGGGAATTATTAGGCGACATGCTGCTGCAATTAAATCAACATGAAAATGCGTTGCAGGCTTATGAAACGGTGTTAGAAAAATGCCCGAACAGGTTCAATAGTCTTTATGGCGCAGGGAAGGCCGCAGAAAAAACCGGCAATAAAAAAAAGGCAACTTTTTATTTTAAACAACTTGCAAGCATAGCCGACACTTTAAATCCACAAAGAACTGAACTTGCTTCAATAGGACTGGTTATAAAGAAGGGATGAAAGAAAATTTATTGCAAATTCTGTTCTCCAGAAAAATGCAATCCCCTGTTTATAAAAAATATTCACTGATTAATACATTCCAAATTTGTAATAACTGCTAATGGCAAAAACAAAAACGACTCCCATCGATGAATACATCGCAACTTTTTCGAAAGACACCCAAAAAATATTGGAAAAGCTTAGAGTTGTAATCAGCAAAGCTGCACCTGGTGCAGAAGAAACCATCAGCTATGGCATTCCCACTTTTACATTAAAAGGTAACCTCGTTCATTTTGCTGGGTATAAAAATCATATCGGTTTTTATCCGGCCCCGTCCGGAATTGTAGCGTTTAAAAAAGAATTGTCTGTTTATGATGGAGCCAAAGGTTCCATAAAATTCCCCATCAATCAACCATTACCGTTTGACCTGATTGCAAAAATTGTAAAATTCAGGGTAGCTGAAAATTTAGAGAAAGCCGCTGCAAAAAAACTTTGAGAACCTGCGCCAAAGGGCACAAATATTACAAAAGCAACGACTGCCCAACCTGCCCCATTTGTGAGCAGGAGCGTAAACCAACAACTGGATTTCTTTCAATACTTTCAGCGCCTGCAAGACGGGCATTAGAAAGTAAAGGCATTACAAATTTGCAACAGTTGAAAAAATTTACAGAGCAGGAAATTTTAGCATTGCATGGAATAGGGCCGGGCACAATTCCTGCACTTCGAAATGCTTTGAAAGAAGCAGGCTTAATTTTTAAAAGTTGATGAGAATATTTCCATACAAGCAAAAATTAAAACAGGCTGCATCAAACGATACAGCCTGTTTTAATTTTTGTATACAGCTATGCTATATTTTTACAGCCAACTAAAATGCCGAACCGGTTGGCTTTTTAATCAATAAAAATTTATCATTCAGAAAATCTACCTCGGCGATGTATATGCCGGGAGAATAGTTAGCTCCAACTTTTACTCCGCCGGATAATAACACCCGGTAGAAGGTTTCCACCAATTTTCCAAACTGATCATATATCCTAATGTTGACTCTTTCAAAATTTGGAGTGGGTGATGTAAAAGTGAAATAATTAGTTGTTGGATTGGGGTACACTTTTACAATTAATTTTGGAGCAGCCTGGTCGTGCGGCACTTTTACAAACACCTGTTTGGTGGTTTTATTTCCCGCCGCATCAGTTGCTATAATAGTGATTGTGTACAATCTGCCATTGCCATTATTGGCCCTGTCTGCCCTAAGTTTGATGTGATGGGCATCTATAATCTGCCAGTCGCCAGCGGGATCCTGTGGCTCATTGCTGGATACACTTAAAACTGCAGTAGCCTGGCAATTGTCTGTTAATGTATAATTAATTTCCACCTCTTTCATTTGATGGTTGGGTGGCCATAATGAAGCAGGATTGGCCGCTGCATTGGTGATCACCGGTGGCTCTTTATCCTGTACTGCTACATTAAATGAGCAAGTAACAGCCGGATCAGTTTTTAATATATAGGTTACCGTTGTAATTCCCTTATTAAAGGAAATACCACTGGCACTGCCAGAGCCTGTTCCCATGCTGGCGCCTGCAAGCGAATAATTTACCAGGCTATTGTTTCCGGTGGCAGAAAAAACAGGATCAATGTTATTTACTATTGCCAAACATTTTCCCGGATCTGTATTAACCGTAGTATTAGCAGGGCAGTTAAATGTAATGGTTGGGGCATCAAGCAGGTAAATAAACACAGCAGGCGACTTATCGTCAAAACCGCCCATCAGCCGGTTGCCATCAATAAACAAATAGTCCCAGTTAACCTGCAAATCTACAATCACTTTTCCCTGCATTGCAAAACTGTTATCTAAGGATCCGTCATCGTTTAGCCTTGCCAGGTAGGTATGTGTTGCATCATTTCCTCCAAGGATAATTTTACCATTTTGATCTACTATTGACTTTACACTTGTGTTCACGCCAAAAGGTATTGTTAGTTTTCCGGTACCATTGAAGCCGGCATCAAGACTACCATCAGCATTATATCTTGCAACGGCAAAGTCAGAAGGATTCCCCATGTTGCTGTTAGATGTACCACCCACAATTAATTTATTATTTACAAATGCAGCAGTGTAAGAATAATCGGCACTCATACCAAAATCAGTAATCAGGTCAATGCCGTTGAAAGCCCGACTACCATCTGAATTAAAAACCAGGGTAAAAAAATCAAAACCCGTACATGCCTGTGGAGAAATAGCGCAAGCGAGGTCATCCGGATGACCTAACGTAAATATCAATCTATTATCAGTATAAACGAAAGTTCCCTGACTAAAATAATCATCAAAATCATTAGTAAAAGGATTAATAGGAATTGGAACTAGCGCTTGCCCAATCATTTGACCATCTTGTGCATTTAGTATAAAAACATCTATTGATTTTCCGCCTATACCTAATAAGTGAACTTCATCGATTGTAATAATAATTTCCCCTGTATGAGTAAAACCGATTGATCTTACAAATTCATAGTAAGGAGAATTCTGATTGTTAATTACAATACCGCCATTGCCAAAGGTGGGATCAAGTTTGCCATCAGGATTAATTCGGGCATACACTATGTGATAATGAATATCCTGGAAGTAGGCTCCGTTTGTGCTTCCTATTAATAATAATTTCCCATTATTTAATAACACCCCTCCTGAATAGTTGATTATAACGATATCAGAATATCCGTTGGTTCCATAAGACAAATCCAAAGTGCCGTCTGAAAAATGTTTGCTGATAACAACAGCTTTTCTATCAACATCTGAAGCATCTTCTACACTATAATATTCACCCGTGGGTGCCGTAAGCATTGACTGTGATTGAGCATGCGCATTGGAGCAACAAATAAAACTTATCAATAAAAATGTGAGCAGTTTTAAACTGGTAAAAATTAGGCGTGACATGTTAGATTGATTTAGGTGTGATTATAATAGGGAATACAATCTTATGATTGCGGTAAGCTAATTATCAGAATATAAAATACGGGAATTGCAATGGATGTGGATGGATGCAGTCGACCAGGATATTAGGATTAGAAAGAAATATTACTACATAAATCTAATACATAATTCAGGAAAACTCTAATACTTTTTTCCGTATAACTTCCAGTTTCAACTTGTAATAAATTGCAATGTTTACAACCTGATTTCTGACTATCCCTGCTCGTTTTTACCAGGCATTGAGAAAAGAAGACAGAATTATGTCATTTTGAAATGATAGTAACAACCCATTATATGATACTATTTTAATCCAAACTATTCAAAAACATCCAGAGCTTTGTCATTGTTGGTGAGATAGTTTAAAGTTTCTTGAAGCTTTACTACCATAAAACGTTGTCCTCTTTTTTCAAAAAAATAATTATCATGGACGTCATTTTCCAATTAAAAAAACATTTGACTGGTAATTTGTAATAACCTTTTAAACCGAAAAAATGTCCAGTTTTTATAGCATTAATACCGTTAATAAATTTCACTCACCTGTTTACCAGTCATAACCAGATATCTGTTACATTAATCCGTTGCAATTCTCTCATTAAAATGTTTTTGAAGTAACAGGCAATTTTGCCGAAGTGCTCAATGCTCATTATGTATCACTTTTTCTCTCCAAAATATTTTTCATATAATACTCTCTTATCCAAGTATAGTATTTTTCTGATATAAACCAATATAAGTATGAAACAAATTGCAGACTCTTTGTACTTTTGTTTCAACCAAAAAAATTTAACGATGTTTGCTAAACTAACTAAGCTTAAGGCAGTGCCTATTCTACTCCTTATTGCCTTATTTGCCACAGCTTCTGCAAGTGCACAGAAGAAGGTTTCCGGTAAAGTAATTGACCCCGAATTAAATCCCATCGTAGGTACAACAGTATCCGTAAAAGGATCTAATGTAAACACTGCTACAAATGCCGAAGGAAATTATTCTATCACCGTTCCGGCAGGATCTAAAACACTTGTATTTTCAACAGTGGGTTTTGCAACCCGGGAAGTTTCAGTGGGCAATTCAACTTCGTTGGATGTTAAACTGGAAATTCAAGCCAGTAGCCTAAACGAAGTGGTGGTAGTTGGTTATGGCACCCAACGACGCAAAGATGTAACCGGCGCTGTTAGCAGTGTGACTGCAGACCAGATTGCAAAAGTTCCCGTTAATACTATTGACCAGGCGCTCCAGGGGCGTGCCGCAGGTGTGCAGGTGACCAATAATGACGGTAGGCCCGGTGGCGGAGTGAGTGTGCAGATTAGGGGCGTTGGTAGCCTTGCCAACTATGGCAACGAACCTTTGTACGTAGTAGACGGATATCCTATCAGCGGCGGACTTAATAACATCAATCCCAGTGATATTGCTAGTATCGATGTATTAAAGGATGCATCTGCTGCATCCATTTACGGTGTAAGAGCTGCAAATGGTGTTGTAATTATCACAACAAAAAGGGGCAAACGGGATGGAGTGCAGGTATCGCTGGATGCTTCCAACTCTTTCCAATCAGAGCCAAAGAAATATCGTGTATTAAATGCGCAGGAATTTTCTGCGATGGTGAAGGAGGTTACAGCAGATCCTACGCAGGGAAGCTTTACTCCATTACCAGAATGGAGCAATGCATCTTCGCTGAAAACTGTTGACTGGCAGGATGCGCTTTACCGTGCTGGTTTAAAGCAGAACTATAACCTGGCAGTCAGGGGAGGAAATGATAAGGTTCAAACAGCATTCTCAGTGGGATATAATGATCATAAAGGAATTGTAAAGGGGTCATATTTTAAAAGATTTAACCTGGGGTTAAACGTAGATTATACGATTAATAAATGGCTTAAGTCTTCAACCAGCGCAAAATATGCCAGGCAGGATCAAAATACTCCTTTTGGTACCGGCGGTTTGCAACAGTTGACTGAATTGATTCCGACCATCACGGGTAATAAACTTACCGACCAGATAAAAGATGCGAATGGTAATTATGGCTTTTTTAACCCTATAAATATTTACACAAAGAGCTGGGGCAATCCTCTTTATAGTATTGAATCAAATGACTATGTAAATCTAAACAACTATCTGTTGGCGAATACCTCGCTGGAAGTTACTATCATTTCCGGCCTTAGGTTCAAGACTAATGTCGGTGTTAATATCAGTGATTATTCGGGTTATTTCTTTCAACCTGAAGATCGTCGCTGGGATGAACAGTATGGCTTAGGTGGCGCCAACCAGGATGCACTTTATTCGCAAAGCGCTAATAATACTTTTGAATGGTTATGGGAAAATACCCTCGCTTATACCAAAGCTTTTGGAAAACATAATATAGATGTAGTGGCGGGGGTTTCGGGACAGAAGAATACATACCGTTACATAAGCGCACAGGGAAATAAGCAGATCAATAATGCCTTGAGAGATATTGGCCAGGTACAGAATCTTACCGCCACCGGTAGCCAAACTGTCAATACTTTAGCCTCTCAATTCGGAAGAATAAATTATCGGTTCGCTGATAAATATTACGTTACCGGTACAGTAAGAAGAGATGGCGTTTCAAAATTTGCTAAAGGTAGTGAATACGGAGTCTTCCCTTCTGCTTCTGTGGCGTGGAGGGCTAAAGGCGAGCAGTTTTTGGAAAATGTTAACTGGTTATCAGATTTAAAGCTGAGAGCTGGTTATGGTGAAATGGGCAACCAGGCCCCAATTAGCCCATTCCAATATGAAAACTTGTTTTCAACAGGAGGGCCGGCAGCAAGCGGAAGTAATTTTGGTTATTCTTTTAACAAGGTTTATCAACCTGGTCTTGCGCCAATACAACCATCGAATCCGAGCTTGAAATGGGAAACTGACTACACTACGAATATCGGGATGGATGCCGCCTTCTTGCGGGGTGCTCTTACGGTAAGTGTAGATTATTATATCAGGAAGTCTAAAGATTTTCTTCTCAACCTACCCGTGTCCTCTCAAACAGGTTACAGCCAGAATTTAGCGCAAAATGTGGGTGAGATTGAAAACAAGGGTTTTGAATTTGCTGTGAACTACAACCATAGTGCAAGAGATTTTAACTACGGTATCGGCTTAACTTTTACAACAGTTAATAATAAGCTGTTAAGTATCAATAAAAGCCTTACGTTCATAAATAATCTGGTAACTGTTGGCGGTTTAAATGCCAATAGTTGGAACGAGTTCAGCCGAACACGTATCGGCGGTCAAATTGGAGAATTTTTTGGCTATCAATCGTTGGGTATCTTCCAAACTCAGGCCCAGATAGATGCGCTCAATGCTGCATCTGCAGCAAAAGACGCCAGTTTTCCTAACTATCAAAAGAACGTTACAGCGCCCGGTGACCGCTACTTCGCAGATATAAATGGCGATGGACATGTAGATGTAAATGATAGAACAAGTTTGGGTAGCCCGCTTCCAAAGTTTTATGCAGGCTTAAACCTCGATGCATCCTATAAGAGATTTGATTTCAACATCTATTTTTATGGCAGCTATGGTAATAAGATATTCAACTACCAGGCAAGAATGTTGGAAAGCTTTCAGGCTCCTGGTTTTGTGGGCGTTCAAAATGTAGGCTACGATTATTTCGCCAACCATTGGACACCAGGTAACCTTTCTAATCGTTATACAAGGTTCACTTATAATGATGATGTGATTGGCAGTAATGTCCCTTCAAGTGTGTATGTAGAAGATGGGAGCTACCTGCGTTTAAGAAATCTCCAGGTAGGATATACTGTACCTGCACAAACCATTGGAAGAGTAACTTTACCTAAGATAAGAATATATGCCTCTACCCAAAACCTGTTTACCATAACAAACTATACTGGTCTTGATCCGGAAATTGGAGTTGCTAATGGCAGTGCTACTGCAGCAGGTGTTGACCCCGGCAGTTATCCTTTATCTAAATTTTATACCATTGGTTTAAATGTAGTTTTCTAAACAAGAAAATATAACAACTAAAGTGATTCAAAATGAACAAAAAAACTTTAACGATAATAGCTTTGACATGTGTGGTATTCTTTATACCTGTTGCTTGTAAAAAAGATTTTCTTCAGCAATCAAACTTCACACAACTTACAAGGGATGCCTATTTTAAAAAGGCATCTGATGGTATTGCCCTTGTAAATTCAATCTATGATACCTACCAGAATGCCGATTTGTTGAAAAAGTCCATTTGGTATTATGCCAATTTCCAAACGCATGATTTTTTTAACTGGGGAAATGACCGCTTCTACAACTATTATGACATCCCCACTAATTTTGGCCCTATGAGGGTTTTCTGGCAGCGTGCATATGTTGGAATAGCCAGGGCAAATACAGCCATTGAAGTGATACCTGAAATGAAAACCAAGGGTATATTAGATCCTGCATTGGGAGATCGCCTGCTTGGAGAAGCGCTTTTTTTACGGGGCCTTACCTATTATTATTTGGCTGGCAGTTTTGGCGGAGTGCCTTTAGAGTTAAGCTCAGTAACCGAAGGTTTAGCACCACGATCTTCCCAGGATTCTGTATTTAAGCAGGTAGCATCTGACATGAAGGAGGCAGCATCTTTACTACCATGGAAAGACGCCTATCCTGCCGCTGAAACAGGCAGGGCTACAAAGGGGGCCGCACTTGCATATGAGGGCGCTGCAGAAATGTGGCTAAAGGATTATGCATCGGCGCTCGCAAGTTTCAACCAGTTGGAGGGCAAATATTCGTTACTTCCAAATTTCGTGGACGTTAATGAATATGACAAACAGAATAATGATGAATCCATTTTTGAAGTTCAATTTGCGGTAAACGGAACGCAAAGCTGGGGTGCAGGAAATGAAGTTGCATGGATTTCAGATTTTAGCTGGCCTGAAGAAGTATCCAACTTCGGTTACGATTATGGAAATCCTGGTCTTTATCTATCTTATCAGCCCGGAGATAAACGTAAACTGGCCACGATCATTGGCCCCGGCGATTCACTGGTAAGCCCGGGCATGATAGCCCGTGGTGGAATCAGATCTTATCCATTGGTAAAATCAGGCTTTGCTAATAACAATCCAAAGTACACGGCTGACAATGGCACCATCATGAATTCGGTTGGCACCAAATCAAATCCATGGTATGGATCAGACGGCGACGGCTTACGCACCGGGTTTTATTGTGCGAAGATGTGGAGAGATTATACACTTGATGCCAACTCTGGTAACGGTACCATTTTCGGAGCCCAAAACCAAATATTAATGCGTTTTGCGGAAGTTTTAATAAGTAAGGCAGAGTGCCAGGTACGTACCGGAGATATTCCTGGTGCGATGCTCACTTTGAAAAGAGTACGAGACAGGGCATGGGGCGGAACTGCGCCAGCCGTTATGCAGGATGGTGCTAAATATGATGGCACGCCTGCTGCTCCCATCACCGACCCACTGCAGATGGTATATAGTGAATACAGACATGAGCTTTCCGGCGAATACTCTGTATTTTACAACTTACGCAGAGCTGATATCGCCAGTGCTTTTGTAAAAAGCATTTATGGTACCCAGGATAATAATGTTGACATGATAGTTAATCCTGCGCAAAGTATCAGGGATCAGGATCCTGATAACGGATCAAAAAAACACGGCCTATATAATCGTTCAATTCCCGCAGGCAAAGAATTATATCCAATACCGGAACTTGAGAGAGGCCTTAATCCAAACTTAACCCAGAATCCTGGTTATTAATAATGATACAAAGTATGTAGAAAAAGGCCTTCCCTGTTTGGGAAAGGCCTTTTTTGCGTTAAGGTCAAAAATAAAATGAAGGTCTGGTTGCGTGGTATAAATAATAAACCTTTTCACCTGTTGTTAAAAAGCCCTTCATGTTACATAAAACCAAATCGTTTTTAAAGAGCAACGAGTGTACAAATTTTATAACCAAATAATCACTTAGAAAATAGTACCAGAAATACTGTGCTATCTACTCAAAAATGACTTAATTTCCAAAATTCTCCGAAACGGTTGAAATTAAATTAAATAACAAATTCAGTTATAAACTACCATGCATTCGATTACTATTTATGCACCGAATTTAAAAAGATATCAGCTTGTATTATTCAATAAATTTAAAACCCGTATTTAATCTCTATTAATATTTTGCCATGCGTATATTTTATGTTGCTATATTTTTTATTTGTATCGTAAACCTTTTTTCCTGCAAAGAAAAAACGTTGTTTGAAAAAATTCCTTCCTCCCAATCCGGTATCATTTTCAATAATACCATTGTAGAAAATGATTCCATTAACCCTATTAATCTTGTAAATATTTACAATGGCGGTGGAGTTGGTATAGGTGATTTTAATAACGACGGCCTGCAGGATATTTATTTTACCGGCAATATGGTATCCAGCAAACTCTATATCAATAAAGGCAATTTTAAATTTGATGACATTACGGAAAAAGCCGGTGTTAATGGTGCTGGCAGGTGGGCACGTGGCGTTTCAATTGTTGATATCAATAATGATGGATTAATGGACATCTACATTGCCAATACCATTTACAAAGATTCTATGCGCAGGCGCAATATTCTTTATGTAAACCAGGGCCTTGATAAAGACAGCCTTCCTCATTTTAAAGATATGGCAGCAGAATATGGTTTGGATATACATGTTCAATCCACCATGGGTAATTTTTTCGATTACGACAATGATGGCGACCTTGATATGTACCTTACTGTAAATGAAGCTGGTTCAGAAAATCAAAATCAATTTGGTAAAGATGTAAACCCAAACAAAAGCAGCGTTGGCCGGTTAATGAGAAACGATTGGGATTCAGTACATGGGCACCCATTTTTCACAGATGTTTCTGTGCAGGCTGGCGTAACGTTTGATGGCATCGGGCATGGTGCAACTGTTGCTGATATTAACATGGATGGCTGGAAAGATATTTATGTCAGTGACGATTTTATATCAGATAATATTCTCTACATCAACAACCACGACGGAACTTTTACCAATCGTTCAAAAGAATATTTTAAGCACACTTCTTTAAATTCAATGGGGCAGGATATTGTAGATATCAACAATGATGGCCTGTCGGATGTGGTAGAACTGGATATGAACCCGAAAGACAATTTCAGAAAGAAAATGATGATGGGTTCCAATAACTATAACACCATTCAGAATTTCGAAATTTACGGGCATCAATACCAATATGTAAGAAATACTGTGCAGTTGAACCAGGGGCCATCGCTTAAACAAAATGACTCACTTGGCATCCCGGTATTTAGCGAGATCGGTTTTATGAGTGGCATATCACAAACAGACTGGAGCTGGACTCCATTGGTGGTTGACTTTGACAATGATGGTTTTAGGGATATGATTGTTACCAACGGATTTCCAAGAGACGTATCGGATCATGATTTTTCAACCTATAGAAACGAAACGGTGGCTATTGCTACGCCTATGCAATTGCTTAGTAAAATACCCCAGGTTAAGTTGGTAAATTTTGCTTTTAAAAACAATGATGGTACAAGTTTTAAAGACGTAAGTGCCGGTTGGGGAATGAATACAGCCAGTTTTTCTAACGGGGCTGCTTATGCAGATCTTGACAACGATGGCGATATGGATATGATTGTAAATAATATCAACGATGAAGCTTTTGTGTATGAAAATACACTTCGCAAAAAAGGTGATACCGCCACACATTTCCTACAGGTAAAATGTGCCGGAACCAACAATAATGTAAATGGCATCGGCACATGGATAGACATCTATTATGATGGCAACAAACACCAGGCTTATGAAAACACACCTTACCGCGGCTACCTTTCCAGTCACCAGGATATTGCACATTTTGGTTTGGGTAATATCAGCACACTTGATTCTGTTATAATAAGGTGGCCCAACAATAAAAAGCAAACGCTTACAAATATTGCAGCCGACCAGGTATTAAAAGTGAATATTGTAAACGCCAATGAAATCTACAACTGGGATCAGCAAAAAATAATTACAACAGCATTGTTCAAAGAAATTACAACAAGCATTGGTGTTAACTATGCCAACCGGGAAATGGATTTTATTGATTTTAACAAGCAATCAACACTGCCACATAAACTCTCTGAGTACTCTCCTGCCCTTGCCGCAGGAGATATGGATGGCAATGGTTTGGATGATTTAATATTGGGGGGCAATGCATCTACTCCTGCAATGATGTTTTTACAACAGGCAAATGGCAAATTCATTCAAAAGCCGTTGCTCGACAGGGAGGCATTGAATCAGAAATTGTCTAAAGATGAAGGCCTTTTATTGTTTGATGCCAACGGCGATAATAACCTGGATCTTTACGTGGTGAGTGGTGGCAACAAATTTGAACCCAATAGCCCTAACTACGAAGACAGGTTATACCTCAATGATGGTAAAGGCAACTTTACCTGGGATGAAACCGCGTTGCCGAAAAACTTTACCAGCAAACTCTGTGTAAAATCGATGGATTATAACAATGATGGC
This sequence comes from Ferruginibacter sp., assembly GCA_040002495.1. Classification (GTDB taxonomy): domain Bacteria; phylum Bacteroidota; class Bacteroidia; order Chitinophagales; family Chitinophagaceae; genus Ferruginibacter. The sequence goes on from JBDUEK010000007.1 coordinate 53,271, forward strand.
AAGCCGGACATTTTTGTATCAGGCAGATTAGAACCATGGCATTATCCAAAAGCTGTCAGCAGTTTTATTTACAGAAATGACACCGAAAATGGCAAGGTAAAATTCACAGATGTAACGGCAGAAGTAGCGCCCGATTTAAATAATATCGGAATGATTTGCGATGCGCTTTTCTCGGATTTTGACAATGATAATAAACAGGACCTTATTTTAACCGGCGAATGGATGCCGGTAACATTTTTAAAAAACACCGGCGGCAAATTTGTGAATGTTACCAACGGTTCGGGCATAGCTGATAAATCAGGATGGTGGAATTCAATCGTTGCGGGTGACTTTATGCATACGGGCAGAACAGATTATATTGTTGGTAACACCGGTTCAAATACGCTCTACCAACCAACTGAAGCATACCCTGTTTTCATGACAGCTAAAGACTTTGATAAAAACGGAAGTTATGTGCCCATCACATCCTTATTTCTTCCCGACAAAGATGATAAGCTAAAAGAATTTCCTGCTTATGGCCGGGACGATATTTTGGAAAGGATACCGACTTTAAGAAAACGCTATGCAACTTATGTAACTTTTGCAACGGCTACAATGGAGGAGGTTTTTCCGGAAGCTACAAGAAAAGATGCGCAACGTTTAAAGGCAAACATGCTTCAATCATGCTACCTGCGCAATGATGGCAATGGCAAGTTTACAATCATTCCTTTACCTTGGGCAGCACAAATTTCTGCATTGAATGGGATGATAGCAGACGACTATGATGGAGACGGAAACCTGGATGTGTTGATCAATGGTAACGATTATAGCACGGAGGTTTCTATCGGCAGATTTGATGCGTTGAACGGCCTGCTTTTAAAAGGAGATGGCAATGGAAATTTTTCTCCACTTTCTATTTTACAAAGTGGTATATACATTCCCGGCAACGGAAAGGCATTGGTAAAATTGCTATCACCCAACGGCAATTACCTGGTAGCTGCCAGTCAGCACCGGAGTGAGCTAAAAGTTTTTCAGTTAAATAAAAAAACAAGTACAATTCCTGTTTTGTCTACAGATCAATTTGCGCTTATCAAATTCAAGGATGGCAGTACTGAAAAAAAGGAATTCTATTTTGGTTCTTCCTTCTTATCTCAATCAGCAAGGTTTATAAAAGTGAATGATCAAATGACTGAAATCACCATCACTGATAATAAAGGCAGCAGCCGGAAAATTATCCCCGGCAACTAATCATTTAATAATTATTTCGTTAAACAATATCAATGACTATTTCTTTTCGGCTACCGGTTTTCCTCGTCGCATTTTTTATTATCTCTGCCAATGCAACTGCACAATCAGCTTCACTCCGTGAGCATATCAATATAGATAAAGGATGGCGGTTTGCTTTCGGGCATCCATACGATACTAAACAGGATTTCAATAATGGCACCGGATACTTTTCTTACTTAACCAAAGCAGGCTTTGGAGATGGCGCAGCAAAGGCTGATTTTGATGACAGAACCTGGCGTAAACTGGATCTTCCACACGATTGGGCTGTAGAGCAACCCTTTAGCGAAAAAGGCAGTTTCAGTCACGGCTTTAAAGCCATTGGCCGCAATTTTCCCAATGCAAGTATTGGCTGGTATCGAAAAAATTTTGAAGTGCCTGCATCCGATTTAGGCAAACATATCAGCATAGCTTTTGACGGTGTTTTTCGCAACAGCATTGTTTGGGTAAATGGCCATTACCTGGGTACACAACAAAGTGGTTATTTAGGATTTGAATATAACATCAGTGAGTATTTAAATTATGGCGGAGAAAACACCATTGCAGTACGGGCAGATGCAACCATGGAAGAAGGTTGGTTTTACGAAGGCGCCGGCATCTATCGGCATGTATGGTTGAATAAAACTGCACCATTACATGTGGCATCCAATGGTACCTATATCACCAGTACCATCAATAATAATTCATCAACGGTGCAGGTAACAACCTCTATCAAAAATGATGCACTTACCACTGCCAACTTTACACTTACACAATCAATCATTGACGCAGCAGGTAAAATAATAGCAACCCAAAAAAGCAACCCACTGTCATTGAATGCACTCAATGAACAAACGGTTGTAAGTAATATTAATGTAACTGATCCTTCCCTTTGGAGCATTGAATCTCCTTATTTATACCGGTTAAAATCTACCATTGAAAAAGACGGACAAATAACAGATACCTACTACACCACATTTGGCATTCGTACCATCCGGTTCGATAATAATGAAGGATTCTTTTTAAATGGAAAACGGGTGGAAATTAAAGGCACTAATAATCACCAGGACCATGCAGGTGTTGGTTCCGCAATGTCGGACGCTTTACAGGATTTCAGAATTCAAACATTGAAAAATTTTGGCAGCAATGCCTATCGTTGCAGCCACAATCCTCCCACCCCGGAATTGTTGGATGCATGTGACCGCCTGGGCATGTTGGTGATAGATGAAAACCGCTTAATGGGAACTACACAAACCCAACTGGGTGATGTAAAAAAATTGATTGAACGTGACAGGAATCATCCCTGCATCATAAGCTGGAGCGTTGGTAACGAAGAATGGGGAATTGAAAACAGCATCATTGGGGCACGCATTGCAACCACCATGCAGGCTTATGTAAAATCGCAGGACAGCACCCGGCCGGCAACGGCAGCTTTTAGCGGCGGTATTGGAAGCGATGGCATTACAACCGCTATGGATCTATTAGGCATCAACTATGTGATAAATAAAAGTACAGACGAACAACATAAATTATTTCCACAACAAGCTATTTGGGGAACAGAAGAAGGCAGTACCAATGCTACCCGTGGTGCGTATTTCAGGGATGATGAAAAGCATATCATTCCTGCCTACGACAAGGCGCCCGGTAAAAGTTTTCTAAGCATCGAACAGGGATGGAAACATTATGCAGCAAGGCCCTACCTGGCGGGGATGTTTATCTGGACGGGCTTCGATTACCGTGGTGAACCTACCCCCTATGGCTGGCCATCTGTAACCTCGTATTTTGGCATGGTTGACCTATGTGGTTTTCCTAAAGATGATACCTGGTATTTAAAATCCTGGTGGACAAACAACACAACCTTACATATACTTCCTCATTGGAATTGGCCCGGTAAAGAGGGCCAACCAATTGAAGTATGGGTGTATAGCAACTGCGATGAAGTGGAACTGTTTTTAAATAATAAAAGTGTTGGTAAAAAGAAAATGGAACTAAATGGTCATTTAGAATGGATGTTAAATTACAAGCCTGGTACACTGTCGGCTAAAGGATTTAAGAATGGCAAAAAAATAGCAGAAGAAAAGGTACAAACCACCTCTAACCCAATAGCACTAAATATAACCGGCAATAAGAATAACATTCAGGCAGATGGAACGGATATATCAATATTGGCAGTTGAAGTAAAAGATAAAAATGGTTTACCTGTTCCCACGGCAAATGATCAACTGACTTTTTCTATTGAAGGACCTGGAAAAATTATTGGTGTAGGCAATGGTAATCCAACATCTTTGGAGCCTGATAAATATTTAGAAGCCATTCAAGTGATAGCAATTGACAATCTAAAAGAAAAAGAAACAGGCAGTATCAATAATACTGCTGACATAAACAGTGATGAATCTACCTGGCAAAAAGCATTTTCAGACGAACGGGATGCAGCATTCGGGGAACGTGTAAAGGCGTTGATTTATAAAGGCAGTTTTGTAATGCCAGCATTAACCGGAAAGGAAACCATCACCTTATTTTATAATAGTATTGGTACAGAGCAAACACTTTACATTAATGGTAAACCAATAACATCCACTTTTAAAACAGCCAATAAAAACGGATACCAATTAGATGCTTCCATTTTAACTATTGGAAAAAATAACATTGCGATACTGGCATCTCCTATCACAAAAGTGCATAGCTGGGATAATATCAATATGAACCCGGGCCTTATCCAAATACTATCACCGGCGCCGGCATATAAAAGAAAACTATTCAACGGGCTTGCGCAGGTTATTGTACAATCTACCGGCACACCCGGCGACATCATTATAACTGCATCCGGCGATGGGCTTAAATCGTTTTCATTTAAAATTGAAGCCGGTAAATAAAAAATACAAATATTCATTTTTGAAACAATCCCTGTTTTATTTACACGTTCCACTGTATTAAAATATGTTATGAATATTGTTGATTAATGCAGCATCCAATCTGATGGTTTATCTTTTTGTATTGCCCCGTCCTTTAGGGCGGGGATTAAATTCTATTTTAATTCAAGGCTTTAGCCAAATCTTTTGTGGCTAAAGCCTTGAAGGATGGTTTCATTGATCACTGCCCTGAAGGGTAGTGCAATTCAAAGGCAATACAATTAAAAGGATAATACAATTAAGGAGTCTTCAGAACTAATAAACGGATATATAATATTCCCAGTTGCATCAATATGTTTTATGAATATTGTTGCCTATACAAAATCCCATACAGTGAAAAGTATGCTATACTACCCAAAAGATAAAACAGTGATGCGATTGTAATCGGATTATATCTTTTGCCAATTTTGAAACAGAACCTTAGTAGAATCCCAACCACTTTAATGAACAGACCTTATTTTTAATAATGCAGAAATAATAAAAGAAATTAAATAAGGCAATAAGGTCCACATTATTTAATCAACAATATTAAAAGATTAAAGACTTAAATATTAATTGCAATAATGGTACAGCTTTTGAATTTAAGTTATTCTTAACCAGCCTTTTTCTCTAATTATGGGGCGTTGCCATTTTATAGTTGATGCCGTATATTGCAGATAATGTGCAAATTATTATATTCGCATGCATATTCATTTTTTAGAAAAAGGAAACCTGTAACACGAATATTTGGCAACAAAATATTGAGGAACAACCAGCAAATAATTGGTTCTAAACTGAATTTTGAATGAGCGTGAAAAACGATGAATATTATTTTCTGTCAGGTGGTGGCGAAATGGGAACACAGATAAGAGCCACCGACTGGAGCAAAACACCATTGGGCGACCCTGAATTTTGGCCCCAGAGTTTACGTACAATGGTTGGTGTAATGCTCGACAACCCGTTTGCAATGTACATCGCATGGGGAACGGAATACACACAATTATACAATGACGGCTATCGTCCCATACTTGGAACTAACAAACATCCCCAGGCTTTAGGTATTAGTACCAGGGAAACTTTCGCAGAAATATGGCATATCATCGGATCAATGTTTGATGATGTAATGCTTGGAAAAGCTGTTGGGTTTCCCGATTTCATGTTGCCCCTCAACCGCAACGGCTATGTTGAAGAATGTTATTTTGATTTCTCTTACAGCCCCATTAGAAATGAAGAGGGAAACGTAGGTGGTGTATTGGTTACCGTAATGGAAACCACCCAGAAAAAAAAGGCAATAGATAATTTAAAGGAAAGTGACAAACGATTCCGCAATACTGTAAAGCAGGCTCCCATTGGCATTACCATTTTGCAAGGTCCCGAATTTATTGTGGAAATGGCCAACGATGCTTACCTGCTGGTGGTTGATAGAAAAGAAAATGAATTTGTAGGCAAGCCTTTATTTGAGTCGTTACCGGAAGTGGCTGACACTGTAGGTTTATTACTAAACGACGTACTAAAAACCGGCAAGCCTTTTTTGGGAATAGAGTACCAGATACCGGTTAATCGTTATGGTAAACAGGAATTGGGTTATTTCAATTTTGTATATCACCCGTTAAAAGAAGATGATGGAAAAATTAACTCCATTATAGTTACCGTTGCTGACGTAACAGAATCAGTAAAAGCCAAACACGCTTTACTGGAAAGCGAAAACCAATTTCGCAACCTGGTGATGCAGTCGCCCATTGCCATGACTGTATTCAGGGGCACGGATTTTATCATTGAAATGGCCAATGCAATAATGTATAAAAAAATCTGGCGAAAAACGGAAGATGAAATGTTGGGCAAAAAACTGCTGGATGTTTTCCCTGAACTGAAAGAGCAAAAATATCCGGAAGTATTACGGAATGTATATGCAACCGGAATAGCACATGAAGAAATTGAGTCCCCTGCATATATCCAGGGAAACGATGGCGTGAAGCTGTTTTATTTTGACTACAGTTATTCGCCGTTATTGGAACCAGATGGTCAGGTGTCGGGGATTATGGTATCAGTATACGATGTAACAGAAAAAGTAAAAACGAAAAAAAACATAGAAGAAAGCGAAAAAAGATTCCGCTCACTTACAGACACGCTACCACAACTAATTTGGGAAACAGATGAAAAAGGTGCGGTGTTGTTTGCTAATAAAAGATGGCAGGAATATACCGGCGTAAATCCCGATAGTGAAGTAGCCTGGAGAGCCGTTATTCATCCCGATGATTTTGACAACAATACAAATACCTGGATGCATAGCTTATCAACAGGTGAAATTTATAGATGTGATGTAAGAATCAGGAATAAGCAAGGTGAATACAGATGGCACGCCGTAATTGGCGAACCGGTGTTTGACTCAGACAATAAAATTATTAAATGGGCAGGTGCATTCACAGATATTCATAGTGAAAAAACATTTGCAACAGAATTGAGCACTAAAGTTAAGGAGCGGACAAAAGAACTTAAACTACTGAATGAAACGCTTAAAAAAAGTGAAGAACGTTATCACCTGATGGTAGAAGAAGTAGAAGAATATGCCATACTATATTTAAACAGGGAAGGTAAAATTGAAAACTGGAATAAGGGTGCCGAAAAAATAAAAGGATATAAAGCAGATGAAATTATTGGCAACAATTTTTCAATTTTTTATACAGAAGAAGATAGAAAAAATAACCTGCCAAGGGTACTATTAGACAAAGCGCTGGTAAACGGACGGGCGGTGCAGGAAGGCTGGCGGGTAAAAAAAGGAGGTGAACCATTTTGGGCAAGCGTGGTAATTACTGCCGTACACAACGAGGCCAAAGAGGTGATTGGATTTTCAAAAGTTACCCACGACCTTACTGAGAAAAAGGAAGCCGATGACCGGTTAAAAGCAAACGCATTGCAACTTGAACAAAAAAATACTGAACTCGAAAATATGAACACAGAGTTACAGTCATTCGCATACATTTCAAGTCATGATTTACAGGAGCCGCTAAGAAAAATACAAACCTTTTCTTCTCAAATAATTGAAAAGGAATCTCAAAATTTATCAGATTTTGGAAAAGATAAATTTCAACGCATGCACAATGCAGCCAAAAGGATGCAAAAGCTTATTGAAGATTTATTGAGTTATTCCCGAACCAGCAATGCAGAAAAGACATTTGAAAAAGTTAACCTAAAGAAAATAGTTGACGAAGTAAAAGAGGATTTAAAAGAAGAACTACAGGTTAAACATGCTCAAATTGAGTCGGATGACATGTGTACCATTAATATTATTCCATTTCAATTCAGGCAGCTTATATACAATCTTGTAAGTAATTCATTAAAGTTTTCCGTAGCAGAACGTCCACCACATATATTGATACAAAGCAGCATGCTCCTCAATACTAAGCTCACACATAAAAACCATGTTAAGGAAGGCGACTATTGCCACATCAGTATTTCAGACAATGGTATCGGCTTCGAGCCGCAATACAGCGAAAAAATATTTGAAGTATTTCAGCGCTTGCACAATCAATCTCAATTTAAAGGAACCGGTATTGGACTGGCCATTGTTAAAAAAATAGTAGATAATCACCATGGCATTGTAACAGCAAAAGGAGAGTTAAATAAAGGAGCCACTTTTGATATTTATATCCCTACATCAACTGCAATGGATAATGGTCAATTAAATAACTAATATTGATATACAGCCAGGTTTTGAAGACAACTATTCCAAGCTAAACTACAATTAATCTTTTATCAATACCGTCATACGTTTGGGGCCATGAGCACCCAATACCAGCGATTGCTCAATATCGGCAGTTTTAGATGGGCCTGCTATAAACACGCCAAAATCATAATCCTGTGTGCCAATTTTTTCATAGGCTGCTTGCATGTCAGGCACTATATCTACTGCATCAATCACCACTACCAAATATTCTGTAATAAAAGGTAACACCCTGTATTTTGAGTTGGCCTCAGTTAACCATACCGCACCATTTTCCGCTACGCCAAACTCCGCTTCCATAATGGCCAGTTCAATATGCTCCAATGAATGGCCCGTTACATTTGCTGCAAACTGCATAAAATTTTCCTGCACGCTCGTCATTACCGACACCACATTTTTTGCATCCGGAAAAACAGCCTTTATTTTATCACTAACCGATTCATCCGCAGCTACATGATAACAGGTACCACCAATCGTTTCCAGCACTCGTTGAAATGCCGCTACATCACCTTCCAATGCTGAACCTGCATAAGCTACAGGCTTTACTTCAAGTGGAGGTTGATTTTCCTTAACTGCTTTTAATATATTGTCCCTGCTTCTCATTATCTCAGTAAAAAGATTATTGTTGATGATTTTTTTTATACCACTCCGTAAATGATTGTTTGGGCGGCGCCGGCATATCCCGTTGTTTATACCAGGGATTAAAACGGTTGTTTAACAACCCAGGTATAACACGCATTACCTTTCTGCCCCAGCTACCTGCAAACGAGAAAAAACCCGGGCTTGAAAGTGTACCCGCCATTATCTTCATAGCAACGGTTTTGCTTTTAGGCGAATGACCTTCGGTTGTAAGCACTTGCCGCCATTTATATAACTGTTCGTGAATATTAATTTTAACCGGGCATACATTGCTGCACGAACCGCAAAGCGTAGACGCAAACGGCAGGTCAGCATATTTTGCCATATCAAGATTGGGCGATAAAATAGAACCAATCGGGCCTGCAATAGCGGTATGATAACTATGCCCGCCGCTCCTTCTGTAAACAGGGCAGGTATTAAAACAGGCCCCACAGCGAATGCACTTCAGTGAATTTCTAAAGTCTTCACGACCCAATTGGCGACTACGGCCATTATCCACCAACACAATGTGAACCTCCTGGCCCTTGCGTGGCTTTTTAAAATGAGATGAATAAGTTGTGATCGGTTGCCCTGTTGCACTCCTTGCCAACAGGCGAAGAAAAACGCCTAAATCTTTGCGTTCCGGAATCAGTTTTTCAATACCCATACAGGCAATATGTATATCCGCCAGGTGAGCGCCCATATCGGCATTACCTTCATTGGTACAAACCACAAATTCACCCGTTTCGGCAATGGCAAAGTTTACACCGGTAATAGCTATACGCCTGGTTAAAAACTTTTCACGCAAATCAATTCTTGCGGCGTTGGTTAAAAATTTGGGATCCGCATTACCCTTCGGTGTTCCGAGGTGTTCATGAAATAATTCACCAATCTCTTCTTTCTTCCAGTGAATACAAGGCAGCACAATATGCGAAGGCGTTTCACCAGCCAGTTGCACAATCCGCTCCCCAAGATCGGTGTCAATTACATCAATATTTTTTTCTTTTAAGTAATCATTCAGGTGGCACTCCTCCGTAAGCATCGACTTACTTTTTACCAACTGCTCAATATTATTCGCCACCAAAATACTATGCACTATATCATTGTGCTCCTGCGCATCTGCGGCCCAATGAACTTTAATACCATTGCTGATGGCGCTCTTTTCAAACTCCTGCAGGTACTCTGATAAATTAGATAATGTATGCGATTTAATTGCTGAAGCCTGTTCACGAAGTGGTTCCCATTCATCGCCCAACGACCAGGCGGCCTTATCTCTCTTCTGCCTGATCCACCACAATGTTTCATCATGCCAGTCTACCCTGTCTTCGTCCAGGTTAAATTTATCGGCCAGCGCCGCATGATCTTTTGTATGTTGTTCCATTTATAAAACTGATTAAAAATAGTAATTGTATTTATTTGGGGCAACCAACTCCAGTTCAATATTCAACATCAGTCCCGGCTTTTCGCTCCAATCTTTTTTGCCCATGCACCTGCCCGATAAAAAAGGATTTCCGCTTCAATCCGGCTGCCAGTCAGTATTTAAACGTTCTTCAACATTGAGCTGCGTGATTTATAGTTCATGGTTGATGGTTCATTGTTCATAGTAAATGCATATTCTAATTCTTCATTTAACATTCCTTCTATGGATTCATCATTTAAATGTAGTTTACTTACTGCTAACCGCCGTCAGGGTTTGCAATCGATAACTGTGTGTACAAATTTCATAACTCATATTTCATAATTCATATTTCCTGACAGGGTTAGCTTACATTCAACATTTAACATTCAGCATTCAACATAACTTACTACGTTCCCGCCGTCAATATCTCCGCAATATGTTTCACCTGCACGTTGCTTCCCTGCCGCTTTAAAATACCTTCCATGTGCATCAGGCAACTCATATCAACGCCGGTAATAAATTCAGCTTTATGATCCAGGTGATCTTTCACCCGGTCTTTCCCCATCTTAACGCTTACGGCTTCTTCCACTACACAAAAGGTTCCACCAAATCCACAACACTCATCCTTACGGTTCAGGTCAATCAATTCAATGCCTTCCACCATATTTAATAATTGGCCAGGCTTGGAGTATGGCTTTGCCACCAACTCCGACATTTGAGAAAGATGCAATCCCCTTTGTCCGTGGCAGCTTTGGTGTAAGCCAACCCTGTGCGGAAATTTTGCCTGTAAATTTTCAACCTTTAGTACATCAATTAAAAACTCAGTAAGCTCATAAATAGTTGAACGTATATGAGTGGCTTCCGTTTCATTAGAGCCATGCAAATGATCTTTAATATGCAATGCACAGCTACCCGATGGAGAGACAATATAATCGAAACCTGAAAAATTTTTTACAAATAACTCGTTGGTGTCTTTCGTAAGGTGCTCATAACCGGAGTTGGCCATTGGCTGTCCGCAGCAGGTTTGCTTTAATGGATACGCAACAGAACATCCGCAACTTTCCAGTAACTTAAGTGTTGCAATGGCTGCATCCGGATAAAACTGGTTTACATAACAGGGAATAAATAATCCTACTTTCATTATCAAAATCAACTGCTTTTAAATCTTCAATATTTCTATTTCTTAAAACCGGCCGTCTTAAAGAAAGCCGATAAAATAACTGCGACTTTCTGTACCTGGTTAACAACATTTACAATTACAATGTTCATCTAATAATGTCAAGACCGCCATAAAATTAAATTCGTGTAATTCGTATTTTAAATTCGTGTAATTCGTGCCTTAAAATTCGTGTAATAATAATTAGTTTACAATGCAATTTTTGCCACTTCACTACCTGCTAATAAAAAACATCCCAATCCAAAGTCTTCAAAGTCTGGCACTTCATCATAGTTTACCGGTTGCGAATCTTTTGGTTCTTTTCCTGTCCCCTGCACATATCCCAAAAAACCATTTGGATGCACACATTCTTTACTCATAGCGCCCCATGCTTTTTTAATAACAGGCAGGTAAGCTGGTTTGCTAAGATAACCATTATTAATGCCCCATGCCATTCCATACACAAACAGCGAAGTGCCTGTAAGTTCTTTGCCGCCAAAATTTGATTCATCCAACAGGCTCACATTCCAGTAACCATCTGCTCTTTGTATGGCCGGCAATGCTTTCATCATGGCCTGGTAATCGTCCATGTATTCCTCCCAATGTGGATCAGTCTTTGGCAATACATTTAGCACACGTACAAGCGCTGCAATCACCCAACCATTACCACGGCTCCAGTAGCAACTTTTACCATTGGGTTCCTGGTAAGGAGGATCAAAGTCCTTATCCCGCCACCATAACCCATCTGCCGCATTATAGAGCCCATGATCACCATGTTTGTATTTTGTATAGGCATACATTTCATACATGCGATGAAAGTAGTTGGTGTCATTGTAAATAATACCCAATTGCGTAAATACAGGCATTGCCATCTGAATGGCATCAATCCAACTCCAGTCATCAATTTTATCTGTCTGCATCATTAGGTCTATCGATGCTTTAATATCTTTTATGTGGGTTTCTTTTTTATCAATATGATATAAATCAATGTAAGTCTGGCCACAGGCCTGGTCATCACCATTACGGGTTTTTATACCGTTTCGTAACCCCCAACTATGTTTATCGCCCCATGACATCGCATAGTCATAGTAAGCAGGTTGCGGATCAACACTATAAAGCGCCATCAATCCTTCATAGTAAACGGCCCTTGTCCATATATGACTTGGCCAGGTACGCTTTTTAGAAGGCACAAATATCTCCTTGCCTGCATCCGGCCATTTATCCATAAAATATTTGTTGGCTAAGGTGACAGTAGCGAGTGCCTGCTTTTTAAAATCCTTGTTTTGCGAAGCCATCTTTGGAGAACAAGCGGGCAGCATCCAAAGCAATAACAAAATGAAAGCAAGTTTTTTGGTTAGAGAGAAAATGGAATACATTATGTTGAATTTTGAATGTTAAATGTTGAATGTTGATCCAGTAGAATAACCCCGTCAGCGGTTGCAAACCCTGACGGTGGTTATTAATATTAGGTAACCCTTGCAGCTCAATTTTTATTTTTCAATCATCAATTTACTAAAAGCTTCTCATTAACCCCTCCCATTTCACCTTCCATTTACCATCCTTAGGTATACCCGGATTTTCCGTAGTACAACCATCATACCCAGCACACATCAATGCCACAGCAGTTAATAATCCACCATTGCCCGGTAAATAAATTGTTAAGCGATCATCCTGGTAATTATGACCATTAACCAGGTAAGTATTTGTATGTATGGGCATCAGCAAAGCTTCAATTGCTTTCTCCGGTAATCCAAGCCTGGTGGCTGTCATGGCAGTCATTGGAAAATCCCAACCCCATGTTTTGTCCCATGTCCAATTGTTCCATATCCAGTTAAATGTGTTGTGCATAATGGTGGTATCAACCATTCCTGTTTGTGGCAACATACCGAATGCTCCAAATACAGAAGGATGATCTGTTCTAAACTCCGGGTTAGTATAGGAGTCAGTTGCACTTTCAGTAAACAAATATTTATCGCCCTGTACCGGAAGCGGAGAAAGTTTTGCAATTACTTCATCCCACTTTTTATTTCGTAGCAAATGCAGCCGTTCTCTCCATTTTTGTGCAGTAGTCAGCGCCCAATTCCAATAGGCTAATTCGTATGTGGGGTTAAAGGTTTCTTCGGCCTTAAATCTTTCCTGTGCGGCAATAACACCCTTGCCTAAAATATACCTGCCTTTTGCAGAATCGTAGTAGGGAAATGAAGCCATAAAATCTGCTGTGGCAAATACCAGGTCCTTATACTTATTTAAAGTAGCCAGGTCTTTATGATCTCTGTAAGCCAGTTCAGTAAAATAAATGAAATGTGGTTGCTGCCAGATTAAAAAAGCACCGATAGATGAAGGAACTTCCCGTCCATCGTTGTCGGTCATTTTCTGCCAACGAATGCCTGCATAACCCTGGCGCCTCGCAATCTCTCTTCCTCCGGCTGCTGCCCGCTTGTACCAGTCAAGGCTTTTTTCCATCAACGACATGCGTCCCCACAAACCAAAATGTAACGTGTGCCACCAATGCATTTCCATGTGTGGCTTTCCATACCAACTATTGTAAGTAAGCCCGGTTTCCTGTGGAGGATTATTCCCCGCAGATTGTATGCGTGTAAGGTATTGCGATAGTACAACCCTTCTTTCCAATTCAATTGCCCTTCTATCGCTGCTGCCGGAAAAATCTACCGCTGCGCCTGTTTTCCAAAAGGCCGGCCATTGTGTTTTGTTATTGCTTGCAGTTGTAGCAAATGAAGGCAGCATTACTTTTACTGGCGCTTCTGAAAAACGAAAACTTATTTCAAATGAATTTGCCACAGATGGATCAACCGTATAATAATGTGCTGATTTTTTATGCAAGGCAGCGATGCCGTTCCATTGGGTAGTGATGTAATATTTGTTGGTATCTAACTGGTGCTTAAAAACTACCCGGTTAGTTTTTTGCTGAATGATTGTTGTGGTATGCTTTTCATCGTCGTTCCAGTTGTTGCCAACATCCGACCAGCCGCCTGTTGGATAAGGCAACCGCAGGCGAACTTTTATCCGTTTCAATTGAATAAGTGGTGAGGTGATTTTAACGGCAATTAAATCCTGTTGCTGGTGACAATAAGTAATCACTTCTACCGGTAAATTTTCAACAGTAAATCTTGAAGTAATATCTCCGTTCCACATGTTCAATGTTTGATGAATATTTTTTACATCAGCTAAGTCGTAGAGTAATCCATCTTTCTTATAAATCTCCAGGCCAATATTTCCCAATTGTAACCGGTGCAGGTTCTGCCGGAAATAATCAGATGTCTTTTTATTGAGTTCCGGTTTGTTTACTTGTACAGCATATTGCACATCTCTGCCATTCAAGTGATAAGTCCTGAATGCATCTCGCAATTTATAATGTGCTGTATTGGGAAAACTATGCCAGCCCCATTCGCTTTGCGTACCCAATGCAACACCTTTTGCATAAGCATCGGGGAAAGATTGCAGGCCGGTAACATCTGTTGTAAATGCAAAGCGCCCATTACCAACAGATAAGGATGACAAAGAATCAAATGCGGTATTTATCACCGTATGTCTTTCTACCAATGCCTGGCGGTTAATTGGTTGATTAAAACCGGGGGCATAACACAATACGAACGCAATAAAGTGAAACCCAATAAAAAAACTGCGCCTGTTTAAAATAAAATGATTGGTTTGCCGCACGTTGGTGATTGGAATTTAAGATGAATGATTGATGATCCGCTGTCTTTATTTCAAAATTAGCAAACTACTTTTTCAAACAGTTTTTTAGCTTACAATGTTTTAATGATTGTATACCTTCCACCACTTTTTCCGCATTGATCACCGCCCCTTCTTTATTGGTATGGGTATGTTCATTTGGAAAAAAAGTGGCTACTTTTTCTTTGCCATACTGCGTATCATAAACATCTGAAATCATGTTATGTAAATCGATAAAGAAAGCGCCTTCCCGTGTTGCAATTTGTTTGGCCCAAAGCGCATAGCTTTCATTTGCTCTTGCAATTTTACCATCTTTCCAGTCATTCCTCGGTATAGGTGAACATACAATTGGCACAGCGCCCTTTGACTTTGCATCTCTCACATACCTGCTCATATACCAGCCATAGGTATGCACTGTTTCATTCATTTTGCGAATAGGATTGTAGGTGGCTACGCTGTCTTCTCCAATGCCTTTAATGGTTCCCCTGGCACGGGCCGTATCATCCAGCGGACTGCTATCGTTGTGGCCAAACTGCATAATTACATAATCACCTTTTTGCAGGGTTTCCATAATCTTATCCCATCTGCCTTCAGTGATAAAAGTACGGCTGCTTCTTCCACCAATGGCATCATTTTCCACCGTTATTTTAGTGGTATCAAAATAAGTATCGATAAAACTGCCCCAGCCCTGTAACAGGTTCTTACTTTTACCATCGCCGTTCTTTACAGTAGAATCACCAATGATGTATAGCACTGGTTTATGCTTTAACTGTGTAAAAGCAAAAGCCGCAATGACAACAAAAAGGAAAAGAAATATTTTATATTTTTTCATGGCAAAAACTTGTTGAACTAAAATACCTTAATTAACAATTGATGAACCTCATTAATTCTTATCTCTTTCATTGGGCTCACCATCATCTTTCTTTTTTACCTTAACAGGCTTTGGTATGGATGAGTACATCATGTTATTAAACTTCCAGTCTTTAGTAAATTCCATGGTGCCAAAATTCACGGAAGAAATCAGGCAATTGCTGAATACAAAATTGTCAAGCAACGACTGTTCCACTCCTGCTGCAACAAATGCGTTGGTACCGTTTGTCGCTTTGATGTTACTGATATAAAAATCTTTTGCATGAGGAATACCCTTCTCTGCGGGCTCCACATGTGTTAGTATAGATTTCCAGTGCGCCGGTATTTCGTCGTACTTGTACCCAGCAGGTAAAGTTGCATAGCTATATGCCGGATACCAGTTAAGATTAAACTGGAAAATATTGTTGACAGAATCTAATAAACAATTTTGAAAATATACATCTTCAATAATGCCGCCCCTGGTAAGTGCCGATTTTATACGCAATCCATTGTCTGTATTTCTTGCAACAAGTTCACTTGCAAATATGTGCCGTATACCGCCGGAAGTTTCGCTGCCAAGCGTAACCAGGCCGGCACCACGACGGGCTATACTTTTACGCATCACCACATATTCAGTTGGTCGGTTAACTCTTAAGCCATCCCAGTCACGGCCAGCCTTCATACAAAAATTATCATCATTGCAATCAATGTCGCAGTTTTCAATCAATACCCAGGCAGACGAATCCACGTCAATACCATCTGTACTTGGGCCATGGCCATCCTCATTATTTTTTATAATAATGCCATCAACGGTCAGGTGATGAGAGTATAACAATTGAACAGTCCAGAACCCGGCGTTTTTAAAAGTCACCCCTTTTAGTGTAATGTCAGATGAGTTTTGCACCAACACAGTTCTTATACGTTTTACATCATAATCAACTATCCACCGCAGATCCTTTGCATCATACTCCTTTCTTGTTTGCCAATATTTATCCCAGCAAAATTTGCCCCTTGCATTTACGATTCCCTCACCGGTTACTGCTGCATTTTCGGCATCAATAATATTAATCAAAGCTGCAGGCCATTTCATTTCAATACCAGCAATACGGGTATCAATTTCGGGGTAGTCATCAAAGTTTTGTGACCCCAGCAATAACACATCTTTATCAATAATTAATTGAACACCTGTCTTAACAAATATGGATCCGGTGATATAGGTACCCGGTGCAATGGTAACAATGCCGCCACCATTTTTTGCACATTTATCAATGGCTGCCTGCACCTGTTTGGTGATGAGTTTTGAAGTGTCTTTGGAAGGCTTAACAGTATATACTTTTTGCCCGGCCGGAAAGCGTTTGGCACCAACCTGCGATACCCATGCAGGCTCATTGTTTTGAGCGCTCACCACTATAGTTGCAGTTATTAAAATTAATAGTAATCCTATACGGGGAAAGCTTTGAAATAATGTCATGAGCATACAATCGTTTAGACAGGATGAAATTAGTCATCAGCGGGTTGTTAACCATCCTGCGGCATCCTGAGATTTAATAATGCGTTCGCATAAGTCGAAAAAAAATCAAAATTTAGAGAATAAAAAAGTAAATGATGCTGCAAATATTTGACCTATGCATTTTTCCCCAATAAAGATTAAAATGATAAGTTTTTATGAAAGTGATTTCGCTTTGATCCTGAAAATAGCAACATTAAAACCTATAGGAAAATCTCTATTTACTTTTTTTCCTTGATGAAGAAAAGTAAAAAAAAATCAAGGCTCCGAAAAAAAAAGCTAAAAATTTGAAGCACTGGCTAAAATGAAATAAGTTCCATCTTCAGCAATTAACCAAACTTCTGTGCGACTTACGAACTGACAAAAAAGCCAAACATTAATAACATCAATTTCATTTTTTAACGCCAGCCCTTCAAATTTTCTTAACGCATTTTTTTCGATGCCGTGAAAATGCATACACTTTAAAATTGAAGTCAATGTTAAAAAAAGACAGTGCATTTCCTCCCCTTTAGGGGCTGGGGGCTTATTTTAATTCACCACTATGCACAACTGATCCTCAGGGAACAATGCCGGGAACGGGCTGTTTTCGTTCCCGGCTGTCTTTTTTGTTTCTTTTTGGACGACCTGTCCCGATTTTTCGGGAAGCAAAAAGAAAGATCATTAAACAACAAATTGAAAAGTAAGGATGTATTTTCTTTTGAGACAACTTGTGCCGATTTTTCGGGAAGCAAAAAAAGAACATACAGAGCGTAACAAATTAAAAATAAATAACAGAAACAAATGAAAGTAACTACTTATTATTTAGCCCCGCTAACTCCTCCCCGGAAATCTTGAAAACAGTCCCATGCCTGGTCCCCAATGGGAAATGAATTTTATCCGAAACATCTTTCCAGTTTATCAAATCATCCGAAACCACCGCTCCATAAGTATGCTCGGTGTACTTATCAAAATAAACCATCCACTGACC
Source organism: Ferruginibacter sp. (assembly GCA_040002495.1). GTDB lineage: Bacteria > Bacteroidota > Bacteroidia > Chitinophagales > Chitinophagaceae > Ferruginibacter. The sequence goes on from JBDUEK010000007.1 coordinate 71,311, forward strand.
ATTAACTTTTATTGCAGTTGGCCCTTCGGCCCAATACTTACCGGTGATAGGTTGCGAAGGTTTACTGTATTTTTTTATAAGTGATTTGCTTGTAGCGATTCTAATATTTTTTTGCGGTAGCGGCTTTTTAGTTTCATCCTTTAAAAACATAATATACTGCTTACCCTGTTTTTGAATGGTGGCATCAATCACATTAAAACCTTGGTTGTATAATAATCTTGTTTTGGAAAAATGATTAAAATCTTTCGTTAAAGTATAATACATGCGATGATTATTTTTATCATCACCCAATGTATCAGTTGCCGGGAATTTACCTGGAATTGTGGTCGCCCAATAAATCATGTATTGTCGCTTTTCGGTATCATAAAATATTTCCGGTGCCCAGGCATTTTGAGCCGTTGGTTCTTTGTCCATTACCGGAATATATTGTTGATCGCTCCAGTGAATTAAGTCAGTTGATGTAGCATGACCAATGCCGGGATCGGTCCAGCTAACAGTCCATACCATGTGGAATTTATTATCTCCTCCACGAATGATGCATGGATCCCTCATCAGCTTGTCTTTGCTCAATTGAGGAACGAGATAGAATTTATCATTATTCAGTGCAGTATAGGTAAAGCCATCCGTACTGTATGCAAGATGTAGCCCATCCTGTCCGTTATTTTTAAAATAAGCAAACAAGTATGCAGAATCGCCCTGTGCCATTGTATTGCTACAAATTAAAATAATTGCCAATATTAAAAATGCAAGTCGTTTTACTATGTTATTTTTCATCGGTTAAAGTTAATGCCATCAAGCCAATCACCACATCATTTGTCCAGGTTTCCAATACCAGTTCCTTTAATGTCTTTGCTGGATTTAGTGGCAAATCCAACACAGTAGCGGCTCCCCCATCAATCATCTTACCGTTGAATGCATCTATGGAGTGATCAAAATCACCCACTATTTTACCGGTCTTTAAATGAATACGAATGGGCTCGGCAGCATTGGTTTTAAATGCATAACCATCATCATAATAATCCTGTTCTATCGGCCACCAGTTTTCAGGATTTTTTAATAACAGGGTATCTGCTTTACCATCGGTATATTTAATAATAACCGCACCATTTGTCATCCTGGATTGCATAGGATTGGTGGAACCCGCCATCAAAAGATAAGCATGGTTTGCACTGCCAGACAATGGCACAGAATAACTGGTGGGGTATACATCCCATTGCGATGTAAATAAAATATTTGATTGCGTTGTATCGCACGGCGTTTGAAATTGTATCCCCTGCGGCAAAGTAATCATGTTATCTTTTCCAGCCATATTTCTTAAGCCTGAGTCATTAATGGTAACTGTAAACAATGGGTGTGTCCATTCGCCAATACCTTGTGTTGGCAATTGCAATGAAGGCGTTGCTGGCCTTGGTGAAAAATATTGATTGTTGAAAATATGGGTAACCTTATCATTATAAACAGCACTTAAATTGATCATGCGTTGATGAGGAAATTGGTTACCAATGATATTCCAATTTAGTATGGAAGCGGTTGTTGTCAATGATTTCGATCCATCAGTCCAGCGATATAAAATTGTATTGGTTCCCGGCAACAATTGACTTCCCGGAATATTGATTAAGGCGGTGGTTTTTAAAGCAGGAATTGTTAGATCAACATCGTTATTATCCAAACTGTTTTTGACAGATAAGACACCTTTAATTTCCGTAGTAGTATTATTTACCAATTTCAATTGAAGCATGTTACGGGGTTGTTCATCAACAGCAATCACACTAACAGGTTCCTTTACCAGCATTGATAATGGATACCACCATAACCAGGCCCCTTGCTGCAATTGTATAAACACTGTTTTATAACCCAGATCAGCAGAAACCTTTGCAATCAAATTCCCTTTAGTGAAGTTTATGTCGGATAACACCTGTTGCGGATCATACACATTTTTAATAATGGCACCAGTAAACTGTTGTTCAAACACAGCATCTTTTAATACCGGAGTAGCAACTTTCAAAGCAATGATCGGTGTTCCCTTCCAGACAATTTTTATAGTATATTTTTCGGCTATTCCGCACTCAATTGCCAGCACAGGGCTTCCAACTGCGCTATCTACATTTAACCATTTTACCGGCTTATCATTTACCGTAATTGATTGAATATTTTCAGTAACTGCTTTAATCTTCAGTGTTAATTTCCTGCAACTTTTTAGTGCGTTGTTGATCGTGTAAACGTCTTTATTGCCAGTTCTTTTAAAGTCGAATTTTATATCAGGCGTCTGCAGACTTGCTTCATTCCATTTCATTGGAATACCGGGACTAATTGTTAACTCATTTTGCAATGCATCAGGATGGATACCAAACAATCCTTCAACAAGGCTTCTTGCCGTCATTGCTACCGGGTCAGAAAAATCACGGTACGCTTCTCCCCTTATGGCATCATACGTTGTTATTTGTTGAAAGTTGCCCGGACTGCCACCAAGGTACATACTCTCCATTAAAGAACTTTTCCATAACTGAAAGGCAGTCTCATTATCTCCACCCTGCCAGTACGCAAGACTGGTATTCATAAGCTCGGCAAGCGCTACATTATTTAAGCTCCATGCATAAGGCATCCAGTTGGAAGTGCTGATGGTATAAAAACTATCCGGCAATGATTTTGCCCTCATAGGAATATGAGGAATATAGTGATCGATGTATTGAAGCGATTGCCATGCCTGGAACGAATTGGTAACGCCTTCATCGATGCTATGATAGATTGTCCATACTGCAGGCGACTCATGTAATTTCTTTTGCCCCAACGCATCTTTAAATTCTGCAAACCAACCTTTGCCTGGCATCCACAAAACTTTCGTTAATGCGTTTAATATTTTATCGGCTTCTTTGCTGTATGGTGTCGGATCTTCCCCAATCAATGTTGCCAGTTGGGCAGTCATTTTATTTGCACGATAATTATAAGCAGAGCTGTGGGTTCCACCACCGCCACTATATTGCAATGCATCGCTTGCCCAAATGGCTGCATACGCTTCATACAGGCCATCACCATCCACATCAAAATTTCTTTTTTCCCAGGCCAGATGTCGTTTGATAACAGGAAAAATTTCCTTCACAAAATCAATATCACCCGTCCATTTAATATGATTCAACAAGGCATCGATATACACCAGGTTCATATCGTAATGATGTGGCCGGATATCGCCATTTGGATTGCGGCTGATATACCCACTACTAAAAAGAGAAGTGCCTAATTTTTCAAGTTGCCTGGCAAGGTGCAAGGCAGTGTCTGCAATAATTTTACCGCTATCGGGAGAGGTAATCTGCGATTTAGCATAACTTCTGAAATGCAACCTTGCCCTGTCATGCCAGCCTAATACATCCGCTACGTACGGGCCACGCCAGCGATTCAAGCGCATGCGCCAGCCGATTGATCCATGCAGATAAGTAGGACTTTCCCAAATGGCATCTGCTGCAATCCCCAGTGCTCCGCCAAGGGTGTTGATGTAAGGATCAGGTGTATGAACCAATATCCGGGTAGCCAGTTTTAACCGGGCAGATTCCGCTGCATTAAATGCCGTTGCCAAATCTTTTTGGGAAAGATTTTTTACATCCGTTTTATTTTGTAGAGAAAAATAGAACTTGCTATTTTTTGTTATTATTAGCCTGCCAGCAATCACAGGTGTTGCAGTGAATGCTGAATGATCTAAGCTCAATGGTGACGACTGCTTTTCTGCATCTGCAATATGAATAATGCTTCCGGGTGGCATTGATCCAACCATTATTTTTTCCTTACCCTTGGGTTTAATACTAATAGTATCGGCGGGTAAATTTCTATTCACATACGGATCCAATTCAGGCTTTAACCCGCTGCCATATTTCAACACAAAATTGTTGCCCGAAATAGTATATCGATTATCGGTACAGTATTTTGGATGCAAGTAAAATACGCTTTCCGGATCAGGCCCCATATCGCCATCCCGTGAAAACTTTTTACCGGATGCGCCGCCATATACCGTTAATAATTGCAAGCCATCCACCTGTTCGTTTATACTTACCTGAATGATCACTCCTTCCGCATCAGCCATTGCCAACACTTCAAGATGCAGGGTTGCTTTACCTAACAAATCGTCTTCAATATCGTACATCAATTTACCGGGGCGATACCTTGCCGTTACTTTCCCGGCAGTGATCAGCCATTTGCTGCTGTCATTTTTTATCAACCCAAATTTTATATTACCTCCCAAACCCGGCATGTACAAACCAAATTCGGGCAGGTCACCACCTTCTACACGAAAGGCAGTGTTAGTGCCATACAACGCTCTTGTAAAACGGCGTTTACCATTTGTAATTACAAAATCAGTTCCTTCGGGATGATAACGGATTTCTCTTGGCATATTGTGCCAATACCAACTGCTGTCAACTTTTTGCGCAGCTACCTGCATTGAGTCAATGAATAATATAGATAGTATTAAGAATTTAACAGGCCTCAAAATTTATGAACTTTTGTATGCTTAAATATTTACTTCGAAATTGCCCTTTAATATGCTGATTGCTTTGTCTTCCACTTTGGCTTATTCCTAATTCTACTTTGACAAATCAAACGTTTTTAATTTTTTGTTGACCAGCAGCCGCTTTTCATGGCGGCATCGTTGTGTCACTCTCTTGTACGGTAGTTTTTTATGGCAACTTTTCCGTTTAATAATTAAGATTATTGTAATCCTGAACTACGTATTCTGAACATGTCAAAGTAGAACTAAAGTCAGCAAATTAATTAACTGCAAATCCGAACAATTGCTATCAATCAACCATGGATTCACATTTAAAACACATTGTCAACAGCAGGACGGCTATATACTTCTTTTGTATCGGAACTTTTTGGTAGTCCAAAATAAAAGTAAAGGGTACGTTTTTTTATACCGTTAATTTTTGTGAGTTCACTTTGCGGCCCGAGTGCGGCTGTGTTATAATTAATGTTAAGTGCCAGTTTAGAACCTATTGGTGGTATGCAATCCAGGAAACTTATATTACCGGTTGGCAGTACCGGATGCGAAGGTTTAAGGTTGCCGTTCAATGCATAAAAATCAAACAGGCGAATGTACAAACCTGTGTCTCTACTGGCTACATAAAATTTACCTTCTACGGTATTAAATTCCATCCATTTAATGTCGCCATAATACCCCTTAAACTCAGGATATACCATGGGTGAATAACCAGTTTTTGTATCATTGTATAAATTATCCCACACATTTAATGGCGTACCTGCAGTACGGTTTTTCCATTGCCTGTACGGCCCTTTACCCAGCCACTTTGCACCCAGTATAAAGTTTTCAGGATAACTAAAACTTATACCGGCAAATGGGTACGAGCCATCTAATGCATATTCATATTCAAGGCTTACCCAGCCATTGGGCATCATGGTCCATTTAGCCGATTTCATATTACCGTCGTAGGCAAATTCAACAATGCTATTATTGCCTTCGGCAAATTGTTTGGATGCAACAACTGTTCCTGTACCAGTCACGAGTATAGGACCGTTTGCAAATGACAATTTATCTGAAGAACGGTTTTTAGTACCATTCAATAATCCTGTCCGTTTGTCGAGTATGATGGTATTTTCTCCTCCGGCTAATGTATAAATGCTGTCTGTTTCCGCTACCGAGGTTTTGCCTTCTGCCTTCACAATTATATCCTGCAATAACGCTTCATTGCTTTTAACGGCCCAGGTCCATTTATAAATTTCCTGTTGAAATGAATCCAACGCAACCAACACCAACGCATCATAATTTTTATAATTGGCAGGTAAATTTAATTGCAGGTTTCCTTTTTGTAAAGGCAATACATCCGGACTTACTGCTGTACCTGATTCTTTTACATGGTATCCGGTAAACAAGTCGGAAGGCTTATAATAGTCCACCAGAGCCCACTGAAATTTGCATGATTTAAGATTGGTGAAATGAAACCTGTTTTCCAATTCAATGTCCCCTTTAAAATCTACAGGCAATTGTTGCATGAATATTTTTACGGGTGAGAATATTTCTCTGAGTGCAAAAAAACTACCCTCTTTTTCACGATGCGGACCCAGGATACCATCGTTGGCATTTAGCCCGTTTGCATCCACTACATTGTTGTGATCAGTTCTTACAATTCCTTCATCCAGCATGGCCCAGATAAATCCACCGCCGCTTCTTTTTGCATGCCAATGCAACTCCCAGAAATCAGCCATTGCAGCCCCGGCTCCCCCATCTTCCTGGGAGTGCATAAATTCTGTGGGCATATAAATCAATGAATCATTTAATATTTTTTTAGTGCTGTAATAATCTTCATAGTGGTTGCAATCAATTCCATTGAATTCATTTCCCGGCCGGTGATGCGGATGAATAACCGGACGCTTTGAAAAATCCCATTGGTCAAAATCATCATCCAGTTCTTTGTTGGTGCCTCCTTCATTTCCATTATCCCAAAAAATAATTGAAGGATGATTCAGGTCCCTGATCACCATCTCTTTTACCAATGGTTCGCCTGCCTTTGTACTATAAGCCGTTTGCCACCCGGCCAATTCATCCAATACATAAATACCCAGTGAATCGCACAACCGTAAAAACTTTTTATCGGGTGGATAATGTGAACACCGCACCGCATTCATGTTCATCTCTTTTAACAATTTGATGTCCATCAACTGGATGCTATCGTTCAATGTTCTGCCAGTTTCCGGCCACCAGCAATGCCGGTTGGTACCTTTCATTTTTATCTGAACGCCATTTAAATAAATGCCATCTCCATGACGGATTTCAATAGTACGGAATCCAAATTTTTCGGTGGTTTGATAAACAGTCTTTCCTGCATTTTGCAACGAAACTTTTACAGAATATAAATTGGGAGACTCTCCTGTCCAGGTTTTAATACCTGTTAACATTGTCCGCAGTATTACGGCATTGTCATTTTTATTTACAGTCGCATTGACTGACTTAATTATTTTTCCTTTTTCATCTAAAATATCAGCAACCAGTTTGGCAGGTTGTGAAATATTTTTCAGAAAAACCTGCATGGCGAAATTGCCATCTGCCTTTGCATCAATTCCAGAGTAGTCAATATACTGCTTAGGTACTGCTTCAAGATAAACAGGACGGAAGATGCCACCAAATACCCAGTAGTCGGCCAGCCTTTCTGCATTGTTTACACTTGCATCTGCACTCATTTTACTCACAGTAGCTTCTAACAAGTTTGATTTTCCGGCAATTATTTTATCGGTTATATTATATTTAAATTGATAAAAGGCTCCCTGGTGCATATCACCTGCGGGCTTACCATTTATCTTTACTTCTGTGTCTGTCATGCTACCTTCAAACACAATAAATATTTCCTTTCCTTTCCAGGATGCAGGCACATTAAAACTGTGTTTGTACATTCCTTTTTCGTCGTTAAACCGAAAATTTTTACCATAGGTTTTATAATCTCTTCCGTAATTATAAGCACCAAAGCCTTGCTGTTCCCAACAGGAAGGCACGTCTATTTTTGTCCAGTAACCACTCCTGCGGCCGCCGGTACAAAAGAAATCCCATGCTACCGTTTTATCACTACCTGTACCAGACAGATATTGTATTTCTTTGGCCTGTGCACTTGAATTTGTAACTGCACAAAAAAGTAAAAAAGTAATCAGCAAATATTTCATTCAAAAAAATTGAGTTTTAATAAATTACCAGTCGTCGGTTCTGAAAGGCGATGCAGGCAGGTTTGCTTTGTTGTAAAAATTTACCCGTGGATTATCACCCCATGCATATCGGACTGCTTTGGGATCTGTAATACCAGGTGCAGAAACAAGAATCGTTTCGCCATCAATAACAGCATCTGCAGTTACAAATTTTTTATCATCCGCTGCAATAGCAAATGATTTCAACGGCCCGTCTTTTGCCAGCAATCCTTCCCCAACAAAATCAAAATATAACCGGATTTTATCCCCTTCCATTTTCATGCTTTTATAGATAGGGCCCGAATAAACAATTTTTTTACCATAGCATTTTGCCTCCGCTGCAAGTGCCAATCTTCTTCCTATTTCCTGTTTGTTTTTTGGATGAATATTGGCAGGATCATCTGCATTGTCGATTGCCACTACCATGGCCGAGTTGGGTATTGAAAGATTTTTTAATTGTTGTTCACGAATACTATTGGTGCCACCACCGGATGCTGGAAGTGAATCCCATTTTTTGCCATAGTTTGCCAGTTGCACATAGATAAAAGGGAAATCGCCCTGGCACCAATCCTTGCGCCAATTGCTAACCAATGATTCCATTATGTGAGCATAGATTTCTTTGGTTGCAATATTGGATTCTCCCTGGTACCAGATGGCGCCGCGGATTGCATAAGGTATCAATGCATTCACCATTCCATTATATAACACATAAGGATTGTGTTGATCCATAGATGGGTCGGGATTTCTCGGCGATCTTGGTGGATCCTTTCCCGCTTCCTTTGCTGTTGCCGCAGCAGTGGTCCATTTTTCAAGATCAACTGCATACTTATTTCTTGCAGTTATTGCTGTATCATAAACTGCTTTCTTTTGATTGTACTGTTGTAATAATTTACCAAATGCAGTATCTGCTTCCAAAGTTTTTTTACTGATCCATGCTTCAGCGGTGCTGGCACCATACGCTGTTGTAACCAGGCCAATGGGAACATGCAATGTGTTGTACAACTCTCTTGCAAAAAAATAGGCTGCCGCAGAAAAATGACCGACTGTTGTTGGTGACGTTATTTCCCAGGTGCCTTTTACATTGTGGAGTATGGTATCGCTTGGCGTAAAATCTACATCGAAGACTCGTATTAGCGGATAGTTTGCAGCCGCCAGTTCAGCCGCTTCATTGTACACACCACACCAGTAACGATCTTCACGAGCCACCGTCATATCCATATTTGACTGACCGGAACATAGCCAGACTTCCCCTGCATAAATATCTGTGAGCGTAACAGTATTAGTTCCCTTTGCTGTTAATGTAAATGGTCCGCCAGCTTTAGACTTATCCAGGTAAATCATCCATTTACCGCTGGCATCTGCAACGCCAGATTTATTTTGTTTACCAAAAACAAGTTGAATTTTTTCACCAGGATTGGCTGTACCCCAAACCGGCACTTTCATATCCCGTTGCAATACCATATGATCGGTGAAAGGGCTTGCAAACTTAACTTCAGCGAAGACAGAGGAAACGAATGCAATCAATATTATTGTAACAAACGTAATTTGAAAAGGCAACAAACAGCGAGCATTCAATCGCTGACTAACAGTTATTTGATATTGTTTCATATAGCATATAATGATGATCAAAAAGGAGGCTTAAAAGTAAGCCCGTCAAATTTTTAAATCATCCTGTGCCATCATGTATTTACTTTAATGGAACGATTGTAATATTTTCATCCATGCTTAAAAAAACTTCCCAGGTGGAAGCAGCCAGGTTTTGATAATGATGTTTATAAAAATTTATCCCGCAGTATTTTCCCGATTCAATAGTGAGTAGTTAAGTGCACGAGATGTGTCTTAACATCGGGCAAACACTTTTCTTACATTGGCTCGCACAACGAATGACAAATATTTTTCATTCTTATGTCAAAAAAAATACCTTCCTGTAATTATCGGCATCAAGGCTAATGAGCTGCGGCAAAGTTCAGTGTGGGCAACTGCTTATTTATAGTATTGCACCGAACTGTCATTCATTTTAAATTTATCTTTTGATACCATCCGATACATTTCTGCGCCGGCCAATATAACCGGGCCATAACCATGAGCGGCAAAAACATTTGTAGGACGATGGTAATAAAATGCCGGGTCAAATGCCATACCGGTTCCAACACAAGTGCCTTCTACCTGTCCCTTATCATTTATTTTTGTAGCCACGGCATTCCATGCAAGCATGGCCATGGGTGCATAGGTCATCGGATCTATCCAACCCATATTGCAGGCATGGGCAATGCAGTAAGCATAGATGGCTGTTGCAGAAGTCTCGAGGTATGCATCTTCTCTATCCAACAACTGGTGCCAGAAACCCGACCCACTTTGATAAGCTGCAAGTCCCTTGATATGTGCCTTAAATTGTTGTAACACAAATGCCCTCCCGGGATGATTTAACGGCAGTACATCTAACAAATCTGATGTTGCCATCAGCGCCCATCCGTTGGCCCTGCCCCACCTGAATTCGGGATGGGTTTCCATACTTTCTACCCAGCCGTGCATGTACAAACCTTTTTCTTTATTGAACATCCGTACACTGTATTGCTTTATTTGTTTTACTGCATCATCGTAGTATTTTTTATCCCCGGTTAATTTTCCCATTTCAGCAATTGCAGGCACACCCATATACAAATCATCTAACCACAATGTATTTTTATGCGGACGCATACGAGCCAAAGTACCATCCGGGAGGCGGTATTCTTTTGTAAAAACATAATTCGCCAGTTGATTGATCAGGGGACGTAAATCTGTGCTTACATGTTGCCTTGTAGCTCTTATCATTGCGGCACAAATTGCACCGCCATCATCCAATGCCTTCGGTTCCATTGTTTGATGCAAAGGATAATTTTTTGTAAGCAGCCCTTTGTCTTTCGCATTTTTTATGGCAGGTATCCAATCGGCCAAAAAAGTAAAACGATCTTTTACATAATCTTTGTAACGGTTGTCGCCGGTGGTTTCGCTGGCCAGTAACATAGCAGAATAGGTAACACCCCACTCATAACTGGTGATCCTGAAATCGGCTTGTTTTAAAACCGTGTTTGAATCAATCAGCTTTTTATCACTAACTGTTTCGCCTGTCTGTTTATTTACCATTTCTGCAGGTGTAACCCCATCCAGGTAATTATACACCCTATCCAATAAACCTTTGATAGCTTCTTTCGACATCGGTTCGTAAGGTGTGGTATACTCCACTTTCATGGCATGTAAGGTTGCATCGTTGGCCTGTTTTTGCTGGCCATAGGTTACTGCTGTTAAAGCAAGCGTAACCAATATTGAGAGGGGGCTTTTCATATTTAAATTTAAGAATAATTTAATGCAATCATTTTTGTTAAACAGTAAGATATTACAAAAGTATACATCTCCATTTACACGCAGCAATTTTAACGGTACATCTCAAATTGTCGCAAAGATTGCCAACCTTTAATCTTTTATTTTAATTTAATGAATACTCTTTCTAAGGTTGGCAACCTTAGAATACAAGCGACAATTTGAGATACACCCAATTTTAACAGGTAAAAAAAGGCGGCACAATAAGAATATTGACCACCTTTTACTTTTGCTTATGAGAAAAAATTAGAACCCCTATGCTGGTAAATTATTAACAAATTAACAATCAAGGCGCCACAATCATCCTGTTTTTAGCATAGTACTTCAATTCAATGATATCGTTTGGCAAAGATTTTTTATTCCAGGAATTATGAATTGCCAATGCAGTACCTACCGCGGTTGCCTGCGCCATCGATGCAGCAAATACTTCTATTTTAGGAAAACATGCGGCCAGCAAATTCATATAAATAGCGTTCTTGCTAAAGCCTCCATCTACAAAAATTCTTTTAGTATTGGTTCCTTGTAGCACCAGGTTGGTACTAAAATATTGTTGGGCAATGATATCGAGTATCAGTTGATGATAAGCTTCTTCACTGTTTTTAAAATCAACCATCTCACGGCCACCAAACATAGATTGTTTTAAGTTGACAGGATCAGCCTGCTGAGGCAATTTATTTTGCAATAGGGTAATTATGTTTGCATCAAAACCAATGGATTTAAAACGGGTAGCATTTTCATGAAAATGATCGGAAATACGTTTTACCTGTTGCTCATGTTCGTATCCTGCAAATAGCCTGGAAGCTTTGATAGGCTTGCCCTGGTAAGTCATGTAACAAAGACAATCCTGGTCGAGTTCTTCAGAAGTAAGTGGTGTTTGGTTAAATGGATTTAAACTAATACACCAGGTACCTGTTGATATAAGAATGAATGGTTCAGAAAAATTAACGATGTAAGGAATCAATGCTGCGGAACTATCATGCAAGCCAACTCCTACCACATATTTATTGCCCGGAAAAACTGCTGGCAATACCTGATCGCCCGGTAAAATCGGCGCCAGCTTTTCAGCGATGCCCTCGTTGGCCACCCAATTGTGATAATCGTTTTCATAAAAATTCCAGAGGTTGGTATGGCAGCCAATACTGGTGATATCTGATGTAGGAACACCTGAAATTAAATAACTTAAATATTGAGGTAAATGCAGTGCATACTTGATCTTCTGGAATAATTCGGGCCGCTCATATTTAATACGATACAATTGCATGCCGGAATTAAGGCTTCCTAAAACCGGCGATGCTGTTTGGTGAGCAAACTCTTTTTCACCTCCGTAATTATCATAAAACTGCCTGCTCAGATCTGCCGGAAATTCTTTCAGGTAATTGTATAATGGCGTAAGCGGATTACCAGCTTCATCGATATAAACGAAGCTGGCTCCGTAGGTGGAAAAGTTAATGGCTTTAATGCAAAACTCTTTCCGTTTGAAAACATCACTCAGTGAATCAAATACACTCAGGCTTAGGCTTTGAAGATTTTCACAGGCATCTCCATCTTCATCAACGGTTTCAGTAAACTTTGCTGTTTTTTCATACACCATTTTGTAATTCCTGTCAAACAGAAATAATTTTTTATTGGTTTTACCCACATCAAAAATTGCTATTACAGGAGTTGAAGTCATGGTTGGTTCATGGTTGATGGTTCATGGTTCATGGTTGATGGTTCATGGTTGATGGTTGATGGTTCATGGTTGATGGTTCATGGTTGATGGTTCATGGTTGATAGTTCAGTGTTGAATGGTAAATCTCAACTTAATTTTTGATGGCTTTTTAGCCCATAGACTATGATCTGAAATAGTTGTGATGATTTAATACTTCTGGTTAAGTGTTACAATTCTTTGTTCATGTTTACAATACATATTTCATTGGAGACATCGCTATTAACTATGAACAATGAACTATGAACCATGAACTAATGCACTATGCATTTGCCATGAACCATGAACCATCAACCATGAACCATGAACCAAATTATAACCCCGTAGCCACTACCTGGTCACCTCTCTCTTTAATCAATTGTTGCCTTACATTGGAAGAACGGAATAATTGCAACGGTTTTAAGGCACCGCCAGCTCTCAGTCTTGCTTCAGCAACCAACGGCCTTACATCTGTACGATATGCCTGTTGCAGAATTTCCTGCGCTGTTACTACATCATTTATTTCCTGTGCTTTCTTAAGCGCAGAAGTATCTACAGTAAGTGCCTGTGCGTAGGCAATCATAATGGCTTCGATCGATTGCAATAAATCTTCCAGCGGATCTTTTACATTGTGACTGGCATCAATCATCCAGGCAAGGTCTGTAGCGTGATTCATTTTTTGTGCATCCATACCTTCCACCAATTCATTAAAAATAAGGAACAACTGGTAAGGATCGATGCTACCAACGGTAAGGTCATCATCACCATATTTGCTATCGTTGAAATGGAAGCCAGCCAGTTTTTTCTCCATCATCAATAAAGAAACAATTTGCTGAATATTGGCGTTTGGCAAATGGTGACCAAGGTCAACCAATGTATAGGCTTTAGGGCCCAACTTGGATGTAAACAAATAGGATTGTCCCCAATCTGCCACCGTGGTAGAATAGAAATTTGGTTCGTATGCCTTGTATTCAACAAACACTTTCCAATCGGCTGGAAGTGCAGCATAAATCTCCTGCAGACTTTCAAAAGTATTTTGCCAGGCTTTGCGGAAATTTAACTGTCCGGGAAAACTCGATCCGTCTGCAAGCCATACTGTGAGCGACTTTGAGCCCAATGATTCGCCTTGTTTGATTACTTCAATATTATGTTCAATGGCTTGCTTACGCACGGCTTTATCTACATGCTGCAATGAACCAAATTTATAACTCAACTCCTGTGCAGGTTGATCCTGGAAGGTGTTGGAGTTAACGGCATCAAACTTCAGGTCGTGCATTGCAGCCAGTTTTTTGATAGCGTTTGCATCCGAAGGAATATCCCATGGAATATGCAGGGAAATGGCACCGCTTGATTTGTTCAGGGCATGCAATAAACCAATGTCTTCAATTTTTTGTTCAAGATCACCAGGCTCACCTGCTCCCTTAAAACGGCCAAACCTTGTACCACCGGTACCAAGGGCCCAGCTCGGAATAGCAATTTGAAAATCTACCAGTTTCTGAATAACTTCTTCCACCTCGTCAGTTGTGGAGGCAATGTATTCGAAGCTCTTTTTATGAGCGCTTAAATTTTGGTCGTTGTTGTCGTCAATCAATCGTTTATCTAATAACATATTTCAAGATTTTTCCAGGTTATTAATTATTGTAATTTACGGTAAATAAAATACTTCTTCCAGTGGGATACTTACCGGTGAATTATCGCTGTTGCTTTCCATGATGTCTTTCATATATGCCCACCATTTTTGCATCACCGGGTTTGAAGGAAGTTCATCCAATGCTTTTGGATCTACTGCTTTCAACACTCCAAAAAGACTATTGGTTGTTTCATCCAGGAAAATGGAATATTCACTGATGCCGGTTGCCTTAAGCAATTGCTCCAAATCGGGCCATAACTGATCGTGGCGTTTTTTATACTCGGCCTCAGCCCCTTTATTTAACTGCATTTTAAAAGCAACCCTGTTCATAATAACATCTCAATTAAATCATTTTACAAAAGAAAAAACAGGTTGACAGATTAGAAAATCATCAACCTTTACTGATTCACTGCTAAAAAGCTGTTTAAATTTAATTATGAAGTTTCAATCCGAAGGCCTCTGATGCCATGAAAACCTAAACTTGAACGGAGTCCCGATTAAATGCGGGATAGACTGTCGCCAATGTCGTTGCGATGAAATACCGACGTTGGAGACCATATAAATTATTTTTAAACAACTTCTAAATGAAAAAAATTAGCGAACAAATGCCATCGCAACACCGCCATCCACATTCAGGATATTCCCGGTGGATTTATTTAGCAGTCCGCCTGCAAAAGCAAAGCATGCGTTCGCAATATCTTCTGGTAAAATTGCTTCGTTTAATAATGTGCGCTTAGCATAATAAGCCGGCAATTCTTCCACTGTAATGCCATACGCTTTCGCCCTGCCTTCTGCCCATCCGCCGGCCCAGATATTTGAATCGGCAATTACCGCATCCGGGTTAACAGTGTTCACTCTTATTTTATCTCCGCCAACTTCAGCAGCCATTAGCCTTGTAAGGTGCGCCTGTGCTGCTTTTGCAGAACCATACCCGGCATTGTTAGGACCAGCCACCACAGAATTTTTAGAAACGATGTTGATGATATCGCCACCAATATCCTGCTTTCTCATAATAGCAAGTCCTGCCTGTGAAACCAGGAACTGGCCCTTTACCAAAATGTCGTATAATTTATCCCAATCGCCGATGGTATGATCTGCAATTGGTTTTGAAATGCTGATACCGGCATTGTTTACAATAATATCTACACCACCAAATGCAAGTGCAGCGCCTTCCATGGCATCCAAAATTGTTTGCTGATTGGTTACATCCAGCATTACTGCCGCCGCTGTATCCCTGCCATATTGTTTGGTGAATTCTTCCGTTGCTGATTGTAATCTTTCCTGGTTGATGTCATTGATAACCACACAAGCGCCTTCATCTGCAAATTTTTTGGCGATTGCTTTTCCAATGCCACCTGCACTTCCGGTAACCAACGCAATCCTTCCGCTTAATGGTTTTGGTTTTGGCATTCTTTGCAGTTTTGCTTCTTCCAGCAACCAGTATTCTATGTTAAATGCTTCCTGGCGTGGTAATGAAGTATATTCAGAAATTGCTTCTGCACCTTTCATTACATTGATGGCATTGGTATAAAATTCCGCGGCAACTCTGGCTGTTTGTTTATCCTTTGCAAAAGTGAACATGCCGATACCAGGATATAGTAATACAACCGGATTGGCATCTCTCATTGCAGGACTATTATCGTGTTTGCAGGTATCATAATAATCCGCATACATTTTGCGATAGGCTTCAAACTCAGGTTGCAATTTTGCTTTGATTGCTGCTACATCTGCAAGACTTTCATCTTTAGTAAGTGGCAAGATCAACGGGCTGATTTTTGTTCTTAAAAAGTGATCAGGACAGCTTGTTCCTAATGGAGCTAGGCGGCTAAGATCGTTGGAATTGATAAACTCCAATACCCTGTCATCATCTGTAAAATGACCAATCATTTTTACTTTTGAACTGCAGAACCCTCTTAATACAGGCGCCAGCGCTGCAGCTTGTTTCAGCCTTTCTTCTTTGGCAAGTGAACTCACTTTTTCACCGCCGAAGGTGGCTCCTTTTTTACCGTAGTTGTCGGCCAGGTATTCAGCACAGCGTTCAACTACTTCCAACGTATTTACATAACTTTCGTAGGCAGTATCTCCCCATGTAAACAAACCATGAGAACCTAACATAATACCACGAATGCCGGGGTTATTATCCAAACA
Organism: Ferruginibacter sp.; assembly: GCA_040002495.1. Lineage (GTDB taxonomy): Bacteria > Bacteroidota > Bacteroidia > Chitinophagales > Chitinophagaceae > Ferruginibacter. The sequence goes on from JBDUEK010000007.1 coordinate 87,804, forward strand.
TTCTTTTAGCTGAAGCCCCAGTTCAAATCCCGGCTTTTGCCATTCAACCCAACCAATGGTTCCACTGAATAACTCCCGGGTTATTTTTTTACCATCTTTTGCAGCAGCAATTGCAATGGCCGCATCGGGATGTAAATGATCAATATGTTTGAATGGAAGAAAACCATGCAAGGGTGTATCAATTGAAGGTGCTTTTGAAGCAAGATCATAAATGCAATGGTTGAAAAGCTCTACCATTTCATCCTCAAATTCAAGACCACGATATACATTTTTAAGACTGCGCAGGCGGTCAACATACAATGCAGCCAGGCCACTTTTTTTAAGTGTTCCAATGTCGCCACCGGAGCCTTTTACCCACATAATTTCTGTCTCATTTCCCGTTAACGGGTCTTTGGCAGTTGCCTTGCACGAAGTGTTACCACCACCGTAATTGGTTAAACGAAGATCTGCTCCCAACAGGTTGGAACGATAAATCAATAATGTAACTTCATCCCCTTCCATTGATGCAGCTTTCTCATCATCCCACAGGTAACTCACATGCTTGAAGCTATCCTTATTAAGCGTGCCGACTGCATCTTTTGCGGCAGCCGAATTTGAATTATTAGTACTCATATATTTAAATTTTAGACTTTTCCAACATGTTTTTTATTGTGTCTTCAAGCGTTGTCCATTTTTTGAAAACAAGAATCGAAGTGAAAATTTTGCGGCTTATTTTATCAACCCATTTTTAAAGAATTTCCATATCCAACAATCAGGATAGACAGGATAATTATTAAGATACCGGCTATAATCGTTTGCCTGGTTTTTTTAGATACGCCATTCCATTCACGTAATACCAGCCCCCATACATTTGCTGTAAGTATAATAAACGACATGTGTAAAATCCAGGAACTGGCTCCGTTACCTAACTTACTTTCGCCCATGCCATAAAAGAAAAACTGGAGGAACCACATGGTGCCACCTAATGCACATAACAGGTAATTTTTTAAGAGTGGAGTTTTCTTATCGGTGTAATCGCCGAATGACTTATTGCGGGCATTTAAAATAATACACCAGATAAGGTTGGTAGTAAGTCCGCCCCAAAGTATCACTACAAAAATAACGTTGTTTCTAAACAAGAACTCGCCCTGGCCAGGGTGAGCCAATTTCCATGCATCGTTGGCAACAATACCCATGGTAGTACCTGCTTCAATACCAAAACTAAAACAGGCACTTAATACACCGGAAATGATTGCAACAACCAAACCCTTTACCAGCTTGAATTCGCTGCCGGATGCATCTACTTCTGCATTGCCCATGTCGCGGTCTTTCATATTGCCGGCCTTACCGCAAATAACAATACCCAACACACAAATGGCTAAACCAATTAATACCCAGCGGCCCCATGAAGTTCCCACCAGGTCGGCAATGGTATCTTTACCTGCTGTTTTTACATAGTAATAATAAATGGAGGGAATGATTGCTCCAAATACGGAACAAAGGCCAAGAATGATAGAACTACCCAATGCCACGCCCAGATAGCGTACGCCCAACCCGTAAGTAAGGCCACCAATACCCCAGAGCAATCCCATAATAAATGTGGTACCAATTACTGTACTACCTGCCTGTGAAATGATATCACCAAAACCAGGAATAGTAAGATATGCCGCAAGCGGAGGAACAATCAACCAGGAAAAAAGACCACCAACGATCCAGAAACTTTCCCAATGCCAGCCTTTCACTTTTTTGTAAGGCATGTAAAAACTTCCAGAGGCAAACCCGCCTATAAAGTGGAAAATAACACCGAGAATAACACCCATCAGCAATAAATTTTTTGATATAGAAGCAATTGAAAAAATAAAATTAAAGAGATACAATTGAATACCTGTCATGTGCTGTCATGCTTTAGTAATCAACCTGCAAAAATTGTGTATGTTTGAAAAAAGATTACACTTGCGTAATGAAAGAATCAACAACATTTAAGCATTTATCTATAGACCTTTATTCGGCCACCCCCAAGTACCTGCAACTTGCCAATAGTATTATAAAAGCGATTGATGATGGTTATCTAAAAGAAAATGATGTACTTCCCTCAATAAATGAACTAAGTTTTGAATTTGATATATCAAGAGATACTGCGGAAAAGGGTTACAAGCATTTAAAAAAAAATGGCGTATTAGGTTCGGTACCGGGTAAAGGTTATTTTGTAAAACTTACCAGCTTTAACCAAAGCCTGAAAATATTTTTGCTATTCAATAAATTAAGCGCTCACAAAAAGATAATATATGATGCTTTTGTAGCCGCTCTTGGTGATTTGGCTGCAATTGACTTTTATATTTACAACAATGATTTTAATTTATTTAAAAAACTAATTACCGAACAGAAAACAAATTATACGCATTATGTAATAATTCCTCATTTTTTAGATGGCGGCGAAAATGCAGCAGAGGTTATCAATAGTATTCCGAAAGAAAAGTTGATATTAATGGATAAACTGGTGCCTTGGGTAGATGGAGAATATGCTGCGGTGTATGAAGACTTTGAAGCTGATATTTATAATGCATTGATGCAGGCCAAACAAAAGCTGGGGAAATATCATACCATCAATATTATTTTTCCTGAATACACTTATCATCCAAAAGAAATACTGGAAGGCTTTTATCGCTTTTGCCAGGAATATGCTTTTAATTATAAAGTAATACATGATATTGAAAGTGAAACCATCCAGTCCGGAGAGGCTTACATTAATTTGATGGAGAATGACCTGGTAATACTGATTGAGAAAATACTGATGAGCAAATTAAAAGTGGGAAAAGATGTGGGTGTAATTTCTTACAACGAAACTGCACTTAAGAAAATAATATTAAACGGCATAACCACCGTCTCTACCGATTTTGAAATGATGGGCAGAAAAGCGGCGCAACTAATTCTTGAAAAATCTACCGAACATATCGCCATTCCTTTCCACTTAAAATCGAGGGCTTCCTTGTAGCACCTGCTCCTGCTTTAGTTCTTGTGATTGATTGAAATACGGCTACGGGATAATACCTGTTCTGATTAATCGAATGCCACATAATTTTTTACGAACAGCAAGACGTTCCCAATTGAACAGGCGGACATTTCACTGACCCATAACTGCAAAATACACAGCAGTCACCGGTTGCGGGCTTCAGCCTGGCAGCACAAATTTTACATACATAAAAAAACATGCAGGCATTGGTAGGCATTGTTTCCTCCTGTTGATGTGTACAGTGAGGACAGGTAATAACTGATTGCAGAATAATTGCATTTTCCATGTTAGTAATTTCCGATACTTGAAGTTACTGCATCTTCAATACAATAACTTATTGCGGATTTTATACATACAGAAACAATCGCAATCGGAGACTTATCCCTATGATAAAATGTTTTAAAAACTTGTATAGTTAAAATTCCGGGAAGTATACTATTAGCAAAAACTGAAAAATGATTTAGAACAACCTCTTAATTTTAAAAGTAAGACTGAAAATTAAGAAAAAAACCAGGACGGCGAAATGAATACCAATTATAATATACTGAACCACTGAAAGCCATTTTCTGCAAAATCATAATAGTGCCGCGTAATCAATATCTGTTTACGTATCCAGTAAAGTAATAATGACAAAGAGGAAGCTGCATTTAAAGCCGCTACGTAAATAATATTGTGTCCAGTTATTATAGTGAAGGAAGCGGTTAATATACAAATGATGATGCCTGCAATTATTAAACCTTTAAGTTGATTGTTTGAGATTTGCATTGATTTGGGTGATTCAACTGTACTTACAGTTGGTGTTGTTGGAGTTAGGAAATTAGTATTATTCTATTTGTAGACAAATTTCAATGCTATCACAATACAATAGTTTAATGTGCCGGTGCTTATCGGCAGAAACAAATAATAGCTATCCGGTGAAATAAAATACAACATTATCAATTCAATTATCAGCCAGTATCATTTCTAATTCTAATAACTTGCGTAGCAGTCAATAAGAATGTAATAAAGAAAGTTTACTCTGAAGTCGACATCAATTTATAAATATTCCCTTCATAATTCAGCATGTCTCCAAATAAACTATTCATGTAAGTAAAATATACAGGTCGGCTATTTATGTTTTTACTGATGATATCCAGCATCATAAACTCGTTCATAAATAAGAAATCTTTTAGCGATAGCACCTTATCTATTGTTATTTGAACACCGGAATCAGTTTTGCCGGAAGTAGTATTAAAGTATAATTCTTTTGACTCGTATCTTTTAAGTGGCATTCCCTTAAAGTTAATCTTAGATTCGCCTGAAGATGTGAAAACTATTTTATTTAAATCATTAATAAATTTGCTTACGTCTAATTTAGGTGCTATAGTTGTTGGCTGACTATATACAAAGTATTCAAAATTATCGGCAAAATATACACTGTCTTTGGTTGCAAACAGGCTTCCTTTAAATTTTTTATCAAGCATATTGATATACCTTCTAAGTCCCAGCAAACTGGTATTTATGACTAATACATCTTTTCGGAAATTTTGAACCTCCTGCAAATACCATAACGGGTATGTATCATTATCACCACCGGTAAACAAGATAGTTTTTGGAGGAACAGCGTATAAATATGCCAGGCCCATTTGAATAAGACTATCAGGGTACGTGGTTCCTTTAAGGACTTCTTTTGCATTTAACGTATCCCCAACAATCAATAACCCTGTATACATTGATAAGCGTTCGTTGGCTTGTTTAATTTGTATATTACCTACCCTGGTTTCATATGCTGGATCGTGCGCCAATATCTTGCCATAAACTTCAAAAGCTTTTTCACTATACTTAATAAATTTTTTCCTGCGGGAAAGACTTACAGTATCCCGGTCAGCAAGCGGTATTCTGTCATTATCATCATTCTGAAAAAGATCGCCTGACTGGTCATACAAAAAACCGGTTGCGTAATTGGAATAAGCTCTACCAAGGCTTTCTAATAATGTATCAGTCATGGGCGTTTCGTTTGGGTCACTAATAATATCCCAGTCCCATCCCGGATAACCATAATATTTATTCCTTGTAAAAGAATATTCAAGAAAATCCCAATCGATCATTTTCAGGTAATCTTCGACAAGCCTTTCAACGTCAGCAACATTATTTTGCTTGGCATAATGTAAGAGCGGCAAATATTTTTTATCTTTTAATGACCAGAACATAGTTGTATTCGAAACACTATCAGGGTATTGGTAAGAAGCTTCTGTTACGTACCATCCATCTTTCTTTTTTAAAAATTTCAATACAAATTCTGTGTTGTTATATTCGTAGTTTGAGAAAAACTCAGTAGCAATTTCAATAAAAGCCGGCCTTACCTGCGCTTGAACTTTGCTCAATAAAATAAAGCCGAAAAAAAATAGCATTAAGTGTTTCATAGTTGCTAACCGCTTAAATTGTTTCTTAGAATTTTGGTAATAATATAATTGTACGAATTTGAATTGCATCTTTTGCGTTATTGAAGTTATGAAATTTGATAACTATTTAAATTTTAAAACCCAACTATGTATTCTAAAAAAGCTGAACCATCTCTACAAAATCTGGCAAAATTCCAACCGCTCTCCATCGGGACCTAAAATATAAAAATACCTGCATCCATTTTGCCAGAAATTCAGGTACACGGGTTCGTCCTCCACCACATCAAACCCTTCACTTTTTAGCAATGCATAAGTTTCGTCAATATCATCTACATCAAAAGCAATATGATCGATGCGGCCGGGTTTTCGCAGTTTTACATTGCTTAGTTCCGGCTCAGGCATTTGATACAACTCAATAACCATTGCATCCCGTTTCATCATGGCCACCTTGCCTTCTGCACCCTGGTGAATAAAAGTTGTGTGCATTACATTTTGAAAACCCAATCTTTCATAAAATGCCTGGGAAACTTTTATATCTATGATTGGAATACCGACATGTTGCAGATGGTTTATTTTTAAGTTCATAATAATTGATTTGATAGTTTCGAAAAATTTTAGATAGAACGTTTGTCGGTAAGGCTTGTTAGCCATTTGTAACAAGTGAATGTTATAAAGAAATGACCGCTATTATATGGCGTCTCGTTTTTATTGGCGTTACACTAAGATAATTATTTGACGCATATATTTCTTAAAACTATTGCATCCCAAATTGTCGCTTTACTTATAAGCCGTGGGCGGTGAGACACAGCCCACGGCTGACTGCGCTGGCTGTTGTCTCCGCCAGCCAGCGACAATTTGGGATGCACCGCCTAAAACTTACTACTCATTCACAAGTGCTACCAGTTATCAATTTCCTCCTTTTTCATATTTATTTTGACCAACTTAATACATTAGTTGGCATAACTATTTTTACAACTTAAATTGCAGATAACAACTGCACAAAATCCACTAATAAAAAAGGCGTTATAAGTTTGATTAAATGATATTTTATTATGCAAACAATTTTAGGAGCAGGCGGGGCCATCGGCAAACTGCTGGCAAAAGAACTTGTAAATTATACCAATAAAGTAAGGCTGGTTGCCAGAAATCCACAATTGGTAAATGACAGCGATGAATTGATGGTTGCTGACCTGACAGATGCTGCGGCTGTATTAAAAGCGGTGGCCGGTTCGGAAGTTGTTTATTTATGTGCGGGCATTGCGTACGAATTAAAAGTATGGCAAAAGCAATGGCCCGAAATTATGTACAATGTAATACGAGCCTGTATACAGCACAAAGCCAAACTGGTATTTTTAGACAACGTTTACATGTATGCCAACAGTGCCATTCCGGCGATGACAGAATCTTCACCCCTTGACCCACCCAGCGAAAAAGGAAAAGTAAGATTACAAATTGCACAGATGATTACCGACGCATCTGCATCCGGACAGCTAAAAGCACTCATTGCTAGAAGTGCTGATTTTTATGGCCCGGGCGTAAACACAAGCGTATTAAAAATAAGCGTGTTCGACAATTTTGAAAAAGGTAAAAAAGCCATGTGGCTATCCGACGCTACAAAAATTCATTCCTTTACTTACACGCCTGATATAGCAAAAGCTATGGCATTGTTGGGAAACACAGCAGATGCTTACGGCGAGGTATGGCATTTACCAACCTCTACAGAAAAATTAACAGGCAAAGAATTTATTAAAATGATTGCCGACGAAATGAAGGTAAAACCTGCCTGGTACACACTTTCAAAACTTATGTTGAAGCTATTGGCAATATTTATTCCAATGCTGAGAGAGTTGAAAGAAATGCAATACCAGAACGACCAGGATTATTTTTTTGACAGTAGTAAATTTCAGCAAAAATTTGGCATGCAGCCAACCAGTTATACTGATGGAATAAAAGCCATTGTACAGGATATGAAATAACACCGTTGTGAAACAATCTTTATTTAAACAATCCTTATTTATTCTCTCTTGAAAATTAGTGTTTGAAATCAATACCCTACATAATTAATCGTAAATTAAAATTCTGAATAAAACTTCTATAAATTAGTAAACCAAGTGTTATGAGTATCCGAAAAATTACCTCTTCGCTCATTCCAGGAGCAATAAAATCATATCGGTACAATTTATCCGCAAGGAATAAATTAATAAGGCACATCCTGCAAGATTATGGCTGGTCGAATGCCTTTAAATTAAAGAAATGCATCAACACAAAAGGCGATCCAATACCATGGTTTAGCTACCCTGCTATTGATTTTTTATCGCAGTTGAATTTTACAGAGAAAACCGTTTTTGAATATGGCTCCGGGTTTTCAACATTGTTTTGGGGAGCTCACGCCAAATCAGTAATTGCTGTTGAAAATAATATAGCATGGCTTGAAAAAATACAACCGATGGCTCCTGCCAATTGTACCATCCTTCATTCATCGCTGGATGTGGAAGAATATTCAGGCAAAATTTCTGCCTACGAATTATTTGATATTATTGTTGTGGATGGCTATATCCCCTGTCGTGCTGCCTGTTCTGAAAAGGCATTGACACACCTGAAACCTGGCGGGATAATCATTCTTGATAATGCCGACAGATGCCTGCGTTCTGCAGCTATATTGAGAAATGCAGGATTGATTCAGTCTGATTTTACAGGCTTTGCACCACTTAGTCCGCATGCACAAACGACCAGTGTATTTTTTAGCAGGGATTATAATTTTGAACCGCTCAAAGGATATCAACCTCACAAAAGTGTTGCGCAACCATTTGACTATCCGAAAACAGATTATTAGGTTTTTATTTACACAAATTGGTAGCTTACTATTTTAGCCAACTCGTTTTAACTGGTGTCGTGTCAACTTTGATTTGTCAAAGACGGGTTTACCCGGTGAGTCACCCTTTGGGGGTGACTCACCGGGTAAACATAATTTCAACCTTAAAATAAAAACTTAGCTGTAGCACCATAAGTACGTGGCGTACCTAAATGTACAGCACCAAAATCGTAGGCATACTCAATGTATTTTGTATTGCCCATGTTCCTGAACCATGCAAACAATTCCACCTGCTTACAACTAACTCCTACCCTGGTGTTATACATATTGTAAGATGACTGGCTGATGGTATTGGCAAAATCAAAATATCTTTTGCCGATGTAAAACCATTCACCCCTGGCGAGTAATTTAACCTGGTTCTTTTCATTTAATACATAGCTGTATTGTAGCGCCAGCATGGAAGTAATATCAGGTGTATAGATTTGTTTTTTGCCATCCAGGTTAATAGCCTGGCCATTCTGCGCAAATTTTAGCGAACTGTATGTTGCATTGGTATAACCTGCATTGTATGTAACCTCGAAACCTTTAAAAGGAAGGTAATTCAATTCCAGTTCAACACCTTTGCTGCTCAATTCGCCGGTATTTTTAGTAATTGTAATTGCATCGGGTAATATAAGTGTTGGCACTTGTGCATTATTTACACGGGTATAAAATGCAGTGAAGTTTATCCGCAATCTATCATCCAACAAAGTATTTTTAAAGCCTACTTCAATGTTATTGCTATACTCGGGTTTGTATGGATAAAGTGGCGGCAGTGAAGGATCGGAAGACAACTGGGTTAGTCCGCCTGTACGGAATCCACGGCTATAATTTGCATATACATTACTGTTTGGCGTAAACTGGTATTGCAAACCAAGCTTTGGCGAAACGGCACTGTAATGTACGCTTGCTGTGGTGTCGTCCAATGTTACAAACGGATCCTGACCGTCCTTTTGATACAGGCCACTTACCATTAATTTTTTATTTTCATAATCGTACCGCAGGCCGGCAACGAGCGCCAGTTTTTTAGTAACTGCATAATTTGCCTGGCCAAATAAAGCCACGCCGGTGTTATTTCCTTTGGAAATGCTGGTGGTAGAAAAATCGGTATCAGGCACGCCCAATAATCCTGCATCTGCACCAAAATGTGTTGCCTGTTTTACAGGGTTGTATTGATGAAAAAAATACTCACCGGCAGTCCAACTGAAAGCCGAGGATTTACTTGCCGCTGAACTTACCCTGAACTCATGCGTTAACACTTTTACATTGTTCCACTGTTTTCCAAAATCATTGATAACTGTAACAGCATCCAACGGAGAAAAGTCGCCATCTAATGGTGCGTTATAATAACGGTGATTATTTTGCCAGGCAAGTTGTGAGGAAATGTTGACCTGCTCTCCATTATGGTTAACAGATAATGAAGCGTTCAATGTATTATCAATCATTTTACCCACCGCATTCTGATTTAATTTATACGGATTGGCAATTGCATCATCCACACCGTTTACCAATGGGAATGCACCATCATTTCGGTTGTTCTGATGCTTTACATTGAGTGTGATGGCCCATTTTGCAGCGGGTAAATATTTCAGGTAATAATTACCGGTTAACTGTTGTTGTTTATCAAAACTGCTGTTGTTAAATTCATTGTCGTAATAACCGTTTCGCTTATTGTACACAGCGGAAATACCGAGAAACAATTTACCTTTTACCAATGGCGTTCGGATGCCACCACTGTAGCGTTGCAGGTTGTAATTGCCTGCATCTATTTGTACAAAACCTGTTGTTGTATTGGTGGGTTGTTTTGTAATAATATTGATAACACCTCCCATTGCATTGCGGCCATACAATGTACCCTGCGGCCCACGCAATACTTCTATGCGCTGAATGTCAGAAAGCTGGGGAATGTAAGTATCCAGGCTAAACTGGTTTACGCCATCAATATAGGTTGCAACAGCAGGATCATAAGATGTTGTAGTAATTCCGCGGATAGAAATTACATTTCTTTCATCACCCGAATTACCTGCATACAGGTTGGGCACAATGGCGGTCAATTCTTTGGCATTCCAAAGGCGATACTGCTCTACTTGTGTAGCAGAAATAGCACTGATGCTTACGGGAAGATCTTGTAAGAGCGCTTCTCTTTTTTCCGAGGTTACGGTAACTGCTTCGAGTTGTACCAGTACAGTTTTGAGACTAAAACTCAATGGGGAAATGCTGGTATTTTTCAGCTCGATTGACTGAACTATTGTGGCAAACCCCACCGCTGATATTTCGATTAAATACTTTTCCTTTTGTAATCCATCTATACTGAATTTGCCAGCTTCATCAGTAATAGTGCTGAAGCTTGTATTTAAGATATGAATACTTGCTTTGCTAACCGGTTTTCCTGCCTCGTTGTTTACGCTGCCGGTTATGGCTACCTGTGCATTTATTAAATTAAAGGAGAACAGCAACAGGAACGTTAGCAGCACACGATACATGGTTTGATTTTTCATTGGTTTTAATTTCAATCTTTCTTTCTTTTCTATTCCCCTATTGATGGTTAAGTTTAAAATACCCGGCTTTTATTATACCGGATATTTTAAACTTTGTGGTATTTGTTTTATTAAATATTTATTGCTTGCAACTTACAAGTTGTTTGAGTTAATTAGACAGTGTATATTATAATGCCCATCGCCGCCATGAAAATATTCAGATGAACGGATTGCGTCCCGATGCAGCACACAAAACCTTACTCGGGATAAATATCGCAACGATGTCGCTATGAAAAACTATCGCTGGTATTTAAAATAAATTCTAAATTGGCAATAATCTTTCTTCAATATTTATTTTGCATTGAACTGAACAGCAGACACGCCTCCCTGGTTTGCACCATCAGCCGTGTACACTAAATAAACCTGGTGAAACTTACCATCTGTAATGGCTGATACCGGAATATTTATCTCACCTGATTGCTGGCCTTTTTTTACATTGCCCAGTGTTCCTTTGCCCAACAGTTTACCGTCTGGCGCATCCAGTCTTACTTCAAAACTAAATTTGGCAGTTGGAGCATCTCTCCAGCCTAGCGTTAAAGCAATAGATCGTATGGAAGTCATTTCAATATTATCCAACATAAACCAGCCATTGTTTGCAGGCAGGGTCAATAAAGTTTGTCCACGCATTTTAAAAGTTCCAAATCCATTTACTTTTTCCTGCCCACGGAAAGTAATTTTATTACCTGGTAATGAAACAGATTTACTACCGGTAAGTGCTTTTATATTGTTGCCGCCTTTATCGGTATAACTTGCAGATAATACCATTGCCTTGTTAGCACCTTGCGTGGCATCCGGCATAATGGTGCCTGTAGCAGGTAACGATTTTTTCGCCGCAGCATCATTACCCAAAGAAAGAATCCAGGTTATCATTTGTCTTGCATCTGCCTGCGATAAATTCGGATGCGAAGGCATGGCCACTTCTCCCCAAACACCAGAACCCCCTTTTGTTATTTTTTCGGTTAAATAACGCATAGCATTTTTATCAGCTAAATATTTCTGCGACACCAGCATATACGCCGGGCCGACAGACTTATCATTCTCTTTATGACAACTTTTACAATCGAGTGAAAGTATCAGGTTTTTGCCTTCAATATTTGCCTGCCCCTGCTGATGCCCCATAGATGAAGCGGCTTTATCAAAGCCTTCAACATAGTCAACAGAAATAAACAGGTTTGCTTTATCTATAGCAGATGTATCATGTGGATCTGTAACAGAAACATTGTATTTAACCGGTACGCCTGGCAGATAAAAAGATTTGTTTCCTGACGTAAGATTGATTGCAACAACCGGCGTTGCATTGCCTGCATAAATATATTTTGCATTGCTTTTTGTACTGGCACCTTCCGGATCTTTTGCTTCAACAGAAATTTTAAAATCGCCTGCAGTTGTGTAGGTGTAATCCAGTTCTGGTACAGTCGTTTGTTTGGTATTGCCGTCGCCCAAATCCCAGGTATAGGTTATTTTATCATTCTCAGGATCTTTTGCCGTCGTTGTTGCTTTTACAGTAAATGGCAACACACCCGAAGTTTTATCTACATCAAAAGCAGTGATAGCAGGCGGACGATTACCCCCTATATAATCTATTCTTGCAAGTCCGGCATCGGGATTTTTAGTAAACCAGCCACTGCCATATTCCAACAGGTATAAATTACCATCCGGCCCAAGTTCCATATCAATGCATGAATTTAATTTCACATTGGGCGCAAATGGTTCCATCTTATCAAAATCGCCATTAGGCTGTAGTGTCACCACTTTTATCCATCCCCTTATCCATTCATAAATAAATAATTTGCCATTGTAATATTCCGGCAATCCCGATCCTTTAGGAAACATATCTGAGTAAAAAACAGGGCCTGCCATTGCATTTCTTCCACCGCTACCTACCTGTGGAAAATCAGGAGAGTTACCGTATGGATACCAGATAAATGCAGGTTGCGCAGGCGGAAGTTTTGTTAAGCCCGTATTATTTCTTGAATCATTTACAGGAGCCTTCGGATCGAATGAGGGGCCGGTTTCACCTGTTTCATAATTATAGCGGTGGTAGGGATAATTGTTGCCCACAAAATAAGGCCATCCATAAAAACCAGCTTTGCGTGCCTGGTTAATTTCATCATAACCACGGGGGCCACGGGTATTAAAACTGTCATTGTTTGCATCGGGACCAACCTCGCCCCAATATAAATTACTATTCTTTTGATCTACTGTAATCCGGTATGGATTGCGGTTACCCATCACATAAATTTCGGGTCTTGTCTTAGCCTCACCCTTTGGAAAAAGGTTGCCATCGGGTATATCATAAGTTCCATCATCGTTTACATGGATACGCATAATTTTACCACGAAGGTCATTCGTATTTCCTGCAGACCGACGGGCATCATATTGTAAATGACCGGGGGCATCGTTTAATGGAGCATAACCATGGTTTACAAATTTTTCACCTTTTTCGTCAAACGGTGTTGAATTATCACCGGCTGAAAAATATAATAACTGGTCGGGCCCAAATGCTATGGAACCACCGGTATGGCAACAAATTTCTCTTTGAGATTTTACTTCAAGAATTACTTTTTCGGAAGCACGATCGATGGTATCTTTTTTGAAAGTAAACCTCGACAACCTGTTTACAGCACTATCTATCGGACTATAATAAATATATACCCAGTTGTTCACGGCAAAGCCCGGGTCTTTTGCCAGGCCAAGCATACCTTCCTCAGCATTTACTCCCTGCACGTTCGCTTTATAATACACATCCAGGTAACCTACCTGCTTTACTTTTTTTGTATCATTTTTATACAACATAATCTCCCCTCTTCTTTGTAAAACCAGTATATCAAAATTGGGTAAGATGGTCATTTCTGTTGGCTCAAAGAAATCTCCCTGGGCAAGTTGGGTTTTTACAAACCGGTCATCATCTGGTGCATATTGCGTGGTGGCCTTACTGTAATTGAGCGCCTTATTTTCCCCGATGGCATATTTAATACCTCCCAAAATATGTTTCAGGTAATTGTCTTCAGTAAAAGATTCTTTTGTATGCCCTAACTCTGTGTAGAAAGCACGGCCGCCATCATAATCGTGGTACCAGGCTATGGGATGATTATCGCCGTTTTTACCACCATGATATGATTTTTCATCAATGCTTATCAATACATGCAGTTCTTTGCTTATGTTTTTAAAACTGTAGTATTCATCTGTACGTTTCCATTCTTTTGGCAAATGTTTGGTTGCTTCATTGGTTTGATCCACCACATTTAACGTGGCGGCTTGTATATTAGGAAAAGTATCATTAATACCTGGATGATCTAAAAAGTGAGCCCCTGCCAACCGTTCGTACCATTTCCAGTCGTACTCACAATCAGTTGCTGCATGTATTCCCATATAGCCGCCGCCTGCTTGTATATATCGCTCAAAAGCCGCTTCCTGCCTGCTGTTGAACACATCGCCTGTAGGACTTAAGAAAACAACTACAGCATATTTCTTGAGGGTATCTTCCACAAACATACCGGCGTCCGTAGTGGTATCTACATCAAAATTATTATCCATTCCAAGTTTAATAATGGCGGCATTACCATCAGCAATAGACTCGTGATGGTAGCCAACGGTTTTACTAAAAACCAACACCCTCGGCTTACCTTCTCTTTTGTGGGAACAGGAAAAAAGCATTGCAACAACGACAACAAAACAGATGTATTTCATAAACGCAGCATTTAACATTTTAATTTTTAAAATAGGCAGGCACAAATGTATTGGAGATTGATGGAAATAACGGAACTAAAGCTGACAAATATGATGGCCTGGATTTTTTATAACAGTGTTTTAGGCCATTGTATACATTTCTTCCATTAATTTGACTAAAGTTACTACACAAACATTTTCTTTGTAATGTGTTTTGCTTATTCCGCATATTCATTTGCCTTCAAAATGTAAATTGCTGATGAGTTAATAAAAACCGGGAGTTGTGATCGCCATGCGTTTTGAATTTAGTTTAAAAGCAAACAAAATATCTCTCATCGTTATATCATCTTCTTCAAAAAGAAAATGGGCTATTATTCCGCAAAGATAATTTGTACATTAGCCATACATATAAATTGCTGAAATGAAAGATTCGTATAAAATAGCGATTCTCTGCAGGCACGAAGTTTTTTTAAAATGCCTGGCAATGATGGTACACAACGTTGGATTTCGGGTACACCCGGAATGCCATTCGTCCGATGAATTAATTTCAAATCTTGATATTGAGGACCTCCCCGACCTGCTCTTATATGACGTGGATAATGATCACGAAAGAAACGAAACGGTCATAACAGAACTCTGCAACAGCTTTCCATCAATGCAAATATTAATTATCACAAATAGTACAGATTACGATGCCATTAAAAATTTTATTGTAAAAGGTGCGAAAGGATTTGTTTATCCACAGGTGGAACCAAAGGAACTAAAATATGCAATTAACAAAGTGATGAAGCATAAAATTTATTACCCGGATGCAGGTACACAAGGGACGCATAATGCCATGAGTGAAGTCGTTTCACGGAAAACAGCAGGTATTTCGTTCAAGGGTTAGCGCAGTTAATAACGGTCATTGTCCGCATCCGATAATATCATGTGCTGTAGATATAAAAACATTCCCAACATTAGTTTTATCCACTTAAGAACTGAGATATTTTGGAGCGTATTACAAAGGAAATCATTGTTGAATTCATCCGTAAAAATGAAATTGAATTAAGCGCTACACAGACGAAATTGTGCCTACCAGTCATCAATAGAATATTTAAAAAAATGTCTGCCGGAATTAAGTTCTCAGGAATAAAAGTTGAAAGTAACTTGATTTGCGATGGACATCATCGATATATAGCTTCCATTTTTGCAAAATTTCCACTTGAAAAAATTCCGGGGAACATCACATCGGCTACAACTGCTGTACACTGGGAATCCGTTATTTTTGAGGACGAAGATTGGGATACTCCTGCAAAAATCAACATGTTAAATGAGCAAGATGCCGCTTATAACGGTATTGCAATTGAGGAAATCGTTGCATTGCTTAAATAAAGTGTAAATTTACTTATTATGTTATTCTTCTTAGACATAGATGGTGTGATGATTCCTGCTAAAGGTTGGAAAAGTCCTGAATTCCTGGATGATGGATTTCCTGCGTTTAGTAGTAAAGCGATCAGCACGCTTCAGCACCTAATTTCTGAAGAAGATACGGTTATGCTTACAACTTCACATAAGTCAAAGTTTAGCATCCAGCAATGGAAGAATATCTTTAAAAACAGGGGCATTGACATTAAAAAAATAAAGTCTCTTCCAGAGAACCTTAATAACCTTAGTCGCAAAGATGAAATTGTCAATTGGTTTAATGTGAATAAGGTTAATGAGGATTTTGTAATTATCGATGATGATAAGTCTTTAAACGAACTCCCCGATTCCTTGAAAAGATATTTCCTACAAACTAGTCCTTACATCGGCCTTACAGATGAACATTTAGAAACTATAAAATCTATCTCACGTAAAGGACAGCAACCTGTTTAATACATTTAGAAAAATTCAATTTATATAACACCTCACTTGTGAAATAGTGGGGTGCTTCATTTTTAATGCAAACCATAAGGAAATGGCATCTTATCAACTGCTATTAATAAACTTCCCGTTTAAATTTGCTATCAAAAATTATCAATCAACAACCGATGGTTTTAAAGGGTCTTCCAAATAGCGGAACATTAATGCTACCTGTGAAGGCAGTACTCTTTTTAATGACAGTGGAGGCAACGCATCTTCACTAAAAAAGCCTTTTTCAAGAATATCAAATACGTCTTCAAAATCACCGCCTTTAATATTACATTGAATAAAAAATTTGTACACATAATCTGCTTCAGGCGGATGCGGATGACATTTCTTGTCCAACACTGCCAATAGTTTTACCGGGGTTACATCAATCCCGGTTTCTTCTTTTACTTCATTTACGGCAATTTCATTGGGACTAAATCCAATATCGGCCCAGCCGCCCGGCAACGACCAAAGGCTATCTTCTTTTTCTTTAACCAATAAAATTTGTTTGTGCTGGTTAAACACCACTGCACGTATATCAACTTTTGGTGTGATGTATTCTTTCTTTTGCAAATAATAATTGGTGATAATCTCCAATGGTTCGTTGGTGATAATTGTCAGCATCTGCCGGGTAATGTCCTGCAAATCGGTGTACCGTTGCTGATCATATTCATTACCGCCATAAACCAGGCCCAGATGTGCAATGGCCTGTATTCTTTTTACTAATTCAATCAAACGTGGTTTTTCCATCATGTTAAATAAAAAAGGTTGCTTACTAATTTGCAGTCCGCAAAGTAAGCAACCTTTCCTTTTTTTCAATCGGTTATGTTTTTAAAATAATTTAACTATTCATTATTTTCCAGCGCCTGTCATCGACTTATACTTTACACTGTATGGGATTGTGTAATAGGCAACAATATTCATAACACATTTTGATACAGCGGGAAGCATAATATATCTGCCACTTAGTTTTGAAGCCCCCTTAATTGCATTAGCCTTTTTGATTGTATTGCCTTTTGAATTGCACTACCTTTTGAATTGCACTGCCTTTTGAATTGCACTGCCCTTCAGGGCGGTGA
>JBDUEK010000008.1:0-99396 GCA_040002495.1 Ferruginibacter sp.
CACAAAAAGCAATTGTACAGGTAGAAAACTTTTTGTCAGCCACTTCACAAATATCACAAACAACTTTAAGGAGTGTGCTTGGCCAGTCGGAGTTGGATGACCTGCTTTCTCAACGTGATATTATCAACCACAAACTGCAACAGATCATTGATTCGCAGACGGAACCATGGGGAGTTAAAGTGACCAATGTGGAAGTTAAACAAATTGACCTGCCTCAAGAAATGCAACGTGCAATGGCCAAGCAGGCTGAAGCAGAAAGAGAGCGCCGGAGCAAAGTAATTTCTGCCGAAGGTGAATTCCAGGCTTCACAAAGATTAGCAGATGCAGCAAAAATATTATCGGGAGAACCAAGTGCACTTACCCTAAGATATTTACAAACATTAAGGGAAATTGCAACTGAAAATAACTCCACAACAATCTTCCCGGTGCCGATCGATTTACTTACGCCATTTTTAAATAAAGGAGGAACTAAATTGGAAATGAAAGATGTTATTAAAGGAATAACTCCGGAAGGAACTTAGTTTTTTTTTAATATAAAAATTCTGAAGCATTAGTTTTGTAGATGACTGAATCATGTGGTCGAAATTTTTGTAGTCCGCTGTCGCAAACAGTTTTATTATTGATTATTATTACAGGTATGTTGTAACACAACATACCTGTTTTTTTAACAGCAAACCTTTGCGGAGTTTTTTTTGATCTACTATAATATTCTCTTATCAAATAGCTTACATTTACCGTGATTGTTTTGTTATACCCGGCCAATAGCCGGGATCATTTTTTACACCCGGAAAGCCTGTTTGTTTTTTAATAAGAAAGGCTTCCGACTAATTTTATTTTAACATGTCAGCAGAACATCAGCGTTTAGCTATGAATAATAAAAAGGCTATTCCCCTTGAGCAGTGGGGGCCTTACCTGAGCGAAAGACAATGGGGCACTGTGAGAGAAGACTATGGATATCATGGAGATGCATGGGGTTATCTGCCATTTGATCAATCACATTACAGAGCCTATCGCTGGGGAGAAGATGGACTGGCGGGCATTTCAGACTATTTTCAAAATTTATGTTTCGCCATTGCCTTGTGGAATGGTAAGGATCATATATTAAAAGAAAGGTTATTTGGATTGGGTAATTACGAAGGCAATCATGGTGAGGATGTAAAGGAATTATATTATTACCAGGATAATATTCCTACCCATTATTACATGGAATATTTATACAAATATCCTCAAAACGCATTCCCTTACGACGACCTGAAAGCTACCAATCGCATACGTACTTTGCACGAACCGGAATACGAAATTCTGGATACCGGTATTTTTGAGAATGATGAATATTTTGATGTGAATATTGTGTATGCAAAACAAAATCCTCAAAACATTTTTATAAAGATAGAAATTACGAATCGTGGAGAAAAAGCAGCGCCAATAACCGTGTTGCCTACACTATGGTTTTATAACCGTTGGTCATTTACACCAGATGAGGTAAAGCCCTCAATTAAGTACCAGGGAAAAACTTCTGTAAAAGTGGAGCACCCAAGGTTGGGGAACTATTATTTTTATTTTCAGCAACCCAACGACATGTTGTTTACCGAAAACGAAACCAACATGTTTAAGGTAAACGGTACACCTAATAAAACTCCCTTTGTTAAGGATGCATTTCATGATGCGTTAATAAACGGCATTAACCGAAAGAAACTTAGAATAAAAAAAGAAGGAACAAAGTTTGCACCTGTGTACGAATTGAACATAAAAGGAGGTGAAACAAAAGTGTTGTATTGCCGCCTTACAAACACGGCAGATAGTAGGCCTTTTACACCCGGCTTTGAACATATTTTTAAAGCACGTAAGCGGGAAGCAGATGACTTTTACACCACAATTCTACCCTGTACTATTTCAGCAGATTTAAAAAATATACAACGTAAGGCACTGGCGGGAATGCTTTGGAGCAAGCAGTATTATCATTTTGATGTAGAGCGTTGGTTAACTACAAGCGATGGAATTACGCCGGTGAATGATGGCAAAAAATTTGGCCGGAATAATGACTGGGCGCATTTAAAAAACCAGGATGTTATTGCTATGCCGGATAAATGGGAATATCCCTGGTATGCAGCATGGGATCTTGCGTTTCATTGTATATCATTGGTAATGGTAGACCCTATTTATGCTAAAAATCAGCTACTGTTAATCATGCGTGAGTGGTATATGAAACCAGATGGGCAGTTGCCTGCTTATGAATGGAATTTCAGTGATGTAAATCCTCCGGTACAAGCATGGGCCACCATGGAAGTGTACCGTATTGAAAAGGAAACATGCGGAGAAGGAGATATCACATTTTTGAAAAAAGTTTTTCAGAAACTATTAATCAATTTTACCTGGTGGATCAATAGAAAAGATACCAGCGGTAATAATATTTTTGAAGGAGGATTTCTTGGCCTTGATAATATTGGTGTATTTAACCGTAGTCACAACCTGTCGAGTGGCATGCAATTAAACCAGGCCGATGGAACCAGCTGGATGGGAATGTATGCATTGAATATGATGGACATGGCACTGGAAATTGCAAAGCATGATATTGCATTTGAAGATACAGCTACCAAATTTTTTGAGCATTTCGTATTTATTGCCGAGGCACTAAATGGCCACAGTTTATGGAATGAACAGGATAAATTTTATTATGATGCATTGGTAGTTGCCGGTGCAGATCCATTGCCATTGCGCATTCAAAGTATTGTTGGTTTAACGAGTTTATTTGCGGTAAGTATTATGGATAAACAGATTTTTGATCAGCTTCCTGATTTTAAAAAGCGGGTGAGTTGGTTTGAAAGTTACAGGCAAAAAAATGATTTATTTTGGCCCAATGAAGAGCGTGGTGACGGGGAAGAAATTCTTATTTCATTGGTGAAGAAAGACAGGTTAATGCATTTGCTTACCCGTTTATTAAATGAGTCAGAATTTTTATCGGGTGGTGGCATACGGGCATTATCGAAACATCATGAAGCCTTTCCATATTCAGTAATGATCGAAGGAAATAAATACGAAATTCAATATGATCCGGGTGACTCTACCAGCACACTATTTGGTGGAAATAGTAATTGGCGTGGACCGGTTTGGATGCCCATCAACTACCTCATCATTCAATCCATCAGAAAGTATGGCGAATTTTATGGCGATAATTTAAAGGTTGAATGCCCGGTAGGTTCGGGTACATACATGAATCTGAAAGAAGTTTCGAAGGTACTAACAGAGCGGGTTGTGAGCCTTTTTGCAAAAGATAAGAATGGCGATCGTAAATCGTATGGTGACTACAACGAATTTTACAAAAGACCCGGCAATGAAGAACTGATGCTGTTTTTCGAATATTTTCATGGTGATACCGGTAGTGGTTTGGGAGCCAGCCATCAAACTGGTTGGACATCGTTGGTAGCAGATTTGATTGGTGGCAGCGAAGTAAAAAGGGACGAGTGGAAGGAAGGTTCGGGTCATGAGATTTTTACCGGTGATGATGAGGAAGAGGAGGATTAATGTCTGATGTCTGATTTGAAAATGCATATTTTGTAGACAGAATATTATGATAGTTTTGAACACCTTAGCAAATTCAATTGTCTGAATTTTTATGTCTGATGGCTGATGTCTGATTTGAAATGCACATTCGTTTAAATAGAGTTGTCTGAGAATTTCGAACTCCTTACGCTAACTAAACCCAGGCAATTATATAGTTAAATGTATTATTAATTCTACTTTGACAAGTCAAACCTTTGTGTTTTTTTGTTGACCAGCAGAAGTTTTTTATGGCGGCATCGTTGTGTCACTCACTTGTACTGTATTTTTTCATGGTATCTTTTTCGTTCCATAATTAAACTATCGTAACAGTGAGCTACATTTTTATAAATATGTCAAAGTAGAATTAAAGTGTACACTGAAATGCGTAAACGTACAAGTGACTTTTCGATTCCCGAATAGTGTATAAATTTTCAGGTAGTAACAAAATCAGACATCGAAACATCAGACATCAGCCATAAAAATTTAGTGTCTTTTAGCTCGCTCGTACTGTATAGGCCAGGTTGCATCTGCTCCAAGTTCTTTAGCGGCATGCAAAGGGAAATATGGTTCTCTTAATAATTGGCGTGCCATTATAATCAGATCGGCTTTATTTTCCTGTAATACTTGCTCTGCCTCAGTTGCAGTAGTTATTAAACCCACTGCACCGGTTAATATCCCGGTTGCTGTTTTAATTTTTTCAGCAAATTCTACCTGGTACAAAGGTGCCACCGGTATTTTTTGAGCAGGTGAATTACCGCCCGATGAACAGTCTACCAGGTCGGCTCCCTTTTCTTTTAAGATAGTTGCCAATGCTACTGCATCATCACTTGTAAAACCATCAGGTACCCAATCGGTAGCGGATATTCGCACAAAAAGTGGGATTGATTCTCCAATAACCTTCCTGGTTGCAGTTGTAATTTCTGCAAGCAGGCGTGTTCTGTTTTCAAATGAACCACCATATTCATCAGTACGTTTATTACTGATTGGCGATAAAAACTCATTGAGTAAATAACCATGTGCCGCATGAATTTCTATCACCTGGTATCCTGCCTGCAACGCTCTTTCCGTAGCGGCTATAAAATCGGTTTTAAATTGTTCAATGTCTACCTTAGTCATTTCCTTTGGCGAAGGCTCATTTTCGGTAAAAGGAATTGCACTTGGTGCCAATGTTTCCCAGGCGCCTTCAGTTGCAGTTAACGATTTGCCACCTTCCCATGGCCGGTGATGACTTGCTTTTCGGCCGGCATGTGCAAGCTGTATACCCGGCACCGAACCCTGAGATACAATAAATTCGTTGATACGTTTAAGGTTTGTAATATGTTCATCTTTCCAAATGCCAAGATCGGCTGCTGTAATACGTCCTTCGGGAGAAACTGCTGCGGCTTCTGTAATTACTAACCCCGCACCACCAACTGCCCTTGAACCAAGATGTACCAGGTGCCAGTCATTTGCAAAGCCATCTGTGCTCGAATATTCACACATTGGTGAAACTACAATCCTGTTTTTTAACTGAATATTTCTTATGTGGAGGGGTTCAAATAATAGTGCCATAATATTTTTTATAGATAAGTTAGATCATAACATCAGAATAGTGAAAATGTTATTTTTTTGTTTTTATCACTGCAAAGTTATTTAACGAGGTAGTTATATACTGTTAAGTTTTACTAAGTACAGCTCATATTTAATGAAATCATCTTACACATTTTTAAGTAAAATAAATCCATATATCATGAAGGCATTTTTTAATCATAATAAATTAACCTTTAAGCTATGCATAGCTGATGGGTATTTGTAACTTTAAAATCCAAATTAAAAATTATGAAAAAGCAATTGATAGCATGCGTGGTCCTGGTAAGTTCTTTTTATATTTCAACTGCGCAAAAACAGGTAACACTGCCCAATGGCTGGCAACTGTCGCCAGCCGGGTCCAGTTTACCATTAGGCGATCTGCCACTTAACATGGCAGTAAGCAAATCAAAAAAAATGATTGCCGTTACCAACAACGGGCAAAGTACCCAAAGCCTGCAACTGATTGATGTGGCCCGTAAAAGAGTTACCAGTACAACCGTCATTCCAAAAAGCTGGCTGGGGTTAAAATTTAGCAGTGATGAAAAATACTTGTATGCCGCCGGTGGCAACGATAACCAGGTTATGCGATATGCCATCATCAATAAAAATTTAAAGTTGGTCGACAGTTTTGTACTGGGTAAAAAATGGCCCAATAAAATTTCGCCAACAGGAATTGAGATTGATGAAGCCCGTAATATTTTGTATGTAGTTACAAAAGATGATAATTCATTGTACACCTTTAACCTGACTACCAAAAAACTTACTGGTACTTATAAATTGGGGGGAGAAGCTTACACCTGCATTTTATCACCCGATAAAAAAACATTATACATCAGTTGCTGGGGATGCGATAAAGTAGTAAGATTTAATACGCTGAGTAAAACATTTTTGAGTGAGATAGCTGTGGGTGATAATCCAAATGAACTGTGCCTGAATAAAAAAGGAAGTTATTTATATGTAGCCAACTCAAATGATAATTCTGTATCGGTGATAGATACACGAACTGGTAAAGTGATAGAAACACTGGTTGCTGCCTTATACCCCGATTCACCTCCCGGAAGCACTACCAATGGCGTTGCTTTGAGTGAAGATGAAAAGACATTATATATAGCCAATGCAGATAATAATTGTTTGGCGGTATTTGATGTTAGCAAACCGGGGCATAGTGCGTCCAAAGGTTTTATACCGGTTGGCTGGTATCCTACCTGTGTAAAAGTTATTGGTAGTAATATTTGGGTAACCAATGGTAAAGGGTTTAGTTCTTTTGCAAATCCGGATGGTCCTAACCCGGCAACAAAAAATGAAAAAGTAAACTTCCAGTCCGGTGACAAAGAACCGCCCAAAAAAGTGCAATATATTGGCGGGTTGCTATTGGGTACTATGAGTATTATTCCGGTTCCCGATCCCGAAAAATTAAACGTTTATTCGCAGCAGGTATATGCCAATACACCTTACAATAAACAAAAAGAAATGATGGCCAATGGTGAACCCGGCAATCCCATTCCTCAAAAGGCAGGAGATGTATCACCCATCAAACATATATTTTACATCATTAAAGAAAACCGCACGTACGACCAGGTGCTGGGCGATATACCTGAGGGTAACGGCGATACCAGCCTTGTTTTATTTGGTAAAAATGTAACACCTAATCAACATCAACTAACTAAAGATTTTGTTTTGCTGGATAATTTTTATGTGGATGGAGAAGTAAGTGCCGATGGACACAACTGGAGCCTGGGTGCGTATGCAACCGATTTTTTAGAAAAAAACTGGGTTACCAGCTATGGAGGCCGGGGAGGTTCCTATGATGCGGAAGGCACAAGAGAAATAGCCAATAATAAAGGCGGTTTTATCTGGGATCATTGTAAAAAAGCAGGCATCAGTTACCGCACTTACGGTGAATTTGCAGATGATTACAAAGCCAATATTCCTGTATTGGAAAATCATTTTTGTACATTTTATACCAGTTGGGATCAAACAGTTAGGGACACCACCAGGGTAGAACAATGGAAAAGAGATTTTGACTCACTGGTAGCCGCAAACGCATTACCTCAAATGAATACTTTGCGCTTAATCAACGATCATACAGAAGGTATGAGATTAGGGAGACCTACACCTTTTGCCCACGCTGCTGATAACGACCTGGCAGTGGGTATGTTTGTTGACTATTTAAGCAAGAGTACAATCTGGAAAGAAAGCCTGGTAATTGCCGTGGAAGATGATGCTCAAAACGGGCCAGATCATGTGGATGCACATCGCAGCACAGCTTATTTGGCAGGCCCTTATGTAAAGAGAAATTTTGTAGATCATACATCTTATACCACATCCGGTTTGTTAAGAACTATGGAACTTATTTTAGGCATTCCTCCAATGAGCCAGTATGATGCTGCTGCTACTTCTTTATGGCGTTGCTTTACGCCAGTGCCTGACTTTTCTACCTATACAGCTATTCCATCCAATATTAATTTGACAGATAAAAATGTTGCAAAAAATGAACTGTCAGAAAGGTCTGCAAAATTTGACCTTACAAAAGAAGATCGTGTGTCTGATAATGAATTTAGTGAAGTGATCTGGAAAGGAATAAAAGGATTGCATTCACCGATGCCTGAGCCAAAACGAGCGGCTTTTATTAAACTAAACAATGATGACAAAGATGATGACTAATTGCAATTTTGCCTGCGTTTAATCATTCATATCATGTGCCAATTCACTCAGCGGTTTTTCTTCGAGCACAGATCGCTCAGGTACACCATTTTTGTTGTGCCATTTAATGAGGCGAATGAAACCGGATGCTATTTCAATGCCGGTGATATCGCCATCATTAAAACAACAACAACCTGAATTGAAATAAGTAGGCAAGGTTTTATTAGCTGTTTCAGGAGTTTCAATTTTATGAATATCCGATTGGGTGTATTTACCTGAAGCAAATACCGGTTTATGTGTATGCCCTGTTATCAGTATAATATTTTTTCGCTTGCTGCTCCATTCATACATCATACGGTTATGCTTATTTCTTAGGCTATAATCATTGGCGGGGGTATTTACATTAATGCGGAGAAAACCTTGTATGGGCGCCCATATATGTGCAATTACCCAGGTACTGAATGCATTGTTGTCACTCATCGTGTCGCCCTGGTGGCCATGGGTACAATAAATATCAACTGAAGGGTAAGTTGTATTAATGGTTCTTAAAATAATGCCTTCATAAACCGGCAAGGGCATCTTGAAAACATTTTTCAGAAAAAGCACTACATCCAGGTTACTCTTCCACAACACATCATGATTGCCAAATGTGCGGTAATATTTATTATCTGTCTGAAAATTTACTTCTGCTTGTAGTGCCTCAGGATATGCGGTAATTACTTTTTCCGGGTTGTTTTTCCATAGTTCTTCTGCATCACCTAAATTGATAAAACTGTAGCATTGGTTGTGATAATAATTAAGCGCCGCATTGAAGTTAATTTCATTTGTTAGAAAGTCATCGTCATAGTTTTTAGTGCCTTTATGCTGATCACTAAGAATAATAAAATTGTCAATTGCGGGATCTATATTAATTACAATTCCACGGCTACTGTCTTTTTTTGAAATTACTTTGTACAGTTGTGAAAGTGATTTGAATACGTCTGCCTGTTTTGGAGCAGCACTAAATTTGTCAGCCAGCCATGTAAAAAAAGGCAATAATATTTTTCGTAATAATCGGCGCATTAGTTTGCAAGATATTTTTTTTACAACAAAGTGAAATACATTCTGTCGCCTTTCCATTGTTACAAGTCAAATACAATAATTTCTTTTTATTTTACAGGAGATAATGATGCGATAATCTTTGATCGTCTGTAATCACAACAAAGTGCTATTATTTTTTCCTTTAATAAATTAAAAATGTCAAGACAAATAAAGCTTTCTGATACAGAACAGGTAACCAATCATATCCAAAACCTTGATGCAGATTTAGGTAAAATAGTTGAAGCCATCCGGCAAATTATTTTGAGATGTGATAAGCAAATTGGGGAACGTATAAAATGGAACAATCCAAGTTTTTACTACACCGGAGAAATGAAGCCTTTTGATCCCAAAGAATACAAAAGAGAGATAGCAGTTTTTAATCTTCATAAAGGCAGGATAATGCTTGTACTACCAAGTGGAGCTAAGATAAAAGACACTACAGGCTTATTGGAAGGTGATTATACTGATGGACGAAGACTGATAACGATCAAGGATATGAACGATGGAAAATCAAAAGAAAAACCATTACAGAAAATAATTAAAGACTGGATAAAGCTGGTAGATAAATAACATAATTCAAACGCCTTACTACAAATAATTTTGCAAGTTCTCCCGGTGAGTCACCCTTTGGGGGTGACTCACCGGGAGAACTTGTCTTTGACAAATCAAAGTTGACACAACATAAATAGGTAATTGTGTTAAACCGCCGCAGGCTTTGGCGCCTTAAAATATTTTCCAATAACAGGAAACTGGGCAAATTCTTTTCTTTCAACATTGGCAACAAACCAAAAGAAAGCAGCCAATAAAATAAACGCTGTAGCTACAGAAAAGAAGATATTGTCATACATATAAACCAGCCCTTTATGTATAAAAAATGTAAGCGTTGCTAATACCAGGTAAGCAATCATTTTCTTTTTTAAATAAGGTATCGGATACATTCTTTGTCCTAAATAATAGGATGTTACCATCATAAAAGCATAACAACTAAATGTCGCCCAGGCGCTACCGGTATAACCAAATGTTGGTATCCACCATATATTTAATAATACAGTAAGTAATGCACCTGAAATGGTGATAGCAGCTCCATAAAGGTTTTTATTGGTAAGCTTATACCATACTGACAAGTTGTAATAAATACCCAGGAAAACACTGGCCATTGCCAATATGGGAACGATGTGAATACCTTCTCCGTATTCTTTATATTTTAAGGTCAGTATCTTTTCAAAAACATCTAAAAATAATCCGATTACCAGGAACATAAAACAACAGGCAATCACAAAAAACTTCATCACTCTTGCATAGGTTTTTTGTGCATCTTTTTCTTTTGATTGGTTAAAGAAAAAGGGCTCCGCAGCCATTCTGAACATTTGTATAAAAATGGTAATTAAAACTGCCAGCCTGTAGTTGGCCGCAAAAATACCTAACTGCCTTTTAGCTTCCAGTGGCGGTATGGTAGCAACATGCTGGTAAACCAGGCGGCTCAGCATTTCATTGATCATACCACCCAGGCCAACAATAATTAACGGGTAAGAATATTTCATTACTTCCTTCCATAGTTTTCCATCAAAATTGAAACGGAAACTGATCCACTCTTTCCAAAGCAAGAGGAATGTAAGAGAGCTACCAACAAGGTTACCTATCAAATAATAACCAATGCCAATGGATGGGTCATACAAAAGCAATAGTATATTACCCGGATCTTTTTTTGCAAGCTGCGGGCATACACCAATAAAGAAAACCACTACCAGCACATTAATAACAATACCAGAAACCCTTACCAGTGCATATTTACGTGGCCTTCCTTCCTGGCGCAATCTTGCAAAAGGGAGTGTTGCCAGTGTATCCAGCATAATGATACCCGTTAGCCACTTAAAATATTCAGGATGTTCGTGCATTACTGTGGCATCAGCCAGTCGCTGGGCGCTAAATAATAATATCAGAGAAAAAAAGATGGTAGAAATTAATACTGAAACGTTGAGCGTATTATAAAGATTGTTTTTGTCTTTCTCCTGTACAAAACGGAAGTAGCTGGTTTCAACCCCATAGGTGAATAAAATATTTAAGAATGGCACGATTGCGTAGATCTGTGTAAGATCTGCGGTGTCAACAGCCATGTAAATAAAACTAAGGGAGAAGTTAAGAATATAGCCCAAAAACCTGCTGCCAATAGTGGGCAATCCATACCATAAAGTTTGCCCCGCTAATTGCTTAATACTACTCAATTAAAAAAGTTTGTCGACAAATTTACTTGTATAAAATTTAATATCGCCGTCATTTTACTTTGCACAGTTTTAGCTGCATATTTTAACATGTTGTATATTAGCCAAAAATTAAATATCATGAAACGATTATCAATATTGTTTATTACAGTTTTATTTTATTGTAGTGCAACAGCGCAGGCTCACCTGGTAACAACTGACTATCAAAAAACAAAGCAATCTGCCATTGAAATGGAATTGCCCTATGCAGAAAAAATAGTGGGAGATGCTATTGAGGATAAGATGGAAAAGATGGGGTTTAAATCAAAAAGCAACAAAGGCTATATGGTTTATAAAGGAGTGAGAATTGCAGAACTGGGTGCAGGAACTTATGATCTTTATTTTAAAACAGATCGCAAAAGCCGGAAAGAAAAGGATATGACTATTGTTACAATGATGATGTCGGAAGGGCCCGATAGATTTGTAAGCGACCCAACTGTTCTTACGAGCGCTAAAAATTTTCTCGATAGCCAGGTGGTAATGGTGGAAGCTTATGACCTGGAAGTACAGGTGACAGAACAGGATAATTCGGTTAAGAAAGCCGATAAAAAAATGAGTAGTCTTGTGAGTGATCTGGATGACTTGCAGAAAAAAAAGGCGAAAATTGAAAAAGACATTGAAGAGAATTTGAAGAACCAGGAGAATCAAAAGAAAGAGATTGAAACGCAAAACCTTATACTAACCACTTTGAAAGGAAAACGGAAGCAATAAAGGACTGCTTTTAATAGGGCTGGCTAAAGCGTTTGTCGGTAAGCAATACATTATCGGTTAACGTTTGTAAAAAGAGGACCAGGTCTAATTTTTCCGTTGGGGTTATTGCAATGCCGTTTTTCAGCAGTGGGTCCAATGTAGTTTGTTCCGTATGAATGCCAGTGCGGTAATGATCGATCACCTGCGATAAAGAAAACCCTCTTCCATCATGAAAATAGGGGAATGTAAGTTCTACATTTCTTAAAGTGGGCACTTTAAACTTCAGCGAATCTGCAGGGCTGCCGGTAATTTTCATCCTGCCAAAATCATTTAAATAAGGATCTACAGCCAGCCCGTTATTCCTGAAACTATTGTCTGTAAACAACGGCTCAATATGGCAGGTATTGCAGTTGGCTTTAAAAATATTATAACCACTTTGTTCTGCTATCGTAAAACTGGCTTCGCCTCTTTTTACTTTATCGTATTTACTGTTGTAAGATTGGATGCTGCCCATAAACTGCGCCAATGCTTTTAACATGCGTTGTGAATTAATAGTAGCATCGCCGAATGCGGCGGTAAACATTTTCGTATAAATGGTGTCGGCTTTCAACTTAATTAAAACATTGTCGATGGTTTCAGCCATCTCTTTTACATTGGTAATTGGGGCAAGCGGTTGCACTTCAATGTGATTGATGCCTCCGTCCCAATGCATTTCCTTCATCCATGCAAGATTAAAAATAGCAGGAGCATTTCTATCGGTAAAGGCATTATCAAAACCATGACTAAACGGGTGATCGTAAGTCGCAAATGCTGCAAATTGCTGGTGGCAACTGGCACAAGGAAAATTGCCGTCTTTACTCAATCGGCCATCATAAAATAACTTTCGGCCTAATTGAAAGCCTTCTTCTGTAAGTTTATTATTGGCAAAAATATCTGTGGGGGGTGTTGGCCAGCCTGCCGGGATTGTTAATTGCAGATAAGTGGGATTGTATCCGGCATTTGTATTATTTGCGGCTTTTTTACAAGCTTCAAGCGTTACTATTGCACCCGCAAAAAGCAGTAAAATTGATATGTAAATCCTGAATTTCAATGATGGTTGTTAAAAATTGGTGACATCTTTTATGGTGAACATTTTACTATAATTGTCGGCCACTTTTTTTGCCAAAACGCCGGGTGAAGTAATCACCGGGTTTACGGCGATTTTAATATCATTTGGGTTTTGCCACCAGGTGTTTAAATCAGCCTCAACAATTATTTCACTGGTTTGCCCTTTTTTAATAGTTGCAAGCTTGCCTGAAGGAAATGAAAGATTGATTGTTTTTAATACATTGTTTGCTCCGGTAAATCCGCCAATATGATATTCAATTTTATTACCAACAACGGTAGATTGCGGAGAGTTACCCTCCATTTTTGCCATTACATAACCACTGTTCCAGGTCCAGAACATATCATTCAACGGATCCAACGCATCGGTTTGGGCGCCACTATTGTTTCGGGCACTATCCACACCTAATGTAAAAACCAGGTCCGAAAATGAATTTTCTGTTGTTTCAAAGTAAAAACTCAAACTGGTGGGTACTGCTTCATCTACCAGGTGGTAACTGTTATTTTCTTTTAAAGTAACGCCTCCCGGCCCGTTCAGGCTAACATTAGTTATATAATATCTGAATTTTGATACTGTATAAGTTTCGTTGAATGGGTTGGAATATATCTGGGAATTTAGTGCAAGTGGGCTTCCGTTAACCGTATTTCTAAAAGTAATTTTTACAGTTCCGCTTGAAGCTTCGATGTTTTTTTGACAGCCACTTAACAGATGAAATGCAGGAAGCAGGGCAATTAGGTAAATGATTAATCTTTTCATTTTTTACAGTTTAATTTTCATCCGTTGTTGTTTGGTTTGTGCCGATTTCTTTTTATTGTCCAGTCTTTTTTCCTTTGCAGCTTTTCCCGGTTTGGTGGGCCGTCTTTTTTTTGGTACAACCAGGGCATTATTCACTAACAGATTCATTTTTTGAATTACTTGCTCCTTATTACCCAACTGAGATCGTTCAGTTTGGCTTTTTACCAGCAAATAGCCTTCGGCGTTTATTTTTGAGGCTAACTTAAGTTGAATGCGTACTTTTTGGTCTTCATTTATTAATACGGAATTTTCGACCTGCCAGTAGCCTTCCACCATCGTTTCTACTTTATTTACATTTTGGCCTCCTTTTCCCCCGCTCCGGGCTGTTTGAAATTTAATTTCTGCGGTAATGTCCATACCCAAATTTAACTTATTTACGTAATTGATGATGGGCAAAGCCATTCATTTGGTATCTTTATTTTAATAAAATCAAAAAAAACAGGATTTTTGCAACTAACCAACCAAACCTTGATGTTAAAAGCTATATATCATTCATTAACAGAGAGAAAGAGAACAGGTAAAAAATCATTTGCAGTATTAATTGATCCGGACAAGGTGAATGAAAGTAATATGGCGCAGTTGATAAACCTTTCAATATCGGCACGTGTAGACTATTTCCTGGTGGGTGGTAGTCTTGTTATTTCCAGCTACCTTGATGAATGTCTTCAATTGATCAAACGCAGTTGCGACATACCTACTTTATTATTTCCGGGCAGCCCTTCACAGGTAAGCAAATATGCAGATGCCCTGTTATATCTTTCTTTAATAAGCGGCCGTAATGCAGAATTGCTGATTGGCCAACATGTAGTTTCGGCTCCATTTGTAAGAAATAGTGGCTTGGAAATAATGCCCACCGGTTATATGGTAGTAGATGGCGGAGCGCCAACTACCGTTTCTTATATCTCCAATGCAAGCCCTTTACCGGCAGATAAAAATGAAATTGCCATGTGTACAGCAATGGCCGGCGAAATGTTGGGTATGCAACTTATTTACATGGATGCCGGCAGCGGCGCAAAATGCCCGATTTCTGAAAGCATGATTGAAACGGTTGCAAAATCTATTTCCGTTCCTTTAATTGTGGGCGGTGGAATTACCGAACCTGAAAAGGCTTATTTAAACTGTAACGCTGGTGCAGATGTAATTGTGGTGGGTAACGCCATTGAAAAAGATCCTTCGTTAATTAAGGAAATTGCTGCAGCTGTGCATAGTGTTAGGATAAAAGCATATTAAGTTTAATTACTTTAAAATACAGATGGGATTATAAAGAAATTTATAATCCCATTATCGTTTATACAATGTTTTTCTGGTTGGTGATGTGTTTATTCAAAGCACCAATTTTGAGCCTTGCACAAATGTTTCTTCGAAGCAAGTCGGCCGCCATATTGCAAAACAGAATTTTTAACGGTAAGCTGCTTTTCCAAAAAAAAGCGAACAAAAAGACATAATAGGATTTTGTAACTTTGATCAAACAAAGAATTTAAGATTATGAATTACGGTGCAATCAATATTGATCCTGAAACCATGGGTGGGACACCGGTTTTTACGGGAACGCGAGTTCCTATCCAGACCCTTTTTGACTATATGGAAGGTGGGGATGATCTTAATGACTTTCTGGATGATTACCCTACTGTTTCAAAAGAAGCTGCTATTCAAGTATTGGAAATGGCAAAAAAATCATTGACGACCGAAAAGATGCTCCATGAAAATTTTGCTTGATGAAAACTTGCCCAAACAGCTTAAGGCAGAATTTGGACCCGATTATGATGTGAAAACCGTTCGGGATATGGGCTGGCTGGGTAAAAAGAATGGCGAACTTTTAGGCCTTATCGTTTTTAACGGCTTTGACTTTTTCGTAACTATTGACAAAAATCTACGCCATCAACAAAACCTTGAACGTATAGAATTGAAAATTTTTCTGCTATTAGCCATTAATAATCGCCGAGAAACTTTACAGGCACTTGTTGAGAAAATAAAGGACAAAATAAAAATAGGGGACTTGCAAAAAATCAACGAAATCTCTTGATATTATCGCTTACTGATAACTAACGAATTCCTGCAATAACAATCTAAAAACTCATCATCTCTTTAAACTTCACGGCCTGTCTTCTGCTAACTTCTACCTTTTCGCCGCCTTGCAAGTCGAGTAATAAGCCACCATTAAAATAAGGTTCAATTTTTTCTATCATCCGCATGTTTACAATATGCTTTCTGTTTGCACGAAAGAAAGTTTTTTCATCCAGCCTTTCTTCCAATGCATTGAGCGATTTTAATATAAGCGGTTTGTTACCTGCAAAAAATACCTTGGCATAATTACCAACGCTTTCAAACAATCTTACTTCCGATAATTTTACAAACCAGCAACGTTCTCCATCTTTTACAAATACCTGGTCTTTTTCTGTAAGCATACCGCGGTTAAATGCCTGCTGGGCAGCCAGTTCTTTTTCTTCGGCCAGTTGCACTTTTTGCAACGCATCAGCCAGGCGCTTCGGATCAATTGGTTTCATCAGGTAGTCAAGCGCATTTACCTCAAAAGCTTTTAATGCATACTCATCGTATGCCGTAGTAAAAATTACGTGGGGGGCTTTATCCAGTTCCTGCAACATGGCAAAGCCGGTTTTGCCGGGCATCTGGATATCCAGGAAAATCAGGTCAGGATTTAAAGCATCAATTTTTTCAATGCCTTCGGCAGCATTGGCTGCTTCATCAATCACTTCCACGTCCGGAAACTCAAGCAATAATTTTTTTAATTCATTTCTTGCTAGTCTTTCATCGTCAATAATTATTGCCTTTTGCATACAGAGAATTTTTTAAAATAATTAAGTTGAAGACTAAATTAAGAAAATAATGGATTTACATTACCAGTACGGGCATAGTTATTCTGGATTCTACCATATCATGGTCGATATTCCGGATATCAAAACTTGCTTTTCCCTGGTACAAAAGGTTCAGCCTATCCTGGGTGCTTCTAACACCAAAACCA
The DNA here is from genome assembly GCA_040002495.1 of Ferruginibacter sp. Classification (GTDB taxonomy): domain Bacteria; phylum Bacteroidota; class Bacteroidia; order Chitinophagales; family Chitinophagaceae; genus Ferruginibacter. Next base: position 16,661 of record JBDUEK010000008.1, read on the forward strand.
TACTCATTTACAAAAGTGCTAAGTTGCCCTGAGTTTTGAACCACCAATTCATGATGGTTGTGAACGAAATCTGAAGTAATGCGAATCGTACCTCCGTTTATTTTTTTACTGATGCCGTGTTTAATAGCATTTTCTACCAGGGTTTGCAACATCATTGGTGGCACGGGTTGTTCAAGGGTATCTTCATCAATATCCATTTCAATATTTAGCCTTTCTTCAAACCGCATTTTTTCCAGGGCCAGGTAATCTTTTACAATGTTCAATTCCCTTTCAAGTGGTACTGTTTCAAGTTTTTCAGTTTGCATACTACTGCGTAAAATATTGCTTAATTCGGTAATAGCCGTTCTGGCCCTGCTGGGGTTTTCATCTACCAGTGCCCTGATACTATTTAAAGCATTAAAGATAAAATGAGGATTGATGTGAGATTTAATGGTTTTTAATTCAAGCTCCTTAACCAGGGATTGTAGTTTTAGCGTATCCACTTCTTGCCTGCGGGTACGTTCTACATAATGGTAAGTGTAGTAGATCAGGTTCCAGATAAATAATAAAAAGAAATCATTGAGTGAGTTGCGGGTAATTTCATTTAATAACGAAATTTCCGGAGCACTTTTATCCCTCAGATCAAATATTCTTTCTATTCCAACATCGGCACATGCATAAATGATTGCAAACAGAATGGTGACAAGAATGAAAATAACGATTTGCTGATTGATGGTTTTTTCCAGGAATTTGTATTCCATTATTACCATCCTCATGATATGGGTGACTAAAATACCCAGAATTACACTGATAGTTATTAGAATAAAGAAATTATCTATTTTCCGGTTAGAGAGATTTAGATAGTAGAAAACGGTGATCATGAAATTTGTGCCCCAGCCACCCAACTGGCACAACCAATACTTTGACAAACTGCTTTTCATATTGTACAAATCTACGAATTGCCAATACCGTATTCATTTTTGTTTTGATTAATGGTGAAAACGGGTGGTTAAGAGGTTGTGCAAACAGGCTGCTATTAGGTAGGTGAAGATCCGGTAAAGTAGATATTTAATCAAATAGGCTCCTTAAAATTGCTGTTATACTTCGCAGGGAGGAAATTAACGGCTTTTATTGTCACTTTACCCTATTCCATTTATCCTATTTTTTTTTGTTGACCAGCCTTTGTTTTTTATGGCGACATCGTTGTGTCCTCCCTTGTACTTATGTATTTTCATGGCATCGTTTCCCATTAAACTTTCAAAATCACCATTTACAAAAGATGGTAAAGCAGCAACAATTTCAAATGAACCCTAATTTGATTCATTTACCCGTTGAATGTTAACATCATAAAATACCAAAGTCCCCACCAGTTTATTTAATTATTTTTACAACATGGCAAATCCCAATTTAAATAGTGACAGCGAGTTTCAGTCTGCGGCAGAAAAAGAATTTGAAAATAATATCCGGCCCAGCGAAATGGCCGATTTTTCGGGTCAGCCGCAAACCATAGAAAACCTGCGCATATTCATCAAAGCAGCCAAAATAAGAGGAGAGGCCCTGGATCATATTTTATTTCACGGTCCGCCGGGATTGGGAAAAACAACTTTAAGCAGAATTGTAGCCAATGAATTGGGGGTAAAAATAAAGGAAACAAGTGGACCGGTGATTGAAAAACCCGGAGATTTAGCGGGGTTACTGACCAATCTTGAAGCCAACGATGTACTGTTTATCGATGAAATTCATCGCCTGAGTAACGTGGTAGAAGAATACCTGTATGCAGCAATGGAAGATTTCCGGATTGATATTATGATCGACAGCGGGCCTAATGCAAGAAGTGTTCAGATAAACCTGAATCCCTTTACCCTTATTGGTGCAACTACCCGTAGTGGCCTGTTAACGGCGCCATTGCTTTCCCGGTTTGGCATAAAGTCACGGCTGGAATATTATAGTGCAGCAACGCTTCAAAAAATTATTCTACGTTCATCAGCTATTCTTAATACTTCTATTACTGTTAGCGCCGCAGATGAAATATCGAGGCGCAGCCGGGGAACACCACGTATTGCAAATGGCTTGCTAAGACGGGTAAGAGATTTTGCGCAAGTGCTAAATGATGGTGCCATTGATATCGGCATTACTCAACATGCGTTGAAGGCGTTGAATGTAGATGCACATGGACTGGATGAGATGGATAACCGGATATTGAATGCAATCATTGATAAATTTAAAGGTGGCCCGGTGGGCATTACAACCATTGCCACAGCAGTGGGTGAAGAACCGGGCACGTTGGAAGAAGTGTACGAACCATTTTTAATTCAGGAAGGCTTTTTACAACGCACTGCAAGAGGCCGTGAGGTAACCGCAAAAGCCTATGAACATTTAGGAAAAACGCCGGGAAGTACCGGGGTACAATCGTCTTTGTTTATCGGGTGATAAATAATGAATTTAAAAAACTGCGCTAACATCATAACAATAAAAAATGGCTATCTCAAAAAGGATAGCCATTTCTATTTTTTAAAATTTTGCGTGGTTACTCCGCAACTAAACGGAAACCATTACCATGAATATTTACTATTTCTATGGTACTGTCTTCTTTCAAATACTTTCTAAGTTTTGCAATGTACACATCCATACTGCGGCCATTAAAATAAGTGTCGCTGCCCCATATTTTCTTTAATGCAATTTCCCTCGATAACAAGTCATTTTTGTATTCGCAAAGCATTTTCAACAATTCATTTTCTTTTGGAGAAAGCACTTGTACTTTACCATCAATAGTTAATTCTCTAAGGCGTGGATTGAAATGATATTTACCCATGTCAAACTCAGCATTCACTTCTTCACGATGCATTTCTTCGTTACGCTTAAGAATAGCTTTTATTTTTAGCAATAACACTTCACTGTCAAAAGGCTTGGTGATATAATCATCTGCACCAAGTTTGTACCCTTGTATAATGTCATCTTTCATTGTTTTGGCAGATAGGAAAAAAAGTGGCACATCAGGATTTATGTCTCTGATTTCTTCTGCTAATGCAAATCCATCCATATTTGGCATCATTACATCTAATAAACAAATGTCAAATTTCTCCCGTTGAAAAGCAGCTAGTCCAAGTCGGCCATCTCTTTCAAGTATCACATCGTAATCATTCAGTTCCAGGTAATTTTTTAATACCATGCCCAGGTTGGTATCATCTTCGCACAATAATATTTTGGGTTTAGCTGCTTCCATGTTTTATTAGTTTAATGACAAATAAAATTAATTCATTTTTGATTGAACGAATATAATGCCTATTTTTTTGTTAAAGGTAACATTTGCCATTGGCAGCTGCAATGCTAAAATTTATATAATTTCTAAATTTCCCTGAAGAACGAATGGGTATTTCTCTAACCATATTGCTGAATTGTAAAAAGCAAAATTTGTAAATGCATTTGAAAGATAGCATTGCCGGGAATTAAAATGGTGTACACGTTTTTCATTTGTCGTTAGTACCTTTCCGTAAATATTTAACGATGGCAAAAAGGGAAGAATTTATACAGGCAATAAATGCCGGTTACACATTCAAAGGCGAATCTGTAAAAATAGGCGCTGCTGTTTTGGATGGCGAAGTAATACCTGAAGCTGGTATTTATTTACCATTAAAAACAATGAACCGCCATGGTTTGATTGCGGGTGCTACAGGTACCGGAAAAACAAAGACTTTGCAAACTTTAAGTGAATTTTTAAGTGACTCGAGCGTGCCGGTTATGTTGATGGATATAAAGGGCGATTTGAGTGGTATAGCTGCTATCGGAACCGTTAACGATAAATTAACCGAACGGTATCAAAAGATAAATATGGAATACAAGCCAGCCCAGTTTACCGCTGAATTGATGACACTGAGTGAGCAAAAAGGAATTCGGTTAAGGGCAACTGTTAGTGAATTTGGACCGGTGCTATTAACCAAAATATTAGGACTTAATGATACCCAGGGAGGCGTGGTGTCAATGATATTTAAATACTGCGATGATACTAAATTGCCTTTGCTCGATCTAAAAGATTTTATTAAAGTATTACAATATGTAGGTAATGAGGGTAAAGAAGAAATAGAGAAATCGTATGGCAAAATATCCACTACAAGTACGGGTACAATTCTTAGAAAAGTAATTGAGTTACAACAACAAGGTGCTGATATTTTCTTTGGTGAAAAAAGTTTTGAAGTGGCAGATTTGATGCGGATAGATGACCAGGGACGTGGGATTATCAACATACTTAGGGTTACTGATCTGCAAGACAGGCCCAAACTCTTTTCTACTTTTATGTTGCAGATGCTGGCAGAACTTTACGCATCCTGTCCTGAAGAAGGTGACCTGGACAAACCTAAATTGGTGATTTTTATTGATGAGGCACATCTTATTTTCCAGGAGGCTAGCTCGGCTCTGCTACAACAAATTGAAACAGTTGTTAAGTTAATTCGTTCTAAAGGAATTGGTATTTTTTTCTGTACACAAAACCCAATGGATGTACCGGCAGGCGTGCTGGGACAGTTGGGCTTAAAAATGCAACATGCGCTCAGAGCATTTACTGCGGCAGATAGAAAAATTATTAAGCAGACGGCTGAAAACTACCCGATGACGGATTTTTACAAAACAGAAGATCTTATTACCCAGTTAGGAATTGGGGAAGCACTGGTAACTATGCTGAACGAAAAGGGAATCCCTACTCCGTTGGCACATGTAATGTTATGTTCTCCACGTAGCAGAATGGATGTATTGACAGATGACGAAATCAACAATATTGTAAGCAGGTCAAAAATGGCCGCTAAATACAACCAGGTAATTGATTCACAAAGTGCTTATGAGATACTTACTGCAAAACTGGAAGAAGCTGCTGAAAAGTCGGCCGCAGAAATTGAAACAACGAAGGAATCTAAAAGAACTGTAAAAGAAGAACCTTCTGCATTTGAAAAAGTTGCAAACAACACGATAGTAAAAAGTATGATGCGTACTGCAGGCACCACTATTGTTCGTTCATTGTTGGGCGCAATCGGTCTAGGAGGAAGAAGCAGGAAGAAAACGAGCGGTTGGTTTTAATTTATAATTTAGTTAATGATTTGGTCATTTACAATTTATATGCATAGGTATTGATTATTTTTGCAACTATGTTTAGCAAAAAGTCTGTTTTTAACCATCGCTTTGGCCCGGTGGCAGTGAGTACCATTATTCTTTGTTTTATTAGTTTCCTTACAAGGGTAGTCTTATTGATCAAAAGTTCAACTTCGGTAGATTTTACCATTTTACATATAGCAGGTATTTTTTTAGTTGGCCTCTTTTATGACCTGGTGGTCAGTAGTTTTTTTGCCATTCCGGTAGCATTGTATTGCTGGTTGATGAAGGATAGCTGGTACAAGAAGAAATGGCAACGAATTCCGCTGTTTTTTCTGTTTATGATCCTTGTAGTAATCATGGTAATTACTGCCGGTAGCGAAATAGCCTTTTGGCAGGAGTTTAATGTACGTTTTAATTTCATTGCGGTTGATTACCTGATATATACTACTGAAGTGGTGGGCAGTGTATTGGAATCCTACAATATGCCATTGATTTTTGCAGGATTATTCAGTACAGTTGCCGTCATCCTGTTTTTTACCCGAAAATTGTTATTGGCTTCTCAACAAACCAGTATGCATTTTATCCGCAGAACAGCTGTATTTGCGATCATAATGATCTTTCCAATTGCAAGTTATTTCCTGGTAAATAATCACATTAAAAAGATAAGTGATAATAATTATGTAAATGAATTGGCAGGTAATGGTTTGTACGAATTTGGAGCCGCCTTTTGGAACAATGAAATCGAATATAAAAAGTTTTATGCCAAGAAAACAGATGCGGAAAATTTCAAGTTACTTAGAGAAATGCTTAAAGCTCCCAATGCAACTTTCATTGGCGATTCGTTAAGTATTGACCGCCGAATAACGAATGTTGGTCCCGAACGCAAATTGAACGTAATACTGGTAAGCGTTGAAAGTTTAAGTGCTGATTACCTGGGCTATTTTGGTAATACCGATAGTATTACACCTCATTTAGATTCTTTAATTAGCAAGAGCCTGTTTTTTAAAAATTTCTACGCCTCCGGAACCAGAACAGTACGGGGTTTAGAAGCACTTTCATTATCCATACCTCCAACTCCGGGGCAATCAATTGTGAGAAGGCCCAACAATGAAGGTTTATTTACCATCGGCAGTGTGTTTAAAAGCAAAGGATACGATGTGAAGTACATATATGGGGGTAATAGCTTTTTTGATAATATGGGCTACTTTTTTAGCAATAATGGCTATACAGTCCTGGATAAAAGAGACATTCCGGATAGCCTGATACACCATACCACGTCCTGGGGAATTGATGATGAAGCTACATTCGATTTTACTTTACAGCAATGCGACGATAGTTATAAGAATGGCAAGTTGTTTTTTAATCACACCATGACTGTAAGTAATCACCGCCCATATACATTTCCCGACGGACGAATTAATATTTTGTCTGATTCACATACGGCCCAGGGAGGCGTAAAGTATACAGACTATGCCATTAACAGGTTTTTAGAAGCAGCAGCTAAAAAGCCATGGTTTGATAATACTATTTTTGTAATAGTGGCAGACCATTGTTCACGTAGTGCAGGTAAAACAGATTTGCCTGTAAACAGATATCACATTCCTTGCTTTGTATATGCACCAAAATTGATTAATCCGGCTGTTGAGGAACGGCTTACCAGCCAGGTTGATCTTGCACCTACCATTTTAGGGTTGCTTAATTTTAATTATACCAGTCGTTTCTTTGGGTTAGATGTTTTTAATACACCAGTTGCCCAGGACAGGTTATTTATTAGTACCTATCAAAATTTAGGATATATTAAAAATGGGGAGATGGTAGTATTGTCACCCAATCAAAAAGTGGAAACTTATCAGCCTGATTTTGCATCCGGCGTAGGTAAACCTGTTGCTGCATCCGACAGTCTTACCAGTGCGGCCATTGCCTGGTATGAGGGCGCCAGTTATTTGTTCCGGCATGGTAAATATAAAAGCATACAGTAATTTACTAATCTGCAACTCACCTTATATCAATCGGTTACATTTTTTTTGTTTCCTTAGAAGTTATACACATTTCCCGTTGAAGGGCTATAAAATTTTAGCGTAATATTTGTATTTCAACTAATAAGATCCTATCTTCGTTTCGGTTTTTCATAGGATATTGGATTTTAAAGCGGGACTAGATTTCTATCTTGGTCCCTTTTTTATTTTTATACCTTTTCAATATTCAACTATAAAGAACGATTTGATTCAGTAACCGAAATATCTCCTTCTTTTGAAACCTGTAATTTTCTTTCGGATTGCAAATAATTGATCACCTTCCAGAGTTTTTCCTTTTTTATCCTGCTAACATTTTCTATTAGTTTATTTATGGCTATCGGTTTATCTTTTACAAATTTTAATATATAGTCTGTAATAATTGTAAATTCTTCTTTGCTGATTTCAAGACTGGTTTGGCTGATACAGTTATCACAAATTTTACAAGGGTTTACTTCAAAATCATTAAAATAAGTTGCAATTGCCTGGCTTCGACAGGTTAATGTGTCTGCTACATATTTTAAGATGGAGTTTATCCTGGTTTCAAAATTTTGCTTGCGCTTCAGATAATCATCAAGATTTAAAACAAAGCTGTCGGCATACATTCTGTTTAAAACCAATGTAAGTTGGGGGCTATCTTTTTGGGGTGAATAAGACACAATACCATATTGCATTAATTGTTTCAAATCCAACTTTAAAGTATCCTGTTTTTGACCAAGAAACTTTGTTAATTCACTTTCATAGATAGTAGCCGGATAATCAAATATTCCCTCATAACTGCGAAGCAATCCTTTCACCAATGGTTCGAGTTTAGGAAATTGTTTTTCGAATTCCAGCAGGCTTTCTTTATCTGTTGTAAATACAAGCGTGGAGGGTTTAAAAAATACCTCGTTAAATCGAATGATATCTTCCTGTTCCAAAACTTTTATAGCATAGGTAGCAGAAAGTATATTTAGCTTAAAAGCTTTTGCAAATTGCGCAATATCAAAATCATAGCTAATACTTTCCCCCGATCCGGCAGGTATTTGCAGGTAATTCATCACGGCGGTATATACTTCTTTAATGACTGTTTTATCCGGATACCTGATACCGGTTTGTAATTGCAGTTCTTCAATTTCACGATCATTATAAAGCATCACTGCGTATGCACGTTTTCCATCCCGGCCGGCCCTGCCTGCTTCCTGGTAATAATTTTCAAGGCAATCCGGCACGCCATAATGAATAACAGTTCTTACATCCGGTTTATCGATACCCATACCAAATGCATTGGTGCAGGCTATTACCCTGGTTTTATTATTAATCCAGTTTTCCTGTCGCTTGTTCCTTTCGTCACTACCCAATCCGGCATGATAAAAATCTGCATTGATATTATTTAACTTTAAAAGATCAGCAATGTCTTTGGTGTGTTTGCGGCTTTTACAATAAATGATTGCGGTGCCCTTAACATTGTTTAATATTTCAAGTAATTTATTTTGCTTGGAAACAACATTAAAAACGCTGTAAGAAAGATTGGGCCGGGAAAAGGATTGTTGAAATCGTTTTGAATCATTTGTAAAATTTAGTTTTTCACAAATGTCGTTTTGAACGGTTAATGTAGCGGACGCCGTTAACGCCAGAATGGGCACTCCTGGCAAGTGTTCCCTTAAAGCAACAATCCGCATGTAGGATTGGCGGAAATCGTAACCCCATTGTGAAATACAGTGTGCCTCATCTACTGCCACCAGGCTAATTTTCATTTCCGGTAAAAAGTCAAGAAATAAATCTGTTTCTAATCGTTCCGGTGAAACGTAGAGAAATTTATAATTGCCGTAAGCGGCATTTTGCAATGTTTTCTTTACTTCAATAAAGCTCATTCCTGAGTAAATCGACAATGCCAGCATTCCTCTTTTTTTGAGATTTTCTACCTGGTCTTTCATCAACGCAATCAGTGGACTAACCACCAGGCAAATTCCATCTTTACACATGGCAGGTACCTGGAAACAAATAGATTTTCCGCCTCCGGTTGGCAATAAGGCAAGGGTGTCTTTACCATTCAATACGGCATTAATAATATCCTCCTGCAAAGGTCGGAACTTATCGTAACCCCAGTAAGTTTTAAGTACTTCGTGAATTGATTGCATAGGTGTATCGCTAAAGTTAATACACCTTGTGGTTAGTTCCTACGATCAGGTATACACTAAAATTGAAAAGAAGAACGAGATCAGTTTACTTTTTTGTAATTCAGCCTAATAGAATTTGCAGCAAGTACCACATCACTAAAGCCCATTGCCAATGCAGCAAACCCCGGTTGTAATAAACCAATCGCTGCAATGGGAATAGCCACAATATTATATATGAACGCCCAGAAAAGATTTTCTTTAATAGTGATAAAAGTATGTTTACCCAAGCCCAATGCCAATGGCAGATGTTGTATGCCATTATTCATTAACACCACCTGGGCACTTTGCATGGCCAACTGAGTGGCATTGCTCATAGATATACCAATGGTAGCTTTTGCAAGCGCAGGTGCATCGTTAATGCCATCTCCCACCATTGCAACAGGTGACTGCTTGTTTAATTCTGCTACAATTTCCAGTTTATCAGCAGGCGATTTATCAGCAAATACTTCATTGATGCCTAATTCATCCGCAAGTAATTTGCTTCTTTGGTAGTTATCTCCACTCAGCAAAACTGTTTTTATATTTTTTGAATGCAGGTAATCAATCACGCTTTTTGATTCTGGCCTGGTATTATCACTCATATCGAACCAACCGAGTAAAATGTCGTTTTTTACCAGGTAGGCAGTATGATCGTTTTCATTGGTTAGATGAGCCGCTATTTTATACGAACCTAGCTGGTAAATATCACCGGCACTATCTTCTGCCTTCATTCCCTGGCCCTTTATTTCGTCAATTTTTTTCCAATTCAATGGGTTGTTTACTTTCCAATCTGTTGCAATGGTTTTTGCAATGGGATGATTGGAATATTTTTCTAGTGAAAAAACAAGCCTTTTAAATTCGGCATCGGTTTCCATAGTTGAATGATAACCGGCAACCGAAAAATTGCCCATTGTCAGCGTCCCTGTTTTATCAAAAATTACCGTTTTAATATTTTTAAATAATTCAAGGCTTTTAGCATTGCGGAAAAGAATGCCATTTTTAGTTGCACGGCCTAAACCAACCGCAATAGCTGCTGGTGTAGCCAAACCCATGGCACAAGGGCAACTGATAACAAGCACGGCTATACTTCTCATTAATGAATCGGTAACTTTTATATCGAAGGCAAAATAGTTTACCAAAAAAGTAACGACTGCAATACCCAACACTACCGGCACAAATATGGCACTGATTTTATCAGCCAGTTGTTGCATAGGTGGTTTTTCCGACTGGGCCTGTTTTACCAGGTTTAGTATATTGCTGAGTACCGTATCTTTTCCAATTGCGGTAATCTGCGCTTTCACGTTTCCGTCAGTAACAAGGCTCCCTCCAATCAAACTATCTTTTTTTTGCTTGTGTACAGGTTTGCTTTCACCGGTTAGTAACGACTCGTTTACATATGCATCCCCCCAAAGAATTTTACAATCCAGTGGTACCTGTTCACCTGTTTTTATAAGTACAAGATCACCAACATGCAGGTCTTTATTTTCTACCGGAAAAATGAGTTCCTTATGTTCTTCATCAAAGGCAATCATATTGGCCATTACCTTTTGGCTGCGGGCAAGTTTATTGAGTTCTTTTTGAGTTGTTGCCACACTTTTGTGTTCAATCCATTCGCCTAAAAATACAAGGGTAATAATGGTGGCAGTAGTTTCATAAAACACATAATCCATCCCCAAATTACCAATGGTGCCTGTTAAACTGTAAATAAATGCCGCTGTGGCGCCAATAGCAATCAGTACATTCATATTGGGTATTCCTCTGCGAAGACTCTTAACAGCACTCACACCAAAATAGCCCATCCCAACTATATAAACAGGAATACAGATAGCAAGTTGTATCCAAGCGTTAGAAAGGAAATGTATATGCCAGGGTAGCATGTGTAGCATTAAAACCAGTGTAAACGGAAGACAAAAAAGGAAACGTTGCAGGTGATTGTTGAAAAATTTCTTTTGTGTGGGAGCGGCATTCTCGTTTTCATTTACAACCTGGAAGCCCAGGTTTTCAATGCCTTTTGCTAATGTATCTTTTGATTTATGTTCATCCAGGTCAAAGCTAACCTCACCACCAATGAAATTAACTTTTACGTCACTTAGTCCTTCTTTTTCCAGGTATTTGTTAATGGTTAATGCACAGTTTGTGCAGGTCATTCCTTTAACTTTCCATTCTACTTTTTCCATAAGCAAAATTATTATTTGCAGCAGGTAACTAATTACTAATGAAGGAAAATATCTTTGCAACATGGAGGTGATTTTTAGATTGGAAGACATTGCAGTTGCTGCACGAAAATTTTTAGAATTAACAACAGCAACTAAAGTTTTTGCTTTGCATGGCGAAATGGGTGCAGGCAAAACCACCTTTACACATGCTTTTTGCGAAGCAATGGGTGTAACTGATAATATTTCCAGCCCTACATTTTCTATCATTAATGAATATACTTCCGCCAATGGACAAGCCATTTATCATATAGATCTTTACAGGTTAAAGAACGAAGCTGAGGCTATAGAAGCTGGTGTAGAAGATTGCTTGTACTCGGGTAATACCTGCCTGGTAGAATGGCCGGAAAGAGCACCAGGAATTTTCCCTGACAACACGCTGCATATTAGCATTACAGCGATCAATGACAATACCCGCAAACTTTCATTCGATGTAAAATGAGGCGGCATCAATCAATGTGGATAACCGGAGTATTATTACCAAATTCACCATAACGGAAACAAATACAAAAACTGCTGTATGCGTATTAATTAGTAATTTGTAAACTTTCAATATATATCATATATGGCCACATCGAAACCTTACGTTTCTCCGTCTTTTACATACGAAACAATGGAAGAAACTTTGGATATAAAGCCCAAAGGCACTGAGTTGTTTATTGGAATTCCCAAAGAGCACTCTTTTAATGAGAACAGGATAGCGCTTACACCGGAAGCGGTGGGAGTGATGGTAGCCAATGGCCACAGAGTTGTTGTGGAAACAAAAGCAGGTGAGGGTTCCAGTTATAACGACCGGGACTATAGTGAGGCCGGGGCAAAAATTGCCTATGATACAAAAGAAGTGTTTGAATGTGATATATTGGTAAAAAGTGCACCGGTAAGCGAAAGTGAATGTGAACTGCTAAAACCGCACCAGTACATAATTTCACCTATCCACCTTGCTGTAATGAAGCGGGAGATTCTGCAGAAAATGATGGATAAAAAAATTACTGCATTAAGTTTTGAAAACTTAAAGGATGATACGGGGCATAATCCTATTGTACGCAGCATGAGCGAAATTGCCGGTAGCGCAGTTATGTTAATTGCCGGTCAATATTTAAGCAATGCTAATAATGGTAAAGGGGTTTTAGTGGGAGGGATTAGTGGCATTCCACCAACCAAGGTAATTATTATTGGGGCAGGTATTGTAGGTGAATATGCGGCACGTACTGCCTTGGCAATGGGTGCAAGTGTAAAAATATTTGACAATAGCATTTACCGCCTTAAAAGATTGCAGAATAATATTGGTGGACGTTTATGGACTTCTGTGGTTGAACCTAAAATTTTAGCCAAACAATTAAAAACATGTGATGTAGCGGTGGGGGCGCTTAGCAGCACCGGCGGTCGTACACCAATAGTAGTTACAGAAGAAATGGTTAGTAATATGAGGCCGGGTACCGTTATTGTAGATGTTAGTATTGATCGGGGAGGATGTTTTGAAACCAGTGAAGTAACAACCCATGAAAAACCTGTATTTAGAAAATTTGATGTGATACACTATTGTGTTCCAAATATACCAAGTGGATTTGCACGTACAGCCTCCCAGGCCATAAGTAATGTATTAATGCCTTTACTCCTTGAAACTGCCGATGATGGTGGAATTGAAAATGTAGTTTGGTATAAAATAAATATCCGGAGTGGTATTTACCTATTTAAAGGAAGCCTGACCAACTTTCATTTAAGTGAAAGGTTTGATTTGAAATTTACCGATTTGAATTTGTTGATTGCCAGCAAGAGATAGAGACAATGTCGGATGGCTGATTTTTTGATGTCTGATTGTATTTGGATTGGGATAATGATTTTTTTATTCGCCGTATGAATATGGTTGGATGTTTGAGGGCTGATTTTTTTGATTTCTAATTTAACACCTTCAATTTAAGTCTGTCTGTTTTCGATTCAATTGACTTTTCAGGCCGAAGGAAATCAGCCATCAGCCATCAACAAATCAGAAATCACTTATAGGTTGCTACAGATATTATTTCTTCACAAAAAATATATTCCTGCGGGTCATTGCTGCTTACGATGATTAGTTTGTTGCCGGCAAAATCATTGATAAGACGGTGATAAAGCGCAATACCTTCAGCGTCTAAATTGGTGGTAGGTTCGTCTAACAGCAAAACCGGTTCTTTGCAAAAAAATGCCTGGGCCAGTTTAAGCCGTTGTTTCATTCCACTACTATAATACCTTATTTGCTTGTTAATGGCATTGTAGAGATTTACGTATTCCAGTGCTTCTTCAATTGATATCGAAAGCCCCTTAAACTTTGTGTGAAAAGACAGGAACTCCATAGCAGTCATTTCTTCGATCAACTCAAGATATGGAGCTACAAAGGATATATACCGGTGGCTATTTTCTTCTGATATCAACTCGTTGTTGACCGTCATTGTTACTTTGCCTTCATTGTGTGTAAGGGCGCCTGCAATCACCTGTAACAAGGTTGATTTTCCAGATCCATTTGATCCGGTAATGGCATACCTTTTACCTTCCAAAAAAGTATAATCCAGGTGACGGAATATCCATTCCCTGTTATATCTTTTGCCGGTATTTGATAATGAAATTTGCATGAATGCTATTGCAGGAAGCTGTTGGCAGTTTATTGACTATGCTGATTTAATAAACTATTATTTTAAGAGATTAGTTGAATGCTACCTAAAAGTAGTTTGTATGAAGTTCTAAATCATTGGGGTATGCATTACGATGTTACCGAAACCAATCTATAAAAATATGTTTGTAAAAAATAAACAACCATGTTGAATCAACTTATTCATCATCAGTAATGCCTTTGGTAAAACGCTTAATGATACCACGGCCGCTTTCACGGATAAATGTAATGATCTCGTCTCTTGCATCTGAAGCTGGTAACTCTTCTTCAATAAAATTAAGTGCCTGGGATGTATTCATCGATTTATTATAAATGATGCGGTATATATCGAGAATCTGGTTAATGCTTTCCAGCGAAAACCCACGCCTTTTTAAACCAACAGAATTTACGCCTGCATAACTTAATGGTGCCCTGCCGGCTTTTATATAAGGAGGTACATCTTTACTTACCAGGCTTCCACCACTTACAAATGCATGCTGTCCAATTTTTACAAACTGGTGAATGGCGCACATGCCTCCAAGAATTGCAAAATCACCCAGCGATACGTGGCCAGCCATTTGGGTATTGTTGCTCATAATACAATTGTTGCCTACTTCACAGTCGTGTGCAATGTGGCTATACGCCATAATTAAACAGTTATTACCAACTTTAGTAACCCACCTCTCCTTACTGCCACGGTTAACCGTAACAAATTCACGAATGGTTGTGTTGTCACCAATTTCAACGGTGGTTGCTTCATTGTCAAATTTAAGATCCTGCGGAATGGCAGCGATAACTGCACCGGGAAAAATGCGGCAGTTTTTACCAATCCTTGCTCCTTCCATTATTGTTACATTACTTCCAATCCAGGTGCCTTCACCAATTTCTACATTTTGATGAATTACACTAAACGGATCAACCTTTACATTGGTTGCAAGCTTTGCGTTGGGGTGTATATACGTGTGCGGATGAATCATTCGTTTTAATTTGCTGCCTGGCTAATGGTTAATCAGCTAATATATTGCGTTTACCTATAATGCAGTATTTTAAATTTGTTAAAGTGGGTTAACCGGTATAGCTACATCGGTAAATTTCCCCGGTATTAACTTTGTTTTACTAATTGTGCAGTAAGGTCACCCTCTGTACATAATTTATTGCCAACGTATACACTTCCTCTCATTACGCATATGCCTCGGCGTATAGGTTCAATTAATTCCATTTTTAAAATCATGGTATCACCTGGCACTACTTTTTGTTTGAACTTACAGTTTTCTATCTTTAAAAAATAAGTGTCATATTTTCCCTCGGGCATTGCGTTGATACAAAGAATACCTCCTGTTTGTGCAAGTGCTTCAACCTGTAAAACACCGGGCATAATTGGATTGCCCGGAAAATGACCCTGGAAGAAAAACTCATTAAAAGTGACATTTTTAATACCAACAATCATTTTATCAGTAAGGGTAATAATTTTATCAACTAACAAAAAGGGATATCTGTGTGGCAATACATTTTCAATTTCCTGCAGGTTATATAATGGCGGAACGGTGGGATCGTATGCAGGAACATCCCGGTTGAATTTTTTCTTTTTAATGTGCTGCTTGATAATTTTTGCAAAGGCAACATTGCTGCTGTGGCCGGGACGGTTGGCAATAATATGCCCCTTGATTGCATAACCGGTTAAAGCAAGGTCGCCAACTATATCCAGCAACTTGTGCCTGGCTGGTTCATTTGGAAAACGTAATTCAAGATTATTCAAATATCCACCGCTTTTTACCTCCATTTTATCACGGCCAAAAGCTACTGCAAGCCTTTCCATTTCGTCCGGCGTAACGGGTTTATCTACCACTACAATGGCATTATTAATATCTCCGCCTTTAATCAGGTTATTATCAAGTAAAGCTTCCAACTCATGCAAAAAGCAAAATGTACGGCATGGGGCAATTTCAGTTTTGAATTCACTCATACTTTTCAGGCTTGCATGTTGCGTGCCCAAAACCGGTGAATTAAAGTCGATGAGTGTAGTTATTTTATAATTTGGAGCAGGCATTGCAGTTATCTCTACTCTCTTGGCTTCATCGTAATATGAAATATTTTCGTCCAGTGTGTACCATATTTTATCAGCTTCCTGTTCTTGTACGCCTGCTTTTTCAATCATTGCAACAAAAGGTTCGCTGCTGCCATCAATAATAGGAATTTCAGGGCCATTCACTTCAATCAGGCAATTATCTATACCCATACCAACAAGGGCAGCCAAAATATGTTCCACCGTGCTAACTTTTACTCCACCTGATTCCAAAGTAGTACCCCTGGAAGTGTCAGTAACCAAATCACAATCAGCCTTAATGAGAGGTTTAGCTTCCAGATCAGTACGTTGAAACTGAAAGCCAAAACCTGGTTTAGCTGGTTTAAGAATCATATCCACATCGATTCCGGTATGAAGGCCGGTGCCAGATATATTTACATCAGAAACTAGTGTATGTTGCTTATCAGGATTGAAAGTTGCGTCCATGCTTTTCTTCAAATTTTTGGCAAAGATATTTAAAAATATATGCCGTGGCCATTTGAATGAGAAAAGTACTTAAACGTGAATGGTTACAAGGAGAAGAAAATTGTGATGCACATATACTCTTGCCGCTAAAATAAATAATCAGTGTGCAGGATACAATAAGATGAATATTTCAGGAGTTTTATGAAAAGAAATTTACAGCTAATTTGCTTTTTCCCTTATGAATTTTAAAGCTTCTTCCAGCTCTTTTATTCTTTTTTCCAGTTCAGGTAATTTTCTGGCAATTGCCTGGCTACGAAGGGATGCTGTATAATCATAAGCCGGCGAACCGGTTACAGCAGTATTTGGAGTTTTAATAGACTTACTTACACCACTCTGAGCATTTATTTTACTTCCGTCTGCTATTTGCAAGTGCCCCACAATGCCAACTTGTCCGCCAATCATTACATTTTTACCAACTTTTGTACTGCCGCTGATACCAGCTTGTGCAGCTATAACCGAATTGTTGCCTATTTCAACATTGTGTGCTATTTGTAAAAGGTTGTCCAATTTAGCACCGGTTTTAATAAGTGTACTTCCAATAGTGCCTCTATCAATGGTGGTATTGGCGCCAATCTCTACATGATCTTCTATAATAACATTGCCAATCTGGGGAACTTTTTTAAAGGTTCCATCTGGTTGAGGAGCAAATCCAAATCCATCGCCACCCACTACGCAGCCTGCATGTATCACTACATAACTGCCTACTTTACATTCATGATAAATTTTTACGCCTGGATGAATAATTGAATTTTCTCCGATAGTGGCACCTCTTCCAATATAAGCACCTGGAAATATTTTGGCTCCTTTTTCAATCACTGCGTGATCACCTATGTACGCAAAAGCACCAACAAATACGTCTTCTCCAATTTTTGCAGTAACATCAATGTAAGAAGGTTGTTGTATACCACTTAATTGTTGAGTTTGTAAAAGTTGGTATTGTTCAAGCAAGGTGGCAAATGCACTATAGGCATCTGGTACCCGAATAAGCGTTGCCGATAAAGGTTGTTTTAATTCCTGCGCAGCATTGATAATTATAACAGATGCTTTGGTAAGGTATAGATATTCCTCATATTTAGGATTTGCCAAAAAAGTAAGTTGGCCATTTGTGGCTTCCTCAATTTTTCCAAATGAACCTACCATAGTTTCGGCATTGCCTTCAATATTGCCGTTGACCATCATTGCGATCTGTGCTGCTGAAAATTGCATAATCTTGGGGGATTAACTTTTGCCGGTTTTAATAATACTAACAATCATGCCGTTGTTAACAGCAGATCTTTGATAGTCATTAAATAGCGGCTATCTTAAATAACAAATGTAATATTTTTTAATTTTGCCGCTTAGGTTTTGATTGATAAGCGCATCGTCTACTTCTGAAATATCTTTTACAGATCCATCTTTGAACAAAATATGAATGTGTTCGTTTTCAAAATTATAGGTACTACTAACGGCTTCACCGGTAAAAACCAGCCAACTGGCATCTTCTTCAGATATTTGCATTTTTTGAATGGCCTCATTGGTTTTCTCAACAACAAGATCGGTGGAAACAGGGTCTGCAAAATATTTTACTTTTAGTAAGTCACGATTGATAATGCCTTTACACAAAAAAGACAAAATAAAATCTTCGTGTGTACACCAGTTTTTTATTGCCGCTAACACATCGTGGTCATCCAGGTTGCAGAATTCTTGTAGCGTTACCGTTTCTACCGGTTCGTTAATAAATTTATTTAGCGGATAAGGAGTAAATGCATGGATGAATTTGGCCCTCTTAATAATGCGTTGCAACATTTGTTCGGCACATAGTACCGTTTTATGCAGGTAAACCTGCCAATACATCAATCGCCTGGAAACCAGGAATTTTTCAATTGAATAAATACCTTTTTCCTCCACCATTAATTCCCCGTTGTGTACAGTCAGCATTTTTATTATTCTATCGTATCCAATAACGCCTTCACTTACTCCCGAAAAAAAACTGTCACGGGTTAAATAATCCATGCGGTCCACATCCAGTTGTCCGCTCACTAATTGGTGTAGATATTTTTTGTGATAGGTGTTGGTAAAAATATCAATGGCAAGTTGTAACTGTCCGTTCCATTGTGTGTTGAGGTCCTTCATGAGCAACAAAGAAATGTCTTCATGATGCATTCCTTCAATCAATACATTTTCCAATGCATGGCTAAATGGGCCGTGTCCAATATCATGCAAAAGGATAGCAACTTTGGCACCTTGTTCTTCTTGTTCAGTAATATCTGTTCCTTTACTTTTTAATACTGAAAGGGCATTGCACATTAAATGATAGGCACCCAATGAATGGTGTAAGCGGGTATGTACGGCTCCGGGATAAACCAGGTGGGCCATGGCCATTTGGTGAATCCGGCGAAGACGTTGATAATACGGATGTGCTATGATCCTAAAAATGAGTTCATCATCGATGGTAATAAATCCATAAACCGGGTCATTGATTATTTTTTTGAAAGACATTCAGTTGATTGTAGGATGATGATGAAGGTTGTATCTTCAACGCTGCTTGTTTTATGTTAAAAGATACACAAAGCTAAATAAAGGAGTTAAGCATGTCTTTAAAAAATTAAATTTGCCTGAACGGGTTGGGTTGCTCCTTTTGTGCTATACCTTTTTTAATCGCAATCTTAGCACCCGAAATATAACAAGCATTCATTCATTCTTAAAAAATCTTCATGAACATATCAAAAATACTTTGGGTAGATGATGAAATAGAAAGCCTTACATCGCAGATCATGTTTTTGGAAAATAAAGGATATGAAGTGCATACTAAAACCAATGGGTTTGATGCGGTTGAATACGTAAAGTCAAATATTGTAGATGTAGTGCTAATGGATGAAAGTATGCCCGGTATCACAGGTTTGCAAACCTTGCAACAGATAAAGGAAATAAATAGTAACCTGCCGGTAGTTTTGATAACAAAAAATGAAGCCGAAAACCTGATGGATGAAGCCATTGGATCCCAAATAAGTGATTATCTCATTAAGCCTGTAAATCCTAACCAGGTTTGGCTTAGTTTAAAAAAGTTGATTGATAATAAAAGACTGGTTGCTGAAAAAACTACATCAGCCTATCAACAGGAATTCAGGAGTCTATTTATGGCCTTAAATGATAACCCTGATTATAGTGGATGGATGGATATTTATAAAAAGCTGGTTTATTGGGAGCTTGAAATGGAGAAAAGTGACAGCCCCGAAATGAGGGAAGTTTTTCAATCGCAAAAATCAGAAGCTAATACAGAATTTTTTAAATTTATTTCAAGAAATTATGCATCATGGGTTGATCCTAAAAGTACTGATAGCCCCATCATGAGCCACACGCTTATGAAATTTAAGGTATTTCCCCATTTGGAAAAAGGAACACCTTTGTTTTTTGTTTTAATAGATAATCTGCGTTTTGATCAGTGGAAAACAATACAACCCATTTTTGCAGAAAGTTTTCGCATACACGAAGAAGAAACCTTTTATTCCATATTACCTACTGCCACTCAATATGCAAGGAATGCAATTTTTTCAGGAATGTTGCCGATAGATATAGAAAAGAAATTTCCAACTCAATGGAAAAATGACGATGAAGAAGGTGGGAAAAATATGTTTGAAGAGGAGTTTTTCAAGGCACATTTAAAAAGCTCAGGTAAGGGCGATTTGAAATATTCGTATACCAAAATTACCAATAATCATGATGGGCAAAAGCTGGTAGACAATATGCATAATATGCTCGATAATGATATCAATGTGATTGTGTACAATTTTGTTGATATGTTAAGCCATGCCCGTACCGAAATGGAAGTATTGAAAGAACTTGCAGGAGATGAAACCAGTTACAGGAGCATAACTCAAAGCTGGTTTGAGCATTCACCGCTCCACCAGGCATTGAAAAAAATTGCAGATAAGAAAATCACCGTAATAGTAGGTACCGATCATGGAAGTGTAAGGGTACACACGCCGGCTAAAGTAATCGGCGATAAACAAACTACGGCAAATCTTCGTTATAAACATGGTCGTAATTTAAATTATGAACCCCGTGATGTATTGGCATTTAAAGATCCACGGCAAGCGGGATTACCCGTGCCAAATGTAAACTCTTCATTTATTTTCGGTAAGGGAGATGTGTACCTATGTTATCCGAATAATTACAACCATTTTGTAAATTATTACCGCAATACCTTTCAGCATGGAGGCGTAAGCCTGGAAGAAATGATTGTACCAGTGATACGAATGACAAATAAATAGGGTAACCCAAGCGCACATGGTAATCACTTTTTAAGTTAAGTATAGCGCTACTTATTTTTATTGAAGAATTGGAAAACCTTATTGATGAATTAGTGTAATCTGTAATAATTCGTGAAATAAATTTATCTGCTGTTTTATTTATCAACGATTGTTGAAAAAGTTATTTTTTATTGTGTTGCATATATGGGAAGTTGCACTTTATTGAAACCAATAAAGTTAGTATAGTGATTTAGAAATGAAGTACACGCAAAACATATTAGATAAAATTGAAAAAGTAGCAGAAGAATGCGGTTATATTATTCGCTACGAAAGAGGTACATTTCAAAGCGGCTATTGTATTCTGCAGGCCAAAAAAGTAATTGTACTTAATAAATTTTTTCAAACTGAAGGAAGGATCAATACACTTATTGACCTGATGCCACAACTGGATATTAAATTTGACTCACTTACCCACGAAAGTCAAAAAATGTTTGACGAGATAATGAGTGTTGTAAACGAAAAGTAAACAACCTGCTTCAGAATTAATCTTCAACATTCTTTTACATCAATTTTTTAAGGCAATATCAAAAAGGCTGTTTGATACAAACAGCCTATTTTTGTGCAAGTGAATTGTCCTCCATTAACAATAAAATTTTTAGGCACTGGTACAAGTAGCGGAGTACCAATGATTGGTTGTGATTGCCCGGTTTGCTCGTCCTTAGACGTTAACGATAAAAGGCTAAGGAGTAGTATTTTGGTACAAAGTGATACCACATCATTTGTTGTTGATACCACACCTGATTTCAGAACACAAATGCTTCGGGAAAATGTAAAAAAATTAGATGCTGTACTCTTTACCCATCCTCATAAAGATCATATTGCCGGGCTCGATGATGTAAAAGCATTCACCTATTTTTCAGGTAAAGCAATGGAAGTATATGCCAATTCGTTAACAGAAGAATCGTTGAAACGTGAATTTTCTTATGTCTTTTCTGATAAAAAATATCCCGGCATTCCAGATATCAATTTAAATACAATTGATTTAAGTCCGTTTATGATAGGAGATATACCAATCATTCCTATTTCGGTTTGGCACCTCAAGATGCCAGTTTATGGCTATCGCTTTGGAGAATTTACTTACATAACGGATGCAAACCGTATAGAAGATTTAGAGAAACAAAAGATAATTGGTAGTAGTACACTGGTAATAAATGCTTTGCGGCATAAACAGCATATTTCTCATTACACTTTATCCGAAGCAGTTGAGCTGGTTCAGGAATTAAAAATCCCCCATGCATATTTTACACATGTCAGCCACCAGTTGGGTAAACATGTGGATATAAACAAAAGCCTACCTGACGGAATAGCACTTGCACACGATCAAATGCAGCTTTCCTTTAATTAGCAGGGTGTTTTTCTTGTAGGTTAAATATTGCAATTACAGCTTTTACGTATTATTTTGGTAAGCAATTAGTACCCCGATAATGAAAAAAGCCATTGCTGAATATTTTAACTTCTCCCGGAAGGAAAGAAATGGTATTGCAGTACTGTTGTTTTTAATTGGAATGTTGATAATAACGCCGTTCTTTTTCCCCTTTTTTATTAAGAATGAAACAATTGATGCAACCGAATTCAGCAACGAAATCGCCATGCTAAAGGAGAAACAAATTGACAGTGCCCAAACCTATACAAAAAGACAATATGCATCAGGTGATTATAAGGATTTTCCAAAAAATAAATACACCGAAAAAGCAACCGGCGAACTTTTTTATTTTGATCCCAATACCGCAACAGCAGATGAATGGAAGAGGTTAGGATTAAAAGATAAGACCATTGCAACCATTCAGAAATACGTCTCCAAAGGAGGAAAGTTTTATAAACCGGAAGATATTAGTAAAATTTGGGGGCTTCATCCGGATCAGATTGAAAGGTTGATGCCATTTATTCAAATTAAATTAATGACTCCGGCGTACGTTCAAAATAAAAGTTTCGAACCAAAGATTTATCAGAAGACAGCCCGTACTATAACGATTGTTGAGTTGAATGATGCCGATACTACTTCGCTAATTGCGCTTCCTGGTATTGGAAGCAAGTTATCGCAACGCATACTTAATTTCAGGGATAAACTGGGTGGATTTTATTCGATAGAACAGGTGGGAGAAACATTTGGATTACCTGATTCCACCTTTCAAAAAATTAAATCTCAATTAAAACTCGGAACTAATGGCATCCGGCAGATTAATATTAATACTATAACGATTGATGAACTTAAAACACATCCTTACCTGCGCTATACATTGGCGAATGCAATAATTCAATATCGCAATCAACATGGGAATTTTGCGACCATAGCTGATCTTAAAAAAATAATGATAATGACCGATGAGGTATTTTCAAAAGTCTCTCCCTATTTAAAAGTTAATTAGGGGATACTAACAAACGTTAGTATTTTAAAATAGGTTAATTTGCAAGTATAACTAGTAACTGGTGTATGAATTTTAAACAAAGTGAACTTACAGAACAGGTAGCTCAAACCGCCCGGGATTTTGCAAATCAATACATAAAGCCACATATAATGGAATGGGACGAGTCCCAGGAATTTCCAATTCATATATTTAAGGAATTAGGTAAACTTGGAATGATGGGCGTACTGGTGCCTGAGAAATATGGGGGCTCAGGTTTAAGCTATTTTGAATATAATATCATCTTGCAGGAGATATCTAAAGTTTGCGGCTCAATCGGGTTATCGGTGGCTGCACATAATTCACTTTGTACAGGGCATATTCTCACATTTGCCAGCGAAGATCAAAAGCAACATTATCTGCCAAAATTAGCTACTGCAGAATACCTGGGTGCCTGGGGACTTACAGAACCTAACACTGGAAGTGATGCCGGAAACATGAAGACAACTGCAGAAAAAGATGGCGATCACTGGGTTTTAAATGGAACCAAAAACTGGATTACTCATGGGAAAAGTGGTGATGTAGCTGTGGTAATTTGCAGAACGGGAGAACCCAGGACAAAAGATAATTCAACTGCGTTTATTGTTGACCGTGGCACACCCGGATTTAGTGCAGGTAAAAAAGAAAATAAGCTGGGTATGAGGGCGAGTGAAACCGCCGAAATGATTTTTGATAACTGCCGGATCCCGGATTCCAACAGGATGGGCGCGGTGGGAGAAGGGTTTAAACAGGCTATGAAAGTGCTGGATGGGGGAAGAATTTCTATTGCGGCATTGAGTCTTGGTATTGCTAAAGGGGCTTATGAAGCCTCCAAGCAATATGCAAAAGAACGCCACCAGTTTGATCAGCCTATTGCCAATTTTCAGGGTATTAGTTTTAAGCTGGCTGATATGGCTACAGAAATAGCTGCGTGTGAATTATTGATTGATCAGGCCTGCGATTTAAGGAGCAAAGGCTTGCCTATGACTAAGGAAGCAGCCATGGCTAAATATTATGCCAGTGAAGTAGCGGTAAAAGTAAGTACAGATGCAGTGCAGATATTTGGTGGTTATGGATATACCAAAGACTTTCCGGTTGAAAAATTTTATAGGGATAGTAAATTATGTACGATAGGTGAAGGCACCAGTGAAATACAAAAGTTGGTAATCAGTAGAGAAATATTAAGATAAAAGAAAAGTATACTCCCCTCCGCATCAAAATGTGTTATAATTTTTTTGACCCCGGCAAGATTGCTGCTATGAAACATCGTTGCGTCGCACTCTTGTACAATTTTTTCATTATTCAACAATGCACAAATTTATCAGGCGTAAAGTATAATTATTTTTTTGTTGAATCCCTTTTAACCAAAGAGCCAGGTATTAAATATTGCTGTATTTTTTTATCCCCTTCAATACAGTCTAGCAATATTTGTGTTGCAAGCTGTCCCATTTCTTGTAAAGGTTGTTTTATGTAAGTAAGTGGCGAATAGAAAATATCCCAGGATGCAAGTTGATCAAAAGTAATAACTGCAAGCTCTTTGGGTACTTTAATGCCAAGTTTCATAATCTGTTTTAATCCGTGCAAGGCAATTTCATTCGATGCAAATATGATTGCATTCGGGCGTTGATCCGCTGTCCACAATTCATCAATTGATTGAATAACCGTTTCCTCCACATTAGCGTTGTCAACCTCCTTCAACCACATTGCTCCCGAATTGGGTGTGTGATTACCTAAAGCAGTTAAATAACCACGTGTACGTTCATTCAAATTAAACAGTGAAGTTTGATAATTAATCATGGCAATATTTTCGAAACCTGACATAGACAGGAACTCAACCGCCTCGTAGGTAGCTTTAAAATTATCTAATGCCACGTAGTTGGTATGAATGGATGGAAAGTAACGATCTACCAATACAAATGGCACTTCTTGTTTTATAAGATTTTGCACTACGTTTTCAGTATTCTCCCTGGGTGCTATAATCAGGCCATCTACATGCCTGTTCAAAAATGTATCTACAAGTTTTTCCGATTTTGTTGGATTTTCATCTGTACTACCAAAGATCACGGTAAAATTTACCTTTGCAGCTTCATCTTCAATAACGCGTGCCATTGATGATGAAAATGGATTAGATATATCTGCCACTATCAGGCCTATGGTATTTGTTCTACTGGTTTTTAAGCTTCTTGCAATCTGGTTGGTACGATAATTTAGTTCAACAGCAGTTTCCCTTATTTTTTGTGCTACATTTTTATTGATTCTTCCGGTAAATTTTTCATTTAAAACATAAGAAACCAAAGCGGACGAAACGCCCACTTTATTTGCTATATCCTTCAATGAAACTCTTTTTATCATCTTTTAACGTGATATATAATTATTAACAAAGACATTATACACATCCTGATATGCAACATTAACGGCTAACTATCAATTGGTTGAAGACTAAAAATTAATTAGAATTTTCGTGAGCTGTAAATCAATGCAGACGTGTGTTTAATCGTTTAAACAAAATTACGTATTTTTGCTTTTTAATTTACTAATTAATATTTAAACTTATTTATATGAACACGATTAAACCAATTGCAGTTATTGAATATGGAAATTCATCGAAACTGTTTCAACTATCACCCATAAGTAAATCGCAAGGATATGTGGTTTCAAAAGTTTTTTATAAAAACGAAATGCCCGAGAATATCATAAACAGCAATCATCCCGGAGCTATTGTTGTATCCGATGAACAATCAATCATTGAAGACACATTGATAGAGTCAGTTGTTATTTCATCTCCGTCCACGAGTGAAATGGAAATTGTTGGCACCATGTTGAAGGCAAATAAACAAACCATGATTGTTTAAATTTTTAAAAACTCAAACAAACCCATACGATTTTGCTATTTGAAAAAAGACAGAAAAGCGGTCAACAGTTTATAAAGGCCCGCAACAATTTGATGACAAGAAAGTGTACATTCTTTAAAACGCATTTTTCTTGTTGCAGGTAAACTATTGGCTGTGATACCGTAAGTAATTCAAATTTAAAAAACACAGTTAAAATATTTCATATTAAAAAGGTCCGCTAATTAGCGGACCTTTTTAATATGTGTATCTCTTTACTTGTATCTTATTTTTTATTATTAAAAAAGCCAGTGAGCTTATCTTTTACTGTATCAATCGCATCTTCAGCTTTATCTGCAGCATCTTTTACAAATGTTTCTACTTTTTCCCCGGTTTCGCCCGGTATAACATCACTTATCTTGTCAAGAATACTATGGGTTGCTGCTATAGGTGCAGGTGCCAGCGGATCATCTTCCAAAGCTGACGTACCCGCATTTTCAGAAGCAAATAAATTATCTACGGCTCCGGCCATCATTGGAAATTTTTCTTTTACAAAATCTTTTACTGTGTCAACAACTTTGTTCGCCTGCTCAGTACTGATACCGGTTTTTTCTGTAAGGCGTGTAATTAATTCGTGCATGTGTTTATTTTTTAAGTTGAAAGATGAGTAGGTTAAAATCAGATGACAGGAAATTAAAACTGCGGAACAAAATTTTAATTTATTGCAGTAGTTATTGTATCAAAATATTTGATGAAGAATAAAAGTTATTCTGTATCATAGCGGTCCACTTTATCAATTCCCTCCAGTTTCAACAAGCGGTTACAAAGTTCATCCAGTTCTTCCTTATCATGCACAAAAATTTTAAAGTTGCCCATAAAAAGACCGTCTTTGGCTTCCATTGTCATGGCTGAAATATTAAACTTCAACTCACCGCTAATTAGGTTCGTTATTTTATGAATAACACCCACATCATCCAGGCCAACAATTTTAAGCCCGGTTAAAAAGGAGATTTCTTTATTCTTGGCCCATTTTGTTTTTACAACTCTATGTCCATAGTTCGACATTAATCTTGCAGCATTGGGACAATTGGTGCGATGTATTTTTAATCCTTCTCCTGTAGTTATAAATCCAAATACATCATCGCCTGGTATTGGCTTACAACAATTGGCAAGTGTATACATAATCCGATCGCTGCTTTCGCCAAAAATGATCAGTTCTGTATCCTTTTTTGTATAAGTTTTGTGACTGATTTCTGCATCAGTTTTAGCTTCAGGTTCAACTTTTGGTTTTGGCAAAAAAAGCCGGTCACCCGATGCTGTGAATTCTTTAAGTTCCTTTAAATCAATTTTTTTAATGGCAATCTCATACAGCAAATCCAGCGAAGAATTTAATTTATAAAAAGAGGCAAGTTCCTCCAGGTTGTGCTGCGTCATCATTCCACCAATAGCATCCAGTTTCTTTTGTAAGATGTATTTGCCATCTTCCGCCACTTTTCTTTTCTCTTCCTTAAGTGTGTCCTTTATTTTTTGCTTCGCCTTGCTTGTAACTACAAGATTTAACCATTCCTGGCTGGGCTTTTGTTTGGCACTGGTAATGATTTCTATCTGGTCGCCACTGCGTAACTTATGACCAATAGGCACCAGTTTATGATTCACTTTCGCACCTATACATTTACTTCCTACAGCGGTATGAACACCAAAAGCAAAGTCCAGTGCAGTTGCACCAATTGGTAACATTTTAATGTCGCCCTTTGGCGTATACACATATATCTCTTCTGCAAGAAACGATGTTTTAAAATCCTGCAAAAAGTCAATTGAATTGGTATCCTGGTTTCCAAGGGCTTCCCTAATCTGATGAAACCACTTATCAAAGCGGCTTTCATCCGTTGTTCCTTCTTTGTATTTCCAATGGGCTGCCAATCCTTTTTCGGCTATCTCATTCATTCGCTTTGAGCGGATCTGCACTTCTACCCATTTACCTTGTGGCCCCATTACCGTTGTATGCAGTGCTTCGTAACCGTTACTTTTAGGATTGCTTAACCAATCTCTCAATCGCTCAGGAGAAGGGTTATATTCATCCGTGATGATACTATACACTTTCCAGCAATCACCCTTTTCTTTTTCATAAGCTGTATCAACAATTATACGAATGGCAAAAAGATCATACACTTCTTCAAAACTTACCCCCTTTTTCTTCATCTTATTCCAGATGGAATGGATGCTTTTGGGCCGTCCGTGAATTTCAAATGTAAAATCAGCCTTATCCAACTTGTCTTTCAGCGGACGAATAAAATCATTGATATACCGGGTACGCTCTCTTTTTGTTTCGCTTAATTTTTGAGCTATGTATCGGTAGGTATCTGGCTCAAGATATTTCATGGAAAGATCTTCCATTTCAGTTTTGATAGCATACAAGCCCATACGATGTGCCAGTGGCGCATATACATAAACAGTTTCACTGCTTATCTTTAATTGCTTCTCCCTTTTCATGCTATCAAGGGTTCGCATATTATGCAGGCGGTCCGATAGCTTTATCAAAATTACTCTTGGGTCGTCCGTTAACGTTAGTAAAATCTTTTTAAAATTTTCTGCCTGCTGGCTTGTGTTGGTGTCAATTACCGAACTTATTTTGGTAAGTCCATCAACTATTTTGGCTATTTCAATTCCAAATTCACGTTGCACATCTTCCAGCGTAATGTCAGTGTCTTCAACCGTATCATGTAACAGGGCACATATTGTACTGCGGACACCCAGGCCAATTTCTTCAACGCATATTTTTGCCACTGCCAAAGGATGGAGTATATAAGGTTCACCACTTTTACGGCGCATAGTTTTGTGCGCATCCACCGCCATTTCAAAGGCAGTGCGTAATAATTCCTTATCTCCAGGCTTTAATTTAGGCTTAAGTTCTTTTAACAATCCTCTGTAGTGGCGAAGTATTTCCTTCTTTTCTTCGGCTTCGCTGAGGTTGTATTTTAGTGTGGGGGCTGTTGCTTCCATGAATGAAACGAATTTACTTTAAAAAAAGCTTTTATTAATCGTTTGGTTCAAAATTAAAAGTTATCAAACAGCCTGAAACACAGAACAAGGCAGCTATTTTTCAAGTGAGCATTAAAATCTATCGGGCATGAATGGAATATCAATCGGTAATAAAGAAATGTTCCGATTAAAGCCTTTCGAATAACATCCTGTTTTATTTTGCCAATAGGTGGATTTATACTGCGCAAGGGATAAACTAGTAATTTGTATTTTGCTCAACATTGATAAAATGTACAAGTGTGCGTCCCGATGCAGCACACAAAACCTTACTCGAGATAAATAACGCCAATGAAACTTAATCGAAATACTTATGCCGGGGTCATAAAAAAAATTGTTTTACTTTTTAATCCCTTGTTTAAAATAACAACTCACAATTTTATCCCTTGCGGGATACCAATAAAAAGCCAGGCCGGGCAATACCTTAGTTAATTTTTTGTCCGTAGAACCTGGACAACCCTTTTAGCAGCTTGCAAATAAATATTTTATACCTGACAAAAAGTTGAGGATAAGGCTTCAGTTCTTTAGAATTTGCAAAATGCCAAAAACTTAAATCTGCTGAACGGGGTGGGCGTCCCTTCAGGAATTCTATAAAATAGTTTCTTTCCCAGGGTTTATCCTTATTCTTTCCAATAGGATGAGCCATTAATTTTAACCCATATTTAAACCCCATGGCTTCAGGGCCAATTGTTGAAAGATTACAGGACGTAATCATATAAGCAACGTTTAAAGAATCCTGGTTTGCCGAATTCACAGGATATGTACGGTCATAGCTTCTTGCTCTTTTCAAATTACCTGCAAATTCTGCAAGTATATCAAAGCATTTCACCCAATCTTTTATAAAATCCGCATTGGCTTTATTCCATCCGACAAACCCGCTATTATAATATTTTTCAGTTTTATTTTTTATTTCCATACCCCGCTCTAATGCAATTTTTTTCCATTCTAATCTTATGGGATAATTATCCGGCATGTCGCCGTTAATATCCTCGCATAAAGCCACGCCTTTTTGTATCCATTCTCCAAAAAATGTCATTCGGTTGAGTATTATTAAATCAGAATCAAAAAAACAATATTCCTCAGCAGAAGGCTCTAAATTCGTATTCAGGTGATATAACCAGTTCGGTTTTTCATGAACCATGTTCAGGTCTCCTGTGATCTCGACAAATTCAACTTCAAATCCTTTGGAAGTTTTAAATGATCTGCCATTTTTTGTTTCACTTAGGGCAGGCAGCCAGGTGGGTAATGCTCCTTTATACCCAACAACAAACTTGTCAAAATAGGTTCCATATTTAATCATTGAATTAATCAATGCCGACAATCCATAGAAAAATGTATTGTCTGCTAAAGAGGTAGCAATTTTCATAATTTCGTTTTAGGTTAAGGTCAAAAAAATTTATTGCGGAAACGTGCAATCCTAATTACCAATCAGCTTCGAAAATTTATAAAAGCCTTGTAATGTATAAATAATATATCAACTAAAAAAAGCATTCATTATACAATATTACTTATCGTGTGGCAATGGTTGTTTAAAACTCAAAAAGGGTTAGTAAGCAGGCACATTCAAAGGCAAAAACCTTAATAAGTTATGTTTTAACTCATCGGTTGAGGCAGTGGATAAAGCTATTTGACTATACACTAAAGTCTTGTCTAAAAGG
This sequence comes from Ferruginibacter sp., assembly GCA_040002495.1. GTDB lineage: Bacteria > Bacteroidota > Bacteroidia > Chitinophagales > Chitinophagaceae > Ferruginibacter. The sequence continues at coordinate 47,442 of JBDUEK010000008.1, forward strand.
TCATAGCTTGTACGATCGTGTTGAAACCAATCAATGCCTCCTGCTTTTGCAATTAAGAGGAGATTATTTAAATAAATTTCTGTTTTAAACTTTTACAGAAAACCCTTACTTTTGCACCCCTTAACCGGATGTGGCGAAATTGGCAGACGCACCAGACTTAGGATCTGGCGGAGTAATCCATGTAGGTTCGACCCCTATCATCCGGACAAAAAACACCCTCTCTATCCTGAGGGGGTGTCTTGTTAAAAGTATTAAATCATCAAAATCGGCCTGTCGAAATTTATTTTCCCGGTCAAAAACACAATAATATGGCAACTGTAGCAAGAGAGAATATTGGTCTGCTCAATGATAAAATCATTGTTAAAGTAAGCAAAGACGACTATTTCCCAACATTTGAAAAGAAGTTAAAGGAATATAGCAAAACTGTAAACATGCCTGGCTTTAGAAAAGGAATGGTTCCTGCCGGTATGATCAAAAAAATGTACGGCCCCTCAATTTATACAGACGAAGTACTAAAATCAGTAGAAAAGCAACTATATACTTATTTGGATACTGAGAAACCAGACATTTTTGCTCAGCCGCTTGCACTAGATGCAGATATTCGCAAATTAGATTTAAACAGCCCCGCTGAATATGAATTTGGTTTTGAAATAGGATTAAAGCCTGCATTTGAAATTGCCCCTTTAGATAAAGCTCCGGTTACTTTAAATAAAGTAAAAGTAACAGACGAAATGATACAGGAAGAAGTAGAGCGTATGCAGATTAAAGGCGGTAACATGACAGAACCTGAAACCATCGATAATGACGAAAATGTATTAAATGTACTTTTCACAGAATCAGACGAAGCAGGCAACCCAATAGAAGGTGGTGTGGTAAAAGAAAATTCTGTTATTCTAAAATATCTTACCCCGGCTTTGCAAGCCGAGTTAAAGGGCAAAACAAAGGATGCAGAGGTTGTAACCCAACTATCAAAGGCTTTTGAAGGTGATAAGCTTGAAATGATGACGCAGGATCTTGGTTTTGATAAATCAGACAGTACTGCTGCTGATAAATATTTTAAATTAAGTATTGTAAAAATTGGGTTGATAGAAAAAAGAGCATTGGACGAAACTTTCTTCGGTGAAGTGTTTCCCGGAGCGGGCCTTACAACTGAGGAAGAATACCGACAAAAACTAAAAGAAGAAATTGAGCAATATTGGGATGGTCAAAGTCGCAACCAACTCCACGATCAATTATACCATTACATGCTGGACGAAACCAATATGGAATTTCCGGCATCGTTTTTAAAGCGTTGGTTACAAACCGGCAGCGAAGAGCGTAAAGCTGCTGAGGAAGCAGAAGCTGAATTTCCGGTTTTCAGCAACCAGTTAAAGTGGACACTGATCAGCGATAAAATCATTAAAGAAAACGATTTGCAGGTTTCGCAGGAAGAATTGAAAGATTCAATGCGTACAGAAGTTATGCGTTATTTCGGAACAATGAACCTGGGTGACGATACCAGTTGGTTAGATAGTTATATCGACAGAATGATGAAGGATGAAAAGCAGGTGGATGCAAGTTATCGCCGCCTGGTTACAGATAAATTGTTTGTATGGGCGCAAAGCAAGGCAAATGCTACTGAAAAAGAAGTATCTGCAGAAGAGTTAACTGGCATGCAACATAACCACAGTCATTAATAAATAATTGAGCTGAAAATTATATAACGCCGAAGCAAATAGCTTCGGCGTTTTCTTTTTTATGAAAAAAATGATAAGGTCATCGTAAATCGGAAAAGACAAAAAACCGGGAAATATATTGGTTCTTGAATAATAACAAAATCAGACATAACTAAATCAGCCATCAGCCATCAATCTCCGCCTTTTTGTCGCCCTTTTTTTTATAGCATAATATTTGGTTTCCTCAATCAACTATATTTGTTATCCTAAATAATTACATAAGATGAATTTTGGAAAAGAGTTTGAAAAATACGCAGTTAAGCACCGCGGCATCAGCAGCAATACATTGGACGGATACATTAAGCACAACGTAACTAATCTTACTCCAAACATCATTGAAGAAAGGCCTATGAACGTAGCCGTGATGGATGTTTATAGCCGTTTAATGATGGATCGGATTATTTTCATGGGCTATCCCGTTTCCGACGAAGTTGCCAATATTATTACTGCCCAGTTTTTGTTTTTAGAAAGCACCGATCGTACAAAAGATATACAGATGTATATTAATTCTCCCGGGGGAAGTGTATACGCTGGATTAGGCATGTACGACACAATGCAGTTTGTAACACCGGATATTGCTACCATTTGTACAGGAATGGCTGCAAGTATGGCAGCAGTACTGATGTGTGCAGGTTCACCCGGCAAACGTACCGCATTAAAGCACAGCCGTATCATGTTGCATCAACCTAGCGCAGGTGCAGGTGGACAAGCCAGCGACATTGAGATTACCGTAAATGAGATTAAGAAAATTAAGAAAGAGTTATACGATGTAATCGTACATCATACCGGTCAACCTTACGAAAAAGTAGCCAATGACTGTAACCGGGATTACTGGATGACTTCCACCGAAGCTAAAGAATATGGAATTGTAGATGAAGTGTTAACCATTAATCCACGCAAAGCAAAGAAGGACTAATGTCATCGCCGAAGTAAGGATAATTTTAATTGTCCCGGCAGTGCAACATGAATCAGCTTCAGTGGCGTCGCACACTTGTACTCTACCGCTGGTTTCAACATTTTACCTGCTATTAGTTGTTAGATTCCAGGTAAAATCAATAAACATTATTAATAATTCTGTAAGTAAAACCTAATCGTTCGGGTTTTAAGATAAAAAATAAAAAATATGCATATTTATAGCAATTACAAGGCTCGATTCAGCGAAGAAGAAGATGCTCCGGCAATGCCCGAAAATCCTATGGAGAAAATGATGTCGGGCTGGCAGTTCGACAAAAAATTTATTGAGCAGCGCAAGATATTTCTATGGGGCGTTGTAGATGATAAAAGTTCAAAAGACATTACCTCACGTTTATTATATCTTGAGGCAATTGACCCCGGAAAAGAAATTACATTTTATATCAACAGCCCTGGCGGAATGGTTACCAGCGGCATGGTTGTTTACGACACCATGCAAATGATCAGCTCGCCGGTAAGTACGGTGTGTATGGGTATGGCAGCAAGTATGGGAAGTATTTTATTAAGTGGCGGAACAAAGGGCAGGCGTTTTATTTTCCCCAACGGCGAAGTAATGATTCACCAACCAAGCGGTGGTGGCCAGGGAACAAGCGCCGACCTGGAAATTATGGCACAACAAATGCAAAGAACAAAAGATTTAGGGGCAAGAATATTGGCAGAAAATTGTGGCCAGACAGTTGAGAAAATCCTCAAAGATTTTGACCGTGATTATTGGATGGATCCAAAAGAGTCAGTGGCGTACGGCATCGTAGATGGAGTGATGGACAAGATATAATTTATCAATTGTATAGTAAAAAGGCTCCACTAAAATGGGGCCTTTTGTTTTAAAACAAATTTGATCAGTAATTTTGCATTATGCAGTTTCAGCAAATAATCAATTCAAAGATTAGCAAAGAATCCGACCGGCCCCTCATGCAAAAGGATGCCTATGCTGTTTCTGAGCATCTGCAACTTTATCTGCATAATAATGGCAGGCTCCAGGTTTTCCCAATTGATTATAACAGTTTATTGCATTACAGTCATGCTAATTCGCAACGAGATAAATCGGGTAAATTAACCCATTGGGAAAATGCAGTGTATGACGAAGCGGCTCAATTTTTTTTAGATAAGTCGCTGGTAAAAACATTTGCCATCTTAAAAAACAACAATACACCACAGTTCATAAATAACCTGCTGGTAAAACGTATTGATTTTTGTGAATTTGGAAATAGCATTCCATTCAGGGTTGAAATAGAATATCAGGATAGTGGGTTATCAGATCGTTTTTATATTAAAATGGCTGATGCTTCCCGAATTTATGGACTTGAGCTTGAACAGTTGTTATCTCCAAATAAAACAAATTTTATTTACAACAACAACACGCTTGTGGAGGAACATATCGAAGGCATACCCGGTGATGTATTTTTGAAGAATCAGCTCCCAACGATAAAAAGCAGTATAGCTTCATTGGCAAAGGAATTTGTACAATTTAATGAACGTTGCTTTGCAAGGTTGCTGGGCGATATGCGTAGCTACAATTTTGTCATAGACGAATCGGCAAGTAATGGCGAAAGTCAGTATAGAATACGTGCACTTGATTTTGATCAGCAAAGTTATGAGGGAAGAAAAAATCTTTATATGCCTCAGTTTTACAAGGAAAACTTCGTGTTTATAGAGATGGTCCTCAAAACACTTTCTAATGAAGAAATTGCACGATATCAGCAGGAGGAACGGGCATCAATCCGTAGCAGGGCAAAACAATCACATCGGCGGTTATTTGAGCTGTTAAACTCAATGGATAAAGAAGAGTTATCCGAAAATTATAAAGTGCTAATACTTCGAAAGGAATTGAATGAGCATTTTAATACAGTTGCGTTTTCCCGGTGTAAAACCATGGGAGCGCTGGTAAAACGCCAGTTAAAACAGGTTCTTTCACAAGATCTTGCTGCAATAAAGGTATAATTAACAATTCTCTGCAACGTTTCATGTAACAATATTGTCTTTCAGGAAGGCGTTCTGTAGTGGGTTTTGTATCTTTACTGTCTTTTTTTATCAATAGGAATATTTAAATTAATTATAATGGCAAAACAACAAACACTTCATTGTTCTTTTTGCGGAAGAAGCCGCGATGAGGTTAAGATATTGATTGCCGGTCAGGAAGGACATATTTGCGAAAACTGCGTAGAGCATGCCCAGGAAATTATAGGCCAGGAATTGATGATTTATCCCGAAGCGAAACAAGCTGCGGGCAGCACCGGTAAACTCACAGTAAAAAAGCCGGTTGAAATAAAGAAATTTTTAGATGAATACGTTATCGGGCAGGATGATGCTAAGAAAATATTGGCAGTAGCAGTATACAATCACTACAAAAGACTCAATCAAAAAATAGAAAATGATGTAGAGATTGAAAAAAGTAACATCATTATGGTAGGGGAAACCGGTACAGGTAAAACCTTGCTGGCAAAATCCATTGCCCGTATGCTGAATGTACCGTTTGCTATTGTAGATGCAACGGTGTTTACGGAAGCCGGTTATGTTGGCGAAGACGTTGAAAGTATGCTGAGCCGTTTATTACAAGCTTGCAACTATGATGTATCGGCAGCAGAAAAAGGAATTGTATTTATAGATGAAATTGATAAAGTAGCTCGTAAAAGTGACAATCCCTCCATTACCAGGGATGTAAGTGGTGAAGGTGTTCAACAAGGATTACTGAAATTATTAGAAGGTACCGAAGTATTGGTTCCACCACAAGGGGGCCGTAAGCATCCGGAACAAAAACTGGTAAAAGTAAATACCTCTAATATTCTATTTATTTGTGGTGGCGCATTTGATGGCGTGGATAGAATTATTGCACGCCGGGTAAATACTCACGCTATTGGTTTTAGTGTAAATAAAGCATTACAGGAATTTCAGCAAAAGAATTTGCTGCAGTTTGTAAATGCAGTTGACCTTAAGCAATTTGGACTAATACCTGAATTACTTGGCCGTCTTCCGGTAATTACTTACCTAAATCCTTTAGATGCGCCAACACTGCGCAATATTTTAACCCAACCCAAAAATGCGTTGGTTAAACAGTTTACACGCTTGTTTGAAATTGAAGGAATTGAATTGAAATTTGAAGAGGCTGTTTTTGATTTCATGGTTGAAAAAGCATTGGAATATAAATTAGGAGCTCGTGGATTGCGCAGTATTTGCGAAAGCATTTTAACGGATGCTATGTACGAACTGCCTTCTCAAAAAGTAAAAACTTTTGAAGTTACGTTGGAATATGCCCAGCGCAAATTCAATACCAGCAAGATGAGTATGCTGAAAGTAGCTTAACAATAAAATCCTGAAATAAAGAGCTGTTCCTTTTGGAGCAGCTTTTTTTATGTCACTAATATCGGGTTTAGCTTGGCTTTGTTAACCTCGTTTTTGTTCTGAATCTTCGTGCATTTAAAATTGGTTCAGTAAAATTCACCGACTTTTGTAAATATTTTTTTCAAATAAATTTGTTCCCGCCATGTCCAAAGCCATTTATATAACCTCGTCCGAACCATATAGTGGCAAGTCGGTAGTTAGCCTGGGATTAATGAATTTGCTGGTCGGCAAAATAAAGAACATTGCATACTTTAAGCCAGTAGTGCGGGAAAGTGGAAAACCCAACAAGGATATTTACATTGAAACAATGATCGATCATTTTGGTCTCAGTCAGCAGTATGAAGACTGTTTCGCTTTTACATTCGATGAGCTATTGATGTACAGAAGCGAAGGAAATAATGCGTTTATCATTGATACGATTATTTCAAAATACAAGAAGCTGGAAGAAAACAATGATTTTGTAGTGGTGGATGGAACCGATTTTGATGGAGATGGTGCCTCGTTTGAATTTCATTCCAATTTGGAAATCGTAAAAAACCTGGGTATTCCCCTGATATTGATTACTAAAGGAGATGGATATACGCCAGATGAAATTGCCAAAAATTTATTAACCAACCTGCAGATTTTAGATGAAATGGAAATTCAACTATTGGCCATTATAGCCAATAGAACAAATCCAGTTATAATTGATGAGCTTCATCAGTTACTCGACCAACGTCTTCCAAAAGATATATTTCGATCTATTATTCCAATGAATAAAAATTTGGGTAATCCTACGATGAAGGAAATAATAGAAGCGGTAGATGGCAAGCTTTTATTCGGTGATAGCTACCTGGCCAACCAGGTAGATCATTTTATTGTTGGCGCTATGCAACTGCGCAATTGTTTAACAAGGTTAGAAGAAAACACACTGATTGTAACACCCGGCGATAGAGGAGATATTATTGTTGCCATGTTACAAGCCAACATCTCAAAAAATTATCCAAAAGTTGCAGGTATTATACTCTCTGGTGGACTTGAGCCTGATGAACCTATTGTTAAATTAATTGAAGGGCTTGAAATGGTGATTCCGATCGCACAGGTGGAAACAGGTACTTTTGAAACGGTCAATAAAGTAGGCTCGGTGCAATCAAGAATTTCTTCTGACAATAAATTTAAAATTGAACTGGCCATCAATACGTTCGAAAAATATGTAGATGGACCCGCCATTATCGACAAAATTGGCACATCTAATCCGGAAGGTATTACACCCAGAATGTTTCAATACCAGTTGGTAAAGCGGGCAAAATTGCAGAAAAAACATATCGTACTTCCTGAAGGAACGGACGAGCGGATATTAACAGCAGCATCAAAACTTATTAAACAAGACATTGTAAAGTTGACAATATTGGGTAAAGTGGATGAAATTAAAACAACTCTCCAACGTCTCAATATTCAGATGGATATGGAAAATGTTACTATCCTTGATCCTGCAACGGCTCCTTTTTTCCAGGAATATGTAAATACCTTTTATGAGCTCCGAAAAAATAAAAATGTAAACATGGACATGGCCACCGACTTTATGAAAGATGGTTCCTATTTCGGTACGATGATGGTGTATAAAGGAGATGCAGATGGAATGGTTTCAGGTTCAATCAATACCACACAACATACCATTCGTCCGGCACTACAGTTTATTAAAACCAAGCCCGGTGTTTCTACAGTATCCTCTGTGTTTTTTATGTGCCTGCCAGATAGGGTAACTGTTTTTGGAGACTGTGCTGTAAACCCAAATCCAGATCCGGAGCAATTAGCCGACATTGCCATCTCCTCTGCTGAGAGCAGCATTATGTTTGGAATTGAACCAAGAATTGCGATGCTTTCTTATTCTTCAGGAAGTTCGGGCCAGGGCGAAGATGTAGAAAAAGTAAGAAGAGCAACAGCCATCATAAAATCGAGGCGGCCAGATTTAAAAGTTGAAGGCCCTATTCAATATGATGCGGCCGTAGACCCGATTGTAGGCAAGCAAAAAATGCCCAATTCAACAGTAGCAGGCCAGGCAAGTGTATTGATTTTTCCGGATTTGAATACTGGCAATAATACTTACAAAGCAGTTCAGCGTGAAACAGGTGCCCTGGCAATTGGCCCTATGTTACAGGGCCTAAATAAACCGGTAAATGATTTAAGCCGGGGATGTACCGTAGATGATATTTTTAATACAGTAGTAATTACTGCCATTCAGGCACAACAGTAAAATACAGTTCAATCACTGGCTAAGTCAGCCTAATATTTTTTTACATGCATATTTTCGTCATCAATTCAGGTAGCAGTTCAATTAAATACCAGTTAATTAAAATGCCGGAAGCTGCGGTAATTTGCAGTGGAATAGTAGAACGTATTGGCCTGGAGGAATCGGTAATAACACATAAAACATTTAACCAGGATACTGAACAGGTAAAAAAAGAAGTACTCGAAATAGTGGATCATGCGGCGGGGTTAAAAGAAGTGGCCCGCCTGCTTACTGACGAAAAAATTGGCGTCATCAGTGATCCGGCTGATATTGCTGTTGTTGGTCACAGAGTGGTACACGGTGGTGAGCATTTTGCAGAAACAACCGTTATTACTACAGAAATTAAAGAGCAGATTAAAAGTTTATTTCCGTTGGCTCCATTACATAATCCACCCAATTACCTGGGCATTGAAGTAGCCGAGCAAATATTTACCACAGCAAAACAAGTAGCTGTTTTTGATACAGCTTTCCATCATTCAATACCGGAGTATGCTTTTCGATATGCTATTCCCGGCCACTTTTATCATACAAATGCTATCAGGGCCTATGGGTTTCACGGCACCAGTCACAAATATGTAAGTGAAAAAGCTATTGCATATTTGAATCGTACTCAAACAAAAGTTATTACTATTCATCTCGGCAATGGCTGTAGCATGTGCGCCATCTTAAATGGAAAGTCTATCGAAACCAGCATGGGGATGGGCCCGATGAATGGTTTGATAATGGGTACCCGCTGTGGCGACATTGACCAGTCCGTAATATTTCACATGGTAAATCAGTTGGGTTATGATATTGAACAGGTGAATTCCATTTTAAATAAAAAGAGTGGAATGATAGGTTTAACAGGCTTTAGCGACATGCGGGATATTAGGGCAGAAATAGATAAAGGAAATGAAGAAGCTAAACTTGCCTATGATATGTACGCCTACCGTATCAGAAAATATATTGGTGCTTATACAGCAGTGTTAAATGGACTAGACGCCATTGTATTTACAGGTGGAGTGGGTGAAAATGATATTATAATGCGGGGATTGTGCACAACTGATTTGGCCTATCTTGGTGTTATTCCCGATGAAGAAAAAAATAACCAACGACCAAAAGAACTTCAGGAAATAAATGCAGCAAATTCAGCGGTAAAAATTTTAGTGATACCTACCAACGAAGAGCTGGAAATTGCAACGCAATGTTTTAGTTTATTGAATTAATAGATCCATTTTACCTAACTATCATTACCCAACCTTTCAATACCGGGCGATTATTTTTTAAATCTATCAGGTAAGTGTAAGCACCCGACGGAGCAGCAGAGTTTTTATAATTTCCGTTCCAGTCTTTTAATAAGCCGGTGCTTTCAAAAACGAGTTTGCCATAACGATCAAAAATCTTAATCTGTGCATCGGGGTAAACTACCAGCGCATCGATATGCCAGAAATCATTTAATCCGTCATTATTGGGCGAAAATGCCCTGGGAATAAAAATATCGTTGTATACTTTAATAAACATGTTATCAGTTGCCATACCACATCCAACATTGGAAACAGTATGCAACGTGTAAGTGAAATCGTTGGGCGGGGTGCTTACCGGTAACAGCAGATTTGCATCGTTTAAGTAAGTTGATGGTGTCCAGTAATAACGAATGCCAGAGCCGGATGCACTGCCATTTAGCGTTACAGACTGGCCTTTCAATATAATTTTATCTGGTCCGGCATCCGCCGTTGGTTTCTTAAAAACATTTACTGTAATTGTTGTCGTGTCCGTGCAATTATTAGCACTGTTTACAACCACCTGGTAAGTGGTGGTATCAAAAGGACTTGCTATGGGATTGGCAATGGAAGCATCAGATAATCCGCTTGCAGGCGACCATAGGTAAGCAGTACCACCTGTAGCGTTTAACCTGGTGGAATCACCTTCGCAAATATCTTTTTTATTGCTGCTTATCCCTGCTGTGGGTTTTGCGTTTACAACCACAATGGTAGATGAAGTGTTGCTGCATCCATATTGATCTGTTGCTGTTACATTATACTGTCCGCTGTTGTTAACTGCAGCCAATCTGGATGGAGCATCAATAGAAGCTGTGAATCCATTTGGTCCGTTCCATAAATAAGTAATTCCCCCTGCTGCCAACAGATTAATAAGTGTTCCGGCGCAAACAGGCCCGTTATTAGAACTGGTAACAACCGGTTTATCATGAATGGTTACGGTAACTACATTGGAAGCAACCCTGCAACTGGGTATGGTTATATTTGAACCGTCTGCTACTACCATCCTATATTTATAGATGCCTACGGCTGATTTATTTACTATATAAGTGGAAGAATTTGCTCCAGGTATATCAACCCAATTGCTGCCAGGATTAATATTCTCCTGCCATTGTAAAACAGGATTATTGTAACCGGCGCCAATGGTAGCGGACAGTGGTATATTAGATGGAGCGCCGGCACAAACATCGTAATCAGTTTTATTGGCATTTCCGGAGAGTAATATCGTGGGACCGCAGGGGCGGAACGTAATATCATCTAATGCAAGGTCATTGCCACAACCACCCGGTGCCGTATTGGTAAGGCGGATGACTACATTATTGGTATTGGCTGGTGTGGTAAAAAATAAACCATATTGTTTCCAGGTTGGGGTAGCTGAAGAAGGAATATCACCGGTTGAATAAGTTCCTAAAATAGTGCCCGTGACAGTTTCAATATTAAAAACCAGTTTGGGCATAATGGGATTTGGGCTACAGGCAGTTGGTAACAATACATTCATGATCCAGGCTGCAAATTCATAGGTGGTATTTGCACATAAATTTTTTACGGTATCAACATAAAAATCACCAGGTGTAAAGGAAGCATTTACCAGCATCATGTAGCCTTGTGTGTCATTGGGTGTATGATCTTCGGACACATTTTGCCAGCTTCCGTTGAAGCAACCGGCTGTGCTGCTTACCACTGTGTATGAACCGTCATCGGGACAAGAGGAAGACGTAAATGTATAAGAAGTAATTGCTGATTTTAACGGGTTCCCGGGATTATTTCCGGTACCAAAATCTACGTTTACAGAAGGATCGCCCAATGAACCTGTACAAACCTGGGCTTGGGAACCTAAGTGTACAAACAAACATAAAAAAGCAATAGTCGTTTTTAAAATTTTCACTGATTTCATCAAGAGAACCGAAGTTATGGTTTTTTCCGGCTGGTTATTTCAACGGGTATTTTATTTCAATATTTTAACTTGAATCGATCAACAGAATAATCTGCAATTTCCCTTGCTTTTTCTTTTCTCCCCATTTTTCAAACAAATACATTTCATTTTAGGTGGTTGTGTTATTTCAATTTATTTTTACCGCCGGTTAAGCATTTTGTACGAACTGATTTTAATTTGCATGTTCGGCCTGTTAAATCGATAAAAGTTCAAAATTGGTATGGCGTGAAAGTGAGTGACACAACGATGCCGCCACAAACTACCAATGCCGGTAAAATTAAATTAAACAACAAACCCGAAAAATAATAATGGTAGACGTAATATTAGGATTGCAATGGGGTGATGAAGGTAAAGGCAAAATAGTAGATTATTTTGCGCCTGGTTACGATTTGATTGCCCGCTTTCAAGGCGGCCCAAATGCAGGTCATACGCTTTATGTAAATGGACAAAAGGTAGTACTGCACCAAATTCCGAGCGGTATCTTTCACGAAAACAAAATTAACCTGATAGGCAATGGAGTAGTGCTTGACGTGGTTACCCTGATGAAAGAATGCGCCACAGTTGCATCGATGGGAATTGACTATAAGAAGAATTTATTTATCAGTGAAAAAGCGCATTTGATATTGCCAACGCACCGTGCGTTGGATAAAGCCAGTGAACTTGCGAAGGGAGTTGAAAAAATTGGATCTACCTTAAAAGGTATTGGTCCGGCTTACATGGATAAAACCGGGAGAAATGGTTTAAGGGTTGGTGATATTCTTACGAAAGATTTTAAGGCCCAGTACGATAAGATTAGGCAGAAGCATCAGCAATTGCTGGACAACTATAATTTTCAGGAAGATATTAGTGGTTGGGAAACTGAGTTTTTTGACGCAATTGAGGAGTTGAAAAGTTTTAAAATAGTTAATGGCGAATATTTCATCAACGAAAAAATTCAGCAGGGTAAAAAAGTATTGGCAGAAGGTGCACAAGGTAGCATGCTGGATGTAGATTTTGGTACTTTTCCATTTGTAACCAGCAGCAGTACTATTTCTGCCGGAGTTTGTACTGGCTTGGGTGTTGCGCCACAAAAAATTAAAGAGGTTTACGGTGTTTCCAAAGCCTATTGTACCCGTGTGGGAAGTGGCCCATTTCCGACAGAACTGCACGATGATATGGGTGAATTGATTCGTAAGACAGGAAGTGAGTTTGGTGCTACAACGGGCCGCCCACGTCGTTGCGGATGGATTGACCTGGTGGCGTTGCAATATGCATGTATGATAAATGGTGTTACCCAGGTAATTATGACGAAATCAGACATACTGGATGCCTTGCCTGAATTGAAAGTTTGCAACGCTTATGGTATAAATGGAGAAGAAAAAAGTTGTGTGCCATTTCAAATGACAAACGTGGAAATTAATCCGGTATTAAAGTCTTTTGAAGGCTGGGAAACAGACATTACTGCAATTAAAGATTATACTGCTTTACCCTCCAAAATGAAGGTTTATATTGATTATATCAATGAATTTTTGAAGGTGCCTGTAAAATATATTAGCAATGGCCCAGGTAGAGATCAGATTGTGGTGGCACCGTAGTAATAATAATAATTCTAAAAAAACTGCCTTTTTATTTGGCTAATTAAAAATCTATAAGAAATTTTACAGTACTAATAAGTTGAATTATGGCTACTAAACCTGATAAAGAACAAAAAATAACGCCCAAGGCGGAGGATACTTCAAAAAAGATTCCTGCAAAATCATCACCAAAATCTAAAAAGGATGACGACGATGATGATGACGATGATTTTGAAGAAGAGGTGAAACCTGTAAAAAAAGGGAAACCATCTGCAAAAAAAGGCAAGAGTGATGACGACGATGATGATGAAGATGATGATGTAGAGGTTGATGATGATTGGGAAAAAGGAGAAGAGGGAGACGACTGGGATCCTGACTTTGATGAATTTGATGTACCTAAATCTGCAGCAAAGAAAACACCTGGTAAAAAGGCTGCCAAAGATGAAGACGAGGACTTTAAATTGGAAGATGATTTTAAAGATCTTGGGTTTGACGATTTAGACGGAGGCGGATCCGACTATGATGATGACGATTTTTAAATGGAAAGAGAAGGCTCTTAAAATTTCACTGATTGAAAAAAGCTTTTTCATTTCCAATAAATAATTTTACTGAATTCAGAAATAAAATGTTGAACTGGGTAGACCCGTTCAACATTTTTTGTTTACTGGATAACAGGCAGTACCAGTTTGAACAAGCTGCATTTGAATGTTTACTGGCGGCTGGTAGTAAGCGAAGTGTAGAAGTGAATGCGGGTGGGGCTTTTAACGCTTTAAGGGATTTTGCAGATGGCAAAAACGAATGGTTGTTTGGCCACCTTGGATACGACCTGAAAAATGAGCTGGAAGCGTTGTCTTCTGAAAACTTTGACCGTTTAGAATTTCCTGATGCTCATTTTTTTGTGCCTGAAATTGTTGTTCAACTCAATGAGCAGCAGGTAAACATTTATTGTGAAGCAGATGCTGACATTATCTTTTCAGAAATTAATTTAGCTTCTTCCTTTATACCACAAAAGCCTGGAAATAATATAAATATTAAAAGCAGGATTAGCCCCGATGAATATGTAAGTATCATAAGAAAATTGCAGCAACATATTTTAAGAGGTGATTGCTACGAGATTAATTTTTGCCAGGAATTTTATGCAGAAGATGCTGTGATAGATTCGTTAGCTGTTTACGAACGACTGGTTACTTTGTCGCCCAATCCATTTTCGGCTTTGTATAAATTGAATAACAAGTATTGTATTTGTGCAAGCCCCGAACGCTATATAAAAAAGACGGGCAACAAAATATTTTCGCAGCCTATAAAGGGAACGGCTAAACGTAATTTACAGGATGCAGCAGCCGATGAACTTAGTAAGGCAACGCTTTTAAACAGCGAAAAGGAGAAGAGCGAAAATGTAATGGTAGTTGACCTGGTTAGAAATGATTTAAGCAGGGTTTGCAAAGAAGGTACCGTGCAGGTTGAAGAGTTGTTTGGCATATATAGTTTTCCGCAGGTTCACCAGATGATCAGTAAGATAAGCGGTGAATTGAATAACGGATTGGATTGGGTTGATATTGTAAAAGCTACATTTCCAATGGGTAGTATGACGGGTGCTCCAAAAAAACGGGTGATGGAATTGATAGAACGATATGAGTACACCAAACGAGGATTGTTCTCTGGTGCTATTGGTTATATTGATCCGGAAGGCGATTTTGATTTCAACGTTGTAATCCGAACAATCTTGTACAATGCGTACATGAAATATTTATCGTTCCAAACCGGGAGTGCCATTACATTTTATAGTGAAGCACAAAAGGAATATGAGGAATGCCTGTTAAAAGCAGCTGCCATGAGGAAAGTGTTGGAATAAACTACCTGTAATTTTTTTTCTTTTCTTTTGCAGGAGGATACACCGTTTTATTAACCGGCGCAACTGCACCATTTAGTAACAACTGTACGGATTCATTTAGAATCTGGTATTTATTTGCTATAAATAATTGCATTTTTTCCGGCGGTAACCGAAGATCAAAATTCCCATCAGACGACATCATGCCATCAAAGTTGGGATTATAATGATTGAACAACGCAATGTCCATCGCCAGGGTTTTAGCAATTACTACAGAACTATATTTACCTGAAACTGGCAGCACTTCCACATCCACCAATTCATCTGCACTTAGGCTGGCAGGCGGCTTGTATGGATTTGCAGTTCCATTATTTGATGGGTAATCGGTGCGTCCAAAATTTGCCCCAGCCAAATCCATATTCGCAAGACTGTTAACATTGGTTGTTACGCCACCAGTTCCTTCCATAATATAATGCGTGGCAATAAATCGCTTTACGTATATCCTCGATTCGGCAGGTAGGTATTGTTGCAGGCTCCAGAAATTTTTACTGCCACTTTTTTTAATAGCAGCGTAAACCCGCCCCGGTCCGCCGTTATAGGCGGCCATTACTAATAGCCAGTCGTGCATTTGGCGATAAAGATATAGCAGGTATCTTGCTGCGGCGTGCGTGCTTTTGTAATAGTCTCTTCGGTCATCCTGGTAACCATTTACAACCAATCCATAATCCCTGGCGGTATATGGCATAAACTGCCAGGGCCCGCCTGCACCTACATTGCTGGTGGCACCTGAGCTAAGGTTTGATTCAATAACCGCAATGTATTTTAATTCCCTGGGTAATCCGTATTGTTGAAGTATATTTTCTATCAGATTAAAATAAGGAACTCCCCAGGTTTTCATATTTTTTAGATAACTACCATGTGCTTTCATGTAATCCTGTACAAAAATTTCGGCATTAGGGTTTATCTGCGCATTATAGGGGAGTGAGGCATTGTAACTTGAATTTGAAAAAAGATTTTTGAATCCGTATTTCGTTACCTGGTTAAAGTATTGCACTTTTTCTTTTGTAGGAGCAACCCTCGATTTAGCTACTTCATCCAATAACGAATCTTCTTTTTCAATTTCTTCTTCAACAATGGTATCTGCAACATTTAGTTGAAGCGTGTTTGTTTTTAGAATACCAAGTGCCTTTGCTGAAGCATTCAGCAATAACAACGATAACAACGGTATGAAAAAGATTTTTTTCATTTAGTTTAACCAGGACGATTTTTTATAGTGTAACATTAGCAAATTTGATATCTCAAACAAAGTTACTTCATCCAGCTTATTTGTGTGTACCTGCAGGCCAAATGGCATGCCATTGCTATGTTTAAACAATGGTAGCGAAATGCCCGGAACTCCCGTAAGATTGGCAAAAACGGTATAGATGTCAGCGAGGTACATTGCAATCGGATCATCTGTTTTTTCGCCGATGGTAAAAGCCGTTGTTGGAGATGTGGGCAAGATGATAGCATCAAAATTGTTGAAAATGTCGGTAGTTTTGTCTACCAGCATTCTTCTTACCTGTTGCGCTTTGCTAAAATAGGCATCATAATAACCTGCACTTAAAACAAAGGTTCCCAATAAAATTCTCCGTTGCACTTCCTTTCCAAATCCTTCACTGCGACTGCGTTTATAAAAATCCGTTAAATCACTTACTGTTTCTTTTGTACGGTGTCCGTAACGAACGCCATCGAACCTGCTTAAGTTACTGCTTGCTTCGGCGGTAGTTAACACATAATATGCAGGAACAATATGGTCCAGTAAATTAAATTCAACCGCTTCAACAGTATGACCATCCGCCCGTAACTGAAGCAGACAGTTTTCAATAGAAGAACTTATTTCTCCATCCAGTGAGGGATGATGAACAGCTTCCCTGAAATAGGCAATCCGAAATTTTTTGCTTTCATCCGAAATGTCTGCTAATTTAAAATCATTGGAGCTACCCTCGTTTTTTTCTGATGAAGAAGATGTTATTGCTGTGCTATCATATTCATCAGATCCACTCATTACTTCCAGTGCCAACGCTACATCGTCAATATTTTTACTGAATATTCCAATTTGGTCAAATGAAGATGCGTAGGCAATCAAGCCATAACGCGAAATTCTGCCGTACGTTGGTTTAAGGCCAATGATGCCGCAAAAATCTGCCGGCTGCCTCACGGAACCTCCGGTATCGCTACCAAGACTAATCATGCACATATCTGCCTGCACCGCAACTGCACTGCCCCCGGATGAACCTCCGGGAACCTTCGTTTCATCTAACGCATTCAACACATTTCCATAAGTTGAATTTTCGTTGGTACTGCCCATTGCAAATTCATCGCAATTGCAACTGCCAATAATAATGGCATCTTCATCCAATAAGCGTTGAATGGCCGTGGCATTGTAAACAGATACAAAACCATCCAATATTTTTGAGGCGGCCGTTACTTTATGATCCTTGTAGCAGATTACGTCTTTGATGGCTATCACAACACCATGTAACCTGCCTTTTATATTTTCAACCGGTCGCTTTAAATCAAGTTCTTTCGCTTTTTCCAATGCTTCTTCTTCATAAACCTCCGTAAAAACATTTAGGTGTTTAAGCTTATTGATTTGTTCGATGTATTGTGTTACTGCTTGTAGGCAGGTTGTGTCGCCTGAAAGTAACTGCCGATGATAGATTTGTATATTTTCAAACAAAATTGAAATGTTTTGGAAAGTATTTATATAAAAACGGGCTGAAGCAACAGACAAATATAATTCTGTCTTTTACTTCAGCCTTAGTTAAATGATTTGGTTAAAATACTATTTTGTCATCTGCTGCGCTTCCTTTTGCTGAAGCTGACGCTTTAGTTCCCTGATTTCTTCTTCTTTATCTTTTTCTTTCATGCCTGATTCAATTTCACTTTGCACGCTTTCTTTTGCATCTTTAAATTCACGCATACCTTTTCCAATTCCTTTCATTAATTCGGGTATTTTTTTACCACCGAATAACAAAACTACGGCAAGGATGATAAATATCCACTCGGATCCACCCGGCATGCCGATTAGAAAAACAGCTGATAACACATTTGCTAGTATCATAATTATTAAGTTGAGCGACAAAGATAAATCAATTATTAACTAGTTGAATCGTTTTAGTGCCAATATCTTAGGCTGAACAATGTTAAAAGTATCAAAAGGAAATTTGATTTAAATCATTATAAACTACCTGAGAGATCTTCCACATTTAGCCTTTCCATTGGCTGCTTCGTAAGTAGTAATACTTCTGGAACAGGAAATAACTGATGCCAGTAATGTAATAATTACAATTGTAAGAATGGATTTTTTCATTTTTGATAGGGTTTAAAGGATAAGCGGTTTAAAAACAATTGGACTTAATAAACGGATATATAAGTTGATTTCAAAAACCGTTCCTATTTCATCTATTTAAGTATGGGGCACAAAAAAAGCGAAAATTTAAATTTTCGCCTGTAGATATTTTTCTAAAAAAATTACTTCTTTTTAAGTGCAACTGCCATTCTCTTTTCCTGAATACGAGCACTTTTACCGCTTCTTTCACGTAGATAGAACAATTTAGCACGACGTACTTTACCAACTTTGTTTAAAACAATACTGTCAATGTTTGGAGAGTAAAAAGGGAACAAACGTTCAACTCCAACACCATCACTCATTTTACGTACAGTAAAAGTAGCTGTAGCACCAGTACCCTGGCGTTTTATAACGTCTCCTTTAAAACTCTGGATACGTTCTTTGCTACCTTCAACAATTTTATAGTTTACCGTTATATTATCACCTGCCTTAAAATTAGGTAGGGTTGGTTTAGTCGTTAACTGCTCATGTACAAATGCTACTGCGTTCATAATCTTTGATTTTTTTCGGATTGCGAAGGTAGCATTTTAATTGATAAATCGGAATGAATGGCAGAATATTTTTTTCGAGTATGAAAATTAAGCCCTTATGGAAGTAAACCAATAGTTTGCTTAAAAAATTTTAAGCTTGAAATAGACAAATAAAAAAAAGCTACAAGGTTTTTACCACCTGTAGCTTTTTTATCAAATAGAATATTTTAGCGTGCAATATTTACTGCACGTTTTTCCCTGATTACTGTTACTTTAATCTGGCCGGGAAAGGTCATTTCAGTTTGAATCTTCTGCGCTATTTCAAAACTCAGTCTGTCGCTGTCAGCATCACTTACTTTATCTGCTTCCACAATCACCCTCAGTTCTCTACCTGCCTGTATTGCATACGCCTTTTCAACGCCCTGGTAAGCCTGTGCAAGGTTTTCAAGGTCTTTTATACGTTGAATGTATTGTTGCATGATTTCTCTTCTTGCGCCTGGCCTTGCTCCGCTGATAGCGTCACAAGCCTGGATAATCGGAGAGATAACATATTGCATTTCCATTTCATCATGGTGCGCACCAATGGCATTTACTACCGCCGGGTTTTCGCCATATTTTTCAGCCAGTTTTGCTCCAAGCAGGGCATGGCTCAATTCTGTTTCTTCATCAGGCACTTTTCCTATATCATGTAAAAGTCCGGCTCTTTTGGCTAGTTTAGGATTCATACCTAATTCCGCAGCCATAATTGCGCAGAGGTTAGCTGTCTCCCTGCTATGCATCAACAAATTTTGACCGTATGAAGAACGGAAACGCATTCTACCAACCATTCTTATCAATTCTTTATGCAAACCATGTACGCCAAGTTCCATGGCGGTACGTTCCCCGATTTCCATTACCTGGTCATCTAACTGACGCTTGGTTTTTTCTACTACTTCTTCAATTCTTGCAGGATGAATGCGGCCATCAGCAACAAGGCGCTGTAGCGATAAACGGGCAATTTCTCTTCTTAACGGATCAAAAGATGATAACACAATTGCTTCAGGTGTATCATCTACAATCAGATCAACACCTGTTGCAGCTTCAATAGCCCTGATGTTTCTACCTTCTCTTCCGATAATTGATCCTTTAATTTCGTCACTTTCCAGGTTAAAAACAGTAATTGAGTTTTCAATAGCTTGTTCAGCCGCTGTTCTTTGTATGGTTTGAATTACAATTTTTCTTGCTTCTTTGTTAGCTTTCAGTTTTGCTTCTTCAATAATTTCCTGCTGAATAACCAACGCTTTAGTTTGAGCCTCTTGTTTCAAACCTTCTATCAGTTGTGCCCTTGCGTCTTCGGCTGAAAGGCCGGCAACTTTTTCAAGCCTCCGTATATGTTCTTCCTGGTGTTTTTCTAATTCAGTACGCTTGGTGTTAACTACTTCAATCTGGCGATTGAGGGTTTCTTTGATAGCTTCATTATCTTTAATTTGCTTATCAAGGTTTTGTTCTTTTTGGTTGATAGACTGTTCTTTTTGCTTTATCCGGTTGTCGGCATCGTTTGCTTTCTGTGTACGTTGGAGAACTTCTCGGTCGTGTTCAGATTTTAGTTGAACAAATTTCTCTTTGGCTTCCAGTAGCTTTTCCTTTTTTAGATTTTCTGCCTGTAATTGTCCGTCTGCAATAATTTTTTGTGCCTGTTGCTCGGCGTCTTCAACTTGTTTTTTAGTGTTTTTGGCAAATAATAATTTACCCAGTAAAATTCCTATGATCAGGGCAATCGCTCCAATGATAATGGAAAGTATGTTTTGTTCCATTGAAAGTTTTTGTTTTAAATCGGTTCACAATCATATATATCTTCTTAATACCAATAATTATTGAGCAAGATGATAAGTGGACGAAGATAATGTTTTTTGGAGAGTATTGTGGGGATAAACAGTTATAGGGGTATAGATTACAACGCTTTATCAAGTTGTTCTTCTAATTTTAATAAGGCCGCAACCATTTCCTGTTCTTTAGCAGGGTTGTTATCGGCACTTGTTTGTGTTGCATACCATATCATAACCATTGCTATATAATCCTGCATGTCTTTGCCGGCAAATTGGGTTTTATATTCAATGATTTTGTCATTGATTATCTTCAGGGTACGGCGTATAACTTCCTCATCCTTAGCCAGTGTTTTTATCCGGTAAGTTCGGTCGGCGATTAATATATTAATTGGGATGAGTTCTGACATATTTTTATTATTCGCTTAGCATGCCAATGCATTTATCTATTTCACGAATGTATTGGTTGATGTTTTTCTCAAAAGATTTTTTATCGTTGTCCGACAATTGGCCTGCAGCGGATTTCAATATGGCTACCTGTTGCTCTAATTGAGTAATATGGGCCTGATCATTTTCCCGCTGCTCCGCCAACTTTTTTTTATCAAGTGCCAACTGACCGTTTTCAACTTGTAAAACATGCAATTGCTTCAGCAACTGTTGTAATTTGAGGTTGATCCGTTTAAAATTTTCTTCCAAAACACTCATGAATGGTTGTCATTAAATTAAAAAGAAAAATTAAGGGTAATATTTAGTCAGCTGTAATGATTAAAAATAATGGCTGATCAATTCTTTATTTTCTAATTTCTGCATTCAAATCCTTTTCATAAGTAGAGATGATCTTACCCATCATAGCATCAATATCTTTATCGGTCATTGTTTTTTCCTCATCTAAAAAAGTAAAACTGATTGCCATGGCCTTTTTACCAGCGCCTAATTTTTCACTTTCAAATATATCAAACAAATTCATCGATTGCAATTTGCTGACTTTTGCTCCGTAGGTGGCTTTTTCAATTGCTTCGTATTGCAAATTCTTTGCCACAACGATCGAAAGGTCTCTTACTGCTGCCGGGAATTTCGATATTTCATTAAATTGAATTTTTATGTTTTCAGCTAAAGTCAATACTTTATCCCAGTTAATGTCTACTATTAATACCGCTTGTTTGATATCAAACAAGCCGAGTGTCTTTTTATTTACACTGCCTATTACAGCTACAATGTCATTTTTAATTTTTACCTGAACGCAGTCATCTATTTTTTCATCAGGTTCTATGTTATATCCGGAAACTTTTAATCCAAGCAGCGAAAGAATCTGCTCACAATATGCTTTTGCGTAATAGAAATCTGCCTTTTCTCCTTTATATTTCCATCCATCCGCATGTCTGTTGCCGGTGATATATAAACTCAGGTGTTGTTGTTCTGCATAAGATCCAATTCCGGCAGTGCTATATATTTTTCCAAATTCAAATAAATGCAAATCGTTATTACGGCGATTACAGTTATAAGCAACCGTTTCTAACCCGGTTTCCATCATAGCGGGCCGCATCACGTTCAGATCAGCACTCAGGCTATTGATCATTTTTACGGTTGTCTCCAATACTGTTTCATTATAGTAGGCCGCATTGGTGATGCTATTAGTGAAGATTTCATTAAAACCTGTTCCTGCCAGAAATGAAGCTATTTTTTCTTTATTAGCCGCTGCAAAACCCAGGGTTTCAACTGCCGGTGATATGCTGATGGTTGCAGGAATATCAACATTGTCCAAACCATCTATACGCATAATTTCCTCTACAATATCTGCTGGTATAGAAATGTCAGGCTTGCTAAATGGTACACATATCCTTATATCATCAAGTCCTTCTTTTATTACCTCGAAGCCAAGTGCGGTTAAAATATTTTTAATAGTATCGCCATGATAATTTTTACCGCTCAGTTTTTTTAAATAATGATATTTAAGTACAACTTCAGTTTTGTTTTTGGGTTGAGGGTTCACGTCAATTATATCAGAAGCGATTTCTCCACCGGCAATTTCTTTTATCAACAGGGCAGCACGCTTCAAAACGTTTACTGTGTTGCTGATATCTACACCTTTTTCAAAACGTGTGGCCGCATCGGTACGTAAACCATGCTTCAACGAAGTTTTTCGAATAGCTGATGGATTAAACCAGGCACTTTCCAGAAATATGTTTTTTGTAAGGGAAGTTACCCCACTTGTTGATCCACCGTAAACACCACCGATACACATCGCACTTTCCGCATTGCAAATCATCAGGTCTTCTGCAAATAACTTTCTTTCCTTTCCATCAAGGGTTACAAAAGGAGTTCCTTCCGACAGATTTTTTACGATGATTTTATTACCGGTTATCTTATCAGCATCAAAAGCATGCAAAGGCTGACCCGTTTCGTGTAAAATAAAATTAGTAATATCAACTATATTATTGATCGGCCTTAGGCCAATGCTTTTTAATCGTTGTTGTAGCCATTTAGGACTTTCTGCAACGGTGATATCTTGTATAACAACACCGGCATAACGCTGGCAGGCATCCTTATTTTCAATGGTTACTTCAATTTGACCAGTTTGCTGATCAGCCTTGAAATTGTTTTTAAAAGGTGATTTTATAGCAGTATCTTTTTTATTATGGTGCGATAAATAAGCGCATACATCTTTGGCAACACCAATATGACTCATGGCGTCCATACGGTTAGGCGTAAGGCCTATTTCAAAAATTAAATCATTGTAAGGATGAAAATATTCTGCAGCAGCCATTCCTACTTTAGCAGTCGCAGGCAAAACAAGAATACCTGCATGATCTTCACTTAAACCTATTTCATCTTCAGCGCATATCATTCCAAAACTTTCTGCACCACGAATCTTTGCTTTTTTCATGGTCATAGGTTCACCGTTGGTAGGGTAAATAGTAGCTCCGATTGTAGCTACCACTACTTTTTGACCGGGCGCTACATTGGGAGCTCCGCAAACTATTTGCAAAGGAGTTGCTTCGCCTACATTCACTTTCGTAATGGATAATTTATCTGCATCGGGATGTTTGGTTGTTTCCAGTACTTCGCCTATCACTAATCCCTGTAATCCACCCTTCAATTCTTCGAATTTTTCAAGGCTTTCCACTTCAAGTCCAATTGATGTAAGAATCTTACTCAGTTTTTCCGACTCAACTTTTTCCGGTAAATATTCACTAAGCCAGTTGTAACTTATCGTCATTTATTTATTGTTATTTGTATATGAAGTTGCAAAGATAGTTATTGAATATCAAGCTTAAAAAGCTGATGTAAAAGAAACCGCATTTATTCCAATCAAGTAAGCAGCTTTTCATCTCTTTTCGTCCGAAAAAAATTAATCATTCGTACCCAAAAAAGCAACTTTAAAAAAATTACATTTTGGTGCAGAACTATAAAATATTGCCAATCCGTATGTTAATAAATTATTACCTAATGCCGTCCTGTTTGATTGTTGCCTGTTAATAATCCTGTTAATAAGCCGTGAATAAGCTAATTTTGTGTGTGAGTTAGCGGTGGATAATCATTGTAAAAAGTTGATAACACCAAGATGTGTATATTCCTTAGGAAAATTGCATTTACCTTAGCCGCCCCGTAATAATTTTCCGCTGCCGTGCCGTTGATTACTAAAAACCGATTGCTAACTCAGCCGAATAAACGATCAGTAACTATATTTTTTTGAATATCATAAAAAGGATAATATAATCAACAGATGGATCTTACTAACCTAAACAAAGACAGAAAAACAAGAAGAAAAACTTCCCTTGATTTGGGTAATATGGTATTTGGAAAAGTACCACCCCAGGCGAGAGAATTAGAAGAAGCGGTACTTGGTGCAATCATGCTTGAGAAAAGTGCATTCGATACCGTGATAGAAATTCTGAAAGCCGATTGTTTTTATGGAGAAGCCAACCAACGCATATTTAAGGCGATGATTTCACTAGCACAAAAAACATTGCCGATCGACCTGTTAACTGTGGTTGAAGAATTAAAAATAAAAGAGGAGCTCGACCTTGTTGGTGGTCCGTACTACGTTTCTAAACTTACGAATGCAGTGGTTTCTTCTGCTAATATAGAAGCGCATTCCAGGATTGTACTACAAAAATTTATACAGCGTGAA
The DNA here is from genome assembly GCA_040002495.1 of Ferruginibacter sp. GTDB lineage: Bacteria > Bacteroidota > Bacteroidia > Chitinophagales > Chitinophagaceae > Ferruginibacter. The sequence goes on from JBDUEK010000008.1 coordinate 72,105, forward strand.
TTGATTCGCATTAGTGGGGAAATAATTGGCGATGCTTACGAAGACAGCACTGATGTATTTGATTTGCTGGATGATGCAGAAAGTAAACTTTTTGAAATTACTAACAATCACCTTCGTAAAAACTTTGATGATATCAATACGGTTTTGGTAAAAACCATTCAACGTATTGAAGATATGCGCAACCGGGATGAAGACATTACCGGTGTAGCAAGTGGATTCCCCTCATTGGATAAATTAACCTATGGTTGGCAACCAACGGATCTTATTGTATTGGCCGCAAGGCCCTCAGTAGGTAAAACAGCATTTGCGCTTAACCTTTGCCGTAGTGCCGCCCTTGATCCGAGAAAACCAACGGCAGTTGCATTCTTTAGTCTTGAGATGAGTGCAGGCCAGTTGGTACAGCGTATTTTAAGTGCCGAAAGTGAAATATGGCTTGAAAAAATTACCCGTGGAAAACTGGAAGAGCATGAAATGAAACAATTGTACAAACGCGGAATTGAACGCCTTAGCAATGCACCTATTTTTATTGATGATACCGCAGCTTTAAACATTTTTGAGCTGAGAGCAAAATGCCGACGTTTGAAAAATAAGCATGATGTTGGTTTAATCATCATTGACTATTTGCAATTGATGAGTGGAGCCGGGGATAGTAAAAATGGTAACAGGGAGCAGGAAATTAGCCGTATATCCAGGGATTTAAAAGGGTTGGCAAAGGAACTGCAGGTACCCATTATTGCATTATCGCAGTTAAGCCGTGAGGTTGAAAAACGTAAAGAAGGCGCCAAGATTCCGCAGTTAAGTGATTTGAGAGAGTCGGGTGCTATTGAGCAGGATGCTGATATGGTAATGTTCCTTTACAGGCCGGAGTACTATGATATTACAGCCAATGAAATGGGTGAAAGTAATAAGGGCGAAACCTATGTTAAGATTGCTAAACACCGTAATGGTAGTTTAGATACCATTAAATTAAAAGCCTTGCTTCATATCCAAAAATTTATTGAGGATGATGCCGGAACCAGCGATTTTGGAAGCAGTGGTCCCAGCGGCGGCGGTTTTAGACCGGTAAAGCCTGATGAAGATGGCGGCGGTGCTAAGCTTTATATTCAGAAAGGAAGTAAAATGAATGATGGCGCATTTGACGATGATGCTCCATTTTAAAACTATTTGAAGAGGTACAAAATGGAATTATTAACGCATATTAATAAATAACAAATCAACGGGCCTTACTTATAATACGGCCCTTTTTTAATATTTGTGTTTGGTCATTTACCCATAATAAAATGTTCACGTTTTTAAACGGCATACGATTATGACGCACCCTTTTTTTTACAACGAAAAAATTACATCCGATACTAACGAGCTTGTGTTAAACGATGAAACTTCCAAACATTTGGTACAGGTATTGCGGATGCAAATTGGAGAACAGTTACAGTTGACGGATGGCCTGGGAAATATTAGCACCGCTATAATAACAGATGGCCATAAAAAAAGTTGCAAGGTAAAAATCATTTCAAATAGCTTTCTACCGCAAACAACTTCAAAAAATACCATTGCAATATCATTGGTAAAAAATGCCCATCGGTTCGAATGGTTTTTAGAAAAGGCAACTGAAATTGGCATTACAGAAATTATACCACTCATTTGCAGCAGAACAGAAAAACAACATTTTCGCTTCGACAGAATGAAAGGCATCTTGATAAGTGCCATGTTGCAATCGCAACAATGCTGGTTACCTGTTTTACATGAGCCGGTAAGATTTAAAGAATTTGCAGACGGAACTTATTCCCAAAAAAAGTTGATTGCTCATTGTGAAGAAGATGCAAAACAATCATTGACCTCGTTCAAAAGCAACGCTTCCGGAACATTAATTTGCATCGGTCCTGAAGGTGATTTTACAGTAGATGAAATTTACCAGGCAACAGAGAATGGATTTTTGCCAGTTGCATTAGGCGACACAAGACTAAGAACAGAAACTGCAGGAGTGGTGGTTGCAACACTGCTTTGTGTTCAGTAATTTTTCTTTCTTTTTTTTCTTTATAAAATTAAGAAGCCTGATCGGAAGAAGGTTCCCGGTTATCCAGTTGCGGCTCATTTAAGCGTACCAATCTCGTCTTTTTTGCACTAGCCCTTTTCATCATAATCATATTGAGTACTTCTACAATAAACGAAAATGCCATACCGAAGTAGATGTAATTTTTCATGTGTAAAGCTTCGGCAGCTTCTGAGTTCCAACCTTCCATAACAAGACTTAAACCAATCATTACCAGGAAAGAAAGGGCAAGCATTTTTAAGGTAGGATGCTTATGAATAAAAGCAGAAATTTTTGGACTGAATAAAAACATAATGGTCATTGCAATTACCACAGCGGCAATCATTATCTCTACGTGCTGGGCAGTACCACCGGCTGTTATGATGCTGTCAAATGAGAAAACGGCATCTATCACAACGATTTGACCAACTGCCTGTAAAAAACTCAGCCCTTTAGAATTTCCGGATAATTCGTTGGGATCTTCTCCTTCAAGCTTGCCATGTATTTCTTTAACGGATTTATAAATCAGGAAAAGTCCACCAAACAACATAACTAAACTCGCCAGGTCAAAGCCTTTTCCAAAAACGGTGAATACCGCTTTTCCTTTTTGAGACAACAACCACCCAAGGCCAAGCAACATAAGGCTCCTGGATATAATACCAGTTACCATCCACATACGTCTAGCTTTGGTCTGATCTTGTTTTTTTTGAAGCCGGTTAAGAATGATACTTACAAAAATTACATTATCAATTCCTAATACAATTTCCAATATAACCAGGATGAAAAAACTTATCAGGCTTTCGGATGTAAATAAATAGTGCATTTAAAAATTTTATGTTGCAAATGTACATCAAGACCGGCATTCGGGTAGCGTACTGCAATTGGATAAATTTCAGCTACCGGCTAACGTTAGTTTTATTAAATGCTTTTACAGATGTTCTTTACAATAGCAGGCCCCTCATAAATAAATCCGGTCCATACCTGGATTAAAGAAGCGCCTGCCTCCATTTTTTCTAAAGCATCAGCACCGGTAAAAATCCCGCCACTGGCTATAACAGGAATGGTTCCCTTTGTTTGCTGGTTGATATAACGCACAATTTCAGTACTGCGTTCACGCAACGGAGCACCACTTAGACCACCCATTTCATTGAACACAGTTTCATCTGAAATCAAACCTTCTCTGCTAATGGTAGTATTTGCCGCCACAAGTCCATCCAGTTTTATTTCCATGGCCAACTCAATTACATCATCAATTTGTTCCTTGGTTAAATCAGGTGCAATTTTTAAAAGTATGGGTTTGGGATTTAATTTTTTACGATTTAGTTCCTGTAGATTTCCCAATATTTTAGTAAGGGTGTCTTTTTCCTGCAAAGCCCTAAGTCCCGGAGTATTCGGGCTGCTAACATTTACAACAAAGTAGCTCACATGCTCATGCAAACCTAAAAAACAGGTTTCATAATCCTTCCAGGCATCTTCATTAGGGGTTACTTTATTTTTGCCAATATTGCCTCCCACGATCAATTTAGAGTTTGCATTTTTTAGGTTCCATGCCTTCAGTCTCTCAACAATTACGGCTACACCATCATTGTTAAATCCCATCCGGTTAATAAGTGCTTTGTCTTTGGGCAATCTGAACAAACGGGGTTTTTCATTGCCAGCCTGTGGCAACGGGGTTACGGTGCCAATTTCTACAAATCCAAAACCCAGTGCCTCCAGTTCATTGAGGTAACGTGCATTTTTATCAAAACCAGCTCCAAGGCCAACCTTATTTGAAAACCGGATATTGAATTGTTCTGTCACCTGGCTTTCTGCAGGTTTAAACATTCCGGCAATGAATGGTTTAAACCCCATCCGGCATAAAATGCGCAGACTGTTCATTGAAAAATAGTGAACCTTTTCAGGGTCAAAGGCGAAAAGAATAGCTCGTAAAATTTTATACATCGGGGTAAAATTAAGTTAGCTTTTTTAGTTTTTTGTTTTGATGGAGAAATAATAACTTTGGTATAGAAAGTTGCATAAACAACTATTTGTCCCGGTTCGATCAATGGAATTATAAATGCAGCATTTAAACATACCTCTTTACGGGACCAGGGGGTAAAAAAATTATCGATATGCAAGAAGCTTATATAGTAGCCGGTTACCGCACAGCCATTACCAAAAGTAAAAGAGGTGGATTTAGATTTACAAGGCCAGACGACTTGGCAATAGACGTTATAAAAGGTTTATTGGCAAGTGTACCTCAATTGGATGTAATGAGGGTAGATGACGTGATTGTTGGAAATGCAGTACCTGAAGCTGAACAGGGATTACAGGTTGGAAGAATGATTTCTGCCAAAGCTGTAGGAATACATGCCCCGGGCATTACCATTAACCGCTATTGTGCAAGCGGACTGGAAAGTATAGCAATGGCAACAGCAAAAATCAGGACTGGAATGGCAGAATGTATTATTGCAGGCGGCACCGAAAGTATGAGTCTTGTACCCACTGCAGGATGGAAAACCTCTCCCTCGTATGCCATTGCAAAAGATGATCCTGATTATTATTTAAGCATGGGACTTACCGCCGAAGCAGTTGCAAAAGAGTACGGAGTAAGTCGTGAAGACCAGGATGCCTTTAGCTACAATAGTCATTTAAAAGCGGGTAACGCCATTAAAGAAGGTTTTTTCAAAAGTGGAATTATGCCGGTAACAGTAGAAGAAATTTACCTCGACGAAAAAGGAAAGAGACAAAAAAGAAGTTTTAATGTAGATACAGATGAAGGTGTTCGTGCAGATACATCGTTGGAAGGCCTGGCAAAATTGAAGCCTGCATTTGCAATGGGAGGGTCTGTTACTGCGGGTAATAGTTCACAGACAAGTGACGGTTGCGCATTTGTAATAGTAATGGGCGAAAAAATGGTGAATGAATTGGGGTTAAAACCCATTGCCAGGTTGGTCAATTGTGCAAGTGCGGGTGTGCATCCACGCATTATGGGTATTGGGCCAGTAGCCGCTGTTCCAAAAGTGTTGGCACAGGCCGGGATGGCAATGGCAGATATCGATTTGTTTGAACTCAATGAAGCATTTGCTTCCCAGTCTTTGGCTGTTATCAGGAAACTGGAATTGGATCCTGCGATCGTTAATATCAATGGCGGTGCAATTGCACTCGGCCATCCATTGGGTTGTACCGGTTGCAAACTAACTATTCAGATAGTAAATGACATGAAACGGTTAAAGAAAAAATATGGTATTGTAACTGCGTGTGTGGGGGGTGGTCAGGGTATTGCAGGTATCATTGAAAACATAGACTAATTGACACTTTTTTATTGATTAAATGCCCGGCTTGCCGGGCATTTTTATGTTCCGGATTTATTAAAATGATTAAATGATTCACGCTTTTTTATTAACATCATTTTAAAAGAAATTTTAGTTAAGATCAAGTGCTGTAGCAGATTTCATACATGAATGGTTTATAGTTTGCTGTAAATAATCGGAGATATGCTGTTTAACATTTTATATGAAACAGCCGCATTTATTTTTACGTTTATACAGTATAACAATTTTAAAAAAAGGAGAACAAAATATGAAAAATATTAAATCCCTATTGCTATTTGCCACTTTTGGCTTATTGTTGGCAGGGTGTGCAACTACAGCACATGTAGAAAAAGATGATGCAGTCAATTTTAGTAATTACAAAACGTTTACATGGATGGATGAAGCATCTGATTCAACCAAATCCACGCTAAGCGGATTGCAAAAAGAGAATCTTAAAAAGGCAGTTAATGCCGAATTGGGTAAGGCTAACTGGACGGAAGAAAGCAAGCATCCGGATGTTATCATTAAACATGACATCCTTGTTGAGAAATCTCTAAAAGACAATTCCAGCCCGGTGTATTCGCAAGGATTTACCCGCAGGTTCTATAATCCCTACTCCCGCAGGTTTTATTACATCTACTACCCTTCACAATTTATTGGGTATGACAACGATCAGTATGAAACCAGGGAAGGCACATTAACCATCACGATGATAGATGCAAAAACAGATAAAGTTATCTGGCAAGGTTGGACCACTGAGGAAGTAAGTAATAAAAACCTCACCAGTAAAGAAATTCAAAATGGGGTGAAAAATATCTTCAGAAAGTTTGATGTTGCTAAAAATTAAGATTGAATATCCTATAAAATCAAACCCGTGTTAATCACGGGTTTTTTCATGCCCAACACTTAGGCTCAAAGGCTGTTTGAGTTATTTATTTTAGCCTGTCCCATTTTTTCGGGAATACCAGCTATAGTTTTTCATAGCATCAACTGTTGCGTTATTAATCCCTAGTAAGGTTTTGTGTGCTGTATCGGGACACAACTGATAGCAATCGGCTCCATTCATCTGTATATTTTCATGGCACCGAGAAGCGTCATAATAAATATTTTCTAATTAGCTCAAACACCCTCCTAGAACGAATAACAAATTACAGAAGAATAAATGTTTTGATTTTAAGCCAATTTGGGGATTGTATTAATATATAAACCAATAAAACCTGCGAATCATAAAAATTAACAGGTATTTATATCAGCAAATAAATAAAAGTGCATTATTCGAAATAATTTTATGCAATGACGTTGCATTTCATATATTTGCAACATCGTTACAATAAAATAATCAAGATATGAAATCAGTCATTACAATTCTTTTAGTTTTTTCTTTCTTACTTACCACATCTTCCTTCGGTCATCCAATTTCCAATGAACCATTTGATTTAAAAGGTCATTTCTCTGGAAAAGTAGTGGATGGTAAAACAGGGTTGCCTGTAGTTGGCGCAACCGTTTATTTTTCAGATGTGAAAGCAGGAGCAAATACAGATGCTGCCGGTTCCTTCGAAATCAACAACCTCCCGCAAGGAAAGCATTTAGTTGAAATTTCACATATAGGTTACGCAACTATTTTGGTTAACATTGACATTAGCGAAAACACACACAAAGATTTTAGCCTGGTAGAATCTGTCGTAGAAAATAGTTCGGTGATTGTAACTGGAGTGAGTGGAGCTACGCAGTTAAAAAAAGCCCCTTTCCAGGTATCGGTAATGCACAAACAGGATTTGTTGCAAAGCTCATCTACGAATATTATTGAAGCATTGGCAAAACAGCCAGGCGTATCTACATTATCTACCGGACCTGCCATTTCAAAACCGGTCATCCGTGGGCTTGGCTACAACAGGGTATTAACGATTAATGATGGTGTACGCCAGGAAGGGCAACAATGGGGAGATGAACATGGAATTGAAATTGACGAATCCAGTGTAAATAAAGTTGAAATTTTAAAAGGACCAGCTTCGCTCATTTATGGAAGTGATGCATTGGCAGGTGTAATCAATATCATTACCAATGTGCCTTTGCCAAATAATACCATGAAGGCAAATATTTTATCCAACTATCAATCAAACAATAATTCAAAAACATTCAATGCCAACTGGGGTGGCAATATCAATGGCATCAACTGGAACCTTTATGGGTCAACGGTTACTGCTGCTGATTACCAGAATAAATATGATGGTAAAGTATTCAATTCAAAATTTACCCAAAAGAATTTTGGCGGCTATGCCGGTTACAATGGCAACTGGGGATATAGTCATTTACTGTTCAGCAATTTTAACTTAAAAGCAGGTTTAACAGAAGGTGATAGAGATGACCAGGGCTACTTTGTAAAACCAGTTGCCGGTGGTGGCGAAGTAAGGGCAACCAATGACGATTTTAATTCAACCAATCCATTGATTCCTTATCAGCATATCAGGCATTTTAAAATTGCCACCGACAATAGTTTTAAGTTGGGTAAAAATCGTTTAACCCTCAATGTTGGATACCAGCACAACCAGCGGGAAGAGTTTGGTAATGCAGATGATCCGAAGGAAAGAGCGTTGTTTTTTGACCTTTCAACAGTTACCTATACCGCCCAACTTCATTTGAAAGAAATGAATGGTTGGTTTACGACGCTGGGTATTGGAGGAATGAAACAACGCAACGAAAATAAAGGAGCAGAACAATTAATTCCTGATTACGACCTGTTTGATATCGGTGGTTTTGTATTTACGAAAAAGACGATTAATATTTTTACCATAAGCGGTGGGGCACGGTATGACAACAGGGATTTGAAAGTAAAGGATTTATTAGATGGATCAACAGTAAAGGGTAATGCTTTTAATAAATCTTTTGGTAATTTTTCCGGCAGTGTGGGTATGACGGCACAATTGAATGATCAACTAAATTTTAAGGTGAATATAGCCAGGGGATTTAGGGCGCCGAGTATTCCTGAGCTGGCTTCGAACGGAGCACATGAAGGAACCATTCGCTATGAATATGGAGAACAGGATTTGAAAAGTGAGGTAAGTACACAACTGGATGCCGGCTTTGATTTTAATACCGATCACATTTCTTTTACTTTTGGTGCATACCACAATAGCTTTGATAATTTTATTTTTTACAGGAAGTTGCAAGCGGCGGGTGGTGGCGATTCAACTGTAAATGTAAACGGTCAGGACCTGGACGCATTTAAATTTGATCAGCGAAAAGCAACTTTAAGTGGCATAGAAGCTTCCGTAGATTTGCATCCGCATCCGCTTGATTGGTTGCATATAGAAAATACATTTTCATTTGTTACAGGCCGGTTTAATGAAAAAATTGAATCATCCCGGTTTTTACCATTTATACCGGCTCCGAGATTGATAACTGAATTTAGAGGTGATTTTAAAAAGGTAGAAGACAATATCCGAAACCTGTATGTAAAGTTAGAATTTGACAATACGTTTGCACAGGATCAGATTTTTTCGGCTTACAATACCGAAACCGCCACCCCTGCATATACACTGTTGAATGCAGGTATAGGTGCAGACTTTGTTACGAAGAAAGGCAAGCCGTTATTTACGCTGAACTTTATTGCAACTAACATTGGAGACGTTGCTTATCAAAATCATTTAAGCCGGTTAAAATATGCAGCCGAAAACATGGCTACCGGCAGAACGGGTGTTTTTAATATGGGAAGAAATTTTAGCATTAAACTTAATATTCCTCTCAACATTCCTATCAATAAAAGCTAAGCTTTAATAATATTAAGAAAGCGGCATCTTCTGGTGCCGCTTTTTTGTTTGTTATATCAAAAAGAAAAAATATTAATTTGTACCATGTTAGAAATTAATATTAATACACCAGCCTTGCTATTTCCGGCTATTACTTTATTGATGCTTGCTTATACAAACAGGTTTTTAGCACTGGCGGCATTGGTACGTAAACTACATGAAGAATATGTAAGTGGAGAAAAAGAAAAGAATATTTTATACCAGATAAAAAATGTTCGTACAAGGTTAAACCTCATTCGTTATATGCAGAGTTTTGGAATATTGAGTTTTTTATTTTGCGTTGTTTGCATGTATGCCATTTTTAACAACTGGATCGAATTAGCCAATTGGATTTTTGCTGCAAGCCTGCTATCCTTATTAATCTCTATCATATTGTCATTGCTCGAAATTAATAAAAGCACCAAGGCGTTGGAACTGCAGCTAAGTGATATTGAAGAACTGTCAGGGGCCAATATCTTTACAGATATTTTTACAGATAAAAGCCGTTAAAGATTACTGTTTGTGATCAAATTCAACGGGTTGCATTTCTTTATAATTTTCCTGGTAACTCACAAAGAAATAAAGATAAATTACCCTGCTCAACCGCATGAGCCATGGCTGAATAATCACCAGGAAAATACCATTAAACCCAAGCCAGTAAAATACCCTGTTATCTTCTGTAGAAACACCGATTAACACCATCCAGGCAACAAAAGTGGCAACAGAAATAGCAACGGCCAATGCATAACTCACATAACCTGTTCCATACCAAAAACCTGTTTCAAGGTCAAACTTTTGATTGCATTCGGGGCAAGTTTCATGCATATCAAAAATGTGGGAAAGCTTCAACTTCTTATAAGGATTTGGATCTTTAAACATTGGGCCACGACGGCAACGTGGGCACTTCATCGTAAGCATACTCAGCAAGTAACCTGGTTTAGGCTTTTTGTTTTCCATAACTACAAAGGTAGATAAAGTACACGGGAACTTTAAAGGCACAGCTCCGGCTCCAACATGATTTTGATCAGGTTAATGCCGGGGACTTTTTTTTAAGCTTCGATATTTTTTGTAATACGCTGTGTTTGACGCCATGAAAAACCAATGTTGAAGGGAGTCCCGATTAAAATGCGGGATAGACTGTCGCCAATTCAGTTGCCGGAACAACCAATGCTGATTAACAATGCACTATTTTATGCCGGTACTTGTTGCATTTTTTTACGCTCCCCGATTTGTTGACGCCACATGGCATAATACAAACCTTTTTCTTCCAGCAAACTTTCATGGCTTCCGGTTTCTACTACGTCGCCTTTTTCCAACACATAAATTCTATCGGCATGCATAATGGTACTGAGTCGGTGAGCAATCAAAATAGTTATCTGGCCTTTTTGAGAAGAAAGATCCCTGATAGTATTGGTTATTTCTTCCTCAGTAAGGGAATCTAATGCAGATGTAGCTTCATCAAAAATAAGTAAATGAGGACTGCGCAATAATGCCCTTGCAATTGAAATGCGTTGCTTTTCTCCGCCTGATAATTTTAACCCACCTTCGCCAATCATTGTATCCAAACCTTTTTCAGCCCTTGCTAATAAACCTGTACAACTGGCTTTAGCTATTACCTCATCCAGTTGCTCCTGGGTGGCGGCAGGGTTTACAAACATCAGGTTTTCACGGATGGTACCACTGAACAGGTTGGTATCCTGCGTTACAAAACCAATTTGTTTTCGTAGGTCATCAAATCGAATTTCAGTTTCATCCAGCTTGTTGTAAAATATTTTTCCTTCCAGTGGCCTGTACAAACCCACCAGTAATTTCATTAAGGTAGATTTACCGGAACCGGAAGGCCCGACAAATGCAACCGTTTCACCAATTTTAGCATCGAAGCTGATATTGTTGATTGCTTTGTGCGAAGCGGATTGATGTTTAAAAGAAACGGCATTGAATGAAAGCGTTTCAATATTGTGCAATGGTTTAGGATTGGCCGGTTCTTCCTCCGGCGTTTTCTTCATCAACGTATCAAAATTATTCAGTGAGGCTTCTGCTTCCCTGTAACTCAACAGGATATTACCGATTTCCTGCAATGGCCCAAAAATAAAAAACGAAAATACCTGCATGGTAATTAGTTCGCCGGCATCCATTCTTCCCTGGAAAATAAGCCACATAAGGATTGCCAGAATTACCTGCCTCAATGTGTTTACAAATGTGCCTTGGATAAAACTGATACTGCGAATCCTTTTTACTTTGGTAAGTTCAAGCCCTAAAATTTTGTAGGTGTTTTTATTTAAACGTTCCACTTCCTGTTCGGTAAGGCCAAGGCTTTTTACCAGTTCAATATTGCGTAAAGATTCGGTTGTAGAACCTGCAAGTGCGTTTGTTTGCCCAACAATATTCTTTTGTATGATTTTAATTTTCTTACTTAAAAAATTTGTCATCAGGCTTAGTACAACAATTCCTACCAGGTAAGCAACCGGCACCATCCAACTGATATATAAACTGGCGTAAACAAATACAAACACCACACCTACCAACACTCCAAAAAGGATATTGATAAAGCTTGTCATGAAGCGTTCTACATCCGATCTCACTTTTGTTAATATAGACAGTGTTTCACCGCTACGCTGATCTTCAAATTGCTGGTAGGGCAGTTTCATGGCGTGTTGCAATCCGTCTGTAAAAACTTTTGCTCCAAATTTTTGAATCACAACATTCAAAAAATAATCCTGGAAATTTTTTGCAATACGGCTAATCATTGCAACAGATATAGAAAAAAGCAGGATGTAAAAAACGCCTAACTGCAGGTAATTGGCATCACCTTTTCTTTCAATTCTGTCGTAGCTCCAAAAGAAAGTATTCCAGTCGAATCTTATTTTTCCGGTTATTGCCTGGTGATCACTGGCCAGGTTAACCAGTTTACCCAATAGAATAGGATCTACCAAAGAAAACCCAATATTAATGGCAGCCAGCACTAATGTTAGTATTACCAGCCATTTATATGGCTTTAAATATTTTAATAAAATCTTCATTATAAAAAAATTTGTAAAATTGTATCGAAGAGTTTCGATGCATCAAATATCGTACAAGTTCGTTAAAAATGACAAGATTGCAGGAAGAGAAAAAAGCGTGTCAATAACCTTTGCTAAATTTATATCCAGACCGATAAATAGCTTTACATCTGAGCAAAAAGTAATGTTGACCTACTTAAATAACAGGAACTTTTCTTTCTGAATTTTTTGTAAAACCGGCTTTTTTGAATTTAGTTGATGCCCATTCAATACCTGGTTGTAAAAAAATAAATATTTAGCTGTCATCTGTGTTGAGGTAAAGTTTGCCATCACATAGTCGTGGCAATGTTTTCGGTTATACCTGCCAATATCTTTTAATGCATTCGCCAACTCGGCCGAGTTATTAGAAAGAAAGCCAACTTCGTTGTTGACTAATTCCGGCAAAGAGCCATAAGGTGTGCCAAATACAGGGCATCCAAAATATAAACTCTCGATGATTGCAATTCCAAAAGGTTCGTGCCATAAAACAGGAAATAATAAGGCCTGTGATTTACCTAAAATATCATTTTTTGCAGTACCGCCCAACATTCCATGAAAATGAGCCCCACGGTTAAAGGTGAGTCTTACTCCCTGGTTAAAATTAAAACGAACACCCCCAATAATATGTAATGGAATTTTTGCCGTTTCAGCCACTTTAATCGCACCCCTCACATTTTTTACCCGCCATGCGGCATCAGCTAAAAAATGAATGAAATTCCTTTTATTATCCAGCACGGGTTTGCCATAATCGTCGGGATTAATAGCATTGTGCACATAAGTGGAACTGCCAAACCGGGCTGCATGGTTAGCAGATACAAATACTGTATTTATATCTAATTCAATTTGCTCATTTATATTCCCTTGCAGGGTAATGATATAAGGCTTTAAAGGTGTTTCATTTACACCGTGAAAAAGATGAATGACATCCACATCATAAGGTACTTGCTCGTTAAAAGGCTTTTCGGGGTTAAATACTATTATGTTGGCAAAGTTGCAAGCCGAGCCCCTGGCAACCAGGTAAGTAACTTTATGCCCAAGGCTTGATAAATGCATGCCCAACCACCAGACAACCCTTTCAGTACCCCCGTATTTTACTACGGGTATAATGGAATTATTAACAATTAAAATATGCATATTTATTAATAAGTTACTTGAGAATTAACCGGAGAAAACAACGATTTATTTATAAAACACTTTGTTGCATTTTGCCTGATTGAATTTGCAATTTCGCTGTAAATATCAGTTTAAAAAAATCTAAAAAGCAGAGCGGTATCTAAGCGAACAACGCTGCCGGAGATTGACGAGGAATTTATTATTTAGTAGGAGTAGTTACTTAAACACTTATGATAAAACCGGATACAATGCAGTTGCAAGAAGCCTGGAAAAATAAAAGCAAACAATTAACTATCTTTCTGCCAAAATATATGCTTTTCTTTATTCTCTAAAGCTTTCTTTCAATGAAAATATCCGGATTTACTATTATTAAAAATGCTGTGTTAAGCGATTACCCGATTGTAGAAGCCATTAACTCCATACTGCCAATTGTGGACGAAATGATTATACTGATCGGCGATTGCAAAGACGATACAGAATTGTTGATTCAACAAATACAAAGTCCAAAAATAAAAATACACCATTCAGTTTGGGACACTGTAACTTATAAACATGGCAGTGTTTTAGCCGCTGAAACCAATAAGGCTTTTGATTTGATTGATCCATCGAGCGACTGGGCATTTTATATACAGGCAGATGAGGCTGTGCACGAACAATATCATGAAGCAATCAAGCTGGCCTGCCTACAATACAGGCTCGATACAGATGTAGAAGGGTTGCTATTTAATTACCTTCATTTTTATGGCACCTACGATTATGTTGGCGATAGCCGAAAATGGTACCCAAAGGAAGTTCGAATTATCAGGAACGACAAGAAGATAAGAAGTTATAGAGATGCGCAAGGCTTTCGGGTAGGTAAACGCAAGCTGTATGTAAAACCAATAGATGCATTTGTGTACCATTACGGATGGGTACGAAGTCCTGAAAAAATAATTGCTAAATTTATTAATGTACGGGAAGTATGGGAAGGAAGCAATCAAACTGTTGAAGTAAAACCCGCTGATGTGGCCTTTAATCTTGAAGAGTTCGACAGCCTGGAATTATTTAAAGGAACCCACCCGAAAGTATGGCAAAGCAGGGTTAAGGAAAAGAACTGGAATTATAAATTCGATGTTTCGAAGAAGCATTTTTCTTTTAAAAATAAAATATTGTACTACTTTGAAAAGCTTACCGGCATAAGGCCATTTTCCTTTACTAATTATAAAATTATCCGGTAGTACGGCTGTTCTATGGGTGCATCCCTAATTGTTGCTCGTATATTAAGGTTGCCAATCTTAAAAAGTATTCATTACAATGAACAAGGTATAAATTAGGAACAGTTTTTTTATGAACCAGGCAGTCCCGATATATCGGGATCAATTAAGCTTCAGTGGCGTTATTTATCCCGAGTAAGGTTTTGTGTGCTGCAGCGGAACGCAAACTTGTACATTTTATCAATGAGGATCAAAATACCAACTCACTAATTTATCCCTTGTGAAGTATAAGTTGAAATAAAAGATTAAAGGTTGGCAACCTTTGCGACAATATGGGATGCACCCTATCCTATTGTTTGTTTACAAGTTTTTTTTGTTTCAGTAATAAATGCATATTGTTTTTGTAATTTGCTCGCAATGAAGAATATCCTGGTTGATATGCACCGTCTGAAACAAAATCCTTTTAATGGTTTGTACACTTTTTCGTATAACCTGGGTAAAAGTTTAGCGGCTTTATCGTCCGGCAGCCTGAAACTGCATTTTTATTTACCAAAAGATAAGTTTGGAATTTTTGGTAGCAATTCAGCTTATGAAGCCCATCAATCCATCGATAAATTTTATATGCCGGGCACTTCAAAATTTGATGTATGGCATGCGACCACCACCATATCGTGGTATAAGCCATTTAATAAAAAGACCAGGTTTATTTTCACCATCCATGACCTTAACTTTTTGATAGAAGACTCAGCCAATGTATCACGAAACAGGCGGATGTTAAAACGGATACAGGAAAGAGTGGACAGGGCAGATCATATAACCGGTATCTCACAATATGCCCTGGATATGGCGGCACAGCATTTAAACATGCGTGGTAAACCACAGACGGTCATTTATAATGGCAGTAATGTAAAAGATTTTCCCTTATTTGATTCACCCCGATACCGGCCTGTAAAGCCTTTTTTATTTACGATAGGATTGGTGCAGCCGAGAAAGAACTTCCATCTATTACCGGCCCTGTTAAAGGGAAACGATTATGAATTGATCATTTCGGGTTTGAATCAGTACGAATATGGAAAGGTAGTGGAAATGGAAATAAAAAAACAGGGTATGGAAGGTAGGGTAAAACTAACAGGGCCCATCACGGAGGAAGAAAAATACTGGTACTATAAAAACTGTACAGCATTTTTATTTCCTTCATTTGCCGAGGGTTTTGGATTACCGGCAATTGAAGCAATGCAATTAGGCAAACCCGTTTTTTTATCTAACAGGACCTGCATGCCTGAGATAGGTGGGGATGCAGCATATTATTTCGACAATTTTGATCAGGAAGCAATGCGAAAGGTATTTGTAGATGGAATGGCCGATTATCAACAAAATGATCCGGTCGAAAAAATAAAAAAAAGAGCTGCTATTTTTAACTGGGATATATCTGCACGCCAATATTTGGATGTTTACAGAAATTTATTGTAAGAAGTAGTTTTAAATTTTATTTTTGATAGCTTCCACGAAGGCCCTTTGTTGAGTTGTCAATATTACTTATCAGTTTTAAAATTTATTACATAAAAAAATAATGAGCCAACCATTAATTTCTATTTGCATCCCTACTTACAAACGTCCCCAATTATTAAAAAAGCTGCTGGATTCCATACAAATTCAAAGATTTAAGGATTTCGAAATTTTAATAAATGATAATAGCCCTGATGATAGTGTGGAAGTTGTGTTGCAACCTTATTTACAGGTTCTTTCTATAAGTTACGAAAAAAACCAGCCTGCAGTAAGTGCGGGGATGAATAGTAAAAAAGTGATGCAACGTGCGACAACGGAATGGATAAAACTAATGCACGATGACGATTGGTTTGAAGGCCCTGATGCCCTGGCTTGCTTTGCTGAAGCTGCTTTACAAACGAACACGGATTTTATTTTTTCTGCGAGTAACCAGGTACAACTGCAAACTGGCCAATCGAAAGCGGCAATGTTTTCTTCCGAAAAAAAACAAATGTTGGACAATTCGCCTTTTTGTTTGCTTTATGAAAATATCATTGGCCAGCCGAGTGTTACCATGCACAAAAGGCATCCGGGAATAACCTACGACGAAAGCTTTAATTTTTTGCTGGATATTGATTTTTATGTGCGGTATTTCCTTGCACATCCCGGTTATCATTATATTGATCAAAGGCTTATTAATATTGGGATAAGCCCGCAACAGGAAACCTACAAATATTATAAAAACATCAATATAGAATTACCAGAGTATTTTACCCTGCTCTCTAAATTTGGAGAGGATCTGAATATTAAAAATAAATATGCTTTCCACCTGGTATGGAATATGTTGAAGCGGTATAAAATTAAGCATACAGACCAGATACGTGCAGTGGGTTATAAAGGCCCCATGCCAGCACAAATAGAGGCAATCATCGCATACCAAAAATACATCCCCAATATTATTTTAAAACAAACACCCTGGTCAAAAAAATTAATGGCGATGTGCTATAAAAAAATTATTGCCGGATAGATAAAAATAAAAGTATGTTCTGTAAAATATGCAACAATGAATTAACACTTGCCTTAAAAGCCGGGGAAATGATGTTTGGGTTTAAAACATTTCATACTTACTTTGAATGCGGTAATTGTGCAGCATTACAGATTGCAACGGTGCCAGGTGACCTTGGTAAATATTACCCGGATAATTATTATTCATTTAAACAACATCCTGACCCCAGCATTAGTACGACATTGTTGCGTAAAATAAAATCCGGCTATCTTTTATTGTAATCGAAATAAAATATTGGGTTCATTATTGTCGGTTGGGTACAAAGTTCCTGAATATATAACATGGTTAAAGAGAACAGGTATTGGATATGGTGATGCAATTCTTGATGTCGGCTCTGGAAATGGAGATATATTAACAAAAATGTTACAGGCAGGCTTTACCAATCTGTGTGGCATAGACCCTTTTCTGAAAGAGGAATTTATTTCAGCTAATGGTAATTTAAAATTATTGGAACGGTCCATTTTTGATAAACAGGAACGGGATTCTTTTGACCTGGTTATGCTTAATCACTCCTTTGAGCACATGGACGATCCACAGGCAATTTTTCAACGAGTTTCTGAATTGCTAAAACCTGCTAAGATGTTGCTGATTCGTACGCCGGTAAACAGATCATTTGCATCAAAGAAATATAAGGCCAATTGGGTGGATATGGATCCGCCGGGGCATTTGGTAGTTCATAGTAATAAGAGCATACAATTGCTGACAGATAAAAATGGTTTTGTTCTGGAGCAGGTGGTTTATGACTCCACCGCTTTTCAATTTTGGGGAAGTGAACAATATATCAAAGGCATTCCACTGTACCACCCACAATCTTATTCGGTCAATAAAAAAAACACCTCTCTTTACAGAAAAGCAGATAGTCGGATGGAAACTGCAAGCTGAAGAATTAAATAGAAAAGGGGAAGGGGATCAGGCGTGTTTTTATCTAAGAAAGAAATAGAACAAGTTTTCACCCTGCCCAGCCTTCCCTATCTAAACTTCTATATTGAATGGCCTCGGCCAGGTGTTCTGCTTTTATATCGTCGCTGCCGGCAAGGTCTGCAATGGTACGACTTACTTTTAATATCCGGTCGTAGGCACGAGCGGAAAGGTTTAATTTTTCCATTGCGATCTTTAATAAGTTCTGACTCGCTGTATTGATCACACAAATTTCTTTCAGCATCTTGCTGCTCATTTGTGCATTTGAATAAACGCCTTCATTTTCCTTGTATCGCTCTTCCTGTATATCCCTTGCCTTTATCACTCTCTCACGGATGCTTTCACTTTTTTCAAATTGCCTGGTGGAGGATAATTCGCTAAAAGCAACCGGGGTCACTTCCACATGCAGATCAATCCGGTCGAGTAATGGGCCAGATATTTTATTCAGGTATTTCTGAACTGCTCCTGGCGGACAGGTACATTGTTTTTCAGGGTGATTGAAATAACCGCAGGGGCAGGGATTCATAGAAGCAATTAGCATAAAACTAGCTGGAAATTCCAATGCTATTTTTGCTCTTGAGATGGTTACTTTTCTTTCTTCCATCGGTTGCCGCATTACTTCCAATACAGTGCGTTTAAATTCCGGAAGCTCATCCAAAAATAATACGCCATTATGCGCCAGCGATATTTCTCCTGGCTGCGGATTACCACCACCACCAACAAGCGCCACATCACTAATAGTATGATGGGGACTGCGGTAAGGTCGCTTAGAGATAAGGGTCGCATTTTCCGGAAGCTTGCCTGCCACACTATGAATCTTGGTTGTTTCTAAAGCTTCCTGCAAAGAGAGTGGCGGAAGTATCGTTGGCAAACGCTTTGCCAGCATAGTTTTGCCTGCACCGGGCGGGCCAATCAAAATTGCATTGTGTCCACCTGCGGCTGCAATTTCCAATGCACGTTTTATATTTTCCTGGCCCTTTACATCGCAGAAATCAATTTCAAAATCACTTTGTGCATAGGCAAATTCTTCCCTTGTATTTACAATAACCGGTTGTAGTGTTGTTTCATCTTTAAAAAATTCAATCACATCATTTAAATGACTTACACCATACACCTGCAAGTTGTTAACCATGGCGGCTTCCCTGGCATTTTGTACTGGCACAATCAGCCCTTTAAAATTTTCTTTCCTGGCTTGTATGGCGATTGGAAGTGCGCCTTTAATGGGCCTTACAGCACCATCTAAACTTAGTTCTCCCATGATAACATAATCTGTAAGTTTTTCGGGGTTGATAAGTTGTTCACTTGCACCCAGGGTGCCCATTGCAATGGGCAGGTCAAAGGCGGTGCCACTTTTTCTAATATCGGCCGGCGCCAGGTTTACAATCAATCTGGTGCGTGGCATGTGAAATCCATTGTCCTTGATGGCACTTTCTACACGAAGCATGCTTTCTTTAACAGCGCCATCCGGCAGGCCAACAATAATTGCATCAGGTTTTCCCTGGTTATTAATATTTACTTCCACAGCAATGGTAATGGCTTCTACACCATATACAGCACTACCAAAAGTTTTCACAAGCATGGCACCGGATTTAGATTAAAATAAAAAATCAGTTTTGAAGTTTAACAGATACGATTATGTGCTTTCATCATTGCTTAAAGATAATTGTTTTAACTCCTGCAATTTCCGGCATTTTTTATTTTCAAATTTTTTTCGGAAACGGGGTAGAAAAATTGGGACCCTTTTAAAAATCAGGTAATTAATTCTACTTTGACAAGTCAAACCTTTGTGTTTTTTTGTTGACCAGCAGATGTTTTTTATGGCGGCATCGTTGTGTCACTCACTTGTACTGTATTTTTTCATGGCATCTTTTTCGTTCCATAATTAAACTATCGTAACCGCGAGCTACTTTTTTTTAAATATGTCAAAGTAGAATTAAAGGCGAAAATCAATCCGCGGGTTTTAAAATGGGGGTTTTTAATTGCTGGGTTTTCCAGTGTTCGCTTCTGTTGCTGTAAACTATTTTATTGAATGCATATTTGAATTTAAAAAAATCACCATAATCTACTTTATACGTTCTGAAATTTATCTCGGTGTTTTGGCTAAGGCATTCTTCTATTGCCTCGGTGTAAACAGTGGGGCCAGTCATTTTATGTACGTCGTGTGGAAACCTGTTTTGTTGTAAATTATCAATTACTTTTTCCATTGTTTTTGCTAAAAATGGATGGCCCGCATTATATATCAAAGCCCATTGTGCGTAAAGCCCGGGATGGCCTTCCCTGGCAATAATGGCTTCGTCATCAGGCTTAATCAGACCGTCTAAATTTTTTTTTATCAAACTGTCAATATCAAGGTAAACACCGCCTTTTTTGTAAAGTATGGCATACCTGAAAAAATCTGCTTTTGCCGCCCCAATATTAATGCGTTTATACAATTTCAATATCTCATCGCCATATGCTTCTTCCAAAAAGGTTTCTATTGCTGCATCATCATAAAATTCATATCGGTACGAAGAGTTTTTTTTTCTGAATTTGTTTATATGTATTTTGGTAAGCCAGGGTAGTTTATTTGTTTTAAAAGTTTGATAAATCACTTTAGGGATGGCCATAAAATTATATTGATTTAATGCTTTAAAGAGGGGGTTGGATAAGGGCAAATGCAAGTGTTATTTTATAAATAGCCAACTCCAATAACAGTGCCTATTTGTATATATTTTACTAACCAGTGTTCCTAATTAATCTCCTGCATCTCAACCAGTTTTTTATAAAAACCATCTTTTGCCATCAGTACTTCATGCGTTCCACTTTCTATAATTTCACCATATTGTAAAACAATAATTTCATCAGCATTTCTAATAGTACTGAGGCGATGGGCAATTACCAGCGATGTTCTGTCATGCATCAGGTTGATGATAGCATCCTGCACCAGCCTTTCGCTTTCGGTATCAAGTGATGAAGTTGCCTCATCCAATATCAATATGGGTGGATTTTGCAAAACAGCTCTTGCAATGGTTACACGCTGACGTTCGCCGCCACTTAATTTCATTCCCCGGTCACCGATATTAGTATTATACCCATTCTCTTTTTTAAGAATAAAATCATGTGCATTGGCAATTTTTGCTGCATGAGTGATCGTTTCTTCCGACGCATTAATATCTCCCAATGCGATGTTATTGCCGATGGTATCGTTAAATAAAATAGCCTCCTGCGTTACAATACTCATTTGTTTACGCAAGGAGTCAATAGTAAAGTCTTTGATGTTTACACCATCCAGCAAAATTTCGCCAGACACCACATCATGAAACCGCGGGATTAAATCAGCCAGTGTAGATTTGCCGGCACCGGATGAACCAACCAATGCAATCGTTTTACCTTTCTTAATAGTAAAACTGATATTCTTTAAAACAGCTTTGTCCTCGTAGTTAAAGGAAATATTTTTAAATTCAATTGAATTTTGAAAACCGGTTAACACAGTGGCGTTGGGTTTTTCTTCTACCTGTATCGGCGCATTAAGTACTTCCTCAATTCTTTCTACCGCACCCATTCCTTTTTGTAAATTAGAAATGGTGGTAGAAAATGTTTTGGCCGGATTTATTATCATGGCAAATAATAAAATAAATGCCAGTAAATCGCCACCAGTAAGTAAGTGATCTGCGCTAAAAACATACCTGCCGCCAATATATAAAATGGTACATAACACAGCTACACCTAACACTTCTGTAACAGGGCTGGCCAGGTCGCGGCGTAGCGTCATTTTATTCAGGATATGAAATAATTTGTCATTGCCTTCACTGAATTTATCCAGCATTCTTTTTTCAGCAGTAAATGCTTTTACCACTTTAATACTACTCAATGTTTCTTCTACATGTGAAATGTTTTCGCCGTTAGCAACCGAATATTCGGTTGATTGTTTTTTTAACCGCTTACTTATTTTGCCAATCAGTAAACCGGTAACCGGTAAAAATATTAGCAGAAACAATGAAAGTTCCGGGCTCAATAAAATCATAGAAATCAGGAAGGAAATAATCATTAACGGGTCCTTGGCCAAACCTTCCAATGCAGAAAAAATAGAGCCTTGTACTTCACCAATATCGCCAATCATACGGCTCATAATATCTCCCTTTCTTTGCTCCGTAAAATAGCCTACCGGTAATTGTAAAATCTTTTTATACATCCGTAACCTGAAATCTGCCAATATCTGGCTTCGCAATGGAGTAGCTACTTTTAAGGCCAAATAATAAAAAATGTTTTTTAGCAAGATGGCAACAACGATAACAATACATATAATACCGAGTGCATATAATGGACCACTGTCATTTACAAGCAATTGAAAAAAATCATTGAATCTGCCGAGGGATTTTGATTGTACGTTTGGTAAATTATTATCGCCTTTAAAAATGATGTTCATAAAAGGCGCCAGCGAATTGATGGAAAGCAGCGAGAATATCGTAGAAACAATGGTGTAAAAAAGGTAAAGCGCCAGTTTATTTCCGGGGATATGGATGTACTTAAATATTCTAAAAAAATTCTTCATTGATTACAGCGGCTTCTTTTTAAAATAAAGCTGGCTGCAAATTTACTTGAATAATAAAGAAATTGGGCGATTGAACGGTTTATAATTAATGCTTATAATTTCTTAAGCATATCTACAACGCCTTCATTTTTCAGTATCAGGTAACCTAACCGGTCGTTGCTGATGCCATTTTTTAGTTGGTAGTTAAATTTCAGCTGGTCGCCTGTTACCTGTGTTTCAAAATAGTTGAAAGTGATGTTGGGGTATTGTTTTAAGCCTTCACCTATTTCATACAAATGAGTAGATAATATAAAAAGTGAGTTCTGAATTTTTATTAAACCTTCAATAACAGTTGAAGAACATTTCATGGCATCTTCCACATTGGTTCCTTTAAATAACTCATCTATTAATATCAGCCATTTTCTGCCGTCAGATACTTTGGTAACGGTTGCTTTTATTCGCTGTACTTCATTATAGAAAAAGCTTTCGCCTTTTGAAATATTATCTGCCACATTGATATTGCTCAGCAAACCATCAAAAAGGCTGAGCCTCATATTTGCTGCAGGAACAGCCATACCCATGTGTGCAAGAAAAACTGCTGTACCCACCGATTTAATAAAAGTGCTTTTGCCCGCCATATTGGCCCCTGTTAAAAAAAGAAAGTTGCAGGAAGGGTCTAAAACAATATCATAGCCCACAGGTTTTTGCAGTAAAACATGATACAATCCATTGGCTTGCAACAAAGGAATATCAACGTTGATAAATTCGGGAAAATGAAGACCATATTCATTTATCGCCTGTGCCATTCCATGCCAGGCATCCAGCTGGAAGTAGATGTCGAGCAATTCACGCATATTATTTTTATAATGATGCCTTAAAAACCTGGCTAAATGCAATACTTGCACTACCGTAAGTTCCGATGCTTTTTCATTTGCTGAAATAATTTCAAACTGTTGCTTATTTATTATATGAGTAGCCGCCTTTAATATTTTTTGTAATGGGGCAGGACAATCATTGGTTAAAAAATGATTGATCAGTATTTGCATTCCTTTTATAAAATCAAATGCGTGCCCAACAGAATATTCAACCAAAGAGTAATCGGGCTTGTGAAAAGTTTTATATGTAAATGCACTTACAATTGAGGGGTTTGCAGGGATATCATCAATGGTACTGAGGTAAAATTTTTCTATCATTAGTACTGAACCGTTGCTGATTTGCGTTGGCCAGTGATCGAGATTTTTTAAAATAAGTTTGAGTGTTTCCTGTATACCCGTTATTGCTTCAATTGTATTTAATGGCTTAATGAAATTGTCATATAGCTTTTCACTACCGCCTACTGTGCGGCATAAATTCACCTTATTAAATACAGAGAAGTCGTCATCTGACATTAAAATTGAAAGATCGGCTAAGGTAATTTTGTCTATTTCCATATTATAGCACCTGAAACCCAATATAGGTAAGGCTTTAAGCTTTTTAATTTTATTTCAGCTATATTAAAATTATAGCAAATGATATTCAAAAGCAATGTTGGTGCTTTGCACTATTACATAACTATTTAAAGTAAAACTAACGGATGCCCGGCATAAATTTCAATCGTTGCCCTTTATTAGATTCATTCCACCCATCTTTTCCATACACAAGGTTTCCATTTACAAATGTTTGCTCAATACTTGCCGGAAAATTGAAACCTTCCAGTGGGCTCCAGCCGCATTTGTAAAGAATGTTTTCCTTTTGTACAAGGGTTGATTTATTTAAGTCCACAATCGCCAGGTCGGCATAATAACCTTCTCGGATATAGCCTCTTTCTTTAATTTGAAAACATTCAGCAACTGCATGACTCATTTTTTCAACTATTTTTTCAAGGCTTATCTTTCCTTCTTTGTAATAATGAAGCATCAACAGCAAAGGATGTTGCACCAATGGCAAACCGGCATGCGCATGTTCATAATCACCTTCTTTTTCTGAAAGCAAATGTGGGGCATGATCGGTAGCAATTACATCTAACCGATCGTCCAGTAATGCTTCCCAAAGTGCGGCTTTGTTATGAGGTGCTTTAATTGCCGGGTTACATTTTATTTTATAGCCAAGGGTTTCATAATCATCAGCAGTAAAATGCAGGTGATGTACACACACTTCAGTTGTAATTCTTTTTTCTTTCAACGGAAGCATATTACTAAACAATGCCAGTTCTTTTGCGGTACTGATATGAAGAATGTGCAATCGTGTATTGTATTTTTTTGCAATTTGTATGGCACCCAAAGAAGATTCAAAACATCCATTATCATCTCTAACCAATGGGTGGTCGGCGGGTGACAAAGTGCCTTTTTCTTTTTTAAGTCTTTCGTAATTCGATTTTATGATGGATTCATCTTCGCAATGAGTGGCAATCAGTAATTCTGATTCACTGAACATTTTTTCCAGTGTATTATAATTATCCACCAGCATATTACCGGTACTGGCACCCATAAATATTTTTACACCACAAATATCTTCTTTAAAATTATTTGATTTTAAAGCTTCATCCGCATTGGTGTTGCTAACGCCCATATAAAAGCTATAATTGGCCAATGAAGTATTTGCTGCAAGCCGGTATTTATCTTCCAGCAATTCTAATGTCAGCGCATTTGGAATGGTGTTGGGCATTTCCATAAAACTGGTAACACCACCTGCAACCGCAGCTTTGCTTTCTGTATAGATGTTGGCTTTATGTGTAAGGCCGGGTTCCCTGAAATGCACCTGGTCGTCAATTACACCGGGCAATAAATGTTTGCCTTCACCATTAATCTCAATCACATTTTCCTTGCTGTTAATGGTTGGCACTATTTTTTCAATACGTTCACCGGCAATCAAAATATCGGCAATTTCAATTTTACCTTCATTTACTACCTGAATGTTTTTAATAAGATACTTTTGCATAAATTGAAATATAAAGTCTTTTGTACAATCAAATAATTACAATGCAAATTATTAAAACCTTATTCAAACTACTTGTTTTTATTTGTCCATTTTTTGCGACAGCACAATCTACCTATCTTCCGCAGGGAGATAAAGGCTACCAATTTATAGACAGGCTGGAAATAAAACAGCAAACCAATACCGATCTCAACTATTCTACGCTGAAGCCATACAGCCGGAAATTTATCGTAAGAGAGGTTGAATACCTTGATAGCGTTCGCAGGGCAGAAAGCTCCGGTGTTAATACCGGGCTAAAAGTGTATCCGAACCTTACTAAAATAGATGAGTATAACATGAATGGTTTGTTGATGAACAACTCCGAATGGGTTACCGGATCGAAAGAAAGTTTTATCAGCCGAAGACCCGTTTTAAAATCATTTTATAAAAACAAGGCAAACCTGCTGGAAGTAAATACAAAAGATTTTTTCCTGGCCATTAACCCAATGTTGAATGTGCATGCAGGTAAATCGAATGGCAGTGATGACCTGATGTACCTGAATACAAGAGGTGTAAATGTACGTGGTATGATTGCCAATAAAATTGGATTTTATACCAGTATTACCGACAACCAGGAAAGGGGACCGGCATTCTTTCAGCAACGGGTAGCCGATTTTAGAGCCGTTCCCGGGAATGGGTTTTATAAAACCTTCAAAGGAAATGGGGTAGATTATTTTGACGCAAGAGGCTATATCACTTTTAATGCAGCCAAATACATCGATGTACAATTTGGGTATGATAAAAATTTTATTGGCAATGGTTACCGAAGCCTGTTCCTGAGCGATTATGGAAACAGTAACCTGTTTTTAAAGTTGAACACAAAAATCTGGAAGTTCAATTACCAGAATCTATTTATGGAGCTTGAGCCGCAGTTTATTAAACGAAGCGATACGTTACTCGACAGGAAATATGCAGCGATGCATCACCTGAGTATTAACCTTACCAAGTGGTTGAATGTAGGTTTATTTGAAGGCATCATCTTTGGCCGTAAAAATCATTTCGACTTTCAATACATGAACCCGATTATTTTTTATCGCCATATTGAAGGAACGATTGGCAGCCCCGATAATGCATTGGCAGGGTTTGACTTTAAAGCAAATGTGGCGCATACTTTACAGTTCTACGGCCAGTTTTTGTTAGATGAATTTAAACTGAGCCAGATAAAAGCCAACACTGGTTGGTGGGCCAACAAATGGGGATTGCAAATGGGCGCTAAATACATTGATGCTTTCACCATACCTAATCTTGATTTGCAATTTGAAATAAACAGGGTTAGGCCATTTACTTATTCTCACAATTCAACCATTGCCAATTATACACATTACAATCAACCACTGGCCCATCCCTTGGGAGCCAACTTCCAGGAGTTTATCGGCATTGCAAAATATCAGCCGGCACCTAAATGGTATTTAAGTGCTAAATTAATTTACTACAAACAGGGACTTGATAGCTTGAATGGCAGGAATTATGGTGGAAACATATTCTTAGATAACAATTCAAGAATGGGTGATTATGGATATTCGATTGGTGGAGGAAATAAAGCTACCTGTTTTAATAGCTTGTTTCAATTATCATACGAAGTAAGGGAGAATTTATACCTTGATTTATCAGGCCAGTTCCGGGCTTATAAAGTTGAAAATATTGCTCCCCGAACAAATACATCACTTGTTACGGCAGGCATACGCTGGAATATGTTTAAACGGGAATATGATTATTAAAAAAGTTAGTTCTACTAATAATAAAAAAACTGCGGCTTCTTATGCCGCAGTTTTTTGTTGAATATGGTTAAGAAGCTGTTTGCGTTAATTCGAAAATATTTATTGAATTACACACTTACTTCACAAAGTTTTTTCTCTATTGTTTAAGACTCTATTTTCTTTTTTTTCTTGATAAAAAAAAGAAACAAAAAA
>JBDUEK010000009.1:0-99240 GCA_040002495.1 Ferruginibacter sp.
ATACTTTCATATCGATAAACCGGCTATTTCAAAAAAAGATCGGATGGTAGTGATAGCCGATAAATAAAGCTTGTGTGTTTTAAGTACTATTTAAACAGTTATCTCAACATACTACCAGAATTAAAATGGATATTACCTGCAAATGGATTTCACTCGTACGAAAAAAGCCCGTCAAAAAAATGACAGGCTTTAATAAATGCTTTTTTACTTTTTATAGTTAACTACGCTTAATTTTCTTTTCAACTTCCAGGTTACCGTTGGCTGTGCATTTTAATTTCATCGCATATTTTTCGTTCATAATGGTGATGTAATATCGGGTAGTACCTTCAAAGCTCAATTCAAGTACTTTTTTTGCAACAGTATATCCTTCGTATTTTTTTGCCACCTGCATTGAAATGTCCATTGGCAAAAGTGAGGCAGCCAACGTTCGGGAAGTGCCGACTAATTCACCATCTTCATTGTATGCGGCATTTACTTCATTGTTGTTAAGAGTAAATGTGGCAAAATAAAAGTCACTCGTTTTTTTCCAGGTAACATTTTTGGCAGCGCTAAAATCATTTGAAAATGCAGCTTTAATCGTTGAATTTACATTGTCACTATCGAAAGCGAAAGTGAAAGAACAGAGCAGCATCATAGCTGCGGTTAAAAGGGTTGCTAATTTTTTCATAACTATACTTTTTTTTGGTTAATTGATGACCGCCTCATGACTGGCAGCTTTTGCATAACCAAAGATATAAGTGTGTGTAAATGATTGCCACCTGTTATTGATAAGGTTAACGTGTAAAATAAGTATTGGCTATGAATGGTAAATAGTAATCAAAAATAAATTTATGATTATTGAAAAAGCTAATACAGCAAAGGGTTTCAGTGCATTCATAAAAAAAAGCCAAAGTATGTGTTGCATTTGTTAAATGTTAATAACGGTTTTAACGTTGTGGTAATTAAGCAGTCGAATCATTAAAACTTATCTTTATCACATTTCAAATAATGCATATTTCGTTACGAAACTCAATAAACAAAATATGAACTACCTCGCTCATGCATATCTTTCTTTCAATGATCCATCGATTGTTATAGGCAATATGATAAGCGATGTGGTAAAGGGGAAACAGAAATTTGATTACCCGGCAGCCATTCAAAAAGGCATTATGCTGCACAGGGCTATTGATGAATTTACTGATTCGCATGAAGTAACCAGGCATGCAAAAATGTACTTTAAAATCCCCTATCGGTTATATGCAGGTGCATTTGTAGATATAGTATATGATCATTTTCTGGCAAATGATAAAAACCAGTTTATCAACGAAAAAAGTCTTTACACTTTCAGCCAGTCAACCTATACAATTCTCGGCAATAATACTGCCTTTCTTCCTCCAAAATTTCTTCATATGCTGCCTTATATGAAAGAACAAAACTGGTTGTATGGATACAGGCTTAAAGAGGGTATTGAAAAAAGTTTTGTTGGCATGGTAAGCCGAGCCGCTTACCTGTCGGATGCTACAGAAGCGTATAACCTTTTTATAAAGTATTATGATGAGTTGAGCCAATGTTATAATGAATTTTTTCCTGCGCTCAAAGATTTTACGTTATACCAGCTATCACAAAATGGAAATAAATAATTGAATCCAATTATATTTGTTACTTAATAATTTAGCTTAAACATGCAAAGAATTTCATTCATTATTGTTTTATTGATCGTTTGTTTTCAGGCAGGCGCACAATCAAAATTGCCGCCCGTTGATAAATCACCAATGGACATGAGTTATTACCCCAACGGATACCCTGTATTAAAAATTCAGGATAAAATAACTGAACCGCTTATTGCAAGGGTTATATTTAGCAGGCCTCAAAAAAACGGGCGCACCATCTTCGGAGAGTTATTGGAATATGGCCAGGTTTGGAGATTAGGTGCCAATGAGGCATCTGAACTTGAATTTTTTCAAGCCGTAAAAATTGGAGGTACACGGGTTAAAAGGGGCCGGTATACCATTTACTGCATTCCTTATCCCGACAAATGGACTTTGATCATAAACAGGGAAACAGATACCTGGGGAAGTTTTAAGTATGATGAAACCAAAGACATTGTACGTATTGACTTGCCGGTTCAAAAACAAGCAGAAGTTTTAGAAGCATTTGTTATGGCATTTGATAAAACTCCAACCGGCGCTAACTTAACCATAGCCTGGGATAATTTAAAGGTAGATATGCCCTTCAGCTATTAGTGGCTACCAATAATTAATTTTTATGTTAACCCGGCAAATTGCCGGGTTTTTTTGTAGATATTTACAACATGTGTGGTATAGCTGGAATCGTATCCCGTAATAGTTTACTGGTAACAAAAGAAAGGTTAATTAAGATGATGGATGCTGTGGCTCATCGTGGGCCTGATGGCGCAGGTTATTGGATTAGCGAAAACGGAACTATTGGCCTTGGTCACCGTCGGCTTGCAATTCTGGATCTATCCGTTAATGGCACCCAGCCAATGCACTTTCATAATAATAGTGGAGATCTTTATAGTTTAGCCAGTGTACATCTTACCATAACCTACAACGGAGAAATTTATAATTACATTGAGCTTAAAGAAATACTTTATAAAAAAGGATATCGCTTTACTTCAACCTCCGATACAGAAGTAATATTGGCCGCTTATGATTGCTGGAAAGAAAACTGTGTGCAATATTTTGATGGTATGTTTTCTTTCGCCATTTGGGATAAAAAAGAACAAACCTTGTTTGCAGCAAGAGATCGCTTCGGTGAAAAACCATTTTATTATTATGAAGACAATAACCAATTTGTTTTTGGTAGTGAAATGAAAGCGCTTTGGGCCGCAGGAATTTTAAAAAAGCCGGATGAGAAAATGTTGTTGAATTTTTTAACATTGGGGTATGTTCAAAATGCCAATGATAAAGAACAAACATTTTTCCAGGAAATTTATAGCCTGCCACCCGCTCACTATTTAAAAATTAGCTTAGAAAATCTTAAAGCAGTAATTCACCCATACTGGTCGATCGATAAAGAAAATACAATCAAAATTTCTTCGGAAAACGCGTTAGAGGAATTTGAATCACTTTTTAAACAATCAATCAGCAGACGTTTGAGAAGTGATGTACCAGTTGGCACAAGCCTGAGTGGTGGGCTTGATAGTTCATCAATAGTTGCAGTAATTCATCGATTGCAGCAAAAGCAAAAAAAACTCAAGACTTTCTCTGCTGTTTTTCCGGGATTTGAAAGGGATGAATCTTCACATATAAGAGCTGTTATAAAAAAATTCCAGGTACAAAATTTTCAAACCACACCTGATGTAGATGGCTTTATAAAAGATTTTCAATCGCTTTGTTACTACCAGGAAGAGCCCTTCACCTCTTCCAGTATATATGCACAATACAAAGTATTTGAATTAGCAAAGCAACATGATATTAAAGTTTTATTGGATGGCCAGGGTGCAGATGAAACCCATGCTGGCTATCATAAATATATCCATTGGTACCTGCAGCAACTGGTAAGCAGAAAAAAATTCCTGACAGCAAAGCGGGAGAAAGATATTTTCAGAAAAAAGAATATTCCGTTTAAATGGGGAACTAAAAATTACCTGGCCGCTTATTTTCCTGCGCATGCTTCTCTACAACTGGAAAAAAATGAATATCAACGAATCGTTCGCCAACCTGATATTAACCCCGATTTTATTATTTCATTGCGAGGTAGAGAATGGGAAGGTATTCATAAACCAATCATCACAAAGTTGAATGATATTTT
The DNA here is from genome assembly GCA_040002495.1 of Ferruginibacter sp. Classification (GTDB taxonomy): domain Bacteria; phylum Bacteroidota; class Bacteroidia; order Chitinophagales; family Chitinophagaceae; genus Ferruginibacter. Next base: position 3,754 of record JBDUEK010000009.1, read on the forward strand.
ATTTTTTAATACCCATGTGATGGGTTTGGAAGAACTACTGCGATTTGCAGATAGAAATAGTATGGCGCATGGAAGAGAAGTGAGGTTACCATTTTTAAGTCATAAACTGGTTGAGTTTATTTTTTCGTTACCTGCAAATTTTAAAATACAGGATGGCTGGACAAAATGGTTGTTACGTACTTCAATGAATAAAAAACTGCCCGACTCAATCGTATGGCGCACCGAAAAAGTTGGGTTTGAAACACCCCAAAAAGAATGGTTAAAAAATGAACGCATGGAGGATTTTATTCATGAATCAAAAAGAAAACTTGTAAACAACCATATTTTAAAATCAACTGTGTTGGATAAAAAAGTAATTCCAAGATCTGCCTATGATGCTGATAATTTTGACTGGAGATATTTATGTGCCGCACAAATATTATGATCTGCCTTTAAAATATTATTTCTCACCTTTGCTTTTCAATAATTTATACAGATGAAATTAGCTACGAAAATAATTCATGCTGGTGCAGAACCAGACCCCAGCACAGGAGCAATAATGACTCCGATTTTTCAGACTTCTACCTATGTTCAATCGGCGCCCGGACAACATAAAGGCTACGAATATGCCCGTAGTCAAAACCCCACCCGTAAGGCATTGGAAGATGCACTTGCAGTCATTGAAAATGGTAAGTATGGTTTGGCATTCAGTAGTGGTGTAGCAGCAACTGATGCGGTAATAAAACTGTTGGCCCCGGGAGATGAGGTAATTGCCGCAAACGATATGTACGGTGGAACCTACCGGCTTTTTACAAAAGTTTTTGAGAAATTTGGTATTAAATTTATTTATGTTGATACAACGGATATTGCAAATATAGAAGCTGTAGTTACTGCTAAAACAAAATTGTTGTGGATAGAAACGCCTACTAACCCGTTGATGAATATTACAGACATTGCTGCGGTATCGGTAGTTGCAAAAAAAGCAGATGCAATTTTATGTGTTGACAATACTTTTGCTTCCCCCTATCTGCAAAACCCACTTGACATGGGTGCAGATATCGTAATGCATTCTGCTACAAAATATTTGGGTGGCCATAGTGACGTAATTCAAGGTGCACTTATGATGAACGATAGCGCATTGAGAGAACAATTATATTTTATTCAAAAAAGTTGTGGCGCTGTTCCCGGCCCGATGGATTGCTTTCTTGTATTAAGGGGTATAAAAACTTTGCACCTGCGTATGCAAAGGCATTGCGAAAACGGAATAGAAATAGCAAATTATTTAAGAAGCCATCCTAAAGTTGACAAAGTTTACTGGTGTGGTTTTGAAGATCACCCTGGCTATGCAATTGCTAAAAAACAAATGCGTGGATTTGGCGGTATGATGAGTTTTACTTTAAAAGATGATACCATTGCGGCAGCTATTAAAGTGCTTTCTTCCACTAAAGTTTTTGCACTTGCTGAAAGTCTTGGCGGAGTAGAATCACTGATCAATCATCCTGCTTCAATGACACATGCTTCCATTCCAAGAGAAGAGCGGATAAAGAATGGCCTGGCAGATGGCCTAATCCGACTGAGTGTAGGTGTAGAAGATGCTGAAGATTTAATGGAAGATCTGGCGCAGGCTATTGGATAACATCATGATGACAAAAAAGCAACTGAAGGATTTTTTGGATACCAAGTATGATCAATACAATCATCCTTCTTTTATTGATGATGATCCACTTGGTATCCCCCATCGTTTTACCAAAAAACAAGACATAGAAATTGCGGGGTTTTTTGCAGCAATCCTTGCATGGGGCAATAGAAAAAGTATCATCAACTCCTGCAATAATTTATTGAGGTTGATGAATAACGAACCTTATCATTTTATCATGCATACAAACTGGGATGAAAACCCCGACAGCTTTGCTGTATTCAACAAATTTGTACATCGCACTTTCAATGAATTAGATCTTTGGCACCTGCTTAATTTTCTAAAATTTCACTATGCAGATAGCAGAGAGAAAAGCCTGGAAACGGCATTTACCAAATGGATGTCACCGTCAGACGACAATGTAGAACAAGGCCTCGTAGGTTTTCATAATTATGTATTTGGTTTTAATGAAGATGCCAAATTGGAGCACCATTGTAGAAAACACATTGCAACGCCTGCAAAAAAATCGGCCTGCAAAAGATTAAACATGTACCTGCGATGGATGGTAAGAAGCAACAAAAACGGAGTTGATTTTGGCATCTGGAAAAATATAGATACCGCCCAGTTAATTTGCCCCATGGATGTGCACGTGGCAAGGGTAGCAAAAAAATTAAATCTGCTGCAACGCACCCAAACCGATTGGCAGGCAGCGTTGGAACTTACCCGATATTTGAAAAGTTTAGATGCCACCGACCCGGTAAAATACGACCTGGCTTTATTTGGATTAGGCGTAGTAGAGCATTATTAAAAAATGTCAGTTATGGAAAATGAGGAACTTGTTTCAGCCATTAATTCAAGTATGGCACTCGAATTATCTGCCCATATTAATTTAAATGAATTGCATCAGTTATTGGCTGAACATATCAACTACCTGATTCAGAAAGATTTTCAAAAACTGGTTTTTGTTTTATATCGTGTAGATGTAAACGAAAGCAAACTTAAAACCTTATTGCAGGAAAACAGGAAGGAAGATGCCGGCAATATTATTGCTACGCTCATAATAGAACGGCAGTTACAAAAAATAAAAAGCAGGAAGGAATACCGCCAAAAAAATGATGATATCAGGGATGATGAAAAATGGTAATACCATCTTGATTTAATAAGTCCAAATGGCCACGTTGAAATCTTAGATGGTATTATACCGATTGCAAATCGCATTGGACTAAATAACGGTATAATCGGTATAATTTAAGATGCTGTCTCCTTTTTCTGTCGTGATACAAACATTAAATTCCTCACTTTTTCTTTGTCTTCTTTTTCCCTGGTTAAATCAAACATGGTTCCAAATACATGATCCCATAATGTAGTGCTTACGCCAAATCCTTTTTCCTGGATTTTGTAATGATGCAGGTGGTGATTGCGCCACAGTGGCTTCAACCATTTAAATGGCGGATGCCATGCATGAATGGCGTAATGCATAGATCCATATACAAGATAACCTAGCAAAAAGCCCGGAAAAAAAGCATATACTACGTGGCTGCTACCTATCAGCCATCCTACTAAATACATCAAAGAAAAAATTGCTGATGCCACTATAATACTTGGTACAGCAGGCATAAAAAGCCGTTGCTTATCTCTCGGGTATTCATGATGGTTACCATGAATCAAATAAACAATTTTTGATGCTTTTTCACTCTCGGCCATAAAATGAAATACAAAACGATGAATGATGTATTCAAAAAAAGTCCAGAAAAAAACTCCGCAAAGAAATGTTAAAATTATATTTTGTAATCCAAGTTGCATTGTTGCTGCGCTAAAATAAAGCATGAAGGCTATCAACGGAAGATACATACCCCAAATCACCAGTGGATGTGTTTTCGTAAGGTATTCCAGATAGCCGTTTTTAAATAACTGCGCCTGTCCCTTGTTGTGAATCTTGTCAAATTGCATAGTAGTAAAATTAAAAAATGACATTAATACGCTGCTGTAAAAAGAAAATCCCCATTACAAGTGTTCAAATTTAATTATACCTATTTTTATGCCCAACTACGACTGTAAAATTATGAAATTAATTACTTATTTAAAAGAGGGGCAGGATCAATTGGCATTATATGTAGATGGAAGATTGTATGACACCGATACGCTTCATCCGGATCTTCCAATCAGTATGGCGATGTTCCTAAACTATTGGGAAGATTTTTTCCCCTTGGCTAAAGCAGCCGAAGAAAAAATTAAAGCGGGACTAGTTAGAAATGCACTGGCTCAAAGCTATGAAACCGCTCAATTATTAGCGCCGGTACCGCACCCAAGTAGTTGCAGAGATGCCTATGCATTTCGTGAACACGTAGCTGCTGCAAGACGTAATAGAAATGTGCCGATGTTACCTGAGTTTGATCAATACCCCGTTTTTTATCTTACCAATCATAACAGTATTCAAGGGCCGGGCGATGTGGTATGTATGCCGGATCATTTTAATAAATTAGATTTTGAATTGGAAGTTGCCATCGTTATCTGTAAAAGTGGAAGAAACATTCCGGCAGCCGAAGCCGATGAATATATTGGTGGTTTAATGATCATGAATGATATCAGTGCAAGGCAGTTACAAATGGAAGAGATGTTGCTAAACTTGGGGCCTGCAAAAGGAAAAGATTTTGCAACCGCTATCGGGCCAATGCTTGTTAGCTTGGATGATCTTGAAGCGTTTGAAGTGCCCTGTAAAGAAAATCATGTTGGTAAGTCGTGGAACCTTTCTATGAAATGTAAAGTAAATGACCAGTTGGTAAGTGAAGGAAATTTGAGTGATATGAAATGGACCTTTGCCGAAATAATTGAACGTTGCAGTTATGGTGTAAACCTGATTGCGGGTGATATTATTGGTAGCGGCACGGTGGGCACAGGTTGCTTTTTAGAATTGAACGGAACCGGAAAATTAAATGACGCTGACTATAACGAACAATGGCTGCAGGAAGGTGATGTGGTTGATATGGAAATTGATGAATTGGGAATTCTTACCAATACAATTGTTAAGGATGAAAGTGATTTTAGTATTTTAAGTTTGAAAAAAGTATAGGTAATAACTATCAAATTATACGGTAAAATAACAGTTTATCATGCAGTTAAACTTTATTTGAGCACCAATTGAAACGCTATGACCACCATTTAATGACAGTTCCGTTCAAATGAAACATCCATTCATAATATCTCTACTAATTTCATTAACGTCATTTTCGTTTGGACAACAATTACCTTATGTTGGACCAGGTCAAACTTTTGTTTTTCCAAATGAGACAAATCATTTTATTAATTCAGCTAGCATTAATTGGGCATTGGACACTGAAGAAACTTATTCATTTGCAGGCCCAACTAAAGTTGACAATGAAAATATATTTAATCTTGTTATTACAAAGGCAATATTAGGAAAATTAGATGCATATAGTTTAAGACTTACAGGATTTGAAGGTTTTGAAAACTCAACCTATTCTACTTATGACAAATTTCCCAATAAAGATTTGACTAAGGATGAAATAAATTTTGTAATGGCAGATTCTTCAAAAACAATTAAATTTCACGAGATCTTTTATCTTGACAATTACTCTTTAAACTGCCAGATAATTTCGGCGGCACCAATGACCAATTATGCAACCGGTGGCGTTAGTCTTGGTTTGCAGGAGATTTTCTATTGTTGCAAAAGCATTAAGACTACAGTTAAAATAGATAAGAATAACGATATAATTCACCTTAAAAAAATTGAAAAAGTTTTAAATATTGATTCCCTTCAAAACTCAAAAATCATAAAGCAAACCTATGGTTTCAACTTAATTCAATCAATATGGCTTGGTGCATCTCATGGTTCTGTAAAATTACTTGACACTAAAACAAATCAAATTATTCCTGCAAAAAATATACTAAACTACTCGTATCTAGACTCAGTACAAATTCCAATATATGATATACATGGATCTGTAATTGGACATACTATGAGAGCAGGACAAGCTGCATTCCCCAATAAATTGGCTAACTCAATTCAATTTGTTCACGACTTTTATTATGACCGCCGACAAAATATTTTTTTCTCTACAGTTAGCGACTGTTATCTGTTTGTGAAAAATTTTGACGAAACAACTTATGAAATGAAACTTGAAAAACGATTTAGAATTCTGTAACAATCGAACCAGGTTCTCAACTAATGCTGATCATAATAAAAGGTTTGGAAAAATACGGGCAAACTAAGTTTTCTTCAGCATCTCTAATTCCGTTGGGCTTTGGTTCGGGACTGTTTATCTTTTTGTTGTTACCTTCATAAAAAGTATTTCAATCAGCATTTATTCTTAGCTTGACAAGCTTTTCCCGTATTACTGAAAGGCCTCGAACGATACAAATAACTAGAACCCTTGAATATTTAATTCCTCATGCCGCTCTCAGAAAATATAACTTATGACAATTAATATTAGTGAATCAAAAGCGGCTGACGTTAACAGTTATCTTCAACATGCCATTGCGCCGAGGCCTATCTGTTTTGCATCTACCATTGATAAAGATGGCAATGTAAACCTGAGCCCTTTCAGTTTTTTTAATATGTTTTCTTATGTTCCGCCAATTGTAGTGTTTTCGCCGGTACACCGTATGAGAAACAATACAACCAAACATACGCTGCAAAATGTAATAGCAATACCAGAAGTTGTCATCAATATTGTAACCTACAATATGGTACAGCAGGTTAGTTTATCCAGTTGCGAATTTCCACAGGCCACCGATGAATTTATAAAGGCTGGTTTTACAAAAATTCCTTCTTTATTAATTACACCTCCGAGAGTGAAAGAAAGCCCGGTTCAACTGGAATGCAAGGTGATTGAAATAAAACCATTGGGCACAGGCGGTGGTGCAGGCGACCTGGTTATTGCAGAAGTATTGATGATTCATGTAGACGATGAAGTATTAAATGACGAGAAAAAAATTGATCAACGAAAACTTGACCTCGTAGGAAGAATGGGCGGCAACTGGTACACCCGTGCAAATGCAGGTTCTATTTTTGAGGTTGAAAAACCAAATACCAACTTAGGTATTGGTGTAGATGCTTTACCAAAATCTATCCGGGAAAGTAGGATTTTAACAGGCAATAATTTGGGCCAACTCGGCAACATTCATGAATTACCTTTTGTTAACCCTGCCTTTGATGATGATAAACTCAAAAATATCATTCAGTATTATTCCATTAATCCGGATGAAATGGAAAAGGAGTTACACTACTATGCAAAGGACTTACTTGATGCCGGTAAAGTAACTGAGGCATGGCAGGTTTTGCTTACTGCCTTCAACTGATTTTTCCTCCAACTTTTTTTAACAGGTATGTTATAAAACATACTCTTTTTTTTGCCAGCCTTTTAATATATAACAGCAATGCTTGCTATTAGCGTTATTGCTTTACATATTTTTAATTAAATCCTTTAGTTCCTTGTCGGAGATATTATCCACGTCAGATTTATCAAAGATTGTTATTAGGTTAACAGTAATTTCTTGGTCAGATATTTTTTCTGTAATGCCAACTAATGTAGTTTCAAGCAAGGTTATAACCCTTGCACCGCCACTTTTTCCTTTTCCCTTACTAGAAATTTTAAGCCGTATTTTATATGCATCTTTTCCTAGCGGAGTACCAAGTCGAGGCGTTATAATAAGTTCTTTTTCAAGAGTAAGTAAGTCTTTGGATAAAAAATGATATTTTTTAAGTAACGGCTTTGCAGCTACCTTAAAAGATTGGGTAATTTTAACTGCTACTTTCACGCATAAAATCTTTTAGGGTTTGTAATTTCCTCCCTGATTTTCTTGCTTCTTTAACTTCATTAAAACCTTCCTTAATGCCAGTTAAAACTTTCAATTTATTTTGAAGTTTATTATAGTTTTGATTAATTCTTTCCCAAGTTTTTAAAGGTACCAAAACAGAAGTTTTGTCACCTTTTTCATCAACCATATATTTTAGTGCATTAGCCATAAAAAGTCTTTTCTCAAAACTACAGAATTCCCTTGAATTGTGAACTATTCAGGCTTTATCGGGTGCATCCCAAGTTGTCGCCATTTTTATAAGGTTGCCAACCTTATGAAAAGTATTCATTAAGTTGAAATTAAAGATTAAAGGCTGACAACCTTTGCTACATCCGATAACCTTTCGGGTTTGGGATGCACCCGCATTACCGCTAGCTGATTTCTTTATGTCATAATTGTTTTGCAATTTACCCGATTAACAACAATTGTATTTGCAATAAATACAAATCAAAATGATCTCTTAGTTGATTATAGCAAAAAATAATAATGGAAACCCGGTTTTGCTGTTGCAACGCTAAATTTCACCAAATCCTTTACAGCACTGCTATTCTCCCGTTTTTAAACCGCTGGGTACGCAAGTATTTTTGATGTAGTAAGATGATCATCCTTCAACATTTTTTATTCATCAAAAAAACAATCAATCATGAAAAAGATTATTTCAACCCTGTTTTTATGTGCCGCATTTCAACTGATTTTGCCTGCACAACATGTTAGTATTGGCATTTCAGCAGGTGCTGCTATCTCTAATTACAAAACAAAAGACCAGGATGTTTCCGTAAGCCTTACATCCAGGAAAGGAATAACAGCCGGTATTGTGGCAAACATTGTTATGAGTAAATTTTTCAGTGTGCAACCTGCTTTAAATTTTATTCAATATGGCACTTCCCATGAAACCAATTATAACGGCATAACAGAAAAAAGTAAAGCCAATGTTAATTGCCTGGAACTACCACTAAATTTTATTGCAAACATTCCATTGACTAAAGGGGGTTTCTTTATCGGCGCAGGCCCTTCCGTTACATTGGCGTTCAGCGGTAAAAACAAGTATTCCAATAGTACATCAGGAAATTTAGAATCTAAATTAAAATTTGGGAATAAGTCAGATGACGACATGAAAATGCTGAATATTGGGGCAAATATCCTGGGTGGTTACCGATTTGAAAATGGCATTTTTTTATCTTTTAATTACAATATCGGCTTTACAAACCTCATACCTCAACCAGCGACCGGTCAATCTGCTAAAAGCCATTACATAGGATTACGGCTGGGTTATTTTCTTAAAAATAATAAAAGCTAATTTGTAATTTACCCGGTATGGCCTCGCCCTCAACAATGCATCTCAATTATCAACAAACTAAAATTTGTTTTATGAAACACTTTAGAAACTTATTAAAAAGCACCTTTTATATCATTGGCATTTTCGCAATCATACTATTTAGTTCCTGTAGAAGTTATTATAAAATAGTAAGCGTTCCTTCAACAAATAATGTGGCAAAAGCGGCTTCATTAGATAGTCTTAAAAATATGGGCCGTGAATTTATTATTCGAAACGGCAACAGCGCTTTTTATGCAAGCAGTCTTTCCATCAATAGTAATGAAAGCAGCATGGAATGTGTACTTGATAAATTAGCCGCTGAAAACAGGCTCTATGTTAGCAGGGGTATAAATGGAAAAAAATGGTTCACCGGAATAAAATCAAGTGATTATTCTGTTTTAAACGAAGTTCATTTATACACTGAACCCGATAATTCAATGTCAATGGGAAACAACAAAATATACCTGGATAAGATTCAAAAAATAGAAATAATTGAAAAAGATAAAGGCCGCACAACAACTAGTCATCTTTTGGGAGCCTTGGCTATTACCGCAACTCTTTTAGCTGTAATTGTTACACTTGTAGCTTTAAGTAACCCTTTTACATTTTGAAATGAAGCATTCTAACTTAGCAATTGTAACCTGGGAAAATATGTTAATCAAACCGGCGGGTGAATTTCGAGAAGAAAAAATGCCACAGCGATTCATTCACTGCGGCATTATACTTTAATAGTAAGTAATTATTTAATCAATCCACCAAATACCTTCTTCAAAATATCCGTTGTTCTGGCTATGGGATTTTCCCGGATATTCTTTTCTTCTTTAGCCACCAGGTCAAACAATGCATTGGTTGCCTTTTCGGTTACAAATGAAGGTAAGTCGGGGTTTATTTTAGTAAATGTTGTTGGAAAGGCATTGTACGTATTTACGATATCTCCATAATATTTTGTAGCATCTACTTTATTCAACGATGATTTTATCACGGGCATAAATGCAGCCGTTAAGCTGGCAAGCGTTTTCATCCTGAAATAATGCGTAGCACTTGTATCGCCACCTTTAACAATATTGATCGCATCCGTTAAACTCATTTGTTTAATAGCATCTATAAATATCGGTTGTGCATATCCCACGGCATCTTCAGCTCCACGGTTTATCGTCAATATTGCTTTATCTACCTGTTTACCCAGTCCAACAGTTCTCAATGTGTTCTCAATCTTTTTTGCATCAGGTGGCAGCAGTACTTTATAAAAAGCATCTCCAAAAAAGCCATCCTGTTTATTTAATTGTAACACAGCTTTTACCAATCCCTGGCTTAAAGCTTCTTTAATTCCCTGTGCGGCTTCAGCCTGGGTAACACCTGTGCCTGTAGTAGTTCCGGTTGGTAATTGATTTAACACATCACATCCGCTAAAAAGCCCGATCAACGCAATTGCAGTAAAAAATTTTTTCATTTATATATTTTTTGTTTCATTATTCAAGTATCCTGCCAAACTATTCCGGTGAACGCTAACGGGCATTGGGGAATCGGCTGCATACGGTATCTTCGCAAAAATTTTACAACCAGTATGAGTACACAACATTTATCGGAGCAGGAAATTATTCGCAGACAGAAACTAGAGGCACTCAAAAAATTAGGTATTGATGCGTTTCCTGCTGCACTTTATCCTGTAAATACCACATCGGCAGCCATAAAAGCAACCTATAAAGGCGAAGATAATAAAGATGAGTTTACAGATGTTTGTGTTGCCGGCCGCATTATGAGTGTACGTGATATGGGTAAGGCAAATTTTGCCGTGTTGCAGGATGGCGCAGGTAAAATTCAATTCTACATTAAGCAGGATGATATATGCCCCGGTGAGGATAAAACAATGTACCAGACCGTATGGAAGAAACTGATTGATATTGGTGACATTGTTGGTATAAGAGGTTATGTTTTTACCACCAAAACCGGCGAGACTTCCATACATGTAAATGAGTTTACATTACTTACCAAATCATTGCGGCCCTTACCCATTGTAAAAGAAAAAGACGGGGAAGCTTTTGATGAAGTTACCGATCCTGAATTCAGGTACCGCCAGCGTTATGCGGATCTTATTGTTAATCCCGGCGTAAAGGAAACATTTATCAAGCGTACCAAAATGATGAATGCCATCCGTGAATTTTTAAATGAAAGAGGTGCATTGGAAGTAGATACACCTGTATTGCAAAGCATACCCGGTGGCGCTGCAGCAAGGCCTTTTACTACGCACCATAATGCATTGGATGTGCCCATGTATATGCGCATTGCCAACGAACTATATTTAAAGCGCCTTATTGTTGGTGGCTTTGAATGGGTGTATGAGTTTAGCCGAAATTTCCGCAATGAAGGCATGGACCGCACACACAATCCTGAGTTTACCGTATTGGAATTTTACGTTGCATATAAAGATTATGAGTGGATGATGGATACCACCGAATTGTTGCTGGAAAAGGCTGCCATTGCCACCAATGGTTTGTCGAAAGTTATAAATGGGGAAAAGGAAATTGACTTTAAAGCGCCGTACAAAAGAATTACGATGTATGATGCCATCAAAGAATTTACCGGTTTTGATATCAGTGAAATGAATGAAGATGGTATAAGGGAAGTTTGTCAAAAACTGGGCATACATGCCGATGCAAAATGGGGCAAGGGTAAACTGATTGATGAAATATTTGGCGCTAAGTGTGAAGCAAATTATATACAGCCCACTTTTATAACTGATTACCCGGTGGAGATGAGTCCACTTACAAAAAAGCACCGAAGCAAACCAGGTTTGGTAGAGCGCTTCGAGTTAATTTGTAATGGAAAAGAAATTGCCAATGCCTACTCGGAGTTAAACGATCCGCTTGAACAAAGAGAGCGTTTTGAAGAGCAGGTAAAACTAATGGAACGCGGCGATGATGAAGCCATGTTTATAGACCATGATTTTTTAAGGGCACTTGAATATGGTATGCCTCCTACCAGTGGTATTGGTTTTGGTATAGATAGAATTGCAATGTTACTCACCAACCAGCATTCTATACAGGATGTATTATTTTTCCCGATGATGCGTCCGGAAAATATAGCTGAATAAAATAATAATTATCTACAAAAACAACCATGCCGCTGGATTTAGCAGCATGGTGTTTTTGCTTTTTAATGTTAACAGCTTTACAATTCCATATTGGAATTATATCAAAAAAGTTATCTTGTAAATTCACCAGAAAAAAACCACCAGTAAAATATGCCACATTTTGTAAAGAAAATTTTTACCCTTTCTTTCCTTACGCTTACCTGCTTTTACACATTCGCACAAAAAAAAGAACTTTCAGACGATCAGTATTTTAAAAATAATTTCAGGGGCATTGTTCAACCCCTGCCTTTCGCTACGCAATGGATAGACGACAGCCATTTTATTTTATTGAAAAATGGAAAAAAGTTTGTGGTTGATTGCCGGAATGGAGGGGAAAAAGAACTGAATGAATCTACAATAATATTGGTTCCAACAAAGCCGGTAGTGTATAATAAAAATGGTGAATTGTACCTGAAGAAGGGTGAGGTAGAAGTACAACTTACCAATGATAAAGAAAAGAAAGTTAACCCTACCATGAGTCCCGATGGTAACTATGTAGCTTATACTAAAAACAATAATCTTTATACCATTGACATCAATACAAAAATAGAAAACCGATTAACCTTTGATGGTACCGATTTAATATTGAATGGTTACGCCAGTTGGGTATACATGGAAGAGATACTGGGCAGGTCGGGCCAGTACCGTGCTTTTTGGTGGAGTCCCGATAGTAAGAAAATTGCTTTCTTCAGAACTGATGATACAAAGGTGCCTGTGTTTGTAATTACCAATGCCAAAGGGTTACATGGTGAAGTAGATTACACCAGGTATCCAAAAGTAGGTGATCCCAATCCGACGGTTAAAGTTGGAATGGTTGCACCGGCAGGAGGTAACATTGTTTGGACAAAAATTGATGAAAACGGAGATCAGTATTTTGGTCAGCCCTATTGGAAACCAGACGGCAGTGAACTATTGGTTCAATGGATGCCACGTAGCCAGGATATACTTAAAATTTATGCGGTAGATACCGCCACAGGCAATCTAAATACTTTTTATAGTGAGCAACAAAAAACCTGGATCGACCTGGGAGATGAAGGCTCAAGAATTCATTTTTTAGACAATGGCAAGGGGTTTATTTTAACCAGTGATGTAACCGGTTGGAAGCATTTATACTATTACGATATGAATGGTAAATTGATCAATCCAATTACTACCGGAAAATATACTGTTACCAATCTGGAATATGTGGACGAAAAAAATAAACTGATTTATTTCGAAGCAAGAGGACGTGAAAACACCGCACGAAAAGACTATTACGTGATTGGCCTGAATGGCAAAAATTTAAAGCGCCTGAGTTTTGGTGAGTATAATCACTCAATTAATCCATCTCCAAACGGAACTTATTTTATTACTACTTACAGCAATGCTACCACGCCAACAAGAATTACGTTGCTGAATAATAAGGGAATAGTTATAAAAGAATTGGGTGATAGCAAAGGTGCAGAATTCGACAATTATCACCTGGCAAAAACAGAGTTGATAAGAGTAAAAAGTGATGATAATTTATTTGACCTCCCAATGAAAGTTACCTGGCCAATGAACATGGACCCGTCAAAAAAATACCCGGTCCTTATTTCTATTTATGGCGGGCCTGATGCCGGCACCTGCTGGGATTCCTGGGCACTTTCAGGTACACAGCAGTGGTATGCAAAAGAAGGTATGATACAGGTTGTAATGGACCATCGGGCAAGTGGCCATTTTGGTAAAGAAGGTGTAAATTATATGTATCGGGATCTGGGCCATTGGGAATTGGTAGATTATGCTACCATGGTAAAATGGCTGATCAATAACAGCAATGCCGATCCTAAAAAAATATGCATTACCGGTTTTAGTTATGGCGGCTACCTGAGCACGTTAGCATTAACCAAAGGTGCTGATGTATATAATTTTTCGATGGCAGGCGGACCGGTTACCGACTGGACTTTGTATGACTCTCATTACACAGAACGATATATGGATCTTCCTTCCGAAAATCCGCAGGGATATAAAACCAGCAATGTGTTGAATTATGTAGATAATTATAAAGGCATGATGCAGATCGTTCATGGCGAACTAGATGATAACGTACACATGCAAAATACCATTCAGCTCATCGGCAAGTTAGAAGATGCAAAAAAGGATTTTGACCTGATGATTTATCCCGGCGGAAAACATGGATGGGGTGGCAACAAAGGATTGCATTTTCAAAATTTAAAAACGCAGTTTATTTACAAATACCTGCTGGAAAAACCGGTGAATAAAATGTTGCTTAAATAACATTTCATACTTACAAAAAAAGCAGGCTGTTCAATAAATAGCCTGCTTTTTTATGTGCGGAAAGAACTTATTAAAAAATGATTTATCTGGTCACCAGCATTGGTATTTCATGGCAAAGGCATTGGCGACGCTCCGTTCAAGTTCAGTTTTTTATGGCATCATTGGCCGTCGTATTGAAACCTTAAATGTAAGTTTAAACAACTTATAGATAAACTTCTTTTTATCAAATAGGATTAAGCATTACTTTGAAAATGCATGCTAGCTTCGGCCTCGAATAAAAAGTGCTAGAAATTTTCAACATAAGCCGTTAAGAAATCAAGGCTGTTTGAGCCAGCATAAACTATAAAGTATTTTACTATACCGGCGAGTTCCTTGATTTTAGGATTATGTTGAAAATTTCACCTGTCCCGACGAACGAAGTGGAACTCGGGAGCCTTTTTATTCGCAGCCTTGATTTTTTTTGTTTCTTTTTTTTATCAAGAAAAAAAAGAAAATAGAGTCTTAAACAATAAAGTAAGACTTAGCGAAGTAAATGCCTAATTCAAATTAAACAAATAAATCATTGTATAGTGCTGCACCAGGCACCACTGAATACTTCGACAAATCTGTAATGCCGGCTTTGGCCAAAACATCCTCATCAATAAAACTATTTCCGGTACAATCAACCGGCGATTGCGATAAAATATAATACACTGCGTCTGCAATAATTTCGGGTGTACGGCTCATATTCATCAGCATTTCGCCACCCAGTAAATTTTGAACAGCCGCTGTAGCAATGGTTGTTTTTGGCCAAATGGTATTGGCAGCAATTTTAAACTCTTTTAATTCGGCAGCAAGGCCCAATGCAATCATACTCATGTTGTATTTACTAATGGTATATGCCAGGTGGTTTTTAAACCATTTCATATCCATGTTTATGGGTGGCGACAAATTAATAATATGGGCTGAGGAGGATTTTTTTAAAAAAGGAATACAGGCCTTACACATAAAAAAAGTACCTCTCACATTTATATCATACATCAGGTCGAAGCGTTTAGGCGCTGTCTGTTCCGTGTTGGTTAGGGAAATAGCAGAAGCATTATTGATCAACACATCAATGCCACCAAATTTTTCTACAGCCTGGTTAATTACATTTTCTACCTGGTCCTCAAAACGAATATCGCATTGCACGGCAAGTGCTTTTCCACCCGCAGCTTCCATTTCGGCAGCAGCAGAAAAAATAGTTCCCCCAAGTTTAGGATTTTCTTCTACGCTTTTGGAGGCAATTACAATGTTGGCTCCATCCTTCGCCAGGCGAAGTCCAATGGCTTTACCAATACCCCGGGAAGCACCCGTTATTATCACTGTTTTGTTTTGAAACGACATATAGCAATGTTTTTTCAAATCTAATAAAAAGAGTTTATAAAACGGGTTATGGTTCAGCAACAGGTGCATCCCTACTCGTTGCAAAGGTTGCCAACCTTTAATCTTTATTTCAATTAATGAATATTTTCTCTAAGGTTGGCAACCTTATAATACGTGGCTGTACATCACCCACCCACGATTCTTAAATATGAATTAATTGTTATCAAAATCACCATTTCAAAAAAAAATTAAACAATTGTTTGATTTTAATTAAACGTTTGTTTAACTTTGCGTTTCAAATAATATGAGGACATGGAGTTTAACGAAAAACAAATACAGATCATTGAAACTGCTGAACGCCTTTTTGCATCGGATGGTTTTGATGGCACATCAGTGAGGGATATTGCAGATGCTGCCGGAGTTAATGTAGCAATGATTTCCTATTATTTTGGTTCCAAAGAAAAGCTGATGGAAGCACTGTTTGAATTGAGAGTGGGAACTATTAAAATAAGGGTGGAAAGCCTGATTAAAGATGAAACATTAACACCCATTCAAAAGGTCAATATGTTAATTGATGAGCACATCGATCGGGTAATGCGGAAACAGCAATTTTATAAAATTATGCTTTGTGCACAGGTTACCAATAAAAACCCTGCCATAATTGAAGCTGCCAAAAAGCTAAAAATCCGCAATGCCGAAGTAGTGGGCGAGCTGATAAAAGATGGCCAGAAAAAAGGGGTATTTAAAAAGAAAGTAGATGTGATATTGATGTTGAACACCATGTTCGGCACGGTATCTCAAACGATGATGAACAAAGATTATTACCGCCAATTTAACGGACAGGAAGCACTTATAGACGAGGAATTTATAGAGACTTTAATCCGTAAACTCAGCATTCACATTAAGTCATTATTCAAAGCAATACTAGTAAATGAAGCATAAAATCAAAACTATCACCATCTGCCTCGTATCATTTCTTGCACTAGGAATCCAAGTACTCGTGGCCCAGGAAACAAGATCAATCAGTTTGCAAGAGGCAATTAATTTAAGCATTACAAACAGTCACCTGCTTAAAAACAGGCAGGCGGCTATTGAAGAAGCAACACTGGCTGTTAAAGAAGCAAACGAACATAAGTTGCCTGATTTCAGTGTAAGTGGCTCCTATCTTTATTTGCCTGTAAAACCAAATATTAATTTAAAGTCAGACTCTGCCGGAGGCGGCGGAGGCCCTAAGGTTTCGCAGGCTCTATATGGTATGGCCACTGCATCGTTGCCTATATATGCAGGGGGTAAATTAAAATATGCAATAGCTTCTGCAAAATACCTGGAGGAAGCTGCCAAACTGGATGCAGGTCAAAATAAAGAAGCCGTTATACTAAACACCATCGATGCCTTTAGCAATTTATACAAAGCAAAAGCAGCAGTAGCATTGGTAAAAGAAAACCTTGAGCAATCTAATCAACGCGTAAAAGATTTTTCAAACCTCGAAAAAAATGGCTTGTTGGCAAGGAACGATTTATTGAAAGTTGAGTTGCAATCCAGCAATATTGAACTGGCTTTGCTGGATGCAGAAAGTAACTGGAAACTATCCAGCGTAAATATGGCATTGATGCTGGGATTGCCGGAACAAACCATTTTGATTCCTGATTCTGCAAGCCTTCAATCTGTCAACACATTAAAAACCCTGGATGAGTACGAGCAATCGGCCCTGGTTGAAAGAAAAGAAATCGGCTCCTTATCGCTACAGAAAAAAGTAGCAGAGCTTGGCATTAAATCAATAAAGGCAGATTACTATCCAAGCCTGGCACTTACTGCCGGTTATGTTGCCATTGATGTGCCCAATTTTTTAACGGTTACCAATGCAATCAATGTTGGCATCGGGGTTAAATACAACCTCTCTTCTCTCTGGAAAACAAAAACAAAAATTGCGCAGGCAGAATCAAGGGTAAAACAGGTAAGTGCCAACCAGGATATGTTAAACGATAACATTCGCCTCCAGGTTAACAAAGCCTACCAGGCTTATTTATTGAGTCGTAAAAAAATTGAAGTATACCAAAAAGCTTTGGTGCAGTCAGAAGAAAATTATCGCATCACAAAAAATAAATACGATAACACTTTAGCAACCACCACAGATTTACTGGATGCAGATATTGCTCAATTACAAAGCAAATTAAATATTACCAATGCCAACGCAGATGCGGTGGTGGCATATAACAAACTATTACAAACAGCAGGAATTTTATATCAATAATCAATCATATTCCAAAACATACATTCATTTTATGGAACAGAACGTAAACGAAACACCCATTCAAAAAGCACCGGCAGCACCAGCCGAAGCACCTAAAAAACGTAGCAAAGGCTTTATCATAGTATTGGCCTTGCTGGTAATTGGCGGAGGATGGTTTGGTATCAATAAGTATATTCATTCCTTGCATCATGAAGAAACAGATGATGCCCAGATTGAAGCAAACATAAGCCCGGTAATTCCAAGGGTAGCCGGTTACGTTATTGACGTAAGGGTAAAAGATAATCAACAGGTTAAACAAGGAGATACCCTGATTATTTTGGACAGCAGGGACCTTCAGTTAAAAGTGGACCAGGCAGAAGCTGCACTAGCCACAGCCAGGAGTAATTTTGGTGCAGCAGAAGCCAGCACCAATGCGGCTAAAGCCAATATCAGCAGCACTCAGGCAGGCATATCAACTGCCAATGCACAAATAGAAGCTGCCAAAGTAAATGTGTGGAGGACTACCCAGGATTATGAACGTTATGCTAACCTTATAAAAGATCATTCTATCACGCAACAACAATATGAGCAGGCACTCGCAGCTAAGCAAACTGCTGAACGCCAGTTGCAGATTCTGGTTCAACAAAAAAACCAGGTTGCCCAGCAAACCAATGCGGTGAGTTCACAAAGTAGCGCAACGTCTTCTCAGATTGGTGTTGCCGGATCTATCATCAAACAGCGTGAAGTAGATGTGGAAAATGCAAAACTCAATCTTTCTTATGCGGTTGTAACAGCTCCTACAAGCGGGCTTGTATCAAAAGTAAATGTACAGGAAGGACAATTTTTACAAGCGGGACAAGCTTTCTTTAGCATTGTTTCAAACGAAGGTATATGGGTTGTCGCTAATTTTAAAGAAACCCAGTTTGAAAAAATGAGTGTTGGCCAAAAAGTAATTGTACATGCAGATGCTTACCCTGGGCATATTTTCGAAGCTACCCTTTCTTCCTTTTCTCCTGCCACCGGTTCAAAGTTTGCGTTGCTTCCCCCGGATAATGCCAGTGGAAACTTTGTAAAAGTTGTGCAGCGTTTACCGGTAAAAATTGAATTCGATAAAAGCGATTCGCTTACAAAAGAATTAAGGCCGGGAATGAATGTAGATGTTGATGTGCATTTGGATTAAGAAAAAAAACGTGCAAACGTTACTGTTCATTGCAGTGGATATTAAAAAATAGTTTATGACTCAAATGGATTCGTTGGTAGAGTATGGCTCAAGAAGGGTTATTATAACAATTACCGCTATACTTTGTGCCCTGTTGGAAATTGTTGATACTACCATTGTAAATGTTGCCATTAGTGATATGCGTGGTACGTTGGGAGCTACCCTTACAGAAGTAGGTTGGGTAATTACTGCCTACGCAATTGGTAATGTAATAGTGGTACCTATGACGAGCTGGTTATCGCAACAATTTGGCCGCCGCAATTATTTTGCAGCATCTATTATTCTTTTTACCGTATGTTCTTTTTTATGTGGTAATGCCACAGGTATCTGGGAGTTGGTAGCCTTTCGCTTTATGCAGGGGCTTGGTGGTGGTGCATTACTGGTTACTTCACAAACAATTATTACCGAAAGTTACCCGGTTGCAAAGCGTGGAATGGCGCAGGCAATTTATGGGTTGGGTGTTATTATTGGTCCAACTTTAGGCCCACCATTAGGGGGTTACATCATAGAACATTCTTCATGGCCCTTTATATTTTACATTAATATCCCTATTGGCGTTATTGCTACTTTACTTACGTTGCAGTTTGTACGCAGTCCGAAATATGGTGAAAAAAGTGCAGTACGGGATGTTGACTGGCTGGGTATCGGGCTGCTGGCAATTACTGTCGGGTCACTACAATATGTGTTGGAAAAAGGGCAGGATGATGACTGGTTTAACAGCAATATTATTTTGTACCTGATTGTAGCAGCAGTGCTGGGGTTATTCTTTTTTATCTGGCGTGAATTATCTTTCAGAAATCCGATTGTAGAATTAAGGGTATTGAAAAATGGTAACCTCCGTGTGGGAACGATCCTGTCATTTATCATGGGTTTTGGATTATATGGTTCAACTTTTATCATACCATTATACACGCAATCTATCTTAGGATGGACTGCATTACAGGCTGGTATGTTGATGGTACCTTCTGCATTAACCACCGCTTTTATGATGCCCATCATTGGTAAGTTATTGCAACGGGGAGTACCGCAACAGTACCTGGTGGCAGCGGGTATGTTACTATTTGCAATCTTTACTTTTTGGGGGTATGTTATTTTAACGCCGGATACAGATACCGATTCATTTTTCTGGATATTGATTGTGCGTGGTTTTGGAATGGGTATGTTATTTATCCCTATTACGGTGCTTTCGCTATCTACATTAAAGGGCCAGGAAATTGGACAGGGTGCAGCCTTTACCGGTATGATGCGGCAACTGGGTGGATCTTTCGGTATAGCAATGATCACAACTTTTATAGCCCGTCAGAATATGACACATCGTAGTAACCTGGTGAGCAAACTGGATGTAAACAATCCGGCGGTGCAACAAAAAGTTCAGGCACTACAGGCGGGCTTTATGAGCAAAGGAATCAATTCAGAAACAGCGCTTAAAAGCAGCTATTCTGCACTTGACCATATAGTAATGAAACAGGCTGCGGTATTATCTTATATGGATGTATTCCTTTACCTCGGCCTTATCTTTCTTATCTGTGTTCCGTTTGTATTAATGGTAAAAGGTAATAAAGGACAGAAGGTAAGTATTGCGGATGCGGCGCATTAGTGTTGTGTTATTTTTATTTTTCTAAGATAAATTCTCCCGGTCAGTCATCCTTTGAGGGTAACTCACCGGGAGAAAGCGTTTACATTGCAGCCGGCTTTTCGATTAATAGTTTACTTCAATTTTTTGTTATCTCTTTTTGGAGGTAAAAAGTTTTCCCCTGTTACTACACTTTTTCCTGTTTTAGCTTCTAATTCTTTCCTTGCATTTTTTGCTACCGCACCGCCTTTCTTACCAGCTTTGGCATTTTCAATAACACCTGTTGCTATTTCTGCTTCGGCTATTTGTCGGGTTGAAAGTTCGGCTAATGCTGTAAAAATTAATTCTGCTTCACTCATGTGGTCTCTCAGGTTCTGAGATTTCAAACCCTTTAAATCTTTATGGCTTTTTACAGTTAAGCCTGTCCATTCCTGATGGATGATATTGGTAAGAAAAGCAAACTCATCCGACTTTTGTACACCGTTATCTTTCCAGTAATCGGTTAGTTTGTTTCGGGTTTCCTGCCCGGTCATTCGTTGCTGAATCCACTTTTCGCTTCTGCCCAACTTCTGCCAGTTTTCTCTTGCCCTTTCCAAACTTTGCTCAGGGTTTGCTATTTCTTGCATCCGCTCATAACCTACTTTTGCCAACCATTGTTTGAATGGCTCTGCTTTGGGTGATGGTATGGATTGGATGAGCCGTAATAAAGTTGCCGTATCTGCTACATCAGTTTCTCTACTTTTACCATCTTCAGCAAGCATTTTCAACCGTACGATTTTTTCGTACACTTCACTACCTTCGGCTACCAGCTTCTTTTTCAAGTCACTCCAATAGCGCTTTGGAATACTGCTTCCAGTTAAAATTTCTATTACATCAATTACTGAAAAATACCAAACTTCCTTTTCTGCATCCCATTGGCTGCGGACTATTTTTTCTTCAAACAATTTGATTGATTTCATGCTTTTAATTTTTTAGGTACCATTATCATATTACTAGCTTTCAATTTCAATAGCAGTTAGCTAATTGAAAATGTCCCCTTCCCAAAGCGCTTTCGAAGCTTATCAACGAGTGCTTTTAATTTTGAATTGCTTTGCAACATTATTTTTTCTCCTTTTTTGGATTCTCCAATTTTAATTGCAGGTTCGATTTTGCATTAATTGCCGTAACTACTTTTTTACCTGTTCTTGCTTCCAATTCTTTACGGGCAACTTTTGCTACCGTGCCTCCTTGCTTAGCTACTTTCTTATTGTCTTCAAAGGTTGTGGGATTAGTGGCGGTAGAAATATCTTTGGTAGATGCTTCGGCCAGCATGGTTAAGATGAGTTCGGTATTCGTCATATTATCCCGCAGGTTTTCCTTCTTTAAACCTTTCAGCATCTTATATTCCTTAGTTGTTTTATCGCTCCATGCTTTTGTAATAATATCTGTGAGCGTTGCAAATTGAACGCCTTCCTTTAATCCTCGTTTCTTCCATTCATCAGTAAGTTCTTTTCTTATCTCAATACTTTTGAGCCGCTGGTTGATCCAGTTTTCTGAATAGCCCAGGTTTAGGTATTGTTGCAAAGCCCGGTCAATGCTCAGTTCGGGATCCTGCATTTCATCCAATCTTTCAGAAGCTGTTTTCGCCAGCCACAACTTAAAAGGTTCCGCTTTGGGAGAAGGTATGGATTGAATGAGACGGAAAAGCTGTTCAGTGTCGGCTACATCGGTAAAGCGCAGCTTTCCGTCTTCAGCTTCTAATTTCAACCGGTTACAATTTGTAACCGTTTCATTTCCTTCTTTAGTCAACCTGTGCTTCAGGACTTTCCAATAATTTCTTGCGGCTTGATAATCTGCCTGGTCAGTAAGCACTGCAATAGCATCTATTATTGAGAAATACCATTTCTCATTGTCCTCATCCCACAGTGTTCTTACTTTTTTTTCTTCAAATATTTTTATTGATTTCATGCTTATGATTTTTTAGTGCCATTTTTATATCAGTAGATTTTAATTCTAACTGTCGATAAATTGTAGACAGTTGAAGTTCTCTTACTGAAAGGTTTTCGTTAAGCGTATGCTTTTCATACAACTTCCTTGATGTATTGTCTGAAATGGCAATTAAAGCTATGTAATCGCTCCAACTCAATTTGGCAGGCACTGCCTGCCATTTCTGATAAGCAAGATAAAATCTGCGCATATCTAAAATGTTCCGCCTGCCAAATCCTTTGCCGTAGTGCTGCCGCAAATCTTTGGAAAGCTTTGTCAGCAGGTCACTTCCGTACTCTGCCCTTTCCTCCCCATGTTGCTCATATTCTACAATGTGCCTGCCAATTTCCCAATTGGCTTTTACTAATTCCGTATTTACAGCTTTGATTGCATTTTGCCTTGCCTGTTCAATGGCAAAGCCGATACTGTCAAGGAGTTCATTATATTTATTTTTCTGAACTTTCATTTTATAAAATTAAATGTTACTGAAAAGATTGCCACAATTCAATAATTCTGTGAGGGTTATTGCATTTAAAAACTACTTTCACATTTTGTTTGTCCACCAGTAATGCTTTTAGCGTTTCCAACTTTAGTTAATGAAAAGGTTTTGTGAATGACTGTATACTATTTAACTTTTGACTTAATTCCGCCTTTCAAAATATAATTCTGGTAAAATAATTTTCACTTCTTCTTCTTTGTCTTCGCCTTTCCAATGAACAATAAAATTTACTTTGGCTTCTTTCAATTCAAATCCAGTGTTCCTAATGTCAATTAATTTATCAAGAAATTTCTTTGAGAATTTTAATACCAATTCACCACTTTTATTTTTACAACCCTCTTCCGAAATAGTAATTGAATCGCCACTTGTCAATGCTTTAACTCGTGTTTGTATAAATTTAAAGTATCCTAATTGTATATCCTTGTGTGAAAGATGTAATGTTAAACCGCCCGGCGGTTGGAATGTGTTATTGTTTTCTATCCTTTCCAACTCCCCGGTCTTTATTTTATCAAGATAATTTCCATTCAAATGAATGACCAGTTTTTGTTTTGCTCTTGTCATAGCAACATACAACTGCCTTTTCATTTTATCTTCTCTTGCATCAAAATTTTCAAGCATTAAAAAAACGTTGTCAAACTCCTTCCCTTTTGCTTTATGGATGGTCGAAACAAATATTGTTTCTCCGTTGTCATTTATGAAATCTTCAAGTTTTGATTCCCGGATGAAAACTTCAAAGTCAGATTTATATTTCTTCTTTGTGTTTGTGGCCTCAAAATCCTTAATAAGGTTGTTGCAGATTTCAAACTTAGAACTTTGCTTATACCTGTCAATAACTTTCCTTTTAGCGTTTCCCCATACATCATCGCTAATTGTAAACACATCATCGTCTAATTTCAATTCATTTAAAAAGAAACGAATCTCTGCAAGATTATACAAGCTAAAACCATCATTGGATTGAATCAACTTAGCTTGTAATCCTTTCCTTGTTAAAAGCCCTGCAACCTGAAACGCTTCTTCATTCTTGTGGGTTATCACGCAAGTCGTTCCGGATAAACCTGTAGAAAGTATGTCATCAATTAAAGGAGTGATAAGATTGCCATTTTTGTAATCAACAATTTTAATTTTTCCATCGTCGGTTTGCTTTGCTTCAATAGGAATTTCTTTCAATCGTGTTTCAATTGTCTTTACAAACTGGTTAGTGAATGAAACCAAATTGCTTTTGCTCCTGTAGTTTGTAATGAGTTCATATTTAGCGGCTTTCTTTTCTGTTATGAAACTCAACAAGTATTTTGAATCTGCTCCACGCCATTCATAAATGTTTTGGTCATCATCCCCAACTGCAATCACTCTCATTTCATCGTTCTTTTCCATCAGCACTTTTATCAAAGCAAATTCATCCTTGTCCATGTCTTGTGCTTCATCAATTACCAAAACCGTTTTTGTAATTCTGTTTATCTCAACCTCATTATTCTTAATTTTCTCAACGGTTGTTTTAATAATTGCATCTGCTCCGTCAATGGTTCCAACTTTACCTAGTAAGTCAAAACAATAAGAATGAAAAGTTTTTATGTCAATGAAATTGGCCGCATTTCCAATTAGTTCAATCAATCTCTTTTTAAATTCTGTTGCTGCTGCTCTTGAAAATGTCAACATAAGTAGTTGCTCATGTTTTACATCTTCCATTAAAAGCAATGAAGCTAATTTATGAACCAAAACTTTTGTCTTTCCGCTTCCTGGTCCCGCTGCAATTACAATGTATTGAGAGTTTTTATCGTCGATAATTTCCCGTTGAACCTGGGACAATGAATCAAAAAGTTGTTTATATTTTTTTGGAGTGATGTTTCTTTTTATTTCCAATTCTCTGCTGCCTTTAAAATATTTACTTAGGAATGAAGGAAAGTTTAGTTGAAAATAGTCGTCAACAAATGTCAATGCCCCTGTATAATCATCAATCATCTTCTTTGCGTACTCACCAACGATATGAATTTGCTGAACCTTGTGGCCATAATAGTCGCTTAGTTTCTGATAATCTTGTTCTTTATATTGAATTCTCGGGTTTTGTTCAATCTTGTCAATAGTAAGCCTGTTGTAAACAACAAGAAAGCCTCCTTCAATTTTTATCGCTTCAATTCTCGACAAATAAAACAACGTATCCTCAATTTCCTCAATCGTTGCTTTTGTTTCAAATAGCTGAATCTGATTGCTAAATGCCGCTAATAATTCAAGAACGGAAAACTCAACCAACATTTCATCTTTTTCAACTTCTCCTTCTTCTTTTTCTGTGCCGCTCTTCTCATACAAGTAGCCAACAATAAATTTAGATAAGATGTGCCGCTTCTCCAGCCTTTCCTTTAACTCCTCTTTGGGCTGACAACTAATTGCTACAATATGATTCTTATTATAATCCTTATTGTGCCGCTTAACCCAATTTTTAATTGCCCAAAAGTTTAAGAGGGTTTTTATCTTATTCGGCGTTACATCTTTACATCCATTTTCCTGCGCCTGTTCATTTAATTCTTTTATGTGAAATGTTTTTTCCTGTTCTTCAAACAAGGGACAAAGAAAATTTTCAATTAGTCCGTAGGATTCGGCAATATCAAGTGAACTTTTTTTGCTCACTCCCTTTTTCACAAATGCTGTCAAATCTTTTGCATCTGCCAAAATCTTTTCGTCACGCAAAAGATTTACTACAGAAATCACATTCCAGATTTCAATTCCTAAATTGTCTGAGATATAATCAACTCTTGACTCTGCTTCATCATGATTTGATAGTTTTCTGCTTTTACTAGAAAACAGTGTTTTGATAATTCTTGTTGCAGTAATTTTTTGCTCCTCATTAAATTTTTGGGAACGCATTATCTTATCAATCGCTTCTTGTGC
This sequence comes from Ferruginibacter sp., assembly GCA_040002495.1. Lineage (GTDB taxonomy): Bacteria > Bacteroidota > Bacteroidia > Chitinophagales > Chitinophagaceae > Ferruginibacter. Next base: position 29,597 of record JBDUEK010000009.1, read on the forward strand.
ATTCTTAGAAAGAATACTATTAGCAAAGATTCTCGGCATATTCTGATTTCGCTTTAAATAGCCCGCATCTTCTAATGCTGCAATTGCTGTAGTTACCCTTGTTTCAATTTCTTTCAGGTTGTCATCCCAACCGGCCGCTCTTGCTATTTCCAGGGCTGATTTCTGAACGCTTGGTTTAAACTTGGTAATAAATTTAATTGCGTTCCAAATCTGTTTTATCTCATGTATGTTGAGTTTAGTTTGATTCAACAAAATGAAATGTTTTGATAAATCTTCTTCGTTAAATAAAACATAGCAATCGGCTGTTATATTTTCATCTCGTCCTGCTCTGCCTGCTTCCTGAACATAGTTTTCGAGTGAATCAGAAATCTCATAATGAATTACCATTCCAACATCTTTCTTATCAACTCCCATTCCGAAAGCGGAAGTTGCAACCATTATCTGAACCTCACCTGCAATGAAAGCATTTTGATTTTCTGTTTTCTCCTGACTTTCCATTTTACCGTGAAATGCTCTGGAATTAAATCCATCTTCGCTTAACCTTTTTGCAAGTTCTCCCGCCCGTTTAGTTCTTGAAACATAAACGATTGTTGGGCAATTTTTTTCCTCAATCAAATCCCGGACAGCATTATATTTTTCCTCATCATCACCCTTTTCAAAAACTTTGTAATGCAAATTTGTCCTTGCCGCTTTGGAAGGGAAAATTTCAAATCTGATTCCCAGTTTTTCTTTGAAATAGGCACAAATATCTTCAATGACTTTTTGTTTTGCTGTTGCTGTAAAACAAGAAACAGGAATTCCATCCTCAAGATTTTTATTTTCTTGTAGCGACTTAATAAAGTCGCCGATGTATAAATAATCAACTCTGAAATCTTGCCCCCAGGATGAAAAGCAGTGTGCTTCATCAATTACAAAGCGAATAATTTTTCTTCCTAATAATAATTTTTCTGTTGTTTTTGAACGCAAAGATTCGGGAGATATATAAAGAATGGATGCAAATCCATCCTGAACCCTTTGAATTGATTTTGCTCTTTCTATCGGGTCAAGCAAACCATTTATCGTAACTGCATCAGTGATTCCAATTCTTTCAAGATTGTCAACCTGGTCTTTCATCAACGATTGCAAAGGAGAAATTACAACTGTTAAACCTTTGGCATTTTCTCCGCTCATTAAAGCCGGAACCTGAAATGTAATTGACTTTCCTCCCCCAGTTGGAAACACTGCCAAAATCGACTTATTATCAACGGCTGCCTGAACAGCGCTCTCTTGCAAGGGCTCCCCTGCATAACTTCTGTATTCGTCAAAGCCAAAGAAATTTTTCAGTCCCTTGTGTATGTCTAATGCCTGATTACAATACACACAACCGGTCAAACATGGGTTGTTTCTTAACAGAAACATTATTCGTTCAACTTTGGGATAGTTTTTTAAAACCCAGGGCGGTGTTATCGAATAACGGTTGTTACAATTTATTAATGATAAACAATAAGCTAATTCAATCGGATGCTCAGCGATTATTTTAGTCAGGTTTGAGTTTTTGCAAATCAGAAGTTGAAAATTTTCCCTGATTAATTTTTCAACATCTGATTCATTGCTCTTAAAGAAGATAAAACGAAAAAAGGAGTGAAATTCCTTTTTATCGCTCAATAGCAGGTAGAAAATTTTTTTTAGTTTTTCTTCTGAGGCATTAAAAACAGAAACTTCATTAAAGAAAAGATCTTTGGCTTTTATGGCGTCGTTAAGCGGATTGTTGGAGTCTTCTGTTTGAAGTTTGTCGTCTTTGAGTAATGCATGGTAGGGTTTTGCAGGAAACAAAAGAGGAGAGAGAAATAAAGTGTCAATGATGTTTGAAGAATTTATTTTAGCATCAGTAATTGCTTTTTGAATGTAAAGGAGGTCGTGATTTAATATGTTATGCCCGCAAATAAACTCAGTTCCGTTTAAGAATTTTATAAAGCCGGTAATAGAATTTGAATGAAAAGAATTACCGTTGTCCTTTACACATCCAATGTCAAGAATCTTTCGGCTCTTTGGCTCAATCTCGGTATCAATGAAAGCAATTGAGTTCATTTTTAAAAATTTTCTTTTGCCTTAATATCGTATCGATTAAATGAATAAAAATAGGAGGAACTGTGTCCCTTGTTGTTCAACATTACATTCGCCTGATTCAATTACATCTTTAAAATCTCTCCTGTATTTTGTATAAATATACAAGCCGATTGCTCTCTGAAAGTTAAATTTAATTTACCCAATGCTAAAAATTGCTAACAGGCTGTGAGTACCCCGCTTCAATCGTCATGTTAATTTTCCAGATAAGGCTCATAAAATTTAAGTCAGTTGAGCGGTGAGCCAGAATGCAGTGCAAATAGTACGAAGTTGCATCAGCAATGTGATGAGAACCTGAACCTGAGTAAGATTGTGTAGGGATACGAATATATATTCTCTAAATTATCAGATCAAATACGCACAAAAAAACGACCCAATAAAACAAATCGATCGATTCATTTTACCAGGTCGTTCTAATTAGAAAAATATTATTTTATGCCAATGTAGCTTCCGAAGTAATCGTGGTGTTATACAATTTAGAAATCGGGCAATTGGCTTCCGCGTCTTTAACACTTGCATCAAAAGTAGCCTGGTCGATGCCCGGCACTTTTGCAGTTACTGTCAGGTGAGATGATGTGATGCTTCCATCTTCCAGTGTGATATCGCATTTGGTTGAAATTTCATCGGCCGTAAAACCTGCTGCATTTAATACAAAACTCAACTTCATTGTGAAGCAACCTGCGTGGGCGGCAGCTACCAGTTCTTCGGGATTAGTACCTATTCCATCTTCAAAACGGGATTTAAATGAATACTGTGTTTTATCTAATACAGTACTTTGCGTTGTAAGATTACCGGTACCTTCTTTACCTGTGCCGTTCCATACGGCCGTTGCGTTACGTTTCATTGTTTTTTGTTTTATTGTTTGGTGAAATAAGATTCATTAAAACCTACCATTACCTTGTTGTTCATTTCTATTACAGGGCGCTTAATGATGGTTGGATATGCCATCATCAACTTGATGGCCATTTTTTCATTCGTTACCAATTGTTGCTCTTCCGGTGTTAAACTTCTCCAGGTGGTGCTCTTTTTATTTAGCAATACTTCCCAGCCTGCTTCCTTGCACCAATGTGCCAGCTTGTCTTTTTTGATGCCATTTTTTTTATAGTCAAAAAAATCAACCGGTATATTTTTTTGTTTGTACCAATTCAGCGTTTTCTTAATTGTATCGCAATTGGGTATTCCGTAAACAGTAATTGTATTCATATTAAAAGTCGGGAAGGGTTGGTTTTGTTTTCATGATCGATTTTTTTCTAAACATCCGTTCAGGCTTTAAATTCATCCAAAACAAAAATGGCTTATACCGATTATACCGTTATTTAGTCCAATGCGATTTGCAATCGGCATAATACCATCTAAGATTTCAACGTAGTCCTTTGGACTCCTTATTAAATCAAGATGGTATTATTTATTAATTGCCATCATTTTTTCCGGGGCTTAAAGTTACAATAACATCTAAAAGCTAAGATTGTTATTTCATTAATTTTCCTTAATCCGGAAACTCAGAAGTGGGCACTTTTAAAATACTGTTGGTAACCTGTTTGATGAGCTTTTCTTTAAAATCCTGGCTGGTTTCAAATCCAATGCCATCAATAATTTGTGTTTTAGTTCGTATCTGTACAGGTTTATCTGTATAAAACTGGTAAACAGGCCGGTTTCGGTCCCAATATAATTCATTGCAGTAAAGCGTATCCCCGTTTTTTAAACCAATAAAACGCACACTGTCTCTTAATAAAATTTTGCTCTGTGTTTCAATATACTTTGCATATTTAGCGTCCAGTATACTTTCTTTATTTTCTTTATCATCATAAAAATCTACATGGATGGTTTTCGGAAATTCCACGTAAGGCACTGTATCCTGCACCCGGTACATAATCGGTCCATACAAATCTGCTTTTTGATGGCCACCAACTGAATACTTAATATTTACTTCTTTTGCAATTTCCACGCCTTTTGCTTTTTCATCCAACGCTTTTATATCTTTTATACTATTCTCACAACTGCATAAAAAAAAACAGCCCATTGAAAAGGCTGCAATCTTTTTTATATAGGGTGAAATAAAGATCATATTATGGAGAATGAGGGATAAATTGGTGAACAATTTTTTTATTAACCAGGCGGAAGTTTTTCAATTTAGCTTCAGTGGCGTCGCACTCTTGTGCATTTTATCAATGATGAGCAAAATACCAGTTTGCTAATTTTTCAGTCCCAAAGTATAGGAAGAATTTAGTTGTATTTAGCTCCGCGGAACCAAAGATCGCTTAAAGAAAATCCTACACTTATTTTAAGTGTACTTTCCCGAAGGTTCGAATTTTTATCGCCACGGCTACCAATTTCAACGGATGTGTTTAACAAGGAAGTTTGTGTTTCATAATAACCTTTTCTCAATTTTAACGGAAATCCTGCGCCAAATGTAACGCCATATTCAGGCAAATTATTATTGACTTTGATGTAATCAGGACCATAAAAAAAGCCAAAACGATACCGGACAAAACTAAAATATTTTTTAAAGGATGTATTTTCTTTCAAGGGAAGATACTCCGTACCCACCCGTATTTTCCAACTATTTTGTACCTGGTTGGCTTCGTCAAAAAACCGAAAATCCTGCCATTTGGTTGTTTCAAAATCTGCACCTACTAACCAGTTGAGCGTTTGGTAACTAATACCTACACCTATTGTTGATGGATATATCACCTTCCCCTTAACACTTTTTTCAAATACACTGTCTACCCTGAATTTATTACCAGCCGCATCAAATACAACGGTTTCAATCAATGCATCTTTTGTTGCCGACATAGATTGCTTTAAATTACCGTATGCCCCAAAACGAATGATGGCTTCTTTTTTATTTTTCTTTTTTATGATGTGTTGATATTGAATACCACCATTTAAAAACAAGCCGCCAAAGTTTGAATTGGTGGCAGTATTTGATTGGGCATATTGTACACTATCATTTAAAAAACTTAACTGTGTACTATAGTTTTTATTGCCAAACATATAGCCACCATTTACACCAAAACTGAAATCTTTTATGCGTAAAGCTGTTCCCAGGTATGCCTGGTTTAATCCGCCGCTACCTTCGTAAACAGTTCCTACATTACCAACTCCCGAAAGCACTTGTTGGGTAGCAATTTTATAGTTGATTCTTGTAACTGGTTTCAATCCAATATTAAATCCCCAATACACATCCTTTTTATTGGCTTTTTTTAATTTAATAGGAAACCCCAATTGCAGGTAAGAAATAACCGCATTGGTAGATGAAAATCTTGCGGAAGGTGATGTACTTTTTAGCGTACGCCTATCCGCTTCAAAACCTATATCAAAAATGGTAGCTTTTAAATTACCATAACTGGCAGGGTTGGTAAAATTGATAGAAGAATAGTCTGAAGTACCGGCTGCAATGCCACCCATGGCCCTGTTCACAATATTTGCATTGGGTACCAAATCGCCCAAACCATAGCGGGAATAAGGTGAATTTTCCTGGGAATAGACCGTCTGCTGCAAGCCACAAGCAATGATTAGTACGGGTAAAAATTTAGTGATTGTTAGTTTCGCTGAGTGCATACAGTCCTTTGAATAAGAAATTTAAGTCTGCAAATATCTTGTTTTTAAGTTGCCGGGCAAAATAGCCTGCATCACCCCCGGTTAAAACCACGTTAAAGTTGCCATAGTTATTGGCGTAAAACTCAATAAAACCGGCTATTTCATAGGTTATTCCGGCTATTACACCGCTCTGTAAATTTGTTTTGGTATCGTACCCAATTACCGGAAAATTCCAATCTTTTTGCACTAATGGCAGCAACGCTGTATGCTCATGCATGGATTTAAAGCGCATTTCCATACCAGGGGAAATTCCGCCGCCGAGGAATTCGTGGTATTGATTAATGAAATTATAAGTGATGCAACTACCCAACGCAATTACCAGGTTATTTTTACCCGGAAAAAAATGTACGGCAGCCGCTGCCAATGCAAGCCTGTCGGCTCCAATGGTTTCGGGCTTACCAACCGGCGTTGCAAAATTTATTTTTGTAAGATGAGAAAGTTTGTGAAAACTGGTTTTTGCTGCCAGTAATTTTTCTATCCCTTCATTATGAAGAATTACTGAGCTAAGAATTGATTTTTGTGGATTGTACATTTTAAGTAATTCCGCTATCTGCTCATTGCTGTCGTCTGCCAACGTTACTTCAATCTTAAAAATATCACCTTCAAATATGGCGGCCTTTTTACGGGTATTTCCAAAATCGAGGCAGAGCGTTGTTATCATTGTTGGTGTTTAAAGTTGATGGTGACAGTGCTGATCATATTTGTTCGGTTGGAAAATTAATGATGAATTTATTTATTAACTCAACGGCTTTAACCGGTAACTGCTAATCTAAATCACTATTGTCCGACTAAAAATATACAATATCGCTATAACTCTTACCGGTTCAATGTTCTAGCCCCTCTCCTTTGGAGAGGGGTTGAGGTGAGGTCATTCAGGCGTAGCAACGAATACAGGAACTTAGTCGGACAACACTGGATCTAAATATCAAACCCACTTAAATTTTTAAAATGTCCGTTTAACTGAATCCTGTCTTTTAGCGTTTCTATTTCAGTAGCCACCGGCAATACTTTTTGTAAATGTTGTTTTAAATATTCCTGCCGTTGCAACTCATGCATTAATTGCAGCAATTCATATTCTTCGGGTAATGAAAGGCCTGCGTGATGTGCCACTTCATAGCTTAACATATCTTTCTCTGCACTCGGAAAATTTTTATTCACTTTCAAGATTGAATGCAACTTCCTGATGCCGGCAATCACAATTTTCATAAGGCTTTGACTACCATTTTTAAAATTATCCGGGTAGTTAACGATGGCTCCGCTGTATAATTTATCCGGTACCGATTTTACAGTTTCCAGAATTCTAAATATCATCACACCCCTGGTTTTTATATCCATTTCGCCATTGTCGTATTCCCTGGTAATTTCCACCAGTTCTACCAGGGTGCCCATTTCGTTCATTTTATTATCAATTACTGCGGGAATACCAAAAGGCTTTTTATTCTCCTTACAGTCGGCAATCAATTGTTTATATCGTGGTTCAAATATATGCAGGTTCAATTCTTCACCTGGATACACCACAATCCCTAAAGGAAATATCGGTATGAAGTTGGTCATTCAAATCAAATTTTACCGAAGTTAATAATGAAAAATTAAAAACAGGGTCCTGCCAAAATGAGTAAGACTGGCCCAATTAAATGTTTAAAAAATTCAATATTATTATTTCACAGTGTATGGTATTGGGTTAAAGTCAAAAAGACTCAAGACCCCATAGAGAATTAGAGAGCCGGCCCTCAATTGCACTGTCCTTTGAATTGCACTGCCCTTTAGGGCGGTGATAAATGTAACTACTACCCTTCATGGCTTTAGCCAAAGAAAAATTTGGCTAAAGCCGTCTATTAAATTGCAATTTTTAAACCCCGACCTAAAGGACGGGGCAATGCAAAACGGCGGTACATCCCATTGGGTGCTGCATTATTCAATTGTATTCACAACATATGTTGATGCGGTGAGGAGTATAATACGGTTCATTTTCACCAATGCTACCAATGTATTTTTTTGGAATTTGATTTATTTAAAAGCAATTTTGTTTGATGTGGCAACAATACCTGCAGCAAATTCAAAAAGGAGATGTAAAGGCGCTGGCCAGGTGTATTTCATTGGTAGAGAATGAAGTAACCGGCTACCAGGAATTACTGCAGTTGCTCCCCTTTTCTCATACACCGGTTATAGGTATTACGGGGCCACCAGGTGCAGGAAAAAGCACCCTGACAGATGCTCTGGTAGGCATACTGGCCCAGGCAAATAAAAAAACCGGTGTGCTTTGTGTTGATCCTTCTTCGCCTTTTAATTTAGGAGCACTTTTGGGAGACAGGATCCGCATGAGTGATTGGTACAACGACCCAAATGTATTTATTCGTTCACTTGCAACAAGGGGTTCGTTGGGTGGTTTGCATCCAAAAATTATTGAAATAAGCGATTTACTGAAAGCCGCTCCCTTCGATTATATCATTATTGAAACGGTAGGTGTGGGGCAAAGTGAAATTGAAATTGCCGGATTGGCTGATGCCACTATTGTGGTGGTAGTGCCCGAAGCCGGTGATGAAGTACAAACCATGAAAGCAGGCCTGATGGAGATTGCAGACATTTTTGTAGTGAATAAAGCAGACAGGCCGGGGGCAGATCTTTTTGTAAAAAACCTACGATTGATGTTGGCACCTGCCTTTCACAAAACTGAACTACCCATACCGGTTATAAAAACTTCAGCCACAAAAAAAGAAGGGATTGATGATTTATTTAAGGCCATCCTTGATCATATTGGACACCATAGTTTTAATGATAAACGTTCCTGGCTATTCGCAGAAAAAGCATATCACCTCATTCAGCAAAAGAAAATGCAGGGTATCAGCAAAACTGCGTTAAAACAGGCTATTGAAAAAGCTGGTGATGATTTTAACCTTTATCGATTTATCGCTGATTATTAGTGTTACGCTCGGAGTGGCATAACACTTTCAATTACACGAATTCCTAAAATTGTATTGATGAATTCGTGTAATCCGATAGCTATAGGATCGTAATAATTCGTGTAATAAGATTTACGCCAAGCATAATTGCCATACCATTAGTTTACCATTCTGCTGCCCCGGTTCGTGGCACACGAAACGGGACTGTATTGTTTGTCAAAATGTTTCGTGTGCCACGAACCACGGCATAGATACCTGGTGAGTAAAGTCTAAATGGAAGTTTTATTAATTCGTTTCCTCGGAATATATCTTGAAGAGAAAGGACGGTGAGTTAAGTGTTCGCCACTTTGAGACCAACCTTAGTAGAACCCTAAGTCATTTAAATAAACAGACCTTATTAAAAAAGCAATAAATAATAAGGTCTAATATATATTTTATCAACAACGCTACTAAGGTCTTAAATACAAAATAGTTTAACTGTCACTAATTTATCCATTGAGCAGTATAAATAGAAACGAGCCAACCAGAAATATGCTAGAATTGAAAAACTAAATGAATTATTGAGCTGCCTGCTCTTGCGCTTCAACTGCCTTGTTATTTTTCCACCAACGGAAACCAATAACACCAACAATTGCAAATGGCATAACCATCAGGTATAAAATGCCGCTGTTTAAACCCTGGGCTGGCTTTTCACCCATTTGTTGTGCAGTTTTAGTACAAAGAGAACATTGGGCATTGGTAGTTGTGGGTAACAACCAACAGCTAAAAAGTATTATGAATATGATAAAACCATTTTTCATCCTGGCGCAAAGTTAAACAGCTTTTAAAGAAACGAGCCAATTTCTCCGTTAAAATTGTAATTCACACTTGTAAAACACCATCCACATAATAATGTTCGTTGGTGGTTTTTGCATAGTAAGCTGTATTTGTTTACATAGCTAAAGGATTACCTTTGCATCAGGGCATTTTTACTAACAACTAAAATATATTTTATGCCGGGTTTTGAATTTTTTGGAAATGAAGAACGTAAAGAAGTAAATGATGTACTTGAAACGGGCATCCTGATGCGCTACGGATTTGACGGGCCAAGAAAAGGAATATGGAAAGCTTTGGAACTGGAAGCCGCCATTTGTGAAACTTTTGGCAGCAAATATGCACAGTTGGTTAGTAGTGGCACTGCCGCATTGACAACCGCATTGAGTGTTTTGGGCGTGGGTTATGGCGATGAAGTGATAATACCTGCCTTTACTTTTGTGGCAAGTTTTGAAGCTGTGTTGAGTGTGGGTGCTGTGCCGGTTTTGGTAGATGTGGATGATACGTTAACGTTGAGCCCATCAGCTGTTCGTGATGCTATAACTTCAAAAACCAAATGCGTGATGCCTGTACACATGTGCGGCAGCATGGCGGATATAGATGAATTGGTTGCCATCTGCAAAGAACATAACCTGGTATTGATTGAAGATGCCTGTCAAAGTATTGGTGGAACTTACAAAGGAAAAAAACTTGGTACCATCGGCGATGCCGGAACCTTTAGTTTTGATTTTGTAAAAACGATTACCTGTGCAGAAGGTGGCGTGGTAATGAGCAACCGGGAAGATGTTTATATTAACAGCGATGGATACAGTGATCACGGGCATGACCACAAAGGTGCAGACCGTGGCGCAGATCTTCACCCGTTTATTGGTTACAATTTTCGCATCAGCGAATTACATGCGGCCGTTGGACTGGCCCAGATAAAAAAACTGGATACCTTCCTGGAAATTCAGCATAAAAATCACTCGGCTTTAAAAGCAATGCTTTCAACCATTCCGGAAATAACATACCGAAGAGTACCGGATCCGTTTGGCGATAGCTGTACTTTTTTAAGCTGGTTTTTACCAACCGCTGAAATTGCTACAGCTATAATAGCAGAAATGAAGGAACAAGGAATTTTACCGGGAAATTTTTACTGGTTCAGCAACAACTGGCATTACATCAGTAAATGGGACCACCTGAAAAACTCCACCACCTTAAATAAATTACATCCCGATTTAAAAGCCGCCGTAATTCATCATGCCAGCAAAGATTTTTCAGCAAGTGATGCAGTGATGAGCCGTTGCATATCTACGCTCATTAATTTATCCTGGACAGCAGAGCAATTAAAAGAAAAGGGTGAAAAAATGGTAAGGGTTATTAAAAAAGTGTTGCAGGAACATGCTGTTGCTTATTGAGGAAAGCCAATAATTTTACGGAAAAGATGTGTATCATGCTTTTGAGGTAGACTCGTTCGATCAGGTATTATCGTTGGGCGGGAAATAACGGAATTAAGGTATTATTTATTTAAGGAGTTAGCCGCTACTTTAATCACTTTGCCTTTATCTGATATAACTATAAGGAATTATCCTTACGTTTCTTTTCCAACAGTCGGTCAATTGCCAGTTTTCCACCTTTCAATATTTTTTCTCTTATGTCAGTATGAGTCATTGTTTATGAGTTTCTCCGCAGTTACGGTTCGTAGCGCACGAAACATGGCGTTGACAATGCGTGTGTCAACGATGATTTTCATTTAATCAGTTTGCTTTTGCTTTTAGTCCACCATCTGTATTTATGTCGTTGGCAATTTTGTCAACTTCTTTTTGGTCAGTCTTGAAAGTGGAGGTCAATTCTTTATAGCGTGCATAATTCAAAAAGTCTTGTAAGTCTTCTGTGTCTACTGAAGCTGGCAACCTGATAATTACTTCTTTGCTTGTTCTCTCTACTAACATTGCTTAAATATTGTTTGTTTGAAGTTATGATTTTCTTCTGCATCGACTGTGAGGGATGCCAAAAAAATGGGGTGCAACCGCTGCCGTTATAGTTCTTGCCTTAATGTTGGGCGTTTGTTTATTCTTTCCCGAATTTTTTATTCTTAATTGTCAGTCGATTTGTCCAGCAAAATGTAAAATATATTGTTGTAAAAATTAAAGTCCAAAGCGTTCCAGTCCAGTCATAGTATGTTGACCAACTAGAAGGCAAGTAATCTCTATAAAGGCTTGTAATATAAATGATCAGTCTTTCATAGTTGTATAATAGTGTCAACAGAAGAATTGATATGATGGTCAAAGAGACTTTAGTTCTGTGTCGATTAAAGAAAAAGAGCGACTGAAATAAAAAGGCAAAGAAAAATGTTCCTGTAAATATTGACGTACAATTTCGCTGATAGTTTTTCAATGTATCCGCCGATAGAGTTTTTGAGTTTCTATTATCTAAAACTAGGCATTTGATTGTTTCTTCACCGATCCAAATGATATTTAGAACTAAAACAAATATTAAAAGAAGGTTCGCTTTGTTCAAAAAAATGTTTGTCCGTCTACGAGGCGCTTTGAAGAAAAGTATTACTAACAAAAAAGTAAAAGTCGAAATGATGTAAGCAGCAATTATTTTATTAATTATCCAAAATGTCATGTAGAATATTGTCTGTAACGTAATATCGTTTTAAATGACGGTCAACTCCGCTGCCCCGGTTCGTGGCATACGAAACGGAACTGTATTGTTTGTCAAACTGTTTCGTATGCCACGATCCAGGGCGTAGTAAACTGGCAATAGCTAACAATTACCTATTTAAACTCAACATAAAAATCACCATTGGTAATAGTTTTCTTTCCTGCTGCAAAGTCGCCGCCCAGAAAAAAATCTCCGCTAAACGTACCTTTTGCTGCTTTGGCAGTTAAGGAGGTTAGGTGAACACTGAAATGATTGATGATCGTAAAATTATTGCTAATTGCCTCCCCGTACTCACTGGTTCCGGCATTGTAATCCAGATTTGATATATTGGGAGCGTATGAGGCCAGCACTTCATAGTTGGTTGAATTGTCATTATAGACTGCTTCTGTTATTGGATTACTACTTGGAGTATTCGTAATTACAAAACCTACAGAACCCGTATTTGGCGTTAAATCTGTCAGGCCATTAATCGTAAGCGCTTTTTCATTTCCTAAAGAGTCCCAATGAGCGAAAGCACCTGCATTAAAAACCATCGGAACTCCATCTACAGTGCAGGTTACATGAAAAGCATCGGCTGTTGAATTTTCCTTTTTGCAGGAAAAAAGAAAAAGGGATAAAATAACGGATACAAAAAATGTTGTTTTCAGCGAAAAGGGTAGGTGATTGGTCGTTTTCATTTTAGTCTTTTAGTTTGAATAGGGTTTTGATAATTCTTTGAAAAACAGGTAACGATTATTTGCCTGCGAAGCTGAACGATCAGTTGCAGACAGAATACCAAATTAAGTATTATTGTTAGTTTAAATTAAACGTCGATAATTATTTGTTTTGTATAAAATTCGTTGCCTTATTTTATTCCTCTGCCCCGGTTCGTGGCGTACGAAACACCGCGTAAGAATTATTGTTATGTATTAATTACATGCAAAACAATTTCTTAATCATAATATTTTTAAAAAACGCCTTATTCCCATGATCCTGTAAAGCAATCAATCCTGTTTTTGCATTTCCATAATCCGGGTAATCTTTCCATTTTCCTTCGGCTTTTTCTTTGTTCCATTTGTCATCCCAGGCTTCAAACTCTACTATCTTTTCGCCGTTTAGCCAATGCTCCACATGGCCCTTATTAAAAACAATGCGGCTGCTGTTCCACTCACCAACCGGCATTAATTTTTTCTTGTCGTTGGTAAGGTTCATTGCATAATCGGCACCGGTTTTCTGCCATTCTTCCAGTTTTTCCGGAAAGCCAATGTCGTCAATCACCTGGTATTCTGGCCCCGTTTCGTAAGGAGATTTATATTTTGCATCTTCCACCACATGATACATTACACCACTGTTACCGCCTTTGGATATTTTCCAATCCCACTTTAATTCAAAATTATCAAAGGCCGAATCTGATACAATATCACCACCATGTGCATCTGCTGCGGCTCCCAGGCAAACCATTGCACTGTCTTCAATTTCCCAATTTGGTATAGTACCGGTTTTATTAAATGCGTGCCATCCGGCCAACGTTTTTCCATCAAATAAAGAGATCCACTCATTTGCTGTCGGCACTTCAACTGCCGTTGGTTCGGGAGTTTTTTCTTCTGCTGCACTGTTGCAGGAAGCAATTATAACCATTGAACTGATACCGGTAATGAGCCAACAAAGATTTTTTTTCATATTTATATGGTTTTATTTTTTTACTAATTGCATGGTTTCAGGGTTCCATAACATGGCAGTATCCTGGTTATAGCTGTCGTTACACAATAAAGCAGGCGCTGCTGCCCGGTAACCAAACACAGCATCTTCTACCACACTGCCTCCGTTTTTAATGGCGTTAAAAAAGTTTACAAAATGATCGTAAGGCCCACCCTTATAATCTTTTTCAGCAGCAAACGTGTATTCCTCCGGAGGTAAAATTCTTTTACGCCCTGTTACAGGTGTTCCCGCTTTTTTCATTTGCTCTATAAAAAAAGGATCATCCGATTCGGTTGATTTATTTCTTTTCAATGTCACACTATCCCAGGTTACATCCATTGAACCTTCGCTACCCACCAGTTTTAAATAAGTTGTACCGCTGGTGCCATCTACAAAATTGCAACGAAGCGAAAGATTGAATGGCGCATGTGCCTGGCTTTGCGGATAATCAAATGTGCCTAACAATACATCCGGCACTTCCCGGCCATCTTTCCAATAGCGCAATCCACCCGATGCATACACTTTATTTGGGCCAAATGAATTGGTAATAAAATGGAGGCTTGAAAACAGGTGTACAAATAAATCGCCGGACATGCCGGTGCCATAATCCAGGTAATTTCTCCACCTGAAAAAACGGGTGGCATCAAAAGGGCGTTTGGTTGTGTTGCTTAAAAATGTATCCCAATCCACCGTTTGGGTTGAGGCATCTGCCGGTATCGGATATTGCCAGGCTCCGGTTGGCGAATGACGGGCCCAAAAACCTTCTGCATAATTCAATTCACCGATGGCACCATCTTTTAATAATTGTTTTGCTTTTTCATTTCCTAAAGATGAAACGCCCTGGCTACCCACCTGGAAAATTTTTCCTGTTTCTTTCTGCGCTTTTATAACAGCGGGGCCTTCTGTAATTGCATGAACCATTGGCTTTTCGCAATACACGTTTTTTCCGGCACGCATGGCATCGATGGAAATTTGCTGGTGCCAGTGATCCGGTGTTCCAATTATTACGGCGTCTATATCTTTTCTACTGAGTATTTCCTTGTAGTGGCGGGTTAAAAAAAGATCGGACCCCCATTTGTCTTTGGCATCTTTTAGGCGGCCGTCATATAAATCGCAAACCGCGACCAACTTGGTTCCGGGAACCGTTAAAGCCGTAAGCGTATCCTGCGTACCCATGCCCCCGGCTCCAATAAGTGCAAAATTAATTTTGTCATTGGCACTTTTCGGGGTACGCTTAAGTTTTTCAAAATAGGCAGGCGTGCTTTCATTGGCAAACAAATTTGCGCCTGTAGCCACTGCCGCAGTAGTGACGGCTAATTTCTTAATAAAGTTTCTACGAGTTGAATCAGACATATTTTATTATTGAAGATTAGTGAACTACTCCTGCTACAATACAGGAGATATTTAATTTACTTACCTGTAAAAACTACGGTAATTCTTTAATCATAATTTCCTTCCACCTTATTTTGATGCCACCACCATCGTGAATTTGTAAAGCAATAAATCCTTCCCCAGCGCCAATTTTTTCATCCTTTAGTGTTACCATTTGATGGCCATTTAACCAGGTGGTTATTTGGTCGCCTTGGGCCAAGATTTTCATATCATTCCATTCGCCTTTCTTCAACCATTTTTCATCAGTGCTATCGGGTTGTATGAGCCATCCCCGTCCATATGATTCATAAATACCACCTGTATGTAAGTTTTGGGGAGCTATCTCTACCTGCCAGCCGCTGATTTTTGTGCCCTCAATTCCGGAACGGATAAAAACACCACTGTTACCATCTGCCTCTTGTTTAAATTTAAGTGTTAGTTCAAAATTTTTAAACGCCTTGTCTGTTGAAAGGTAACCATATTGTTTATCAGGGCCACTTTCGCAAACGAGTTCCTTATTGTCTACATACCAGAGTTCTGTGCCGTGCTTAGTCCAGCCGGTTAGATCATTGCCATTGAAAAGTGGTGAAAATTTTTGAGCGAAGGCCCCGGTAGAAAAAAGAAAGAGACAGAAAAGGCCTGGTAGAATTTTCATAAAACATTCTTTTAAACATTAATGATCGATATAAACACTTCTGTATTTAGAGGAATCTAATTTACGAGTTTGAAGATAAGTATGTTTTTGAAAAAAACAGACCTGAAAAAATTGGCATATTTGAATAATCACCCGCAGGTTAACTTGAATAAACTTTAGACTGTCTTAAAGTAATTTTTAGGTTAATTACTTCGTTTAAATTTCCCTTCCATGCGATCACAGTCTTCTATACTACCGAGGCGAAATCGAAAAGGAATTTTTGTAATTTTTTCTAATTTTATCTCTTGTTTGCAGAAAAAGCCTAACCGGCTCACATACAAACCGGGAGAAATTATTTGTTTTGGAGTATTTGTAACCGGAGCTTTACTAATAGGTATAAGTGAGGTTGGTGCAGCTTTTGGCAGGTTTTGTAACAGCAACATTTGAGTTGACTTTGCCGGTAATTTTTGTGAAAAAGCACTGGCGGCTACAAAAATCATGCAAAAAATTATAATTTTACCTTTTTTATACAAGTTTCAAGATTGAATGTTTGTAAATTTACGGCTAATCAGGTTAAGTTGGACTGGAGCAGATTTTACTAATAAAATATATGCGCTAACCGCTTATTAAAATAATTACACGCTATTTAATTTTGCAAACCAGTGTAATTACCCTAAAAAAATTATTGAAACACTATGGCCTTAAGTCAGGGACTATACCAGCGGCAGCTACAAAAATTATCGCCACAGCAAATTCAGCTAATGAAATTGTTGCAGGTACCTACTGCGCAATTGGAAGAAAGAATAAAAGAAGAGTTAGAGGAAAACCCGGCCCTGGAAACCGGTGATGAGGAAGAAACGGAAGAATTTGAAAATGATACTACCGATGAGTTTGATACAAAAGAAGATGATTTTGAACCGGATGGCAGCCAGGATGATTATGAAAATATTGACATAAGCGATTATGTGCATGATGGAGATGATGATATCGCAGATTATAAAATGAGGGATGAAAATTATCCTGAACAGGATGAAAATAAAATTATTCCGCATAAAGTTGAAAGAGGTTTCAACGAGGTAATGCTTGAACAGGTTGGCCAGTTAAACCTGGATGATCATAAAAAGCAGGTTGCGATACAAATAATTGGTAACCTGGATGACGATGGCTATCTGCGCCGCGACATCAGTGCCATAGTTGATGATCTTGCTTTTAGACAAAATATACAGACTTCGGAAAAAGAGATCGAAGAATTAGTATTTCAGATTCAGCAATTTGACCCGCCGGGTGTATGTGCCCGTGACCTGCAGGAATGCCTGCTGATTCAATTGGAAAGAAGAATAAGTGAAGGAACTCCCATTGAAATGGCTATTAAAGTGCTGGAGAAATATTTTGAAGAATTTACAAAAAAGCATTATGAAAAAATTCAGCGGGGGCTTAATATTACTGATGATGAATTGCGGGAAATCATTAACCAGATTATTAAATTAAACCCTAAACCCGGTGGACATATCGGCGAAAGCAGTAAAGGGGAAGGGTATGTAATTCCGGATTTTTTCATCATTAACAATAATGGAAACCTTGAACTAACGCTTAACAGCAGAAATGCACCTGATTTACGGATCAGCGAAGGTTACCGGGATATGCTAAAAGATTATGACCGCGGAACAAAGAAAGATAAGCGGCAAAAAGAAGCGGTTTTATTTATCAAACAAAAAATTGATTCGGCAAAATGGTTCATTGATGCCATTAAGCAACGGCAGCATACATTGCTAAGTACCATGGAGGCCATCATGAATTACCAATATGAGTTTTTCCTGACTGGAGATGAAACTGAAATGCGTCCAATGATTTTAAAAGATATTGCAGAAAAAACTAACCTCGATATCAGTACGGTAAGCCGGGTAGCCAACAGTAAATTTGTTCAAACTGAATTTGGCACTTACCGGCTTAAATTTTTCTTTAGTGAAAGCCTTCAAACAGACAGTGGTGAGGAAGTGAGTACCAGGGAAGTAAAAAAGATATTGAGTGATCTTATAGAAGCAGAAAGTAAAAAGCATCCGCTGAGTGATGAAAGATTAACCGAGCTATTGCAAGAAAAAGGATATAATATTGCCCGCAGAACAGTAGCCAAATACAGGGAACAACTAAATGTACCGGTAGCCAGGTTAAGAAAAGAATTGTAAAACAAGCCTATGTTCGATCGTCAATTGCCCGCAGGCAATATAGTGGAACCGCCTTTTGCAGGGCAACAACCGCTAATAATTCGCTTATTAGCAGGATTATTTTCTTATATTTTCCATCCACTTTTTATTCCATTTTATATTACATGCTTTTTGACATATGTACACCCCGACTACTTTACAGGTTTTAGTAATGCAGGCAAACAAAAGGTGTTATTGCTTATATTAATCAACGCAGTATTATTTCCCGGCGTAACGGTTTTGTTGTTAAAAGGACTTCGATTTGTTGAATCCATTCATTTACGTACACAAAAAGATCGCATTATTCCTTACATAGCCTCCATGACCTTCTTTTTCTGGACACAATATGTACTAAGGGAACAACCCTATATTCCGAGAATATTGGTGGGCCTTATGTTTGGTGTTTTTATTTCTTCCGCTGCTGCATTGATTGCCAATATTTATTATAAAATAAGTATGCACGCCATTGGTATGGGTGGTTTAATAGGAATTTTTTTGGTGATTTTTAGGCAGAATACCATGTTGATGACTTGGCCCTTGTCGCTTGCCTTTTTAATAGCCGGGCTGGTTTGTACATCCCGTATGATCGTAAGTGATCATCGCCCTAAAGAAATTTACTCAGGGCTTATTATGGGTATGTTATGCCAGTTTGTTGGAGCGTTGATGTATTTATAAGAAGGCTTCATTCGAAACTTTGTGCAGTTGGGATTTTCAAAACTGTGCCCCGGAACGGGAGCTAAATTCACAATGAAAAGTTAGTTTTAATAATTGTCGTATGGAATAAGTGGCTTATAATTTTTAAACCTAACATAATTCCATTTAGTTGTTTTGTCTTTACGAATTATTTTTTGTTTCCCATTTTGGTCAATAGTGTAAACGGTCAGGCTATTGTCTAAGTCCACACCAGCAAATTCCCGTAGGCTGTCACCTTTAATCTTTAAGAATATTGTAGAACTACCCCCGTAAATTAAAAATGCATCAATACAGTTTAACTGCTTGTTATAAAGCATATTTGGATAATCTTCCGAATTCTTCATAAGTATGATTTTATCTTTGTTCTTGTCATAAATAAATAGCCGTCTGACTTCATTTGTACCTCTTGCGGCAACTGCTGAAATATAAGTCATGTCTTTAAATCCGTCATTGTTGAAATCTGAAACCTTTGTGTCTAACCCCATAACGCCATCTTTTTCAAATGAAAAAGTTTGCTTAAGTTTCCAGAATTTGTCGCTTGTTTTTGAGTAAAACTTGATTATCACATAGTTACTGTCGTCAATATTGTAAAATAAAAGTTCGATTTTATTAGACTTCTTTCTGCCAATATTTGTACTATCAACAAAATATTGCTTTAACTCCGGATTTTCTGAGGGTAATGATTGACTGCTCATTGAAGACTTAGTCTCACTTTTTATGGAGGCAAATAGAAAGAATAATATTACAAGTGATATTTTCATTTTAAGTAACTTGACCTTGAAAACTTTAGACTAACATTTTTTTAGGTTTTAAATCAATTTGCGGTAATTAAATACTTCCACCGAGTCTACAAAATAACAATTTTAAAGCACCCTTTCAGAGAGCATTTTCATAAATTTAAGCAGTCTTTTTAGTTAGCCATAGAATTTAATTCTGTTTTAGGAATATAAGGAATTAATGTAGACAATAGCATTGTTGATTGATCGAACAGCCTGGTTTTTATTTCTCCATTCAAATTACAACGGCAGATCCTTGCTTCAATACCTGGTCCAATTTCCTGTATATAATATAAGAGATTGGCAAAAAATCAAGAGGCCCCATCTAATAACGGGGCCATCTATCATCTGTCGTGCCTAACAATTCATTTAATGATATACTAAATCCTGGCTATTGATAATTGTAGAATTTTGAATGTAATTTTTTGTGGGATGGTATACAAAAAGGCAGCTTCCGTTTTTTATAACATCAATAATATCCTTACTTACTTCGGTGGGAACCGATGGACAACCATAACTCCGTCCAAGAAAACCGCGGCTATCAATAAAAGAATCACTTACATATTTTGCACCGTGTATTACAATGGCTCTTTCAAATGCCTTGTCATTGATGCCTTTTTCACAACCTTTTAATCTTAGGGAATAACCATTTCCCCCAAAATAGGTACCAAGTGTTACATAAAAACCCAGGCTACTTTGGTGAGATTCGGGCAAATTTGAAAACTGGCTGGCGTATTCATTCCCCGAATTATGACCATGTGCCACAAGCGTGTTGAACAAAATTTTTCCGGTAGTTATATCTAAGACAAACAATCTCTTTTTACTGGAAACCTTACTAAAGTCAACTATCGATAAAATATTCTTTTTAGCTAATAAACTGGTCTTGCTTAAATAATCGTAACCCTTCAATGCATATTCAAATGCAGCTTCCGACAGGCCTACCCTTGCAAGATCCCAGGACTTATATAAATAATCTGCATTGGAAAAAAGTGCATCACTGCCTGCCTTTTTTTCTTTTGGAGCGTAAATTGTAAAAGCAGGTGAATATGTTTCTGAAGACGCCAGGTTGTTAAGTGTAGCGTATTTAGCGAACCCAAGCGAAATAAATGCCAATAGCATTACTACCGGGTAACTGGTAAGTTTCAACATTTCTTGTGGTTTTTCAGATTAGCAATCAGGAGATTGCGGATTTCTACTTATAAATCGACAAAAAACCATTTTTATTGTAGCCGGTCCGATAAAATTGGTTTTTACATCACCGCTTTTTTCTTAACTTACCATTTCTGTTTTTTAACGCGATTGCCTGCCTTTTTTTAACGCGATAATAAATTTTTCATGCATTTATCTCCTAGAGAATCTGAGAAGCTGTTACTTTTTTTGGCCGGCGAATTGGCTGAAAAAAGAAAGGCAAGGGGTTTAAAACTCAACTATCCGGAAGCGATTGCCCTTATCAGCAGTCATTTACAGGAAGCTGCCCGTGATGGAAAATCTGTGGCTGAATTGATGCAATACGGAGCCACCATTTTGAACAGTGACGATGTAATGGAAGGAATTCCGGAAATGATTCACGAAATACAGATTGAAGCTACTTTTCCTGACGGTACAAAATTAGTAACCGTGCATGACCCGATCAGGTAGGTTAAGCCACTGCTTCTAAAAATCAGGTTTGCATTTTTCTGACAAAAGGTTTTGGTTGTTGGGATTTGGTTTCTTTTCTGCCATACAATTATCAATTTTTAATGTTTAATAATTAACTAATCATGATACCTGGAGAATATATACTGGCAAAAGGTGATATTGAATGCAATGTAGGGCGGACTACTGCAAAAGTAACGGTTGTAAATACTGGCGATCGTCCAGTACAGGTAGGATCTCACTTTCATTTTTTTGAAGTAAATAAGCAAATGCAGTTTGATAGGGCACAGGCATTTGGTATGCGGTTAAACATTGCAGCAGGCACGGCCGTTCGTTTTGAACCGGGTGAGGAAAAGCAGGTGGAACTGGTTGCTTTTGGCGGCAACAAAAAATTAGTAGGTTTTAATAACCTGGTAGATGGAGAAACGGCCGATGGCATCAATAAAACTGCTGCACTTGTAAAAGCCCAAACCATGAATTTTAAAAACACACAAGCATGAGTTTAAAAATTAACAGAATAAAATATGCCAATATGTATGGCCCAACTACGGGGGATAAAGTGCGCCTGGGTGATACAGCATTACTGATAGAAATTGAAAAGGATTATACTGTATATGGTGATGAAGCCAAATTTGGTGGCGGTAAAACTATCCGGGATGGTATGGCACAATCTGCTACGGCTACTAGACACGAAGGTGTACTGGACTTTGTAATTACCAGTGTAATGATTCTTGATCACTGGGGAATTGTAAAAGCTGATATTGGCATAAAGGATGGCAAAATTGTTGGTATTGGCAAAGCTGGAAATCCCGACACAATGGATGGCATTACGCCCAATATGATCATTGGAGCTTCCACAGAAGTACATGGAGGAGCCGGGCTGATTGCAACGGCAGGTGGAATTGATAGTCATATTCATTTTATATGCCCGCAACAAATTGACCATGCATTATTCAGTGGAATAACTACCATGATTGGTGGCGGAACGGGACCAGCTGATGGTACCAATGCCACTACGGTAACACCCGGTGCATGGAATATTCAGAAAATGCTGGAAGCGGCAGACGGTTTTCCAATGAACCTTGGCTTTTTTGGAAAAGGTAACTGTGCTTCACTTGCTCCCCTTGAAGAGCAAATTGAAGCTGGCGCATTGGGTCTAAAAATTCACGAAGACTGGGGTTCAACACCGGCAGTAATTGACGCTTCTTTGCAGGTGGCTGATAAATATGATGTGCAGGTTGCCATTCATACAGATACCCTGAACGAAGCTGGCTTTTTGGAAGATACCATTGCAGCTATCAATGGCAGGGTTATTCATACATTTCATACCGAAGGAGCTGGCGGTGGCCATGCGCCGGATATCATTAAAGCTGCCATGTATCCAAATGTATTGCCATCTTCCACCAACCCAACCAGGCCGTACACGGTTAATACCATAGATGAACATTTAGATATGTTGATGGTGTGTCATCATTTAGATAAATCTGTGCCAGAAGATGTGGCTTTTGCAGATAGCAGGATACGACCCGAAACAATTGCTGCCGAAGATATCCTGCATGATATGGGTGTATTTAGCATGATGAGCAGCGATTCGCAGGCAATGGGAAGAGTGGCGGAAGTAATTACCCGAACCTGGCAAACAGCTCATAAAATGAAAGTGCAGCGTGGATTTCTTGCTGAAGATGCAGCAAACGAAAATGATAATTTCAGGGCAAAAAGATATGTTTCAAAATATACCATTAATCCTGCTATCACTCATGGCATTTCCAGTTATGTTGGATCTTTGGAAAGTGGTAAGCTTGCCGACATTGTATTGTGGAAACCTGCGCTATTTGGTGCAAAACCAGAAATGATTATTAAAGGCGGTTTTATTATCGCCAGCCGGATGGGCGATCCCAACGCCTCTATCCCAACACCCCAACCTGTTGTTTACCGGCATATGTTTGGCACATACGGCAAAGCATTGTTTACAACCTGCGCAACATTTGTATCCAAACTTTCTTTGGAAAAAAATGTTGTTCAACAATATGGCCTGCAGAAAATGTTGCTCCCGGTAAAAAATTGCCGTAATATTTCCAAGAAGAATCTTATACATAATGACGGCACACCGGAAATTACAGTAAACCCTGAAAATTATGAGGTAAAAGTTGATGGTGTGCATATTACTTGCGAGCCTTTGGCTGAACTACCTTTGGCCCAGCGATATTTTTTGTTTTAGAAAAACCGGAAAATTTTTGATGAATTTGATATGTTGGTAAAAGAAAAAATAGGAACCATTGGGTTTTTTGCACTCAATAACAGGAAACTTGATTACCTGGTACTGGAGTGGTATGAAACCAACAAAAGGATTTTGCATAAGAAAACGGTCGGTGGCCAGGATATTTCGTTGAAATTTTTAAATGAAAACCCACAGCTTGCCGAAGGAGATGTTATTTATGAGGATGATTTTAATATAGTGGTAGTTGATATTGCTCCGTGCGATGCCATTGTGATCCGACCCAGAACAATGTTTGAAATGGCATCTGTTTGCTATGAAATCGGCAATAAACATGTGCCACTATTTTACGAAAATGAAGAATTGCTGGTGCCTTTTGAATCACCGCTCTTTCGTACATTAACTACATCTGGTTTTGATGTGGTAGCAGAAAAAAGAAAATTGCTACATCCGCTAAAAACTTCGGTGCTTCCCCATGGAGATGGTTCAGCTAGTCTTTTTTCAAAGATTATGAAATTTACAAATCCATCAGGATGAATACTTTCCTTTTAAGCTTATTGCAGTTATCGGATCCAACATTGCCGATTGGTGGTTATGCTCATTCAGCCGGGCTGGAAACCTATGTGCAAAGAGGACTTGTAAATAGTAAGGAAACTGCCCGTGAATTTGTGATACAAATGCTAAGTCGCAATCTTCAATTTACTGATGCCGCATTTGTATCGCTTGCTTATGACGCAGCCGTTGAAAACGATTTTTCGGCAATTATTCAATTGGATGAAACATGTTCCGCGGTTAAATTGCCAAAGGAAATGCGGATGGCCAGCCAGAAATTAGGTATCCGGTTGATGAAAATTTTTCAACCGGTTTGTGAGAGTGGACTGGCTAATCAATATCAACAATCCATTGCATCTAAAGAAGTTGCGGGGCATTATTGCATCGTATTTGGGTTATATGCACATGCTTTGGGTATTTCAAAAGCAGCGGCATTGAGTGGTTTTTATTATAATGCTGCCGCCGGTATGGTTACCAATAGTGTAAAACTGGTGCCGCTTGGCCAGCAGGATGGACAGGAAATCCTTTTTTCATTACAATCATTGATTCAACAGTTGGTTGAAAATACAATGGAACCTCACAAAGATTTACTTGGCTTATGCTGCACCGGCTTTGATATCAGGTGTATGCAGCATGAGCAATTGTATTCAAGACTATATATGTCGTAAGGCAAAAAATTATAAATGACGGAAAGAAACTATATAAAAATAGGTGTGGCAGGACCGGTTGGTTCTGGTAAAACAGCCCTGATTGAAAGGTTAAGCAGGTTAATGAGCCCAACTTATAGTATCGCGGTAATTACCAATGATATTTATACTAAAGAAGATGCAGAATTTCTAACTCAAAATAGCTTATTGGCCCCGGAACGAATTATCGGTGTGGAAACCGGTGGTTGTCCGCATACCGCTATACGTGAAGATGCCAGTATGAACCTGGAAGCTGTAGAGGAAATGGCTACCCGGGTTCCGGACGTTGAAATTATTTTTATAGAAAGTGGGGGCGATAATTTGTCGGCAACCTTTAGTCCTGACCTGGCTGATGTTACCATTTTTGTGATTGATGTTGCCGAAGGAGATAAAATTCCCCGGAAGGGCGGACCCGGAATAACCAGGAGTGATTTGCTGATAATAAACAAAATTGACTTGGCTCCTTATGTTAATGCAGATCTGGCAATTATGGAACGGGATGCCCGAAAAATGCGTAATGGGTCACCATTTGTATTTACCAACCTTATGAGCCTGGAAGGATTAGATATTGTGGAAGGCTGGATAAAAAAATATGCTTTACTTGAAAATATTGAGGCGCCTGCACTCATCCGATGATTGCATCGCTTCACATAAAAACCAGGTTAAAGCAACAGGTAACTGTGCTTGAAAATGTGTTTTGCACAACGCCTTTTAAGGTGGCCAATATCACAGAAAATAAAAAGTTGAAGGAGTTGCAGTTGATGCTGATGAGTTCGTCTCCCGGTATCCTGGATGGCGATGTTTACCAGATGAAAATTGAATTAGGGGCAGGGAGCCAACTGAATTTACACACACAATCTTATCAGCGTTTATTTAATATGAAGCAAAGTGCCACCCAAAACCTGGAGGTATTGCTGGCAGATTCAAGCTCTTTTTGTTATTTACCCCACCCCGCTGTTCCACACAAGTCATCGGACTTTACCGCCATTAATAAAATTTACCTGTCGGCAAATTGCAGGTTGATTTTTGGAGAAATACTCACCTGTGGCAGAAAATTAAACGGGGAAGTGTTTTCATTTTCCAAATATCATAATATTACCGAGGTCTTTATAAATAACAAACTCATCATCAGAGAAAATTTACTGATACAACCTGCAACTATCAATCTACAAGCCATTGGCCAGTTGGAAGGGTTTACGCACCAGGCCAGTTTGATTTTTCTGTGTGAAAATTTCAATTTAAAGGAAGCCAGCACCTTAATAGATAATTATTTAGCCGAAGAAAAAGACCTGGTTTATGGAATAACTGAAACGCCGGTTAGTGGATTATTGGTGCGGTTGCTTGGACAGGGAGCAGAACAATTACATGATTGCCTAAAAGCAATTGCTGCAACCTTAACTTCAGTTACTAATCATCAAACCGTAACTTATGTTGAGTGAGTTGCAATTTTTGATTATAACAGCAATTTCTATTGCCAGCCTGCATACGCTCACTGGCCCGGACCACTACTTGCCATTTATTGCATTGTCTAAAGCAAGGGGTTGGTCGCTAACTAAAACAATCGGCTGGACCATTTTATGTGGTTCGGGGCACGTTTTCAGTTCCGTTTTATTGGGGCTAGGCGGTGCAGCACTTGGTTGGTCTTTTTCTAAATTAAACTGGTTCGAAAATATCCGCGGTGGGATTGCCGGTTGGATTATGCTATCATTTGGATTAATTTATGGATGTTGGGGTTTATACCAGGCATCTAAAAACATTGCACACAAACACTTTGACCTGGATGACGATGACAATTTATTTGTATTTGAACATAAACATGGAGAAGCGGTTTTACCCAAAGAGCGACATAAAGTAACGCCCTGGGTAATGTTTATCATTTTTATATTGGGGCCCTGCGAACCAATGATCCCATTGCTATATTTCCCCGCCGCCAAAAACAGTTGGTACGGCATGGTGATTTTAATCATTATTTACACCCTCGTTACACTCCTCACCATGCTGTTAATGGTGATATTGGGATATTTTGGATTTGGCTTTTTTAAAGTTGCAAAAATGGAAAAATATGTACACGCTTTAGGGGGACTTACCATTTTTATCTGTGGCACAGGGATGGTTTTTCTATCCTGGTAAAATAAAATACAAAAGCTCCGCCGGATAGTTTTCACTTTTGGGGGATCATTTCAACGTAAAAAAAGTTAAAATTCCTGCAAAAAAACCCAATTTCGTCGGAAAATACGGTTGCAATCTTTTAGCAGAAATACTATTGACTTGGGTTGGTCAAACTTTTACCTTTATATTCAAATTCAATTTATATGAACCAGAAAAACCCTACCACCCCACTATTTGCCGGCTTAGCTAAATTTGTAAATGAAATTTGCTGTGCTTTATTTATTTCCAGCGACAAGAGAGAATTTCAACGTTTAAAAGATTTTATTGCTTCTTAATTGAAAAAGTTGTTAACTGAACAGGTATTCTACATCTGCCTTGCTAAGTGCTTTTACAAAATTAACGTCGTCTGAAATCAACTCGCTGGCCAATTTACGTTTACGTTCCTGCAACTGCAGGATTTTATCCTCAATTGTGTCGATACAAATCATCCGATAGGCAAAGATATTCTTTGTCTGTCCGATGCGATGTGTTCTGTCAATTGCCTGTTGCTCAACTGCCGGGTTCCACCAGGGATCTACAATATACACGTAATCTGCTGCGGTAAGATTTAAACCCACGCCTCCTGCTTTCAATGAGATCAGGAATACGCGGCATTCGTCATTATTCTGAAAATTCTCAATAGCCCGCTGACGTTCTGTAATACTTGTACTTCCATCGAAGTATTCGAAAGGAACGCCTTGTTCTTTTAATTTTTCTTTTATTAAAGCAAGCATGCCCAAAAACTGGGAGAAAATGAGCGCTTTGTGCTCACCAATATTTTCGGATATTTCCCTGGTTAGTTCTTCCAACTTAATAGAATGATTGGGATATTTATCCTCTTCGTTTAGTATCGCCGGGCTATCACAGATTTGTCTCAGCTTCATAAGGCCCTGCAAAATGGTTAGCTGCGATTTGTCGATTCCCTGCTCATCAATAACGCCCATAATTTTATCGCGGTAACTATTCCGATATGCATCGTATATTTTACGCTGCTCTTTCTCCATTTCGCAAAACAGGATTGTTTCTGTTTTTTCCGGCAGATCTTTGGCCACTTGTTCCTTGGTTCTGCGTAGAATAAAAGGGTAAAGCAGTTTCCGTAAATGGTCTTTTTGTTCCTGTTCACCAAATTTGTCGATGGGTGTGGCAAATTCGTTTCTAAAAAAATCCATACTGCCCAGTAAGCCGGGGTTCAGGAAATTCATTTGTGCAAATATGTCGAATGTATTGTTTTGTAGTGGAGTACCACTCATGCACAACCGGTTTTTAGCCGTTAGTAAACAAGCTGCCTTGGTAACTTTTGATGCCGGATTTTTTATTGCCTGGCTTTCATCCAATACAACGTAGTCGAAGAGAATTTTCATGAGTACCTGTATGTCGCTCCTTAATGTACCATAAGTAGTAATTACAATATTTGCTTTCTGCAACTCTACAATATCCCGGGTTCGCATACTTCCATGGTGAATCCGATAGGTAAGGTCTGGGGTAAATTTGCGAATTTCATTTTCCCAGTTATAAATCAATGTTGTTGGGCAAACCACAATGGCTTTCAAACCACTCGTACTGGTTTTAAAATGCTGAAGCATTGTAAGGGCCTGCACAGTTTTACCCAAACCCATGTCATCTGCAAGAATACCGCCCCAACCCACATCGTTCAGATAGCTTAGCCATTGGTAACCTGCTTTTTGATAGGGCCTTAAAATAGGCTCCAGGTTTTCCGGTGCATCTATTTCCGGTATTTTTTTAAACTCTCTTAATATTTCAAATCTTTCATCCAGGGCAAAACTCAATTCGGAAGCCTGCCTGTTTTCGTATAATTCGTCAATCACACTCATGTGATATTTTGACAAACGCAACTTATCATTTTTTCCGTCACCCACTTTAAAGAGCAGAGAGTAACGTTTCAACCATTCATCTGGTAAAATCCCCAGGGTACCATCGCTCAACTGAACGAATGATTGCTTGGAACTGAGTGCCTTTTTAATATCGCTGATGCCCACACGTTGGCCCTCAAAGTCAATTTCTACTTTGGCATCAAACCAGTCGAGCCCGCTGCTAACATGTATATGAGTAGATGGCCGGGCTGTATTAAAACGGAAATTTCGAAGTGCTTCAAATCCAAAAACAGGCACTTTTATTTCCTTCATTGAATCTACAAAAAGAAAAAACCAGTTATTCTTCAATACATCCGGCCCTTTCAGAATAAGGCTATTTCCTTCCTGCGGACGAATAAACTGTGAGTGTAATGCACTTAATTTATCCAAAAAGCGCTGTTCGGCTTCTTTGTTTCTGTGAACAATCAGTATTTTATCGCCGTCCGGAATGGTGATGGTGTCTTTGTCTGAAGCCTTTGTTTCAAAACCTTTGTAAGTGAATATTGGTTGAAATACCAGGTAATCGCCTTTTTCCTGGAGCATTAGTTTTACTTCCGGTTCCCCGCTTTTTACTTCTTTTATCAATGACTTATCAAACTCAACCTGGTAATCCTTTGTAAGTGGCATTATCAGCTTTTGCATCTGCGTGCTCCAGGTTTCCTTTTTTAGCGGAATGTTGCCGTTTTTGATAAATTTTTCGGCCTGTATTACGTCTTCGGGTTTTTGCCAGAGATAAAAAGTATGATTGTATAAAAAGAGGATGCTGTTATCGCATTCATTGTCGGTAACTGGTTGGGCCGCACCATTAATATTAAACCTGCATTGCAATTCAAAATCTGAATCCTTTGCAATAATTTTAAACTGGGGTGCAATAAAAGTTTCACTAAGTGATACTTCTACCAGGTTTTCAGTTTTAAAAGTTTTGTGCTCGGGTAAATAATATACAAATGGGTTTGCTGCCTGTTCTTCGAAAAGCTTTTTAAGTTTTGGCTGATAATATTCGGTAATCAGCATTTTGGTTTCTTCCGGCAATTCATCACCCTCTGTGTGAATGATATTTTCCCAAATGCCGCTAAAGGGCGAATTGCGGTTTAGATATTTATTAACCTCCGAAGCCTGAAGTTTTCTAACCTGTTGCAGCAACATTTTATCATCTTCACTAAAAAGTTCGGTATTTACATATTTGGAAAGATCCAGTTTTTCTACTTTACCTAATAGCTTTTCGTTGCTTTCGTCAGCATCACCCTGTATGGCATCCAACACAAAATGCGGGTACGTTCCGGCATTAAAATTAAAAACAATGCCAAGTCTTTTTGTTGGTGTTTCGGCTGTTGCAACTTCCTCCGGTTCATTTGCGGTCCTGGTATCCTGCATATATGATGGCCTGGCAACAGGTGCCACCTGCGCCACACGTTTAATAGAAGTATCCAATACTTTCAAAAATGGTTTGCCATCTTTATAAATGAATTCAAATTTTCCGGCAAGATCATCTTCTAAATTATATCCGTAGATCTGCAGGAGTTTATTTTTTTCCTTATCCCAGTTACGAATGGTATCAAAATAATAAGGGCCATTTTGCTTAAATAACTGTAAAAAAAGCAATGTTTTATGCACACACAATGGAAACTCATCCTCATTGCATTTACAGGAAGTATCAAAGTTTCGCTCATCATTTTTCTGGATAACGAGCGGGTATTCTTCTCCATCCAATTTAACACTGGCTTCTATCCGCTCATTTGCTGCCACTAAAATTTTTGCCTTTTGTTTATCTGCCAGTAACTCAGCTTCATCATAAATTGCCGGGGAGCAAAGCAAGCGCATTATTTTAAGATCAATATATTTCATCTTAGCTACCGTGTGGCGCTGATTATACTGGATATTGGTACCACCGAGCATATTTTTATCCATCAACTCCTGTAACTGAAACAACGCTGCGGCTTCGTGACGACAGATATCTCCTAAGTTGTAGGGGCAACTGCAACGAAGTGAAAGTGATTTTGCATCTATGTATTTCTGAATATTTACTTTATAGTAAGTACTGTAAATATCATCTTTTACTCTAAATACTATCGCATTGAGCAGTTCATCATGTTCCACCAATTCAACATGTCCCAGGGCGTGAATCTTTTTTCCACGCCTGATCACTTCATCCGAACCGGTATTATAAACATATTTAATTAAGTGAGATAAAGCCAAAATGTTGTAGGATTTTAGATGTACGATTTACAAAAGCCCACCATTTCTAAATAGGTACTTTTTCAGAAATGGGCAATTTGCAAAATTAAAGAAAAATAACTGAGGGGAGAAAGAAAAATGGAAAGATTGTTGGCGAGGATTGCACGGTTTAACAATACAACTTTAGTATAAAAGAGGGCGTTTTTTACCGGAATTTTTTTATTAGCTGACTGCTTGCTTAATTAAAGCTATGGCCTAACATTAATTCCCTTTGATTATTTTACCTCCATCGTATAGGCACAACACATTTGCCCCATCCGGAGTAAGGCAATACCTGATATCTTTTTCGAGCCCATAATTTAATAACCGATGATAGTGTGAAGCATTTTTTGCTTTCATAAATTCAAACAAATCATCTTTTGCATCGTTGTACATTGTTTCTGCAATCTGAGATGAATCGCAATTGATAGTAAAGTAATCTTTTAAACGGCTGATAACGGCACCAGCAAACAAGATGTCTTCTAAATTAACCCGATCTTTCCAGGCTGCACAGGCTAAAATGACAGGCATTTTTTTAGCAATAAGGTAATCGCATACGGCCGATAAATTGGGGAACGAGCCGGTAATAATTCCCTTTGCTCCTTTTTCCAACGCCATGTGCAATAATTTAGTGCCGTTGGTTGTGGTAAGTACAAGGGTTTTACCAGCAATAAATTCCCTTGGGTATTCAAACGGAGAATTACCATGTACCAGGCCCTCGGCTATTTTCCCATCACGTTCGCCTGCAGTAATGCCCTCTATTTGTTTTCCAAGCCGGATACATTCTGCTACGCTATCAACCGGAATAATATGTTTTGCGCCGTTGTAAATAACTGTTGCAATGGTGGAGGTTGCTCTTAATACATCTATAATAACAACAATGCTACTACTTGCATCATATAAATGAAGAAGTGCCGGTGAAAATGCGGTATATAGTGAAGGTTTCGAAGATTTCATGTTGCGCTATTTTTAATGCAAAATCACTTTCCATTTTTGCGTTTCCGCATATTCCTTAATTACATCATTTCTTTGAACTAATAATTTTTTCAGATAATTTTTTAAATATATTTTATCTAAAATTTTACCAGCCATTTTATAAGGACTCTCAAAATCTACCAAATCTATCATAATGGTACCGTTGTTCATTGACTTAAAGTGATGCGCATGTTTAAAACTTTTAAAATCGCCTTGCTGCATTTCATCAATGAACATAACCGGCTTTTGCATCTCCGTAATTTTTGATATAAAAATCCGGGTTTTAAATAAATGCTTTGCTCGCCATGTTACCGTTTCGTTTATATTGATCAGTCCCGATGTTACTCCGGCAATGGCTTCTTCTTTTGTATTGGCTACAGAAATTTTATGCAGGCTGATGCTTCTGCTCAAGTCAAAGACTCTTTCAACAGGTGCGTTAATGATGGTAGTGAGATGAATGGTTGTCATACAAACAACGAATAGTTTTTTTTGACAAATAAATTTTAGCACCCTGCAGAAATTAAGCGCTGCGCTTTATTATTTTTTTGAATATTACCGGGTTATTTAAGCAAACGGCATTTTAACAACTTTTGCTTTAAGTAAGGTATTTCGGATACTGATATAAATTTCAGCATCAATTGCAGCATGTTCAATTGATACGTATCCAATACCGATGGCTTTGCCCAAAGTTGGAGATTGGGTTCCGGAAGTTACTTTGCCGATTTCGCCACCTTCAAAATCTTTTATCAAATAATCATGGCGGGCAATACCTTTTTCCAACATTTCAAAACCTACCAGTTTTTTAGCAATGCCATCAGCCTTTTGCTTTTCAAAATATGATTTATTAGTAAAGTCTTTTGTAAACTTGGTTATCCATCCAAGGCCTGCTTCAAGGGGAGATGTGGTATCATTGATATCGTTTCCATATAAACAAAAACCCATTTCCAACCGTAGGGTATCCCTTGCTCCCAGGCCGATTGGCTTAATATTCTGTGCTGCACCTGCTGCAAAAATTGCATCCCAGATTTTATCTGCATCTGCGTCTTTATTTTCAAAATAAATTTCTACTCCTCCTGCCCCGGTATATCCTGTGGCGCTTATTAGCACATTTTCAACACCTGCAAAATTACCTTTTACAAATGTGTAATATTTAAGATTTAGAATATCAATATCAGTAAGCGATTGTAAAATTCGGGTTGCATTAGGACCTTGGATTGCAAGCAAACATGTCTTATCAGATACATTATGCATTTCTACCCCTTTATCATTGTGGCTGCTGATCCACTCCCAATCTTTATCAATATTGCCGGCATTCACCACCAACATGTAAGCACTATTTTCTACTAAACAATAAACCAGCAGATCGTCTACAATGCCACCATCGTTATTTGGAAGGCAACTATATTGTGCCCTGCCTGCAGTAAGTTTCGATGCATCATTGGTTGTAACCCGTTGTATTAAATCCAGTGCATCGGGCCCTTTTAAAATAAATTCGCCCATGTGGCTTACATCAAAAACACCGGCGTTGTTGCGTACGCTTGCGTGTTCATCATTGATTCCGCTGTAGCTTATTGGCATATTGTATCCGGCAAATTCGGCCATCTTAGCACCCAATGCAATGTGCTTTTCTGTAAAAGGGGTATTTTTCATTCGTTGGTTTATTAAAAACGGAGACTAATTTTTCCGGGGCAAATGTAATTTAAAAATGTGGTTGCAGTATCCGGGGTTATCAATAGGGTGCATTTACAATTGTCGCAAGAGGTGTCATCTTTTAGCCAAAACTTTAAAGTTTGAAGTGAATTAAAAAAGATGACACCTCTATTTTTAGGGAGCGACAATTTTAAATGCACCCTATAGATATTACATTTATTGTAAATTGTTTGGTGCAGTTTACTAAAAAACAAAGCCCTGCCATTGCTGACAGGACTTCTTGTTGTTCCACTTCAACTCAACTAAGGAAACTTTTTTAATCAATACTTACGAGGAGGTTATACGATTTCAACTGGCTGAATACTTCGGGCCCGTTGTTATCTACAACCGCTTTACTGTCAATTTTATCAAGTTGCTTATTGATGCTTTCTTTTACTTTTTGCAATGAATCTTTGGTGCGCTTTTTTTCATTTTCCATTTTTATTTTCATAGAATCCAAAGGAGTTGCAGGCTGGTCTTTATTATAACGATAATCATCCGTGTTGTTTATGTTTACTCCGTTCTCATCAATTTCTATATTATCATCACCGTCATTAATTTCAACGCCATTTTTATTGACCCTTACTTTTGGCTTCCTGGGATGCCTGCTGTCATTGTCATCGGCGGGTTTACCATCAAGGGTATACAGTCCATCTTCTTTCATAATGTAATCCACGCCTGTATCCCATCCTCTTTCCTCATCATCAATACTTACATTAAAATCATTGTCATTCCATGGCCCGCCAAAATGTACATTGTGTCCCCAACCTATACTTCTGTCTACTTTTATTTGCTTTCCAACAGGCACATACACCGTTATAATAACATGTTGATTGCGAAATTTATTTTCTCTGGTTATTGCAATTCCCTTATCCAACACCAGTAAAGAATCACGCTGGTATCCATCATAGCTAATCAGGTTGGCAAGAGTATCTGCATAACGCCTTGTACGACCGTTTGCCATTTTCAACATGGTTACCCTAAAACTGTCGTTACTTGATTTAAGGATTTTGATTTCTATATTTTTTACAAATGCGGTATCTTCTTCCAGTTCTTCAAATGGTTCCAACTTAAACCATTTATTTCGATAGTATTTCTTAGTAGGAGAATTGGTTGTTAGCTCAAGTTTACTTACACTCGGGTTATTTAGTACAATTTCCTGTTCTGCTAAAGTATTACCGCTTCTGAAATCCTGAGTTACTGATGCAATTAGTGACATAAAGCAAACCCAACCAAGTATCCAAAGGCTTATGAATGTGAAACGCAATACTTTCCTGTTACTTTTCATTTTAGCCAGGCGGCGTATGATCCAGGTAATGATTCCAATTACAGGTACTGCAATGAAAAACAATAGGGTACCCCAGGCAAAAACTGTTTGCCATCCGTCGTTCAATACAAAGGCTTTTAGCGGAAAAATCCCTATAGAAAATATTGCAAGAGCAAATAATGCTACAACAAGTATGAAACTTACAAAACCTATAACACAGTATGCAAATATTTTAAGCAATAAAATAATGATATCTCCCAGTGACCTGCCGGTGCGTCTTGCTGCTGTCTTTACTTCGCTACCCATTGCCTTTCCTTTTTCTTCAGCAAATGCTTTTGCTTCCTGGCCTAATTTTTCTGCCCGCTGCTGCACGCCTTTCATTTCTCCCATTACAGAATTTTTGATGGAAGTCAGGTCAACTTTTTCACCTTTCATTTCCAGCCTTTCCGCGGTGTTAGCTGCCTCAGGAATAACCAACCAAAGAATAATATACACTATCAATGAGCCGGGGCTAAAAGTGAGGTTGATTAAATTCGGGAATCCTGCAAATCCCCAATCGTTCCAGCGAAATACAAAAGATAAAAATGGTAACAGAAAAAGTATACGTGGAATCCATGGGCTTACACCAAAATAATTACCTATTCCACTACATACACCTGATATCAATTTATCATCCGGGTCTCTGAACAGTTTTTTACGGGCTCCTCCTATTTCTGCAGATGCACTACTTGGTACAGCAATCCATAATATGAGGTAGGCCAGTAATCCCGTACCAAAGGCAAGTGCTACAATTACAAATACGATACGCATTACCATTGGGTCTATCCCAAAATAGTTAGCTAAACCACCGCATACACCGCCAATCACTTTATCGTTTTCATTTCTGAATAAGCGCTTGGCGCCCGTTGCATTGGTATATGTATAAGCAGCTTTTGGCTCCTCAGCTTTTGATTCGGAAGATTGCCTGGATGATCCCGGCTCTTCTGCTTCTTCCAGCTCTTCGGGCCTGCCAATACTTTTAATGATTGCGTTCACATCATCATCGGTTATACAGGTGGCTCCTTTCTTCAGTCTTTCCTGGAATAACTCCGCAATCCGGCTTTCGATATCATTGATTATTTCTTCTTTTCCTTCTTCTTTGGCAAAGTACCGGGATAAGCTATCGGTATAGTTTTTAAGTAATTCGAACGCCGATACTTCTATCGGAACTACTTGACCGTGGAAGTTTATATTTATTACTTGTTTCATGGCTAATTGTGTTAGAATGTTCGATAGTTGGTTGTTCCCAAAATAAAAAACATGGCTATACTTTTTATCTTATTTATGGGTTGTTGAAGTTGTTATTAGAATTATCCTGATCTGTTGTTTCATCTGCATCTGATGTGTTTTCCTGGCCTGCCGTGTGTTCCTGTTCTGCATCCGAAAGTGCTTTTACTGCATTTGCCAACTCATTCCAGGTTGCTTCCAGTTCTTTATAGAAAGCCCCACCTTTTTCTGTAAGCGAAAAATATTTACGGGGCGGACCACTGTTACTTTCGATCCATCTGTATGTAAGAAATTCTGCATTTTTTAACCGGGTAAGCAAGGGGTACAATGTTCCCTCAAGTATGTTGAGGTTAGCTGTACGCATCTTATCAATAATGTCGGAAGGGTAAGCCTCCCCTTGTTTGATCACCGAAAGAATGCAGAACTCCAAAACTCCTTTCCGCATTTGGCTGGCTGTGTTATCAATGTTCATGGCTTCAATTTTTTAAAATTCATGGCTATACTTTTTTGGCTTTAGTAGAGTAACGCATGCCTTAACTATAGTTGCAATTGCTGGCTTTATTACCTTTCTTTGACAAAGATATAAATGTTTTAGTACTATGCAACACATAATACCATTTATTTTTTAGTAGCTGGTTGTAAATATTAATAGGTTATACTTTAGGACATAGTACTGTATTGGTTTTGCGCCGATTTTATAGAATAATAATTTTTTTTATGTAATGATAAATGGTAAAATAAATACAGGAACGGAATATATGTAGTAAGAAAAAAGAACTTTTCAAACAAAATAGATGAGATAGGTAAAATGCGGCAAAGTAGGTTAGGAAATAGAATTGTAATTGTAAAAGTAGTGAAGGTAATAACGTTGTAATTGAGCAGGATAAGACATTTTCTTAAAGGCTGACTAAGGACAGTGAAAGTATAAATAGTCTATTGAGGAATAAAGCTGGCATTTAGATAGGGATTGTAAATATTATGTGGAATAGGTAAAAAATACCCTTTTATCATATCAGCATCTATTACGCAAATCTCAATATGTAAATTCTCTGTAAAGTTTGACGTTGGATATACAAAATCGCCTTCATGAAAAGGGCTACGGATTGTTTGATAAGGAGGCCTATTATTTCTTTTTGCAGTTGCATGAACACTTTTAATAACTGCACAATCTAATGGTCTGTTTGCGCCATTATTTACTGGCATCTTCTTTCCAGCTTCTATAGTTGATTTTTCAAATAATTCATGTGCTTCTCTAATAATAGGTGCAGATGCAGGATCTACCAAATTCAAGCAGTGACCTAATTCTATTATAGCTCCTATAACAAAAGGAGTTTTAATTTCACCGGCAAAATATTGCTTCTTGTTTGCACAGTCTTTTACATATTGCAACGCACGTGAAGGATTTTGTTCCCAAAAGTAAATACCTGGACCTAACCAATCCCATTTATTTTGACTTAGGTTTAGTTTATCAGCACCAGCAATTATCTTTAATCCTAAATCTTTATCACAGCTATGAAACGCTATAGTATAATAGGGTTGATTAAAGATCACATTGTAAAATTAAATAGATGTAAAAGTGCAAGGGGCGCAATAATATTCGTTTAAATTATTATCTTCCTTTTGACTATTATCTTCTAAAAATATCCCCGCATCGATTAAGAATTGATTAGCGGCCTCCTTTGATTTTGTAACCTCTTCTGTTAACTTACGGATATCTTCTATTTGCTCTTTGATGAGGTCTTTTGTCATAAAATAATAAATTTAGAGTTAAGAAGAAATTTTTAATGTCAAGGGGGGAAATTATAAGTATTACGGCACAATATTACTAACAAATTAAACGCTGTTACATGGCTTTAGTCATTTTTTTAACATTTTTTCACATTTGTGCATAATAAAATATTACTGCACATTAAAAATGAAAATATTTTAAATAACATAGTTACCTAATGATGATGCTTGTTTAACAAGATATTTGAATACAGGTTAATAATTTAATAGCGTGCTAAAATGAGATAAAGGTAGGCAAGGAACCGAATTTTTTTATTGGTCTCTTAATGACTTTTTAACGTTGTTGTTAAAGTTTGCGGAAGAAAAATTGCCGGGTAACTTTGGTATTCGGTTTGAGTCATACAGAATATAAATGGAACTAATATGAAAATTATATTTTACTTTTTTTCAATCATATTTTTATTGTACGGTTGTGCTGTTAACCGGGATTATCTGAGCCGGGCAGACGAGGATAAAACGATGTTTGATGTAATAAAGCGGCTCAATAAAAAGAGCGATGATGAAGATGCTACAAAGGCAATTACCGAGGTTTATTCAAAAGTTGTAAATAAACATCTTCAGAAAATTGATGTTTACAAAACCTACAATGATATCGGCAAATGGGATAAGTTGATTGCAGAGTACAATACCCTGCAGGACATTTTTAATGCGGTCGATAATTCCGATGCAGCAAGCCGCTTTGTAAAACCGATCAGCTATCAAAATGAATTGCAGCAGGTACAACAAAACGCCGCAGAAGATTATTATCAACTGGGAAATACCTACTTAGATAAAAATAACCGTAGCGATGCCCGTAGCGCATATATGGCTTATAAAAAAGCAGGCAGCCTGGTGAAAGACTATAAAGACACCAGGGAATTAATGGACGAAGCTTATAACAACAGCGTTGTAACAGTTGTTATAAATCCAATAATTGATAACTCATTTTTTTACAATGCCGGCTGGGGTAATATGGGATACAATTACAGTAATGATTATTTTCAGCAAAAGCTGGTAACTGATTTGGGTGGAAAATATGCCACACGGTATCCTGCCCGTTTTTATACAGACAGGGAATTAAGCTGGGAAAATTTGCAACCCGATTGGGTAGTTGATCTTACGCTCAGAAATATGGATATTCCCAGGCCATCTATTTCAAGCTATAAACGCAATGTAAGCCAACAGATAAAAGTGAGTACAGATACCGCTGGAAAACCTGTTTACCAAACTGTGTATGCAACGCTGATTATACAACGCCAATATTTTAATGCCAGGGCACAAATGGATATAAATATTGTAGAAGTGGAAACCCGTAAAAATATTGCATACAATAGTTACAGTAATACTTACAACTGGCAGGATGAAGTTGCTACTTACTCGGGCGACCGGAGGGCATTAAGCAGTAGCGACCTGGCATTGGTAAATAATAGCAACTACAATATGCCCCGTAGAGAAGAAATTTTAAACCAATTGTATCAAAGCATTTATCCGCAAATAAGAAACAGCATTATTTCGGCCGCTCAATGGTAAATGTCGAGCCTAAATTATTATTTAAAATTCATCTCATTAGTATGAGATGAATTTTTTTTATTAAAGAAGAGCGTTTACATACGATGAAAATGTTGCCGATATTTTAGACCAATTAAAAAGTGTTGCCAATACATCTATTTAGTTCAACTTTAATTAACTTTCAGCATGTAGAATAAGCTAGCTTTCACTCATTCAATTTGCTGTATTTATATAAACCCCATTTTTGCATTCAACCCCACTGTAGTACGGTAGCATCAAAAATATTTTTGAAGTTCCAATAATACTGGCCTCCATTTTTAACTATTCAATGTCACATGAAACTATCATTTGAAAATAAACTGTTTATTGTATTAATTGTAATTGTGTTTTATGTGCTGGCATTGGGTATGATTGTGCATAGGAACAACAATAACTTAATAAGTGGCAATGAAAACATTAGTCACTCAGTGCGGGTGCTAAATCAATCTGCAAAAGTACTTTCCTTATTAAAAGATGCGGAAACCGGTGTTAGAGGTTTTGTTATTACCATGGACTCTTCCTTTCTTAATCCCTATTTAAAAGCAAAAGACAGTATTGAATATCTTATTAAAGATTTAAAATCGGGTACTGCTGATAATAAGGATCAACAATTGAAGGCCGAAATACTGCACAATCTTGCGATTCGCTATATTAATTTATGTAATGCAATTGCAAACCAGGCAAGCGATTTCAAGAATGATATTCCCGGTCTTTTGCCCAAACTTAGAGTTGGCAAAGTGATAATGGATAGCGCCAGGATACTTGTTAGCTCACTGGAAAATACCGGATCCTTAATTTTAAAAGACCGCCAACGGGCAAACGCTGAAAATAATAAACAGCTTAGCCGCAACCTTTTTCTCTTAGTTGGTGGATTAATACTGATGTTGGTAATAGTTACATTTCTCTTAAGGCGTTATCTTTTTATATTGAAAAGGGATAATATTTCAGCTTTGCAACTAAAAAATAAATTAAGGTTTTTCAGTAAACAGGTAAATGAAATTTTTAATGGTATTACGGACCCCCTTTTTACTGTGGATGGTAACTGGAATTTTATTTACCTGAACACGGCTACACAAAAACGGATGGAGTATGACAAAGGCTCCCTTATTGGTAAAAATATATTTGAAGTTTTTTCTCGGTACAAAGAAACTGCTATTGGTCAAAATATGTTGAAGGTTCGACAGACTCAAAAGGGCATTTCATTTGATGATTATGATGAACTTTTTGAATACTGGCAGAACATTACCATTTATCCGACAGCCGAAGGCGTTACTGTATATATGAAAAATGTAACCGAGCGAAAATTAACCGAGGCAGAGTTAATAAAAACAAAATTATTTCTGGAAGAAACCAACGAAGTGGCACTTGTAGGGGGTTGGGATGTAGATATTAAAAAGGGAACATTATATTGGACACCGGTAACACACCTGATACATGAAACATCGCCAGGCTTTGAACCGGACCTTATTAAAGCCGTTGATTTTTATAAGGAAGGGCAAAGCAGGGACACCATCGCTAAATTAATTGATAAGGCTATAGCGGATGGTTCAGGTTGGGATACAGAACTACAAATTATTACTGCTAAAGGCAACGAAAAATGGGTAAGGGCGAAGGGTAAAGCAATATTGGAAGGAAAAACCTGTGTACGTTTATATGGAACATTCCAGGATATTGATGAACAAAAAAAATTAAACTACAAGGTTAAACAAAGCGAAAAACAATTTCGTTCTGCTTTTGAAAACTCATCTATCGGGATGGCTCTTATATCTCCGGAAGGAAAATGGAATGAAGTAAATGAAAGCCTGTGCAATATAGTTGGTTACAATCAACAGGAACTTTTTGAACGCACTTTCCGGGATATTACACACCCTGATGACCTGGAAACAGATTTGAAATTATTACAGGAATTAATTGAAGAAAAAAGGCAGCGATATACGCTGGAAAAAAGATACCTCCATAAGGACGGACATATTGTATGGATTTCACTTGCAGTTTCAATGGTAAAGGATCAAAATGGCAAAATAGTTCATTTCATTTCACAGATACAGGATATTACGGAAAAAAGAAATGCAGAAACTCTTTTAAAAAGCGAACGAAAATTATTGAGAACGTTGATTGATAATATCCCACTAAACATTTATATAAAAGATCTTCAGTCCCGAAAAACTTTGGTAAATAAAAAAGAACTGGAGTATATCGGTCACCAAAACGAATCAGCCGTTTTAGGCAAAACAGATTTTGATCTTTACCCGGAAGACACTGCATTGGCTTCTTTAGAGGAAGATCAACTGGTAATAAACAGTGGCATTCCAATTATTAGTAAAGAAACCATCAATATTAAAAATGATGGTAGCGAAACGCACTTTCTGTCTTCAAAAATTCCTTTTTATAATGAGCAAAATGATATTACAGGAATACTGGGAATCAGCTATGATATAACGGATAGTATTAAGATAAAAAAAGCATTGGTGGCAAGTGAACTGAAGTTGAGTTCATTATTTGGATTGTCGCCTGTAGGTTTTGCTTTAAGCGATTATAAAACTGGTGAGTTTTTAGATTGTAATAGTTCATTTCTTGCCAGGCTTGGCTATAATAAAGAAGAATTACTTGGAATTACCCGGTTGCAGGTTAAGCCCGAAAAATATTGGGAACAGGAAAAAATGTTGCTACAATCTATTCAAAACGGTGGCTACTTTGGCCCGGTAGAAATGGAACATATCCGAAAAGATGGAAGTATTTATCCTATGCTAATAAGTGGCCTTAAATTATTAGATGCCGACAATCGGGAATTGCTATGGACAGTTGTGCAGGATATCACTCAATTAAAAGAAAATGAAAGCGAGTTGATGAGTTTAAATGTGTCCATTAAAGAAAATAACAGGCTACTTGCTTTGAAAAATGATGAGCTGGAACAATATGCCTATGTTGCTTCGCACGACCTTCAGGAGCCGTTGAGAATGATCACAGGATTTATCAGCAAAATTGAAAGAAAATATGCACATCTATTGGATGATGATGGTAAAAAATATATACAATTTACCGTTGATGGCGCAACCAGGATGCGGCAGATAATATTAGATATTTTAGAATATTCACGACTTGGAAGCACACAGGAACTGGTTACGGTGCCGCTTGATTTAAACGCAGTGGTTAATAAAATTTCCAACTCAATTTTGGCAAACCGGGAAGGCTTATTACCAATTATAAACTGTGAGCAACTACCTGTTATTATTGCGGATAAAACCTTTATGGAGCAACTTTTTTCAAATCTAATTACCAATGGAATTAAATATCAAAAAGCCGGTAATAAACCAGTTATAAATATTGCTGCTGAAGAATTAAAAGACTACTGGAAATTTTCCGTAAGCGACAACGGAATTGGAATTGATCAAAAATATTTTGGTAAGGTATTTACTGTTTTTCAACGCTTACATAGCAAAGAACAATATTCGGGTACAGGCATTGGATTGGCAATTTGTAAAAAAATAATTAATAATTTAAAGGGTGAAATATGGATCGAATCTACACCCGGAAATGGTGCTACATTCTATTTCACTATTTTAAAATAATTGACTAAATTTATAATGAATAATTTTATATATGGAACCCATTCATATATTACATGTAGAAGATAGTGAAGGAGACATTCTGTTAATAAGGGATGCTATAGAAGAAGGTGGTATAGCACACACATTGGACGTTGTGCGCAACGGCCAGGAAGCAATGGAGTTTTTAAACAAAACCGGAAATTTTACTGATAAACAAACACCCAATTTAATACTACTGGATATTAATATGCCGGTTATGAATGGACACGAACTTCTTGATTTCATTAAAACAGATGAGCGTTTCAAACATCTCCCCGTTATTATGCTAACTACATCCGGCTCCCAGGATGATATTTTTAAAGCATATCAAAAATATACCAACAGCTATATTGTTAAACCCGGCAATGTTAATGATTTTGAAAGAGTAGTTCGGGCAATTGAGAATTTTTGGATAACAGTAGCGCAGTTACCTAAGAAGCCGTAGTAAGTTGGAGGTATGTACTTCCTGGTTGTTTAAATAAAAATGTGGTAGGCAAACCAACTCATTACGTAAGCAAGTCCCGTCATATATACCAACTGTATAGTTGGCCATTTCCAACTTCTTGTTTCTCTTTTTACAACAGCAAGCGTGCTCATACATTGCATGGCAAGTACATAAAAAACCAACAACGACATTCCGGTTGCAAGGTCATATACTTTAGAGCCATCGGGATTTACCGCTGCTGCCATTTTTTGACGAAGGGTATTACTATTTTCATCTGCATCATCACCCACACTATAAAGGGTAGCCATTGTACCAACAAATACTTCCCTGGCAGCAAGTGAAGTAATAAGAGCAATGCCTATTTTCCAGTCATAACCCAGCGGCCGTATAACAGGTTCTATTGCTTTACCTAAAGTACCTGCAAAAGAGTTTTGCAATAATTCTGTTTTATATTGCCTGGCCAACTCATCTTTATCTGCATTACTTTGTTGTTGTAGTTGTTCATACTTTACAGTTACTGCATGCATTTTTTCTCTGGGGCCATAGGTACTCAATACCCACAACAGCAAGCTGATGACCATAATAACTTTACCGGCATCAAACACAAATATTTTTGCCTTCTCTACCATGGTGGTCAAAGCATTTTTCCAACGCGGACTTCTGTAAACAGGTAGCTCTAATATAAAAAAACTTTTCTCAGTTATATTGATAAACCACTTCATTACAAACGAAACTACCAGGGCCATCACTGTGCCCAATAAATACAATCCCATCATCACCAATCCCTGTATGCTTAAAAAACCAAAGTAAAGTTTCGATGGAATAATTAATGCAATTAAAATAGTATACACCGGCAGCCGGGCGCTGCAACTCATTAATGGCGTAACCATAATCGTCAGTAAACGCTCTTTTCTATTCTCAATATTGCGGGCACTCATAATAGCGGGTACGGCACAAGCAAGTCCACTTATCATGGGCATTACACTTTTTCCATTTAGCCCAACTTTACGCATAAGCTTGTCCGTTAAAAAACTAATTCTTGCCATGTAGCCGGTGTCTTCCAGCAAGGTTATTAACCCAAACAAAATCATGATCTGCGGAACAAATATTAATATGCCACTTAAACCAGCTACTACCCCATTAATAAGCAGGTCGGACCACCAGGCATCCGGTAGTGTTGCTCCCA
This sequence comes from Ferruginibacter sp., assembly GCA_040002495.1. Taxonomy (GTDB): domain Bacteria; phylum Bacteroidota; class Bacteroidia; order Chitinophagales; family Chitinophagaceae; genus Ferruginibacter. Next base: position 74,065 of record JBDUEK010000009.1, read on the forward strand.
ACATTCCGCTCAATTTTCCAAAGCTCCATTCTATGGCATCCATGGGGTACTGCGCTATCCAGAATACACTTTGAAATAGTAAAAACAATACAGCTAATAAAATCAGGTAGCCCCATTTTCTATCCAGTAAAATCTTATCAAGCTTTTCTGTAAACAGTGTTTTTTGCAACGGATCGGCTTCTACAACTGTATGATGCATTACCTGCTTAATCCTTGCATACCGTTGCATAATTTCTTCTGCCTGTGTTTTGGTAGGATTAAACTTATTGGCAATTTCTATATTTTCGATATCATCCTGTAGTGTGCCAGATAATTTAAAGTGTTCGTGATTTATCAGGTAATGCAGTGCCGTGTAATTACTTACTTCCGGAAACAATTCTTTTAGATCATCAATTGGTCCAGCAGCCAACGCATTGCTATCTATAAATTCACGGGGAGCAACAAAATTGTTGGTGAATGTTTGTTCTATTACCTTTTTTAATTGAGGTATACCTTTATTTTTTCTTGGGTTGATGGTTACTATCTGTACACCCAATTCTCTTTCCAGTCCGTTGATATCAATTTCAGTTCCCTTTTGTTTGGCTAAATCAATCATTGAAAGCGCCACAACAACAGGTATCTGCAGGTCAATTATCTGGGAGCAGAACAACAAATTCCTTTTAAGGCTACTTGCATCGGCTACAAGCAAAACCATGTCTGGTTTAATATCCGGATCTTGTTTTAATAAAACTTTATAGGCTACCCATTCATCGGCACGCTTAGGATACAAGCTATATGTTCCCGGTAAATCAATAATTGTTGCAGAAAGTTTTTCACCAATGTTACATTGGCCCGTTTTTTTATCTACAGTTACACCGGGGAAATTGCCTACTTTTTGGTTAAGGCCGGTCAGTGCATTGAATAGTGAACTTTTTCCGCTGTTGGGATTCCCTACTAAAGCTATATTTATGTTTTTTGTCAAAATGGATAGAGTGCGCCTCAATGCTGATAGAAGCAGGATTGCAAAAATAACCTGTATATATTGTTTATCCTTACGAAATCAGAAACATGCATTAACAATTAGTTTGAAAAAACTTTTATAATAAATTTAAACTTAGGGATCGGCTTAATTGCTATAAACAGGGATCGTAAATTTTACATTTACTTTACAAGTTTAGGTACAGCCTTGGTTACCTTTGCTATTTACGAAAATAAATATATGAAACATATTTTTTGGTTCTTTCTGCTTTTCATGCAAGTAGCTGCTGCACAAAAATTAAAAAAAGCTGATAAGGCTATTTTAGAAAGTCTCAAACAACATGTTAATTATTTATCAGACGATAAACTGGAAGGAAGAAGAACTGGTACAACCGGCGAAAAACTCGCCTATGAATATATAGTAGGCGAATTTGAAAAAGATGGCTTTTTACCCAAGGGCGAAAATGATGGATACTTGCAATCGTTTGAAATTAATGATGGAAAATTCATAAATATTAACTCTCACCTGATTATTAATGATCATGATCTTAAATTGACGGAGGAATATTTTCCGCTGGCTTTTTCACCCAACACAACTCTTACAGCAATTGCGTCTATCGCTTTACGTGAAAATGATAATCCCTGGTTTTTTGATATCAAAGACATGCTGGAAACAAACAAAAATAATCCTCACTTCGATTTAGAAAACGCCATTAAAACCCATGCTGAAACGGTTGCAAAAAAAGGTGCCAATTCTTTAATCATTTATAATACTTCCTCCATTGAAGATGATTTAAAATTTGAAGCAAACTATAAAAACGATCCTATTAAAATACCGGTTATTTATGTTAGGCAAGCTGCAAAAGACAAATACCTAAATGATGAAACAGCTACACTGGATATAAAATTGAAGATTAACATCCTGGAAAAAAAACGTACAGGCCATAATGTGATTGGTTACATCGATAACAATGCCGGGCAAACCATTATATTAGGCGCCCACTACGATCACCTTGGCTATGGCGAAGATCACAATTCATTGTACACCGGTAAAGTGCCTGCCATTCACAATGGCGCCGATGACAATGCAAGTGGAACTGCAGCTATTATTGAACTAGGTAAAATGTTGAAGGCTTCAAAATATAAAAATAACAATTACCTGCTGATCGCTTTTTCAGGCGAAGAGCTTGGTTTATTTGGATCAAAATATTTTTTAGACCATCCTACTACCAACCTGTCAAATACCAATTACATGGTTAACATGGATATGGTTGGAAGAATGAAAGACAGTACGCATGGTTTGAGCATTGGTGGGTATGGCACTTCGCCTGTATGGGGCGAAATCATTTCCAAAAATGATAAATATTTCAATATTAATTTAGATAGCAGTGGTACTGGTCCAAGTGACCACACTTCTTTTTATCGTAAAGATATACCGGTATTATTTTTCTTTACAGGTAGCCATAGCGATTATCATAAACCAACGGATGATGCAGCAAAAATTAATTTTGAAGGAGAGTTGCAGGTGTTGAAATACATCTATAAAGTAATTGAAAAAACAGATAAAAAAGGAAAGCTGGCATTTAATAAAACAAGGGATCCACAGATGAATTCTAAAAGTAGTTTTAAAGTAACCCTTGGTTTTATGCCCGACTATACTTATAATGGCGCCGGTGTAAGAGTAGACGGCTTGAGTGATGGAAGAACTGCACAAAAAGCCGGCATTAAAGAAGGTGATATTATTACCAGTTTAGATAATCATAATTTTTCTGATGTACAAGGATATATGGAAGCACTCAATCAATATAATAAAGGAGATGCGGCAAAAGTAACCGTGAAAAGAGGTGCTAATGAAATGGTATTTAATATTATTTTTTAACCCTGCTATGATGTAATCGGATGGTTTATTTATGATGCCAATCTCTAATATTTAAAAAGAAAATTCTACTAAGTATAAGTTATGAAACTTAAGATCGATAACGAATCTATTGCCCAGGAGTTTTTTGAGGATGCAATTTTGTTAGGCATTGTTGCACCCATTAAAGACTACCAGTTTAGCTGGTATTTAAACCAGGTACTTGGATTTGATTTTCGTATTAACAATGATTTTGAAATTCAGATGACAAAAAAAGAAAGGAAATATTTTTTTTCGATTTACGAATTTGCGGTACCTTCTACTTCAGTAGTTCATTACTTGTACAACAATCAATTTGACGGCGAATATCTATTACCCGAATTCAAACACCTCGACTTTGTATGGCTCATAAAAGGCGAATGTGTATCGGCAGATGAATTAAAAGCTTTGATGCATTCCATCAAATCGTTACCGGGCGTACAGTTAGTAAATGAAATGACCAACGAGAAAATAAAACATAAACAGCACCTTATTTTTTGATCTGCCTGCAGATAAATTGGGTGAATACCAACACTAAAAATTACTATTATGTGGGAAGAAAAAAATAACAAACTCTATAAGAAATTTGAATTCAAAAACTTTTCCGAAGCTTTTGGTTTTATGACAAGAGTAGCAATGGCTGCAGAAAAAATGGACCATCATCCTTTGTGGACCAACGTTTATAATAAGGTGGAGATTTGGCTAAACACCCACGATGCCGGTGATATTATTACCGAAAAAGACAGAAGGCTTTCTGCCAAAATAGATGCCCTGGCTTAATGCTTGCGAAAGTAATTTAGCAATGCAAAAATAGAAACCAACATCCAACAAGCTTCCAGTATTACAAAAGGAATATAATGTATGAGCAATGAGGCTATGCATGCCAGCCCTGCGCCCAAGATGTTCAGTAAAATATACAACAGGCTGTCTTTCGAAATTTTGTTGAGCAGGTTCATTAAAAATGCCAGCAATAAAATGGCAACGCCTACTGAGCCCACAAGGTCGCTAATTGAAAGATGCATGAATTTTAATTAATTATAACAGTGATCTCCTGTTGTTTTACCAGGTATCCAATTGGTTTTATGAAGTTTTCCAATCCATGCGCTTTTAAAATATCTTTCACTGTTGCAGCTTCCGTCGCTGCTACTGCAATTAATAAACCTCCGCTTGTTTGAGGATCGGCCAGTATTGATTTTTGATAATCAGACAGGTTGGCTATTTTATTTCCATAACTATCCCAGTTTCGATGGGTTCCGCCAGGTACAGATTTTAATTCAACATAATCTTTTATTTCGGGAATAATCAATGGTACGCTTTCAAAATCAACAATTGCTGTGAGTGCGCTGCCTTCTGCCATTTCTACCAGGTGTCCCAGCAAACCAAAACCGGTTACATCTGTCATAGCATGCACACCCTTTACTTTACCCAAGGCTTCGCCAACTTTATTTAACTGCATCATTTGATTAGCTGCCAGGCCCAAATGAGCCACTTGCAATATTCCCTTTTTTTCGGCGGTAGTTAGTATGCCAACACCAAGTGCCTTCGTCAAAAAAAGCAAGTCGCCTTCTTTGGCTAAATTATTTTGCTTAATATTTTCGATGGGTACAAGGCCATTTACCGCCAGGCCAAATATTGGTTCAGGCGAATCGATGCTGTGGCCACCAGCCAACGAAATACCAGCCTCCCTGCAAATGCTGCGACTACCTTCAATCACTTTTTGCGCAACGGCAGGCGGTAATATATTGATGGGCCAACCGAGTATAGCAATCGCTAAAATTGGCTTACCGCCCATTGCATATACATCGCTGATTGCGTTGGCTGATGCTATTCTGCCAAATTGATATGGATCATCAACAATGGGCATAAAAAAATCGGTGGTCGAAATCAATGCGGTACCATTGCCCAGGTCGTACACTGCAGCATCATCTTTACTGTTATTGCCAACAATCAGTTTATCGTTATCGGGCATGGTGATGTTACTGGCTAAAATTTCGTCCAATACTTTTGGAGAAATTTTACAGCCACATCCGGCGCCATGAGAGTATTGTGTAAGTTTGATGATTTCGCTTTCAGTTGTTTCCATGTTGATAGTGATAAGTTAAGAATAGAATGACTTGTTTTTATTACACGGATTACTTTACTTTATTGATGAGTTAGTGTAATTCGTAATAATTCGTGTAATAAGGTTTAGGTTAAAACATATCTAACTAAGCACTAATTCACTTTTTTTCTTCGGCGTAATAATATACCGGCATTTGTTTTTAAATCGGCACTAAATCTTACTTCATACCTTTTTTCTCCATCCATAATAATCAATAAACCTGTATTGGGTGGAATACTTCCCAGGCTCTCTGCATACATCACCATCATTAAGGTGTCGGGCATGGAAGGGTTTATATAAATTGTTTTGGTATTAGGCTTTTCTGTGAGTAAGGTTTTGGCGAAAATTATCTGGCCATTCATTAATACACTCACGGTATCGCCATCTACCTCTCCATTATCGTACAGGGTTAACACAAGACTATCTGATTCAAAATAAACTTCTTTGGAGCTACCCAATTTTCGTTCGTTTACATCTTCGGCTGCTCCCAGGGCTTCAGCTTTTGAAACTACCGGTAAAGAAGTTCTTTCTTCTGGTTTTAGTACAACTGGTTTTGCAGGTTCATTAGGCGCTTTGATAACCGGAGTGGATTTAGCAATTTGTTCTTTCTTTAGTTGATCAACCCTGGCAATATCTGCTTTACGTTTTTCTTCCGCTGCAATATCTACCTTGCGCTTTTGCTCTGCTGCAATATCAGCTTTACGTTTCTCCTCGGCGGCAATATCTGCCTTGCGTTTTTGCTCTGCTGCAATATCTGCTTTACGTTTCTCCTCGGCAGCGATGTCTGCTTTACGTTTTTCCTCAGCTGCAATATCTGCCTTGCGCTTTTGCTCTGCTGCAATATCTGCTTTACGTTTCTCCTCGGCAACGATGTCTGCTTTACGTTTTTCCTCAGCTGCAATGTCTGCCTTGTGTTTCTCTTCCGCTGCGATATCTGCCTTACGTTTCTCTTCTACTGCAATGTCTGCTTTACGTTTTTCCTCAGCTGCGATATCTGCCTTGCGTTTTTCTTCTGCTGCAATGTCTGCTTTACGTTTCTCCTCAACTGCAATATCTGCTTTACGTTTTTCTTCCGCTGCGATATCTGCCTTGCGTTTTTCTTCTGCTGCAATGTCTGCTTTACGTTTTTCTGCTGCTGCAATATCAGCCTTGCGTTTCTCCTCTGAAGCAATATCCGCTTTACGTTTTTCCTCAGCTGCAATGTCTGCTTTACGTTTTTCCTCTACAGCAATATCTGCCTTGCGTTTCTCTTCTGCTGCAAAGTCTGCCTTACGTTTTTCTTCAGCGGCAATATCTGCTTTACGTTTTTCCTCGACAGCAATATCTGCCTTGTGTTTCTCTGCTGCTGCAAAGTCTGCCTTACGTTTTTCTTCAGCGTCAATATCTGCTTTACGTTTCTCTGCTGCGGCGATGTCTGCCTTACGTTTTTCTTCCACGGCAACATCAGCCTTGCGTTTTTCCTCCGCAGCAATGTCCGCTTTACGTTTTTCCTCTGCAGCAATATCTGCCTTTCGCTTCTGCTCTGCTAATTCATATTCATCGTTGCGCTTTTTTTCATTGATTACAAATGAAAGTGATTGATTAAGTTTTAATTCTTCCAGCTTTTTATATAACACAAGAGTTCTAAAATCCCTTACTCTTTTCAACTGCATGGTGCCTGTAACGATACTGTACGCACGGGTTGGTGTAGTGCTCCATTTACCTTTCATAAACATGGCCGTATCGTTATACGAAATATCTATTTCACTTATCATCCGTACGCCTTTTGGCGGAGGCTCGCTGTATGTATTTGAAATCAACTCCACATCCTCTACTGTTATCCTATCTTTTTTTCTTTTAATTTTTATTTTTTTTACACCAAGCTCTTCTTTACCATCAATTACAAATAAGACATAGGAATAACCCCCCAGTTTGCCATTTTCTTCGCTGATGGCTAATTCGAATGGCAAAAAGGTTTTTGAGGAATCGTTGTATAGTTGGCCTTTCCATAATCCCGTAACATCTTCTTCCCCGGATGAGTTTGATTGTGCAAACACAAACAAGGGTAATAAAAATAAAAGAGTCAGTGTATGTCTAAGCTGTAAGGTTTTCCCTGTTGAGCGCATGAATCATAGATTTAGTGTTAACGGTAGCGCATTCAATTTTATGTAATAACGATGGAAGGTCGCCGCGGTTAAGTAAACCCTTGCTATACCATTTATCGTAGTACTTTAACAAAATACGAAAACATTCCTTTTGGTTATTTTCCAGTAAAAAGTTTACGGCATTTTTCGTTTCCAGGCCACCCAATCTCTTTTGTATCCGAATTACTGCGTTCACTAATTTTTCTGTTTCAAATTTTCCGTAAGCTTCAGTTAAGTAATTTAGTCTTTCTTCAAATGGGATATTAAAAAAGCTAATCCGGGCATTTCGCATTTGTTGCCAAAAGGCACCAGGAATATTTATTAAACCAATTCGCTGGCTTTCATCTTCAACATAAATCACATTTTCAGGTAAGTCAGCATTTACATGGCTTTCATTTTGGGTTGAATTAACATCAGTATCAACTGATTGTTGTTTTTGTATTGAACGCAATTCTTTTGCCAATAAATTTTCAAACATTTCCTGCGAAGGTTGGGCCTTTTCTCCCAATGCTCCAAAAGTGGAACCTTTATGATTGGCCAACCCTTCCAGATCCAGAATGTGTTTACCCGCTTGTTTTAATTCCTGTAAAACCAGTGTTTTTCCGGAACCGGTGTAACCACCTATGATATTTAGAGAAAGTTTTTTTTCAAATTGTTCCCTGGCCAATTCCCGGTATTTTTTATAACCGCCCGCCAGTGAATACACCTTAAAACCATAAAGATCCAGCAGCCATGCAACCCCTGCACTCCTCATTCCGCCCCGCCAGCAGTGAACCAATACACAATTCGGTGATGCTTCTGCGTCTTTAAAACTGGCGTTTTCAACGATCCGATTTTTGAAAAGATCTTCTACCTTTTCCACCATCGCCTTCATTTTTACACCAAAGTAATCCAGGCCAATTTTAATAGCAATTTGCCGGTTTTGCTGTTTGTAAGCGGTGCCTACTACTTTTCTTTCTTCATCTGTAAACAATGGTAAACTATAGGCGCCAGGAATATGTGCATGCATGTATTCTCCCGGGCTTCTAACATCCAGTACAGGATGTATTTCTGCCAGTTCTAAAAACTGTTGTATTGTTATTTTTTGTACTGCCATATAACCCTCAAGGCTTGTTCTACGAAGTTAATAAAATATGAAGGCCGCTAATTTTAAAATCAGCGGCCTTCATATTTTCTCAAAAGAATCAGCAAAGTGTTAAATCAATAACTGCTTCTATCCATTCATAGAAGTAAGAAACTCAATGTTATCTTTTGTACCCTTCATATTCTTCAATAAAGTATTCAATGCTTCTTCCGGATTCATATCTGCCATATGCTTACGCAACACCCACATACGTTGGAAGGTTTCTTTATCCAGTAATAAATCATCTCTCCGGGTCGAAGATGCAACAATATCAATAGCAGGATAAATACGGCGATTTGATAATCTTCTGTCGAGCTGCAGTTCCATATTACCGGTTCCTTTAAATTCCTCGAAAATTACCTCATCCATTTTACTGCCGGTATCTACCAATGCTGTGGCAATAATGGTTAATGATCCACCGAATTCAATTTTACGAGCCGCACCAAAAAACTGTTTTGGTTTTTGCATCGCATTTGCTTCCACTCCACCGCTCAACACTTTACCACTTGAAGGTGCTACGGTATTGTGAGCCCTTGCCAAACGCGTAATACTATCTAAAAGAATAACCACATCATGTCCGCACTCAACCAGTCGTTTTGCTTTTTGCAAGGCAATGGTAGAAACTTTTACATGTTTTTCTGCTGGTTCATCAAAAGTAGAAGCAATTACTTCTGCTTTTACACTACGCTCCATATCTGTCACCTCTTCCGGTCTTTCATCAACCAACACAATCATCAGGTAACATTCCGGGTGATTGGTTGCTATTGCATTGGCCAATTCTTTCAACAACATTGTTTTACCCGTTTTAGGCTGCGCCACAATCAATCCACGCTGACCTTTACCTATTGGGGTAAACAAATCCATTATCCTTGTACTGTAATTATTGGACTGTGTTGTAAGGTTCAATTTTTCGAACGGAAACAAGGGAGTTAAATAATCAAAAGGCACCCTGTCTCTTACTTCATCCGGGCTTTTGCCATTGATTGTTTCAACTTTTAGTAAAGCGAAATACTTTTCACCTTCTTTTGGTGGCCTTACAGATCCGTAAACAGTGTCACCTGTTTTTAAACCAAATAATTTTATCTGGGATGGAGATACATAAATATCATCGGGAGATGAAAGATAATTATAATCGCTGCTTCTTAAAAAGCCATAACCATCGGGCATCATTTCCAGCACGCCTTCACCTAATATGATACCATCAAATTCAATGTTAAAGACTTGTTGATCTCTACGTTGCTGGTATTGTTTACTAGGATAATTAGCTTGCTGTGTACCTTCATTCATGGTTAGTTCAGGCTGCTGTTGCTGTATATCTTCTTCCTGTAATAAAGATGCAATTGCCGCAGGAATGGTACTTTGTTCACTGGTAATTGGCTGCAAATCTTCGTCGTCATCATCGTCTTCTTCAGGCTCTGGCTTCCTGACAACCTTCTTTCTTTCGGCCATATGTTCCTGCTTTTTTGCAGGTTTAGCCTCTGATTTAGATTCAGTTTTATCCTGATCTGTTACCTCTTGTTGATTAGTAACTGGTGCGGCAGTAGCAGCTGGCTTTATGGTTCTTTTGCGTTTTGGTTTCTCTTCGTCACCGCTTTTTCCTTCTGTATTCATATTGGATTGGTTATTCAGAATTTTGTCTATTAAATCCTGTTTGTCTATTTTTTTAAAATTGGGAATAGATAAGTGCTCTGCAATATCCTGCAACTCAGGAACGAGCATATCGTTCAGTTGTGAAATGTCGTACATAAAAAAGTGAAAATGAATTTCTTCAAAAAATCTCGTCTTAAAGTCTGAAAAAGCAATTGAGAATGATTGTTGATGGAATGGGACTGTCTGATGCAGCGAACAATTGGAAAGACTTTATCAGCAATATTCCAGAGCAATATTACATTGTTTTTTGTTAACAAAATAATTTTTTTGAAGTAAGTCATGTCAGCTATGCCTTGCTGTGGCGGCAATTCAAGCTTTCTAAATAGTAATTTTACGCAACAGTTTGTGTGGGTAGTTTACTGTTATCAGTGAAGTTTGTCAAGAATTTGCCTTGTAAAAGTTAATTGTGTCACCTTTAAGTTACGGGGTTTTAATTTAACTAAACAATCGCATTTTTTAATTGTACGCCCGCTTCAAAATCATCAATATTCTGCAGGGTTACTTTAGCAATTTCCGTCAATGCTTCTTGTGTAAAAAACCCCTGGTGGGCTGTTATCAATACATTTGGAAAACTTAGCAGGCGCATTATTACGTCATCCTGGATAATATTTTCGGACAAATCATTAAAGAAAAGTTTTTCTTCCTGCTCATAAACATCCAGGCCAAGATAACCGATACGGCCGGTTTTAAGCGCTTTAGTCGCCGCCTTTGTATCTATCAAACCGCCACGGCTGGTATTTATTAACATTACACCATCCTTCATATACCCGATGGTTTGATCATTGATGATATGCTTTGTTTGTTCGTTCAAAGGGCAATGCAGCGAAATAATATCTGCCTGGTTAAAAATATCTATCAGAGGTAAATATTCCACTCCTTTAGCCATTGTTGGCTGATGTGCCACCAGGTCAAATGCCAATACTTTGCACCCAAAACCCAGCATAATATCGCAGAAAACCTGGCCTATTTTTCCGGTACCTATCACTCCCACAGTTTTTCCATTAACGTCAAAACCAGTTAGTCTTTCCAGAGAAAAATTACCTTCCCGTACCCGGTTGTAAGCTTTATGTGTTTTACGATTGAGCGTCATAATTAAAGCCAGGGCATGTTCAGCCACGGCATGTGGCGAATAGGATGGAACACGCACTACCCTAATATTATTTTCCTTGCATGCATTCAGATCAACATTATTGAATCCGGCACAGCGTAATGCAATTATTTGAATGCCTGTCTTTTTTAATTCAGCAACTACGGCAGCATCCAGTTTATCATTTACAAAAACGCAAACTGCATCACAACCCTTGGCCAGGTTTACTGTCAACCCATTTAAGGGTGCTTCAAAATAAATTATTTCGTGGGTAGTTACGTACCCGTTAAAAAACTCCCGATCGTACGACTTAGTGGAAAAGAATGCAATTTTCATTTTGTGAATATAGGTTCATTCATATTGTTATACTTCACACGGTATGGGATTGTGTAATAATCAATACTATTCATGACCAATAGAAATTGTAAGCCCCGACCCCTTAATTGCACTTCTATTTAGGGCAATGTGGTTTAGTTAAGCTCCGGCAGGAGCATCCTGTTTATAATAAAAATAAATAAAACGACCGGCTCAATATAAGCCAACTTTGGAAATAGGGGACTCCTATGGAGTCTATCGCATTTTATTATTATTTTTTACAAACAGGTAGCCACTATGTGGCTAAAATACTTCACTAAATAACTCTGCACTTTAGGGTGGTGATGTATGGAACAACCTATCCTTCATGGTTTAAGCAGCATTATAAAATCAATTGCCATCACGCTAATAGCCGTTGCTACAATGTATTATATTTGCAGCCTTAATAAATACTTGTATGTTCAATAAAAGAGTGAAGATTAAAGAACTGTTGGCCAACGATAGTGCCAACTATGAAGCAACGGTAATGGGATGGGTACGCACATTCCGCAACAACCAGTTTATTGCGTTGAATGATGGAAGCACTAATAATAATTTACAGGTTGTTGCCACTTTAGGAACCCTGGATGATGCCATTTTAAAACGCCTTACAACAGGCGCTTGTATAAAGGCAACCGGTGAAGTAATACCATCTTTAGGCAAGGGGCAAAAGGTTGAATTAAAAGCTACAAGTATCGAAATTCTGGGTGATAGCGATGCTGAAAAATTTCCACTACAACCTAAAAAACACAGCCTCGAATTTTTGAGGGAAATTGCTCACCTGCGTTTTAAGACAAACACTTTTGGTTCTGTATTCAGGGTACGTCATTCATTGGCATTTGCAGTACATAAATTTTTTAACGATAAGGGTTTTGTTTATCTGCATACGCCTATCATTACTGCCAGTGATGCAGAAGGAGCAGGCGAAATGTTTAGGGTAACCACCCTGCCTTTGGATGGCACTGCGCCAAAAAATGAAGATGCATCTATCAATTATAAAGAAGATTTTTTTGGCCGTAGTACTAACCTTACTGTAAGCGGACAATTAGAAGGAGAGCTGGCTGCAATGGCTTTCAGTGATATTTATACATTTGGGCCCACTTTTCGGGCTGAAAACAGCAATACAACCAGGCATCTTGCCGAGTTTTGGATGATAGAACCAGAAGTAGCTTTTAATGACCTGGAAGATAATATGAACCTGGCGGAAGCCTTTATCAAATTTGTTATAAAATATGCCATTGATAATAACAAAGAAGATCTTGAATTTTTAGCGCAGCGGCTTGAAGATGAAGATAAGCAAAAGCCTCAGGCAGAAAGAAGTGAAATGGGTTTAATGGAAAAACTGGACTTTGTTTTAAACAACGATTTTGAACGCTTAACCTATACAGAAGCCATTGAAATATTAAAGGAAAGCAATCATAATAAAAAGAAAAAATTTCAATACCTGATTGAAGGTTGGGGTGCAGATTTACAAAGCGAACATGAGCGCTACCTGGTTGAAAAACATTTTAAAAAACCGGTTATTCTTACTGATTATCCAAAGGATATTAAATCGTTTTATATGCGGATGAATGATGATGGAAAAACAGTTGCGGCAATGGACATTCTTGCTCCGGGTATTGGTGAAATTGTAGGTGGTTCACAAAGAGAAGAGCGACTGGATAAATTATTGGATCGCATGAAAGAAATGCATATTCCTGCAGATGAACTAAACTGGTATCTCGATACCAGAAGATTTGGATCTTGCCCTCATGCAGGCTTTGGGCTTGGTTTTGAGCGCCTGGTACAATTTGTTACAGGTATGGGAAATATCAGGGACGTTATTCCTTTTCCGAGGTATCCTAAGAGTGCTGAATTTTAAAAACACTTAAATATTTTAAGTTAAAAACCGGGAGTAAATTATCCCGGTTTTTTTTATGTATTTTTATTTATCCGCAACATTTTTATTCAAAAAAAACATCATCCACAAAAATATTTTATGAAAAATTTGTTTGACGCTGAAACGTATAACGAGGTGGTGGACCGGCTAAATAGACTGGGTGTTGACTCAACCAGACAATGGGGTAAAATGGATGTTGGTCAAATGATGGCACATTGCTGTGCGGCCTTTCGGGTTCCTTTAACTGAAAAAAAAATGCCTCGCATGTTTATAGGAAGATTGATAAGCTGGATGATTAAATCAAAAATGTATAATGATGAACCATGGAAACAAAACCTGCCTACCTCGCCTGAATTTGTAATGAAAGCTCCAAAAGATTTTGGGATGGAAAAAGATCGCTTAAAAGAACTTATTGATCAATTTTATAAAGCAGGGCCTGATGGCATTTCCAAATATCCTCATCCCTTTTTCGGAAGTTTTACACCGGAACAATGGGGGCAAAGTATGTACAAACATTTAGACCATCACTTCAACCAGTTTGGTGCTTAACCTTATTCATGAATGCATAAAACAGGCGTATGAGTATGAAATATAAATTCTGTTGTATGGCTGCGTTTAAAGATTTTTTCAAGTAGCCGGTGCTTTTTGGGTATCATCACTATCCAGTCCAGCTTGGCCCTGTTGATAAACCAATTAATTCCTTCTGTAACTTCAGAAGCCTCTACAGTATGGTATTCTGCCTTTGTTCCATTTAACAACTCATTCATAGGAAAGCCATCATCCAGTATATCTTTTTCATCTTTTTTTTGGTGATTTGATATATTTAAAACATGTAGTTCTGCATGAAAATCGTCTACTATTTTTTTGATCAATGCTACCGGGGTATTTGCTTCCAGTTGATGATAATCGCATGCAAAACCAATTTTTCTTACCGGAATAAATTCGGCTTGTAACGGTATTATTAGTAATGGATACTGCAGATCATGAATGGCCTTTATTGTATTGCTGCCTACCACCATCCTGGTAATTTTATTTTTACCTGAAAGCCCCATCACTACCAGGTCTGGTTTCATTTCTTCGCAAAAATTATTGAGCCCCAGTTGTAATACATTCATCTCAGCTTTTGTGTGAATGGGAATGGTTCGTCTTAATTTGGATTGGGTTGCTTCTTTAAGCAGTTCCACTTCATGCTCCGCAGCTTTTTGCATTTCGGCAATATCCAAAACTGGATAAGCAAATTCACTCAAAGCTACCGGAATTTCATAGGCGTGATAAAGCCATAATTCGGCACCGTAAAATGCGGCAAGGTTACCCGCAAACTCTGCAGCATTTGATGCAGTAGTTGAAAAATCGACTGGAACAATAATGGTTTTCATACTGATGTTTTTTGCAAATCAAATATATTTTTAAAACCTTTTCTGTTGTATGATTACGATCATGTTTATGGATGAGAAAGCTGCACGGTATCTTATAGCTTTACCAACCGGTTAACAGCTTCTTCCAGTGTAGTATCTTTTTTTACAAAACAAAAACGCACTACATTATTTTCCTTAACTGTATTATAAAAAGCCGCCAGCGGAATGGTTGCAACACCGTGCGTTTGAGTTAGCCAAATGGCGAAGTCTTTTTCCTTTTTATCGGAGATGGCTTCATAACTGTACAATTGAAAATAGCTACCGTAAGACGGAAGTGCCTTAAATTTAGTCTGCTTCATCAACTGCTGAAATAAATCTCTCTTCTGTTGTATTTGTGCGCCGAGTTGAAGATACTGTTCTTCCTGTTGTAAAAATTCTGCCAGGGCAAATTGTACCGGGCTATTACAGGAGAAACAATTAAACTGGTGTATTTTTCTGAACTCTTTCATAAGGGCTGGTGCAGCTACACAATAGCCAATTTTCCAACCAGTGCAATGATAGGTTTTGCCAAACGAAAAACATACAAAACTTCTTTCCAATAAATCAGGATAACGCAACATGCTTTCATGCTTTTTACCATCAAATACAATGTGCTCATACACTTCATCGCTCAAAATAAAAATGCCGGTATCCTTTACTATGCTGCGTAATTGTTCAATATCATCTTTGCCTAATACACTACCCGTAGGATTGTGTGGCGAATTAAGCATAATCATTTTTGTTTTGGGCGTAATTTTCTGACGCACCATTTCCCAATCAATACTAAAATCCGGAAACCGCAGCGGAATAATAATCGGTATGGCTCCGTTTACAATAATATTAGGTATATAGCTATCATATAATGGCTCAAAAACTATTACTTCATCTGCTGGTTGTAATACAGTTGTAAGTGCAGTAAAGATTGCGTAGGTACCGCCCGGTGTTACCGTAATGGCTTTTTCCGGATCAACAATAGTTGAATAAAGTTTTTGAATTTTTTCTGCTATCCTTTCCCTTAGAATAGCAAGGCCATTCATGTGTACATATTGATTATGGCCATCCTTCATTGCCTTATTCACCAATGCTATTAATTCGGTACTCATCATAAAGTCGGGATATCCCTGTCCAAGATTGATGGCATTGTGCCTGGCTGCCATCACACTCATTTCTGTAAAAATTGTAGTGCCTGCATCTGGCAACTTGCTTTTAAAATTGGGGCTCAAAGTAAATTGTTTTGAAGGAGTGTTTGGAAAAGCTTCGCATATAACAAATGTACAACGGGCATAAAATAGCCTGTTATATGTGCAAACAAAAATAAGCAATAACCCCGAGGTGAAAGTTTAGATGGGTGCATTTATAATTGTCGCAAGAGGTGTCATCTTTTAGCCAAAACTTTAAAGTTTGAAGTGAATTAAAAAAGATGACACCTCTATTTTTAGGCAGCGACAATTTTAAATACACCTGTTTAGACCGCTTTTTTATTAAATGGGAAATATGCTTTTTTTCGCATGAAAATTAAGAGTAGTGGAAAGCACCACAATGTTTTGGAAAGAATAGCAGTGCTTGTTTGAAAGATTCGTGCATTCAATGCCGGTTCTTCATTAATGGTGCCTTTATCGGGAGATAAACCATAGCCAAAATCAAAATTGATAGCTTTTGTTTTGCTGGCATCGTAGTATTTTTTAAGACTATCGGAATGATATTTCCATGAATCTTCACATCGTTGGGCCTGATTCATTGTAGGTTCCATATTGGGGTCAAAAAAGTACCACTTGTTATCAATAAACGCTTCCAGTGTATAATGGTGCGCAAAGCCGAGATGGCGGTTTGGAATACCTTTGTTTCTAAGTGCAGCCATCATTACAATTGCCTGTTGCGAACAAGCGGCATTATCCTGGGATAATATTTTATCAGGTTGAACTTTTGTGCCCAACCCTTCTTCAATAAACTTTCCCGCCAGGGAGGCAATCCAGTTTTCAGTAAATGTAAAGTGAGAATACCCATGATAAAAACGTTCTCTGATAATTTTTGAAATTTGGTACACATATCTATACCGGGCAGAATCTTTGTTTATTTTAAGTGAGGTAGTAATGCTGTCTATGTGCTGGTCAAGTTTGTCCAGTGAATTGATATAAGAAAGTGAAGGGCTAAACTCTTCCCTGTTGTTGTACTTTTCTTCGTGAAAAAAACTGGTGTTGAAAAGATTTGGTAAAAACAGCAATATTGCAAGTAAGATCAGTAAGGTTCTGGTCATAACAGGCTTGTAAAGTTGAGAAATAATAAATAGCTAATTAAAAAAGTCTACAGGCTATTTAAATAACTTACTATCAACGCTTGTACTGTTATTATATTATATAAATTATAAAAGTTTACAATAAAACATACCTGATTTTCACAATAAGTCCGTTTTACAAAAACTTGTCGCCTTTATTTCTTTTTACTTCAGCCACATATTCTTTGATGGTCTGTTCCTTATCTTTTCTACAAATCAGCAATACATCTTTGGTATCAACTACTATAAAATCATCCAACCCTTGTATCAAAACCAATTTTTTATTATCCGCATGAATGATGTTTTTGGTGGCATCCATGATCATTACGTTTGCACCTGCAACTGCATTATCCAAATAATCTTTTTCAAGATTGTCGTAGGCACTGGCCCAGGTACCAAGGTCGCTCCAACCAAATGATGAAGGGATAATGTAAACATTGTCTGCTTTTTCCATCACTCCATAATCAATAGAAATATTTACGCATTGCGGGTAAACCCTTTCGATGGCAGCTTTTTCACCATCGGTATTGAAATTTCCTTTTTCTGCGTCAAACACCTCTTGCATTTCGGGCAAAAACTTTTCAAAAGCTGCAATTATATTTTTTACCTGCCAAACAAAAATGCCTGCATTCCATAAAAAATCGCCACTGGAAATAAATGTTTGAGCCAGTTCCTTATCTGGCTTTTCTGTAAAAGTTTTTACTTTATAAATGTTTTCGCTAACTGAAAGCGGTTCATATTGAATATAACCATAACCGGTATTGGGGTGAGTTGGCTTTATACCTAAAGTAACAAGTGCTTTAATATTTTGGGTAAAATCGAGCGCCTCCATGCACTTTATCTTAAAATTTTCAGGCTCCAGTATTATATGATCTGCAGGAGCACAAATCATATTAGCATCAGGATTTAATTGCTGAACTTTATAAGAAATATAGGCGATACAGGGTGCAGTATTTTTTCGTGATGGTTCACAAACAATGTTACCGGCAGGCAGTTCCGGCAATTGTTGAGCTACAATATCTCTATATTGCTCTGTAGTTACCACATATATATTTTCTTTAGGAATAAACAATGCAAACCTGTCGTAGGTAGATTGAATCAGTGTTCTGCCTATGTTCAAAATATCCAGGAACTGCTTGGGAAAATCTGTTCTGCTCATTGGCCAAAACCTACTACCTATTCCACCTGCCATGATTGCTACGTAATTGTTATTCATACCTTTCTTTAATATATTTTGTAATACTCTTTTAAGATTTATATAATTCCTTCTTTAATGATGTCGTGTATATGAACGATGCCTTTGTATATACTATTGTCAGCTATCACTAATTGACTGATGTCTTTAATTTTCATTATTTCCAAAGCATCTACTGCAAGTACTTCAGATCCTGCTGTAATTGGATTGGCCGACATGATATCTTTGGCCACCAATGTATCAAAACTGTTTCCCTTTTCTAACATCCGGCGTAAATCTCCATCAGTAATTATGCCTTCTATAGCGTCGTTGTTTCCAACCACCACAGCAACTCCCAACCGTTTCCGGGTCATTTCAACAATTACCTCCCTGATACCTGTGTTTGCAAACACTACCGGGCGCTCATTGAGTGTAGCAAGATCCCCTGTTTTTAGATATAGTCTTTTGCCAAGTGCTCCGCCAGGGTGAAACTTTGCAAAATCTGTTTTACCAAATGCATTCATTTCCATCAGGCAAATAGCCAGCACATCTCCCATTACCATTTGTGCCGTAGTGCTGGAAGTGGGCGCCAGGTTATTGGGACATGCCTCCTGTTCAACCGTTGTATTTATTATGAAATTACTTTGTCGGGCTAAAAATGATTGGGTATTTCCTACCATACCTATTAAAGTATTGCCGAAATTTTTTATGAGCGGAACCAATACTTTAATTTCCGGACTGTCTCCACTTTTACTGACGATAATAATTACATCGTCCTGTTGAACCATACCCAGGTCTCCATGTATGGCATCCGAAGCATGCATAAAAACGGCAGGGGTACCAGTGCTGTTAAACGTTGCAACGATCTTTTGAGCTATAATGGCACTTTTGCCAATGCCGCTTACAACTATTCGGCCTTTCGACATAGCAATTGCAGTCAACGCTTTTTCAAAATCTGTATCAATATACTTCTTCAACTGGTGGATAGTTTCGGCTTCCAGCTGAATGGTACGTAAGGCAACTTGTATATTATTTTGACCCGTCATTTTTAAAGCAGCAAACCTACTTTAAATCAATCATAACGCAAAGAGTAAGGTACAGGTATAATAAAGGCATAACTTTTTAACAGAAAAAGACTAACTTATAGCCCGTTTATGTGGCTACTTTTTGATTTGAATTTGCAACAGCATTAAAGTAACTTCGCTGTCCTTTAAAAATTCCGGGGCGTAGAAAATATGAATGTTTGTTTTTAATCATCGGGATTTTTCATCCTATCAATATTTAAAACCAATTGAGGAAAAGACTACTATGGCTACCGTAAAAGCACCAAAAAAGAACCCTGCAGTAAAAGAATCCAGGTCGAAGTCGGGTGAAAAAAGAGCAGTTAAAGCAATTTGCGATATTAAAAACCTGAACCTTACAGCCCAGCTACAGGATTATTTTGGGTTTAACGGCTTTAAAGAACCACAGGAATCAATCATTAAAAATTTATTGGCAGGCAAGGATACATTTGTAATTATGCCTACAGGTGGTGGTAAAAGCCTTTGCTACCAGTTACCCGCAATTATCAGCGAAGGCTGTGCAATTATTGTATCTCCACTTATAGCGCTGATGAAAAACCAGGTTGACCTGGTTAGAAGTTACGCTAGTAAAGATGATGTAGCACATTTCTTAAACAGCACACTAAATAAGGGCCAGCAAAAAATAGTAAAGGATGATCTTACTACGGGTAAAACAAAAATGTTATACGTGGCACCGGAAACACTTACCAAAGTAGAAAATATTGAATTTTTCAAAGATTTAAATGTTTCATTTTTTGCTGTAGATGAGGCGCATTGTATTTCAGAATGGGGCCACGATTTCAGACCGGAATACCGCAGATTGAGAGAAATGATGGAAATGATTAATCCAAATGCTCCCATGATTGCGCTAACTGCCACTGCCACTCCCAAAGTACAAAGCGATATTTTGAAAAACCTTGGGTTAAGAGATGCCAAAGTTTTTATCTCTTCTTTTAACCGTCCCAATCTGTATTATGAGATTCTTCCAAAAATAAAAAAGGAACAAACTGTAACAAGTATTGTACGTTTTATTAGTCAGAACAAAGGCAAGAGTGGTATTATTTATACGCTCAATAGAAAAACAACTGAAGAACTTGCTGATATGCTGATGGCCAACGACATTAAGGCGGTTGCTTATCATGCCGGGCTCGACAGTAAAGTTCGTGCGGATCGCCAGGACCAGTTTTTAAATGAAGATGTTCAGGTTATTGTGGCTACCATCGCTTTTGGAATGGGTATTGATAAGCCGGATGTTAGGTTTGTAATTCATTTTAACATCCCAAAATCTATTGAAAATTATTACCAGGAAACCGGACGAGCCGGCCGTGATGGAATGGAAGGTAAATGCATTTTATATTATTCGCATAAAGATGTAGCCAAGCTTGAGCACCTGATGAGAGACAAGCCGTTAAGTGAGCGGGAAGTGGGTGCACAACTGATTCATGAAACGGTTTCGTATGCTGAGAGCGCCGTTTGCCGTAGAAAAATTTTATTAAATTATTTTGGCGAAGATTACGATACTGCACAATGTTCTAAAATGTGTGATAATTGCAATAGCCCTAAAGAACAGATTGAAGCAACTAAAGAAGCACAACAGGTATTAAAAATAATAAAGGGATTAGATGAGCAGTTTACCATGGATTATCTGATGCATATTTTATTAGGTATACCAAATTCGCAGGTAAAAATGTTCCGCCATAATGATCGTGATTTTTTCGGCATTGGAAAAGACAAGGACGAACATTTTTGGAATTCTTTGATGCGACAAATGATCCTGGAAGGTTTTATTAAAAAAGATATTGAGGAATATGGTGTACTAAAGTTTACAAAAAAAGGAGAGGCGTTTCTAAAAAAAC
Source organism: Ferruginibacter sp. (assembly GCA_040002495.1). Classification (GTDB taxonomy): domain Bacteria; phylum Bacteroidota; class Bacteroidia; order Chitinophagales; family Chitinophagaceae; genus Ferruginibacter. The sequence goes on from JBDUEK010000009.1 coordinate 94,990, forward strand.
CTATCCCTTTTAAAATAGTGCTCAATAATTTATATGTTGGTGCAGATGCAGACGACGAAGAAGTTAGCAGCGCTGTAGAACCTGCCAGTTCAACCGATGAAAAATTGTTGAACATGCTAAAAGAGCTCAGGAAAAAAGTAGCCAAACAAAAAAATCTTCCCCCTTTTGTAATCTTTTTAGAAACCAGCCTCGAAGATATGGCAACGCTTTATCCTACAACTATAGAAGAACTGGAGAAATGCCAGGGAGTAAGTAAAGGAAAAGCAAGTCGCTATGGTAAAGAGTTTGTAGATGTTGTAGCCGGTTATGTAGAAGAAAATGAAATACAGAAACCAGATGATTTTGTGATGAAGGGTGTGGTAAACCGAAACAACAACAAAATCTTTATTATTCAGAATGTAGATAAAAAAATTCCTTTAGAAACAATCGCCAGGACCAAGGATCTTAAAATAGATGAGTTGCTGGAACAAATGGAAACCATTGTAGCCAGTGGCACCAAACTCAACCTCGACTATGCCATTAATGAATTGGTGGATGAATATGAGCAAGAAGAAATCATTGATTATTTTAAAGCTTGTGAAACCAGCAGTTTGCAGATTGCGCAGGAAGAATTGGCCGATAGCGGCTTTAACTGGGAACAGCTAAAAATAATGCGTATCAAGTTTCTTTGTGTGTATGGCAACTAATATCAAAAGTAAGATTGACGCCTAAACTTTTTTTCTTTTACTAATTACTCATCCATCGATGTTGGTGATAAATTTACAGCCATCAAATATATAGGCTGTACCTGCGTTTGCGACAAATACTGCCTGTCTTTTTATCGAACTTTAGTTAACATCTTATTAAAAATATTGACTGTAAGTTTGAAAATTTTTAAACCGATTTATAATGGTCAGACATACGTTAATCTATTTCTTATACCTGATTTAAACTTATTCGGCGTTAAACAAACCAGTGATAGTTTTGTTACTAAACCCTGTAAATTTTCACATCTGGTGCCACGTTAAGAATAAAATGGCGGTTGGATTTGTGAATGATGAATTATAAAGGTGAAATGTTGACCATTTACTATTGTCAATTCACACTTAACTTAACACGAGTATTATTTTTTATCCTTTTGATCAATCTGAATTAATTAATATAAAACATAAACGAATAAAATGACAACAGTAAATGCTTACGCGGCGCAAAATGCTACTACTCCACTTGCCCCATTTAATTTTGAAACCAGGGAAGTTGGACCGACAGATGTTCAGATAGAAATTATGTATTGTGGCGTATGCCACTCAGATATTCACCAGGTACGTAATGAGTGGGGTGGATCTATTTACCCAATGGTACCGGGCCACGAAATTGTAGGCCGCATATCACAGATTGGAAATGATGTAACAAACTTTAAAATAGGTGAACTGGCAGGTGTTGGTTGTTTTGTGGATTCGTGCAGAACCTGCCCAAGCTGTATGGCCAATGAGGAACAGTATTGTGATAATGGTATGGTAGCTACTTATAATGGCCGTGATAAAGCCGGCAACCCTACTTATGGCGGTTATTCTACCCAGGTAATAGTGGATGAAAAGTACACTTTACACGTTTCAGAAAAATTAGCCATTGAAGCAGTAGCTCCATTGCTTTGCGCCGGTATAACAACCTACTCACCGTTAAAACATTGGAACATTGGCAAAGGACATAAAGTAGCCATAGTAGGATTGGGTGGCCTTGGACACATGGCAGTTAAATTTGCAGCTTCATTCGGTGCAGATGTTACTGTGTTAAGTACATCTAAATCTAAAGAACAAGATGCCTTGAATTTAGGTGCACATCATTTTGCGGTTACAAAAGATTCTGAAACGATGAAAAAATTGCAGGGAAGTTTTGATTTTATATTGAGCACTATCTCGGCCCAGCATGATTACAATGAATACTTAAATCTGTTAACCTTAAATGGTACGATGGTAGTTGTTGGTGTACCTCCACAACCATCTGTGGTTGCTGCATTTAGCCTGATTGGTAAGCGTAGATCATTGGCCGGTTCATTAATTGGCGGTATTAAAGAAACCCAGGAAATGCTGGACTATTGTGCAGAACATAACATTGTTTCGGATGTTGAAATTATTAAAGCTTCTGAAGTAAATGAAGCCTACGAAAGAATGATTAAAGGCGATGTGCGCTACAGGTTTGTAATAGATATTGCATCGTTAAAATAATAAGTTTATAACATACCAGGCAAGGGCGGAACATTTTCCACCATTTTTTTATTGATTTTGATAAAATGATTGGTTTGATTTGCAATATTTGAATAGAAACTCCTATTTTTGCTGCCCCAAACGGGATGGTGCGGTAGCTCAGTTGGTAGAGCAAAGGACTGAAAATCCTTGTGTCGCCGGTTCAATCCCGGCCCACACCACTAAAGCGGCGACATCGGTTTTACAACTGTTGTCGCCGCTTTTCATTTCCCCTAAAATGCTTGCCAGTTGGGAGATGTAGAGGAAAACTGTATTCACCCTTTTGGTTCGACACTCGTCTTTTATACGATTGTAGGACATTCCTTCAGGAAAGAGTAAAAATTGCAACCGTTGTTTTTTATTATAATCGCCTGCATTCCACATGGTATTGAGTTTGCTGGCATAAGTCATAGAGGTATCAATACATTTTTCAAGGTTCGACACTTGTGTTCCGCTTTCTACTAATTGTTTCTCAACTTCCTGCTTTTCCTTACTGAACTTGGTAAGGTATTTATCAAACATTACCCTGTCTATTTCTTCAATAATTAAACGCTCTTCCAGCCGCTCCAATTTTTTGTCTATTTCTTTTATTTGATTGCGTAATGTTACACAGGTTTCTTCCTTGCTTTTATTTAATTGATTATAGGTAGCAATCATTTGGAGCTTAATTGCTTCACGGAGATCTTGGTCAGCCTTGACATTAAAATTATCTATTTTCTTTTTAAACGTATCGTGCAAGCCATCAGCTCTTTTATTACAGCTGCAACCTTTTGTATTGCATTTATAATAATACTCTTGGTTCTTCCATGCTTTATAGCCCCTCAAATAACTACCACATGCTTCACATTTTAAGAACCGTTTTAAAGGAATGAATTCGTTTTCGGGTTGCAGTGTATAACCATGTTTGTTTTTATCCATGATGCCATTAACCTGTAAGAACAGTTCTTTGGATATGGCTTTTTCCTGTATGCCTTCCACTAATTCTCCTTCCAATGCGCTATGGGCAAGTAAGCCACAGTAAAATGGATTACGGAACATATCAGATACCCGCTGAGTGTGCATTTTCCAGCCAAAGCCTTCTAATTTATCTTTAATAGCTTCATTAGATAATCCCTGTACCTTCCATAAAAAAGCCTTTCTTACCAATTTGCCCTTATCATTTAACGTAAACTCTTTCTTACCGTTTACCCTTACAATATCATAGCCTGTTGGCGGTGCTACACACCAGATACCGTTTAACAGTTTCTCCTTTACTCCTGCCATACACTTCTCCCGGCGGAGTTGATTATCATACTCACTAAAAATGAACTGAATGTTTTGCTGTAAACTTCCACTGGCTGTGGTGGTATCGGTTGGCTGGGTAACAGCAAATACCGTAATACCTTCTTTCTTTAGTTTTTCAGCGATGTAAATCGCATTGGCTCCCGAACGGCTAAACCTGTCCACACTATACACGATGATGTAAGATATTTTTTCCTTGCTTTTCTTTACACAGGAAAGCATGTTATTAAACTCCTTACGTTCATCTGTCTTGGCACTTTCATAAGTACCTCCAAAGCATCCTACGATGTTGTACTTATTTCTGAGTGCATATTGTTCACAGGATTTACGCTGGGTTTCAAGGCTCATGTTATTATCTGCCTGTTCCTTGGTAGATACACGGGTATAGATAACACATTTAGAACCTTTAAACTTCTGTATCTTCTTTCCTTTAGCAAATGATTCAAAAAACAATAGATCGTTACTCATGCTGCTTCTGATTTTGATATGTTAGTATTCATGTTAATCACTGGTGTGGCAGACTGACCTGCTGCAAAAATCTCGTACACTATCTGAGTGAACTCCTTAAGCGTGGTTGCCACTTCCTGTAACTCCCCATCACTCAAACCTTGCAGACAGGCAACCTTTTTTAGTTCTACAATAGACAGGTCTTCTTTCCTGTTCAAATAATCTTCATTTACAATGGCTTTCATGGGTGTGATCGGTAAATAACAATGCACCAAAATCGGTAAATAGTAATGCACCACTT
>JBDUEK010000010.1:0-99117 GCA_040002495.1 Ferruginibacter sp.
CAGGAATTTTTGGCAGAAAAAAATGGCGACTGAGTTTTTGAGCAGGCCCTATTTATAGTTGTTACATATTGAGCCATCTTTCAAACTTACAACATTAAGCAAATAGCTACTTCATTATTTGAATGAGCCTGCAATTTAAAACGGCTGAGACATGCACAAATGCCCGGTGGATGCCGGATAGGAGTGAAAAGCCCGGAACGAAGCTATGGCCATGTGATTGGGCGTGAGGACTTGTAACGGATAGCCGGAACCGATGTTGAGCACCATCCGATGCTGCCAGCCCATTAAAAAATTAAGCCTGCTGAAGGGTGCATTTCAAATTGTCGCTTTACTTGTATCACTGTGGGCGGTGAGGACACCGCCCACGGCTGACTGCCCTGGCTGGTGTCTCCACCAGCCAGCGACAATTTGGAATGCACCCCTGCTGAACAAAGACCTTATATTTAATGTTATTTGGTTTATTTTGTACTTCAACAGCTGAATTTTTACGAATAAACTTGCCATGAAAAAATTTTGCATACTTCTTGTAACCGTGTGTGTTACCTTTTCGGTTCAGGCACAAAATGTTGCTCCTTCGATAAAAAGAATTGACCCTACAAACTGGTGGGCAGGTATGAAAAATGCCAACCTGCAATTGCTGGTGTATGGACCTGATGCAGGTAAACTTTCATATACTATTAACTATGCTGGTGTGCAACTGGCAAGGGTTAGCAAAGTTGAAAATGCAAATTACGCATTCCTTGACCTGGTGATTAGCCCTACTGCAAAAGCCGGTAAATTTAATGTTATTGGTACACTGGGGCAGCAAAAAATTATACGCTCTTACGAATTAAAAGCAAGAACTGCCACACCAAAAGGAACAGGCGTTAGTTCGGCTGATCTTATATATTTGATAATGCCTGACCGCTTTGCAAATGGCGATGTGAGCAACGATAAATTTAGCTGGATGGCTGACTCTTCTGCTGATGTAAGTAATCCGTATTTGCGCCATGGTGGCGACTTTAAGGGCATTACGAACCACCTTGATTATTTGCAACAACTAGGCGTAACTGCCTTGTGGCTTACCCCGGTTATTGAAAATGATGAGGCATTTAAAAGAGAAGCGCCGGACAGGATGCAATCAGGATATCATGGATATCATTTTACAGATCACTACCAGGTAGACCGCCGCTTTGGTGGTAACGAGGGCTATGTACAATTTGCAAAGGAGGTACATGCAAAAGGTATGAAACTGATACAGGATGCAGTGTATAACCATATCAGCGATGATCATTGGATGTTTAAAGATCGCCCAACCAAAGATTGGTTCAATAACTGGGATGAGTATACGAATAGTTCGCATAAAGAACAGCCATTGATGGATCCTCACAGCTCGGCGATTGACCGAAAGGTTTTACTGGATGGATGGTTTACACCATTTTTGCCCGACCTGAATCAACGCAATCCTTTTTTGGCCAATTACCTGATTCAACATGCCATTTGGAGTACCGAAATGTTTAGTCTGGATGCCTGGCGGATTGACACCTACAAATACAATGACGAGGCATTTATGAACAGGTGCAATAAGGCATTGCTGACTGAATATCCGCACATACATTTGTTTGGTGAATCTGTTGCAACCACACCATTTGGAGTATCATACTTTGTGCGTAATAATGTAAATTTTCCTTTTAAGAGTAACCTGCCCGGCACATTGGATTTCCCTTTAAATTATGCGATCAATTCTGCCATCAACCAACCTTTTGGTTGGGATGATGGTGTAAGTAAATTATACCAAACCCTTGCACAGGATGCGTTGTATGCCGACCCGATGAAACTGGTAACATCGCTTGACAATCATGATATGGACAGGTTTTTATCTGTAGTTGGTGACAACTACAACAACTACAAACTGGGTGTTACCTGGTTGCTAACAACAAGGGGTATCCCAAGTTGGTACTATGGCACAGAAATTCTGATGAAGAATTTTAAAGACCCGAATGATGAGGCGGTGCGCCGGAATTTCCCCGGTGGTTTTGTTGACGGACAACCCGATAAATTTACTGCAGCGGGCCGCAATGAAAAAGAAAATGATGCTTTCACTTACGTAAGTAAACTGGCAAATTACCGGAAAAATACGCCTGCACTACAATCTGGAAAGTTGATGCAATACTATCCGGAAGCCGGTGTATATGTTTATTTCCGCTATGATGCAAACAAAACTGTAATGGTTATTTCCAATACAATGGAAAAGGAAATGACAATAAAAACAGGCCGCTTTTCTGAACGCATCAAGGGATTTAGACATGCAAAAAATATTGAAACAAACGAAATGATCAATGATATTTCATCGCTTATAATACCCGCCAGAACTGTATGGGTACTGGAACTTGGTAAATAGCTAATATTGCCACAATATCTATTAACGTTATTGTGGGATTTCTTTTTTCGGCAATTTTTAAAATTGCATTGAGTACCGAAACAAAAATCTTATTGCACCTGGAATTTTTCCCGGTATTCTGTCGGTGTCATACCAACTGTATTTCGAAATACTTTTCTAAACGATTTGGGATCGTTGTAACCCGAATCCAAGATGACTTCATTCATCTGTTTCCTTGTTTGCGACAGTAATTTTTTAGCAGCTTCAATGCGGGTTTGTTGTAAGTATTTGATGGGTGTGATTCCGGTAACCTGTTTAAATCTTCGCACCATATTTCTACGACTGGAAGGTATATCTTTTATCATTTCCTCGATAGTAGCTGTATCATGATAATTACTTTCTATTTTATGTTGTGCAGTTGCTACCAGATCGTCATTGTGGTCTTTTGAAGGCTTGAATGTGCTGAAATAAGATTGGCTGTGCCGATCCATATCAATGGCAAATACCTTGGCTACACGAACCGTCATTTCTTTACCGCAATACTTTTGTACCAGCCGTAACAATAAATGGAAAGTTGAGGTAGCGCCGCCACTTGTATACAAATTGCCATCTTCAGTAACGGTCTTGTCTGGCCGCAATCTTACTTCAGGGAAAGCGGCACTAAAAGCATTCGAAGCATCCACATGCGTAGTAGCAATTTTGCCATTCAGTAAACCAGAAGCTCCTAATAAAAATGCTCCCGTACAAAAGCTGCCGACCCGGGCTCCCTTAGCATATTGCATTTTTAACCAAGGGAGGAAGGCTCTATTTTTTTGAATGGCTTGTTTAATGTCACTGGTAGCAAATGACGGGATTAAAACAAGATCAGGACTGGTTTCAACTTCTATGGACCGCAACTGACATCCAAAATAATTGCTACCCATTTGCACGTCTTTATCCGGCAAATGTATCAATACTATGTCGAAGGGTGGTGGGTTGCCATCTTCTTTATATAACTTGTTTACCGTGTCAAAAACATCGAGGATGGCGGCTACACTTAAGAGTTTATATTCGTGCCCTAAAATGATTCCAATTTGAGTCATATAGTTACTATTAAGACTGTAAACTTACCGAATATTTTGTCTTGAATGACCACACTTAGCAGTTTTAAGATCATTTAAATTGCCAGATATTTTTGCATAATATTCTTTACATCAAATAATTGAACTTACTTTAAAGTATGGCGCAATTCCCCCTTTTAAAGTCGCTTTTACACCCAACTAAACCCATGTAATGGTTATACTTTTGGGTACGGTTAAAACTATACAGTCATACAATCAATTATTTACTCGTAAAATTAACGAAGATGATTACACTAAATCCTTATTTAAACTTCAACGGAAATACAGAAGCCGCTTTCAATTTTTACAAAACAGTTTTTGGAACGGAGTTCTCCTCATTTGTTCGGTTTAAAGACACTGAACATGGCGGTAATTTATCGGATGAAGACAAAGAAAAAATTATGCATGTTTCTTTACCCGTGGGAAATGGAAATACATTAATGGCAACGGATGCCTTGGAATCGATGGGGCACAAGTTAGTGGAAGGGACTAATTTTTCACTGTCGATACATCCCGAAAGCTTAGATGAAGCAACTGAATATTTCAACAAAATTTCAGCGTATGGAAAAGTAGATATGCCATTTGAAAAAGCATTCTGGGGAGCTTACTTTGGACTGGCTACGGATCAATTCGGTATTCAATGGATGGTAAATTATGAGGAAAAACCACAACCTTAATTGAACTATTATTTCAATTGTTACTGTGATTAAACTAATACAATGTTTTGCAATATTAATATCCGTAACTATAAATTCATGATTGAAGTTTTTATTACCAATGTTGTACAAGACTCGCATGCAGCCACGCTTGTTGATAAAATTCAACAGCAATTTATTGGTTGCAAAGCCAACTTTGATCTACATGATTGCGATAATATTTTAAGAGTATGTAGTAAAAACGGTGCTGTGCCGGTTTTGTCAATTATCAACCTGTTAAAGGAAAATGGATTTGAATCAAGTGTATTACCAGACACTAAACCAACTGAAAAATTTACCCCACGCAACAAATTAATTAATAAATTTTAATGAACATCTTAACTATGGAATACGATCAATTAGCAGCCGATATTAATAACACCTTTGCTGAGTTAATACAACTTATACAAAAATTTGATGCAGATGATTTTAATGAACAACCCTTTGAAGGCAGCTGGACAGCCGGACAATTGGTAACACACGTTGAAATGTCGGGGTCTGGTTTAAGCAAGGCATTACACGATGCCGCAAAAGATACTGAAAGAGCACCGGATGAACTGGTAGAAAAATTAAAAGCCATTTTCTTAGACTTTAGTACAAAAATGAATTCGCCAGCATTCATTGTACCTGCTGAAAAAAATTATGAAATTGAACCGTTGTTGAATTCAATTAAAAATATTCAACATTTAACAATCAATGGGATTGAAACATTGGATTTAACAAAGACCGCCACGACATTCTCGTTACCGATGCTTGGATTTATTACAAGACTTGAAATAATTTATTTTATACTTTATCACACGCAAAGGCACGTTCACCAGTTAAAAAATATACACCAGGCATTGAGTAAAAAATCTGCCAATTTATTTTGATAGTGCTGAGGGTTATTACACATTTAATGTGAAAATTTTACTTGCAGCAATCTTTCTTTCGAACAAAAATTGCCTTAAAAATTTTCCAGAAAAATTGTGTTATAGATTTTACGGCTGTCATTATGTAGTGCTATTTTAGCTATAATTACTTTCCTTTAATAAGTAGTTAAACTGAAAGTGCATTTATTTTGAAACAAGTTATTCATTCATTGAACTAACCCATTCTTTTGCATCAACCAACTCACCCAATGTAAAACCTTTGGATTGTCCCGGAACCAGGAAGTTAAAAGCATCTGAAAAATTTTCTACAAGTTTTTCATTGGTAACGATAGCTATCCTGTTCCAATGTGTATAGTGTTTAAGGCCGAGCGCAAAATCATCTATCCATGCACCTAATGTAAAATTGCTCACATTCGTTTCAAGCAATAAAAGGTAGTTGATTTTTCCTGTACGTTTTACCAGTGCATCCAATGCAGGTTTCAGCACTTCATCAAAGTCTTGTTTAGTTACGGCGCCAGTTGCCCTGATGCCAACCACATGCGGAGGCAGATCGCTCATTATTGATAACATACACTTTAGTTTTTTATAATCAAAACAACATTCATTCCAAATGACTGCGTAGAAAAATAACGATTTCCAATTAGTGCAGCATTAGTTTAAAAGCATTTAAAATAATTCATTCCCGAAATGTAGGTTTGAATTTTACAAGCTGTTATGACAGGTTAAAGCTATCGAAAAAAGTAAACAATTTATATAAAATGATTGCCAAATGAAATAGCCGTAATAATTAAAAAACTGCCATTAATAAACCTGCCACTAGTGCCGCAAATAGTGTGTTAAGAAAATTTACGATATCATTGTTTATAACCTGCTTTCTTTCGAGTGTTGCTCCCAATATTGAATCTGCAATATTGCCTGCTGTGCCTGCAATAATAATCCACACAAAATGGATGGTAAATCCAAAACCCAGGCAATAGGTTGCTGCAATTATCATACTGCCAAGCAACCCCATCAACGTGCCCTCATTGCTTACAACCCCATTCTCACCACGTTTACCAGGTTGGAAACTCAAAATATTATAAAACTTTTTTCCATACAAAGTTCCCAGTTCTGAAGATATTGTATCCGCAGTGGCAGATGCAAGCGCAGCGGCGATCATACATTGAAACCATATAGCATTTTCGGGGAATTTCCAGGCGAGTAACCCAAGGATACCCGGCACCCCTCCATTTGCCAGTACCTGGCTGGCAGTTCTTTTGCCATGCTGATTTTCACCTGCATCCAATGCTTCTTTTACTGCCATTTTCCAGGTGGTAACCCAGGACCCGATTATAAAAAACAAACCGATCATGACGACTCCTGTAAAATCTGTTCCGGCAAATATGCAGCATGTAATTAAACCTCCGGCTATTGCACCTGCGATGGTTAATTTTTTCAACCTGATACTGTAATAAACCGTAATAAAAAGCAATAAAACAAAAGCTAAAAGACTTGGAGACATAACAATCCGATGTAATAAAATTTAGTGATAAAAATAAAGATGTTTACACCGCCAATAAACCTGCCAACATTTATCCCAGCACCAATTGATTGTATAAACGCTCCAGCGTGGCGCCGGGATCGTTACTAAACCCAGGGTGTACTTTTGAGGTTTGTACTACCGTGCTACGTGTAGCGGTGAGCCACCTGAAACGTGAAGCTGCATCCAGTTGCCCGATTGGGCCGGCACCTTTCCCGCCCTTGCAAATTTGTTCGAAAGCCTGCAGATTTGTGGCTACTGCGTTTATATCCAGCACAGAACAAAACGATATAAGCCGCTCACTATTGAGTTCATAACGCATTTGCAAAAATTTTAATTTCGCACAATAAAGCACCACACCGGCATTCAGAAATTCCTCTCTTTCTACCCGCGGCACAATGCGTATTACGGCATATTCAAATAAGAGCTTCTCTTGCATGTTGTGCTTCTTTTACAAAAATTTGCGAATTGGCTAATCGTATTTCTAAAAAATCAAGGTACACCTGGCGCAATTCCTCCACCGTTCCTATTGTGTTGTCCAGGGCCAGCCATTCATCCGGAACAAGGCCCACGATGATGCGTAATTGTTCATTGTTTAATTTTGAATGAAAATCAATATCCACTGCTTCCAGTTCACTTGCCTGTGTAAGCAATACATGGTCTTTTATTAGCACAAAAGGACGCTTGGCCTGCTCTTCCCAATTTTGCCAATTGTGATGAAAGTAAAGGGCTGCTCCGTGATCAATTAACCAAAGTTCTTTATGCCAATACAGCATATTTGTATTGCGTGCCGTGCGGTCCATATTTGCCAACAGGCAATCTAACCAAACAATTTGCGAGGCAAGCAAGGGATCAATGGTAGTAACCGCAGGATCAAAACTGATGGAGCCCGAAAGATAATGCAGCGCCAGGTTTTGGCCAACACTGCTTTTAAGTAAATCCTGTATTTCTTCATCAGGTTCTGTTCTTCCGAATGCCTCATCAATATTGGCAAAAACAATTTCGGGTACACGCAATCCAAGCGTACGGGCTATTTCTCCACCAATCAATTCAGCAATCAGCGCCTTTACACCCTGCCCTGCTCCGCGAAATTTTAATACATATAAAAATCCATCATCTGCTTCCACAATAGCAGGCAAGGAACCTCCCTCACGCAATGGTGTTACATACCTGGTAACATTTACATTTCTCAGGAGCAATTTTTCATTACTCATCATGTGGATTTGATTTTTAAAATATCTGATTTGTTAATTCTAATTGCTATATCAACCTGCATACTTTATCCTATTGCTTAGGTTTCGGCCGTTAAGCTTGCGAAAAGTATTTAGCAAAGTTGGCTTCTTTTGCCCATTGTATGAACACGATTTTAAGGATTTGCATAATTGACAGGATTGATAATCCTGTTCATCCTTTAATCTTTTTTAATCGTGTTCTTATTATTGGGGATTACTAATTTTTTATTGTAAAGTCTTTTAAACTCAAGACTCAAGCCACCAAAATTGATGAGCAAACCATCGGCAATGTTAAACGTTTCGAGGTAATTAATGGCTTGTGCTTTATGAACATCTTCGATTTTTTCCATTGCTTTTAATTCCACCATCACACATCCTTCTACAAAAAAATCAACACGCCTTGTCCCAATTTGTTGTTCTCTATAGAAAATTGGCATTTCCATTTCACGTCGAAAGGACAAACCTTCAACGTTCATTTCAATTTCCAATGCCCTTTGATAAATAACTTCTTGAAAACCATTACCCAGCGTTCTGTGTACTTGCATGGCACAGCCAATTATTTTATGCGTTATGTCATTTATATTTTTCAAAATTCTTGTTTAATCATTTAATCTTTTAATCGTGTCCGGACGATTTACCAACGACTTCATTTGTGTAATGGCAACAGTATTGAGTTACAATAGTCTTTGGGGTTGACTGAGCCCCTGGTGAATAAGCACGGCATTAATACTTTCCATATTGGAAAGTACTACCAATTGTTCCAGCGTAGCTTCATCTCTTATGTTTCCTTGTGCTGTAGGGTTTGCCTCCCGCCATTGTTTAGCAGTGGTTCCAAACAGTGCTACGTTTAGTAAATCGGCTTCGTCTGCATAAACAAAATTTATTTTGTCTTTGGAAAGCGTAGGCGGAATTAGATTTTCTTTGATGGCATCGGTATGAATGCGATAATTAACTTTGGCCAAAGTACGTTGTAGATTCCAGTCCAATTTTAGCCTATCGTTTTCATCGGATTTAAGGCGTTGGAATTCCTTAATGATATAAAGCTTGAATTCAATTGAAATCCAGGAAGCAAATTCGAAAGCAATGTCTTTGTGGGCAAAGGTTCCACCATATCTGCCCGATTTGGAGATTAGGCCAATTGCAGCCGTAGTTTCAATCCATTTTTTTGGTGTCATTACAAAACTGTTAAGTCCTGATTGTTTTTTAAACCCCTCGAATTCGAGGGGTTTAAAATTGGGATTATACATCAACTCCCAAAAACCCAATAACTCTATGGTATTTCTGTTTCGTAGCCAGTTTTGAATAATTGCATCTGTATGGTTACTCTCCTTATGCCTGGCTATATCTGTAAGCGAAATGAAATCAGATTGTTCACCTTGAAAAATCGTAATTTCTGTTCCTTTTACATTAATTGTTTTATTTTTTGCCATATAGATATTTCTAATTGGGGCGAATTTATCCTAATTAAATTTGGCGAATTTTTCGACTATATAATTCCTTGTATTATTAATATTTGCAGTTCAAAGCAGTTAATTACTTCCCTTCACTTTCATTGGCATGATAAAAACAGATTCGGATGCTGTGATAAATAATATATCACGATCACTGCCACCAAAGCAAATATTGGCGGTCCATTTAGCAGGTACATCTATATGTTGTAATTTGATACCTGCAGCCGTGTAAATAGTTACACCTTTTCCGGCCAGGTAAAGATTGCCGGTATTGTCCATCGTCATTCCATCGGCAAGATCCTGCACAAATAATTGCCGGTCAGATAAACTGCCATCTGCACCGATTGTATATTTATAAATTTTGCCTGCGCCGATATCTGATACAAAAATATTTTTACCATCCGATGTACCTACAATTCCATTGGGCTTTTTAAAATCTTCCGCAGCTACAATGGCCTTCTTACTTTTTTTTGCCAGGTAGTAAACTTTCTGTCCTCCCAAAGCTGTATCCGGATTTTTTCTTTCCCAATAATCCCTTTGATAATATGGATCTGTAAAATATACACCTCCTTGTTTATCTATCCAGCAATCGTTTGGACCGTTTAACTGATGCCCCTTAAAATCATTTACCAATACGGTGATTTTACCTTCCGGATCGATAGATAACAATTGGTTTTTTTCATCCGAGCAAGTGATCAGGTTGCCGGACGCATCAAAGTACATTCCGTTTGCCCTGCCTGCATTTTCAGCAAACAGCGATATTTTTCCTTTGGTATCAAACTTCCATATTTTATTATTGGGTTGATCCGTAAAAAAAACGTTGCCTGCTTTGTCTGCTGCCGGTCCTTCTGTAAAATTAAACTGAGCTGATATTAATATTGGCGCAGCCAACATGGTGATACTTGTATCAATTTCCTGTGCAGTTAACTTTACCGAAATAAGCAACAGGCATAGCCATATCTTTTTAGGAAACGAGACTACAATCGGGTGAAAGCATTTTTTCATACAGCGCAATTTATTTTAAGGAAAGATAACACATCATTCACTTACAGGCTCAGTATAAACCCTGGTAATTTTCATATTGGATGCAGGCGAAACAATCAACGGAAATTTTTCTATGACCACATTGCTGCTTACCAAACCAAAACCTCTTTCTTCGGATAAGCTTATTTCCTTTAGCCAAAAATGTAATTTCATAATTAACTTTTCCATCAAAGGCAATTCATTATCCTGGCTAAGAAATTTTTCCATTACCACAAACTGAAAATCGCCGATCATATTATTTCGCATCTGGCTTTCGTAGCGGCTGGTAATATTTACCTCTTTATTTGCTACCAGGTCTTCTACTACTTTCCTAAACATCAGGTTTAGCCGCGGAGCCACTCTAAACCCAAGCCTAAACTCTACCCGAATAATTTCATTGGGAATAATGTGCATCACCGAATACTCACTGGTGTATGGATCGTTTAATGTATCAACATGTACAAACCAATAGATATCCGCTTTTTTGGGCTTTTGATTTAATACAGAGTACATTATTTTATGCTCTATCTCTTTCGGGTTATCGGCACTGGTAAGATATACCAGGTGGGTAGCATACTTTGGTATTGAAGCATCATTGCTTAGTTCATTTATCTGGTTGATGTAATCATCCATCCGCACAAACTCTACATACCGGTTCTTTATTTTTCTTGCCCTAAACCATACGTACATGATCATAAAAAGGCCACCTCCAACCATCAAGGTTACAAATCCTCCATGTGGAAATTTATCAAGATTTGCAATTAAAAAAGCCATCTCAATAGTGAGGTATATCGCAAGAAAAAGATATATCCAATAAGAAGCATACCGATGCAACACAAGGTAGTTTGCAAAAAGCAATGTGGTGGCAATCATACACATTGTGATGGCCAGCCCATAGGCAGCCTCCATATTAGTGGACTTTTGGAAATATAAAACAATACCACAACAACCAACAAACAGCAGGTTGTTGATACCCGGAACAAATAGTTGCCCCCTGGCTTCCGAAGGATATTTGATCCGCATTTTTGGCCATAGGTTGAGCCGGATGGCTTCACTTATCAATGTGAACGAACCGCTGATAAGTGCCTGGCTGGCAATAATTGCCGCAACCGTTGCAATTACAATCCCAATAAAAACAAACCATTCAGGCATAATGCCATAGAAAGGGTTAAATCCTTTTACGATCAGATTTTCTGAAATAATCTTCCCATGATAGTTGGCCATCAACCATGCCCCCTGCCCCAGGTAATTTATTATCAGGCATGATTTTACAAATATCCACGATGAACGAATATTATTTTTTCCGCAATGACCCAGGTCGGAATACAATGCTTCTGCCCCGGTTGTACAAAGAAATACGGCACCTAAAATCCAAAACCCCTTTGGATAATTTACCAGCAGGTTGATGGCATAGTAAGGATTAAATGCTTTAAATATTGACAAGTCATCCAGGATATGCACAGACCCCAACAGTCCCAACATAAGGAACCAAATGGTCATAACAGGGCCGAAAAACTTGCCAATAGATGCAGTACCAAATTGCTGCACAAAAAACAATAAAGAGATGATTACAAGTACAATCCGCACAATTGTTACATCAGCAATATCACTTAGTACAGGAATGTTTCGCAATCCTTCAATGGCTGATGTAACCGAGATTGGTGGCGTAATCATACCGTCTGCGAGCAATGCGGCACCGCCAATCATTGCTGCAATTACCAGCCATCTTCGCCGCCTACGTACCAGGGCAAAAAGGGAAAATATGCCTCCCTCTCCATTATTGTCTGCACGCAATGTGAGCACTACGTATTTAATAGTAGTTTGTAAAGTGAGTGTCCAGATTATACAGGACAAGCCACCAAATATCAGTTGCTCTGTAACGGCTTTGTCTTTAATGATGGCGTTTAAAACGTAAAGTGGCGAGGTGCCGATGTCGCCGTAGATGATCCCTAAGGCTATTAGTAATCCAGCGGCTGTTACTTTGTTGGAATGTAATTTCAAAGTTGAAATTCGTGTTTATTGTGATGCTGCATAAGTGTCGTGACTGCGCTACCTGCATCTCATTTTCCCCGGCCTGATTGTTTACCTATAACTGGAAATGTATAAGATGTATATAGACGCAAACAATTTGCAAAATTAGCTGTATCAGCAACAACTAAATGAAATTTAAAAAAATAGTTCGAATTATTATACAGTTTTGTTATACGAACATTTTATTACCAGGCAAAGAATATAAAATAAAAACACCCTGAAAATGACTTGCCGATTTAAAAGACATCTGTATATGCAATGCTCACAATATTTAAACATTTAGATTGCTAAGCTAATACGCCATGGGGAAGTCTATTATAATTTTGAGCACAGAAAATTTGAAATATCAATTAATAATAATTGTCAAATAGCTAATTCTACTTTGACATATTTAAAAAAATGTAGCTCACGGTTACGATAGTTTAATTATGGAACGAAAAAGATGCCATGAAAAAATACAGTACAAGTGAGTGACACAACGATGCCGCCATAAAAAACTTCTGCTGGTCAACAAAAAAACACAAAGGTTTGACTTGTCAAAGTAGAACTAAAAAGAATCCGGAAAGCTGTTACACTTTCCGGATATCAATCATTAGATTTTAAACAAACAAAAAACTAATTTTCAAATCATATTACCCGTTTACCAGGCCGCTCCTCTTTAAAAGACGTCTGTTTTCACGATAATGCATAAACTTATAAACCAGGGCATACATAACAGGTAATATCAACAAAGTAAGAATGGTGGATGTTACCAACCCGCCAATTACTACCCTGGCCAATGGCTTTTGCGTTTCGCTGCCAATACCGGTTGCAATAGCTGCAGGTAATAAACCAATTGCCGCCATCAATGCAGTCATAACCACCGGACGTACACGACTTATTACACCTTCCATAATGGCCTTATCAAGGTGCAAACCTGCTGCAAGGTTTTTTCTAAATACACTGATGAGAATAACTCCGTTTTGAATACACACGCCAAACAACGCTATAAAACCAATACCTGCGCTGATGCTGAAATTCATGCCGGTAATCTCCAGGGCTAGTATGCCACCAATGAGTGCAAAGGGCACATTTAAAATAGTTAATACCGCATCTTTAACATTGCCAAAAGTGATAAATAATATCAGGAAGATGACCAGCAAACAAAGCGGCACTACTCTTCCCAACGTAGCGTTGGCTCTTTGTTGATTTTCAAACTCACCGTTCCAGGTTGTTTTGTAACCGAGTGGCAAATGAACAGCAGCATTTACTTTACTTTGTGCTTCTGCAATGGTACTTCCCAGATCACGTTCCCGTACCGAAAATTTTACAGCGATATACCTGGTATTATTATCCCGATAAATAAATGCCGGGCCGGTTAGGGTTTCCATGGTAGATATTTCTTTCAGCGGAATTTTTGCTCCATCGTCTGTTGGCACCATTATTTGCTCAATGGCTTCCTGGGTGCTTCTGTATTCTTTCTGATAGCGGACCCTTATATCAAACTTGCGTTCGCCCTCATACAATTCGCTGGCCGCTTTTCCGCCAATTGCCATTTCGATGGCAGCATTGGCATCGGCTGTATTTACTCCATAAAGCGCCATCTTTTGCTGATCCAGTTGAATGCGGAATTCAGGCTGTCCGAGGTTTTTCAATATACCCAGGTCTTCCACACCACGTATGCCTTCCAAATTATGCAATACTTGTTTACTTAAGCTGTCAAGTGTTTCAAAGTCGGGGCCAAATATTTTAACTGCAAGTGCAGCATTTACACCCGCAACTGCTTCCTCCACGTTATCACGAATAGGTTGTGAATAATTTAAAACAAGGCCCGGAATTACATTCAGTTTTTTATCCATTTCATCAATCAGTTCATCTTCCGTTATACCACGCTTCCAATCCTTTTTCCCTTTAAGATCCACCTGTATCTGCACATTAAAAAAACCTTTTGGATCCGTACCATCATTGGTTCTGCCGATTTGCGACAATACCTGTTTTACTTCAGGGAAAGAGCTGATTGCAGCAATCATTTTCTGCGATACACTATCCGCTTCATTGAGCGATACACTCATGGGTAATTCTGCTTCTACCCATAATGCCCCTTCATTTAATTCTGGTAAAAACTCAGAGCCCAAAAATTTGGCAGATAGGAAACAGAGCACCATTATAGAAAATGCAATAACTACACTTTTCTTTTGATTACGGTAAACAATGGCCAACAATTTACCCACCCCTTTCTCAAAAAAGATAACAATGGGATTATGTTTTTCACGCACATTTTTTCTTAACAAAATACTGGATAAAGCAGGCACCAATGTAAGGGTAAATAATAAGGCTCCCAACAATGCAAAGCCTAATGTATAGGCCAGCGGGGAAAACATTTTACCTTCTACTTTTTGAAAAGCAAAGATGGGCACCAGGCAGGTAAGTATAATTATTTTGGAGAAGAAAATGGCTTTACCCATTTCAGTTCCGGTTGATTTAAACAAGCCGAGCTTGGCCAACTTGTTGAATTTTTCCATGCCCACTTCTTTCGCTTTATGATCCAGTGCTACAAATAAGCCCTCCACCATTACCACTGCCCCATCGATGATAATACCAAAATCAATGGCACCCATACTGAGCAGATTGGCACTCATGCCACGCCAACGCAACAACATAAAGGCAAATAACAAAGAAAGCGGAATGATGATTGCGACGGTCAAAGTAGTTCGCCAATCGGCCATAAAAAGCAGCACGATTACTGTAACCAACACAATGCCTTCAAACAAATTATGCAGCACAGTTTCCTGTGCAAAATCCATCAGGTTAGTACGATCATAGAATGTATCAATCTTTACATCCTTTGGTAAAATATTTTCATTGAGATCCTTTACCTTTTCCCGAACCCTGTCCAGCACTTCACTCGGGTTTTCTCCTTTGCGCATTACGATGATTCCTTCAATCACATCCGGCTGATCCATATCCCTGGAAACCTTTCCCAGTCTTGGCTTTCCGCTTTCTACTACATCGGCAATGTTGCCAACCAACAGGGGCACTCCATTTCTTTTATCAATGAAAATATTTTTGATATCATCTATATTCTTCAACACACCGATACCCCGTACGAGATAACTCTGGCCATTGCGCTCAATAACATCGCCGCCAACATTGATATTACTTTTTGCGATGGCATTGTAAACATCTAATGAGGAAAGGTTATATTTTGTTAGAAATTCAGGATTAACACTTACTTCAAAAATCTTTTCTTCGCCGCCAAAACTGTTTACATCCGCAACGCCTGGTACACTTTTAAACGCACGATCGAGCACCCAGTTTTGAATGGTAGTCAGTTCCCGGATGTTTTTGGTATTGCTCTTTAACGTATAGCGGAAAATTTCACCGGTTGGTCCGTATGGTGGTTGCACATCGGGCTTTACACCTTCGGGTAAATCTGCATTTCCGAGGCGGCTGAGCACCTGTTGCCTTGCAAAGGCATCATCTACATCATCATCAAAAATTATGCGGATATAACTTAAACCGAATGCGGAAGTGCTTCTTAAGTTTGCTTTTTTCTGTACACTATTCAGCGAAACTTCCAGTGGTATGGTTACAAATTTCTCCACCTCTTCGGCACTACGGCCTGCCCATTGTGCTATGATTACAATCTGTGTATTGGTTACATCCGGAAAAGTTTCTACCGGCGTATTTTTATAACTGATAAAGCCAAGCACAGCCAGTATGCCCGTCATAAAAAAGACCAGGTAACGGTGACGAAGACTGAAGTGAATAATGCGTTTAATAAATTTATTCATGTTGTAGTGTTGGGGTCAAGTGTGGTTGTTGGTGTTGGTGATGTTCATGGGAATGCAAAATGCAGATGCTTTAGTGTTGTGTCCTGTTTTTTAAGTTCATGGTTCATAGTTGATGGTTCATGGGAAATGCAGACGCTTTTAATTAGTATATCGTAATGTGTGGCTGCATAATGCTCCGATTTCAGTTGTTCCTTAATGGTATTTAGTACAAGTGTGCGACGCAACGATGCTCAGTTATGGACAAATGACGGGGTCAAAAAAAATCACTTGTAATTATTTACTGATCGTTACTTCAGCATACTGACCACACCATGAACTATGAACCATGAACTTCGAACTAACGCTCCATTAATTTCCTGTAAACCAATATCTGATTTTGAGTGATTACTTTCTGGCCTTCGGTTACTCCGCTTGTGAGGAATGTTACATTTGCATTGGTCTTCATTAATTGCACTTCCTGCACTTTTACATCGTTGTTATTTTTATAAACCACCACGTAATTTTTTCCATTTTCGCTGATGATTGCGGATGCTGGTACGGCCAATTCTTTTTTGCCTTCGCTGTTTGTGATGACAACATTTGCAAACATTTCGGGCTTTAATGCGCCGCCTTTATTGGGCAACACAATCTTAACCTTCATCACCTTAGTAACCGGATCGAGTGTTTCATTTAAGTTATCAACTTTGCCTTCAAACACGCTATCAGGATATGCAATGGTTGTTACGGCTGCTGCATATCCTTTTTTAACTTTTGCAACATCTGTTTCAAAAACATTGGCCCAAATCCACACATCGCTGATATCGCCGATAGTAAACAGGTTGCTGTTATTATCGTTGCGGATAAAGTTGCCGGGGTTTATCAGCTTTTCAACTACATAGCCACTTCGTGGTGATGTAACCGTATAGATACCGCTTGCATTTGTTTTACCCCCGCCATTGATTTGAATTTGTTCTTTTAATTTGTTGGCATTTGAAATGGCTTTATTATAATTCTCCTTTGCCTCCAGGTATTCCCGTTCGCTGGCAATACCATTTTTATACAAATGTTCGGCATTGTCCATACTGCGTTTTGCAATGGTGGCATCGTTTCCGGCAACGGATAAGTCGGCATAATTCCCTGCTATATCGGCGCTCTTAATGGTTGCGAGTGTTTGCCCTGCCTTAACATAATCGCCGATACTTACATTTACATTGAGCACTTGCCCACTGCTGAAGGGATACACTTTTACCACTTTGTTTTCATCGAAACTCACTTCGCCACTTAAACGCACTTCATCATCAACACTGCGCATTTTAACGGTGTCAATTTTCAGTAACTCCATTGTGCTGTCGCTGATGAGTGCCTGTGCCGCCGGTTTGGCTACGGTAGCATCTGAGTGATTGCAGGAATATAACAATGCCATCATTGCAGTTCCACATAAAAAAAGAAGTATATTATTTTTCATCTTTACTAATATTAAAGCCCGATAATGTTTTGGTTGATGGTGTAATTCAGTTCCGCCGCATCGTTGCGTTGGTTGGTAATCAATTGCCATTGTTTAATGCGGGTGTCTTTATATGCTTCAAAAAAATCAATAAATTCGATCAAACTCACCTGCCGCTGGCGATAACTGCTGATCATATTTTTCATTAATATTTCGTAGTTATCCTGTAGTTGTACGTTTTCGTTACTCAACATTGCAGTGGCATTTTGCAATTTTTGCCAGGCTGTAAAAACCTCTTTACTAACTTCGTTTTGCACCTGCTGTATCACTGTTCCGCTTTGTTTATAGGCAATTTCTGCTGCGTTGATATTGCCTTTGTTTTTATTAAACAAGGGCAACGGAATGGACAGCGCCAGGCCATAATAATTAGGCTGATAACTATTTAAATGATCGTACTCTACGCCTACAGTAAGGTCGGGTTTTGCCAATGCTTTTTGATAGCTGATATTGTGTTGCTGAAAAGCGGCCTGTGTTTTTACCAACATAAAATCGGGGCGTAACTGCAAGGCCGAATCCTGCAGCATTCCTACGCTGAGATTGCTTATTTCACTTGCACTTAAAGTAGTGCCTGCATCTGCAACCACCCACACACTGTCATTTAACTGCAGCATGGAACCTATTTCTTTTTGCAGCTCAAATTGCTGGCGCAGGTTATCGCTATAATCATTTTGTAAAGAGAATAACAATGCCCTGATCCTTACATTTTCTTTTTGAGAAATATCTCCCAGCTTCAACATTTCATCCATGCCTTTTACCAGTGCCTTCAGATTTTGCATTTCGCTTTGAAAAACTGCAGCAGTATTACTGAGTTGGGAAAGATTGTTTAAATCTGTGGTGAGCACAAATTTCAGGTTGCGCAATACATCGTTAAACTGAGCTTCGGCGCTTAGTACATTGTCTTCCGCAAGTTGTGTTTGCTTTTTTATTTTACCTGCCGTTCGAATAAGTTGTTGCACCTGTATGTAAACCTGGCCGTACTGCACACCATTAACAGTTGTGTGCCGGAAAAACTTTCCGTCATAAATATTCTGATCGGTTATAAGCGTTGGATTGTCCCAAACTTTTGCCTGCTGAACCAACGCCTTATTAATATCTACGTTGTATTGATTGGCCAGCAACGTGAGATTTTTCTGCAGAAAAATTGCTTCTGCTTTTGGAACGGTAAGCTGTAAAGTATCTCTGCTGGTTTGTTGCGCAGGAAGCAACTGAGGAAAAAAAACAATCCCTGCCAACAGCCAGCGAGTTAATAAATTCGGTTTATTTTTTTGTTGTATATCCATCTGCATTTATTTGCAATGCAAAAATGCGATGGACAAAATGTTATCGAAACTGCGGCTCGCTGAAAAGGCAAAAACTGTCGATGGGTTTATTTTGTTTGGTTAAAATTTAACAGGGCGGCAACTAAACTGGTCCAGCCTGTTTGGTGAGAAGCACCTAATCCCTGGGTTGTATCGCCATGAAAATATTCATAAAAAAGCAATAAATCCTTATTAGCTGGCTGATTGTAAAAGTCAACAGCAGCGCCGTGTATAGGCCGATGGCCAGATTCCTGTTGCATAAATGGAGTAACCATTCGTTGTGCTAATTGCTGTGCTATATTGCAAAGATTAAAGGAGGTATCAGTGCCGGATGGAAATGGCATTTCTAATTCATTGCCATAGAATTCGCCCAACTGTTGCAGTGTATGAATGAGCAGGTAATTCAGCGGCATCCAAACCGGTCCACGCCAATTGCTGTTGCCACCAAACATACCATTGATGCTTTCGCCGGGCTGATAAGCTATTGAATAACTGGTGTGGTCAAAATGCAAATTAAAGGGATGCGCTTCATGATATTTTGATAAAGCCCTGATGCCTGATGGTGATAAAAACTCTTCTTCATCTAACATTACTGTGATCAATTTTTTCAACCGTTCCTTATGAATGAGCGAAACCAGTATGTCGCCATTATCCCGCACCTGTTCAAAAGGCAGGAACCTTTTATGCTGCACCTGGTAATGTTTTACATAGTTCATCCGTTTGTTGAAATCGGGCAATTTTTGTAAAGATTCGTTGGTAATAATAGTTGCATCAAACAATACACTTAAGCCAACCATGGAACGTACTTTTAAAGAAATATCTTCGCCTTCCGCTGTATGAAGCTGATCGTAAAAAAAGTTATCTCCTGCATCCCACAACGTTTCATTGAGTGATGCTGCTATCAGTACAAAGTGTTCGTAAAATTTGGTTACAGCATCTTCGTAACTATTATCTGTCTGCGCAATTTCGATCGCAATTTCCATCATGTTCAACGCATACATTCCCATCCATGCAGTAGCATCCACCTGCTCAAGCGAAGCGCCCTTTGGCAGGCTGTTTCGATCTATCACACCAATATTATCCAATCCCAAAAATCCACCTGTAAAAATATTGTTACCGTTGGCATCCTCACGATTGGCCCACCAGGTAAAATTCAACAATAGTTTTTGAAAAATCCTTTTCAGAAAATGCAGATCCTTATGGCCATGTATTTTTTCATCCATCCGGTAAATGTGTAATGCGGCCCAGGCCTGTAAAGGTGGATTTACATCACTAAAACTCCATTCGTAGGCCGGTATTTCGCCGGAAGGTGTCATGTACCATTCCCTGCATAAAAGTATCAACTGATTTTTTGCAAAAACCGGGTCAACCATTGCCAGCGGAATGCATTGAAAACAAAGATCCCAGGAAGCAAACCATGGATACTCCCACTTGTCGGGCATTGATAATACATCTGCTATTTTCAACTGTTCCCAGGTGGAGTTACGTCCGGTCAATCTTTCGGTTGGTGGTGCTACCAGGTGCGGATCTCCATGTAACCAACGCTCAATATCATACTGGTAAAATTGTTTGCTCCACAATAATCCGGCAAAGGCTTGTCGCTGGATATTGGCCTGGTCAGGCGAAACTTTTTCAGGTAGCAGCCTGTTATAAAATTCATCTGCTTCCTTTTTATTATTGGCAAAAATATTTTTAAAATTTTCGTCAAACGGATCGGACAATTCTTTGTTACTTAACCGTAGTGAAATATGCTGCGATTGATTTGCTGCAACATTTAAGCGATACACCGGAGAGAATTTTGTGCCCTTCTTATTGTTTTGAAGCTTTGAATGTAAATCGCTGTTATGATTTACGATTGATTCATGAAAAGCATCTTTTACAAATTCCGAAGTATTGGCAGATTCAAATAATTTTTCGTTATTGGTTTCATTTTCAGTCATCAATATTTCGCTGGTAGTTGCGTAGTAAAAATGATAATCGGATAATTTTTCGTGGGTAGCTTTTACAATACCTGCCTTTTGCAAGGGTGGTAAAACTTCCAAAACAGGCTTTTGTTGAGTATCCCCAAACAACCACCGGTTACGGAACCAAAGCGTTGGCAACATCATTATTTCGGCGGCCTGGTTGCTTTGGTTGGTTATTGATATATCAATACAGATGTCATCGGAATTTATTTTGGCGTACGTAATCTTTACATCAAAATATTTATTGTCGTTGAAGATGCCGGTATCCAGCAGTTCAAATTCTGGTGATGTTCTTGGGCGGTTTTTATTTTCATTCAGTAACCATTCGTACGGAAAAGCAGCCATCGGATATTTGTATAAATATTCCATATAACCGTGTGTAGGCGTGTTATCCAGGTAATAATATAATTCCTTTACATCTTCCCCATGATTCCCTTCTGCGTTGGTTAATCCAAATAATCGTTCTTTTAAAATGGGATCTTTTCCGTTCCACATGGCTATTGCAAAACAAAGATTTTGATGCAGGTCGCTTATACCGGCAATGCCATCTTCACCCCACCTGTAAGCCCTGCTCCGTGATTGTTCATGTGTAAAATAATTCCAGGCATCACCATCGGCGCTGTAATCTTCTCTCACTGTTCCCCACTGCCGTTCGCTTAAGTATGGCCCCCACTGTTCCAGCGGAACTATCTTTTTTGAGTTGGCAATCAACCGTTTTTCTTCTGCAGAAATGATATTTTTTTCATTCATTTTTTTTATATTAACACGCTAAAAAACTAATCGCTGTATTGCTTAGCTAAAGAAAACAAGCAATGAATTAATGAGCATTTTTTTTTATTAACCAGGCAGAAGTTATCAATTAAACTTCAGTGGCGTTACTTATCCCGAGTAAGGTTTTGTGTGCTGCATCGGGACGCACTCTTGTACATTTTATCAATGATGAGCAAAATGCCAACTCAATAATTTATCCTTTATTAAGTAACTGGCCTCGTTATACAACTACTTCAATGTTAGATATGTTTTGACGTAAGCTTCATTACACGATTTTTTACGAATTACACCCAACTTCATCATTAATGTATAGTAATCCGTGTAATTGGGTTTTAAAATTCGTGTAATAAAACGAATCAATTTATATAACATAGCACTACCTTATTCTAATTTACAAAAACTATCCACCAGTTGCAAACCCTTCAAAAACTGTCATGCCGCCATCAATAAATATACTTGCCCCCGTTATGTAATCACTGTCATCACTTGCAAGAAACACGGCCAGTTTGCCAATATCCTGCGGCACGCCAATCCTGTTGTAAGGAACCAGTTTCATTAAACTATCGTAGGCTTCGGAAGTTTCCCAGGCCGATTGATTAATGGGTGTTTTGATGGCACCGGGACAAATACTATTTACCCGAATTTTGTCGCCTCCATATTCCTGCGCCAGGGTTTGCATCAACATTTTTATTCCACCTTTACTGGTAGCATAGTTGGCGTGGCCACCCCAGGGAATTAATTCATGTACACTGCTCATGCAAATTATTTTACCACATGCAACCGATCTTTCGGGCACCACTCCCCTTTTTAAGAATTCTCTGATTGCTTCTCTTGCACATAAAAACTGGCCTGTAAGATTTACGTCAATCACCTTTTGCCATTGCGCCAACGTCATTTCGTGAAATTTTGAATCCCTTTGCAATCCTGCATTGTTTACCAAAATATCTATGGTTCCAAATTGCTGAACGGTTTGTTGAAACATGCTGATAACTTCGTCTTCTTTGCTTACATCTGCCTGGATGGCTATAGCAATTCCTCCCGCTAATTTTATCTGATCCACTACCGCATTTGCTGACTCCGGATTTACAACATAGTTCACCACAACATTAGCACCAGCTGCACCTAACGCAATTGCCACACCTTCTCCAATTCCGGAATTGGCACCGGTTACCAGTGCTGTTTGTCCTTTTAATTTACTGTCTGCCATATTACTTATTTATTGATTGAAATTAATTGGTTCCTGCTGGTTTTAAACAAAAATTTCTCCTGTTTTAAAAACAGGAGAAATTAAGTGATTGTTAAAGGGATGCTGTATGCTGATTATTTTTTGTATTACCGGCTTATATAAATGTGGCTGATTATACATTGCAAGTCTTTTATTAACTTTTTTTCTTTTTGTTTTCTTTGTAACGCATATCCGGCGTACCGTCTTTTTTTACTACCGTGGTTGCGGCTGCTTTGTTTGCGGTAAAGCGTTTATCGAGGGTTCCGTCTTTTTTAAGTGGAGCGGCGGCCGTTTTAACTGCTGGTTTAGCTGTTGTCGCTACAGTAGCTACTTTCGCATCTTTTTTCTGCATGGTCACTTTCCTGGCGGTCTCCATTTTTACCTTTTCTTTTTTAACGGTAGGTGCAGTTGTTTGGGCTGTACCTGCAAAACTAAAACCTACCAGAGCAAGAACTGCAATCATTAATTTTTTCATGTTAATTTTTTTAATTTGTTAGAATTTATTTTAGCATTTTTCTTTGCAGTTGTAAACATACACATACAATAAAGAGGTAAAAAATGAATGTCGTTGAAAAGGCAAAAATTGTCGACAGGCAGCTAATTGGAAAAGCCGTGTAACTTATTAAACAGGCCGACTGGTGAAAAAGTTCTACAATATCTTAACCAGTGTTAATTATGTTAAATGTTGAATGGTAAATGATGAATGAAAGGCATTAGCACCGTACGCAATTCACAAATCGAACCGTTCTTTTATTCTTAACGTAACACTAATAGTTTATCAGAAACATTAAATTTATGCTATGAAATATTATATATTAATTTTCGCCATTTTGCTGGTTACTGTTGTTGGGTGCAATGAAACAAATAAAAGTGATCAACATGCATTAGGTAATGTTGACAGTATAGGAAATAATAATCCCGAAATATACAGGCCTGGTTTAGGCGAATTTATGTCGGGCATACAGGTGCATCATGCCAAGCTTTGGTTTGCGGGAAAAAATTTAAACTGGCAACTAGCCGATTTTGAAACAAAAGAAATAAAAGAGGCATTGGAAGATATCAATAAATTTTGTGCAGACAGAATTGAAACCAAATCAATCGGAATGATTGATGCGCCTATGGATAGCATCGGTAAGGCAATTGAAGAAAAAAACAGTTTGAAATTCCAGCATAGTTACAACCTGTTAACGAGTGCCTGCAACGATTGCCACAAGGCCACCAATCATGGATATAATGTTATAAAAACACCAGACACCCCACCTTACAGTAACCAGGATTTTAAAGTTCATTAAAGCAACTTTTGCATTACAGATTGATACAAAACAAAATCAAATTTGTGTGTTACAATGTTGCGTAGAAGTGATTGGCCTCCTGCACCGAGGCGTTGCAAAAGGATTGAAGTGCATCGAAGCTATTGCGGAAAGATGTTTCATTCAATTCATCATACTCCAGGCTATCAAGATATGGCCTTAGCAGCTCATTCAACCCCATTACGGAAATGGTTGTCTTCATATTATGTACCAACTGTCTTAGATTTTTCAAGTCCTTATTTTGCCAGGCTTTTTCAATACCCTGCAAATCGCCGGGAATAATTTCTATGAATTGTTGGGTAACAGTTTTTTCATAATCCATATTTCCTCCGCTTACCTCACGCATATAACTAAGATCAATGGTTTGATATGCCGTGCCTTTATTTGAGCTTTCCAACACCGGCATTTCAGTTATACCGGCAAAGCGACTGATTAAATGGTGTAACTGTGCCTCAATGATAGGTTTAGAAATATATTCATTCATGCCATAGCTTAAACAATTTTTTCTTTCTCCTTCCAGTGCATGCGCCGTCATTGCAATGATTGGAATGTTTAACTTCAGCTCATTCCTGATAGCCTGGGTTGCCGTGTAGCCATCCATTTCGGGCATCTGAATATCCATCAGTACAAGATTGTATTGATTTTTCCCAAGTAGTTCAATGGCCTCTTTGCCGTTGTTTGCAATGTCAAAATTCAGCTCCCAGTTGTTGAAAATATGCTTCAGTAAACTTTGATTAATTAAGTTGTCTTCTGCAACAAGAATTTTTAGTTTTTCAAAACTATGGGCGTGTAGCAAATCTATATCGGCACTGCCGTTTACATAAGATTGTTGATCACAAATTTTATAAGGAATCATTATATGAAACGCAGTACCAACTCCAGGCTCAGAATCCAATTCAATACTGCCATTCTGAAGCCGCACCAGGTCTGCCACAATTGAAAGTCCAAGGCCGGTACCTCCGTATTTTCGGGTCACGGAATCTTCTGCCTGGTGAAACCTTCCAAATATATGATGTAGCTGATTTCTTTCAACACCAATACCGGTATCTGTAACTGTTATGCCTGTTTTTATGATCCCATTCAAATTCTGTTCGCAGCAAATTTTAAGGCGAATGCTCCCCTTGCTGGTAAATTTTATTGCGTTGCCTACCAGGTTTATTAGCACCTGTGAAAGCCTGTTGGCATCACCTTCCAACATATCCGGTATTTCGCTGTCGATGTCTACATAAAAATTCAATTGTTTTTCTGCAATCTTTTCTTTAAACATTTGCATGATGGGATCTACCAAACGGCGGATACTAAATGGAGCAGTTTCAATGCGCATCATGCCTGCTTCAATTTTGGAAAGATCAAGGATATCATTAACAATATTGAGTAAGTTTTCGCCCGATTTATGAATAACCTCCACATGCTCTTTTACTTCCGGATCCAATGATTTTTTTTTCACCAAATTGGTAAAACCGAGTATAGCATTGAGTGGTGTCCGAATTTCGTGGCTCATATTTGCCAGAAATTTTTCCTTCACATTCGCCGCATCCCTTACCTTTTTTTCCGATTCATTTAGCCGAAAAATCAACGCCTGTTGCTGCCTTACTTTATGGGCAACATATCCAAATGTAAAGATGGAAGCAATGGTAGCCATCAACGCCATGATGGTGCCCCAGGTTTTAGCACTACGGCCATTATTATCAGCGTCCTGTATGAGTTTAGTTACGGCCCGTTGATGCAAATCATCTATTTGTGCAGCCGTTAGTTTTATGGAGTCAGTTAAATGTTTCCCGTATTTTTTATTGATAAATTGCTCCGCAGAAATTTTACCATTAATTGATAAAGTATCCAACACTTTTATATTTAAAATTATCTTGGAATTAACCAGGCTGTTTAATTG
The DNA here is from genome assembly GCA_040002495.1 of Ferruginibacter sp. Taxonomy (GTDB): domain Bacteria; phylum Bacteroidota; class Bacteroidia; order Chitinophagales; family Chitinophagaceae; genus Ferruginibacter. The sequence continues at coordinate 25,995 of JBDUEK010000010.1, forward strand.
CAGAATTAGTGGCGCAATCACCTGGTCATTTTGCAAGGTATCCAGCTTAGTCATCGAAAGCCGGATATTGGCTACCTCCTGTTTTATGAAATCCTGACCAGCCGGTTTTCCTTCAATAACGGTACTCTTTACCTTGTTCTCCAATGTAATAATACCGGTTTGTAATTCCTGTATATTGTTTTTAATATTTAATTCTTCCAGCAGGTCCTCATTGCCATCAATTAATTGATTAATGCTTCGGTTGGAATTGAACTGTAGAAATACAATTACCAGGATGGCGCTTAAAAAGGTAAACAGTAATATGTATTTAAAATAACGGCTCATGTATAAATGCAAATTAAAGCCAAGTTACAATAATTCATATTTTATTGATTGCCGGGTTCTGATTTCATGTATTTAAAAAAGATAGCGATCATTGCGGCCAGGTCGATGATTAATGCAACTACCATTACCAGTACAATGATGAGGCTGATGTGCTTATCCATAAATTCCAGTAACACATAGGACAACGCAATCAACACAATGGTGAGTACCAGAAATAATATGATCTGCCTGATTTTCATTTATTATATTGTTAAAATTAAAATCGGGCGGCCAATCGGTATCGGCTTAAAAGTTAAACGGGGAAAAATGATCGGCGGAAAAGTAAAATGTGTCGGCGATGATAAATCAATTATTTTATTAAACGATCAATATTCTAAAAATTAGTTGCAACGAATATTAAAAGACGACCTATTTGCATTTCACTATCTGATCAAATAAAATTTTCAAATAGAAAATTTCCATTACTCCCGAGAAAATAATACAAAACCTATTAAAAAGTCTAATAGATTCATGTGGAAATCATTGCTATTTAATTAAAACGGGTTTTAAAAATTAATTTGGCAAAAAAGGTAGTAATAGTACTACCTTTAAATACGCAACTTTTTTTAAAAATAAGACGAAGCATTTAGGGAGGAGATGACTATTGGACAGTAGAATAAATGAAAATAATGAAGAGTTCAGTATTTCACAGATTGATTAAAAAAAATGGATGGGAACACCTTAAGACTGAAGGCAGTCATTATATCTACCGGAAAAATGGGAAAGCATATCCAGTTCCTTTTCATGGATCTAAAGAACTTGGAAAGGGTTTAGAAAAGAAAATAAGAAAAGAGATGGGACTTAAATAATTTCTTTCAAATCGAAGCAAGTGATATTATATTACTACTAATTATATAAAGTTGACTTTTTCAAAAAATTAAAATCATAATAATTACAAAACCAATACATACATCTAAAAATGAACACAAATCGTACAAAAGATCAATATTTACACCCAAAAGTAAAAACAAAACAAATTAAAATTATCATAGAACGAAGTGGTGATTCCTTTACTTCGTATGCCAAAAATGTACCTGGAATTTATGGTCATGGAGACACTGTTGAAGAGGCTAAGCAATCTGCACTTGATGGAATCCATTTATTTAAAAAAAATAATGAAGATGTAAATGTTCCATCTATTTTAAAAGGAGAATATGAAATAGTTTTTAAATTTGATGCGGAAAGTTTTCTAAACTACTACAAAAAAATTTTCACAAATGCTGCTTTAGAACGTATGACCGGTATCAACCAAAAACAATTTCAACATTATGCTTCCGGATTAAAAAAACCACGATTGGCACAAATTAAAAAAATTGAAACTGCAATGCACAATCTAGGAAAAGAACTTATTTCAGTAGAGTTATAGTTGTCATCTGTCAATAATGTCAACTTTTACTTGACTAAAAATCATCCAATTTTTAAAATACCCTTTATAGCGGAAATGCTATTATCTTAACATGCTTCTATTGAGGGCATATTCAACACCACGCAACTCAGCTAATGCTTTTAATCTGCCTATGCCTGAATAGCCGGGATATGTTTTTTTTGTAAGATCATCCAGCATCTGGTGCCCATGATCGGGGCGCATTGGGATGGAGATATTTCGTCTTTTTTGAATAGCCAATACTTCTTTAATCAGTTCGTACATATCAGCATCTCCGGATAAATGAGCGGCTTCATAAAAATTACCGGCGCTATCCCGCTTTGTATTTCTCAGGTGAAGAAAGTGTACATGATCGCCAAAACGCTTCAGCATTTTTACAAGGTCATTATCGGGCCTTGCTCCAAACGAACCAGTGCAAAAACACAATCCATTTGCAGGGGAAGGCACTGCTTCGATGATGTCCGCAGCATCCTGTTCGGTGCTGACAATTCTTGGTAATCCAAGCACGGCATAAGGAGGATCATCCGGGTGAATTGCCATTGCTAACCCGCACTGCTCTGCAATTGGGACTACGGCTTTTAAAAAATAAAACAAATGCTGCCTGAGTTTATTGGCGTCAATTGATTCATAGCTTTTTAATGCTGCCAGCACTTGCTCCGGCGTAAATGCATCATCGCTGCCGGGTAATCCCAACATGGCATTCTTAAAAATCCTTTCTTCTTCTTCGGGAGACATCGATGCATATTGTATGGTGGCATCTTCAATTTCTTCTTCCGTGTAATCATTGTTGGCGTTGGGCCTTTTCAACATAAAAAGGTCGAAGGCGATAAAAGATAATCTTTCAAAATATAATGCCTTGCTGCCATCGGGTAAAGTATGTGCGATATCTGTACGCAACCAATCCAGCACCGGCATAAAATTATACGTCACTACTTTTAAACCACAGGCTGCAACATTTTTTAAACTCTGTTTGTAGTTTTCAATGTGCAACGGGTAATCATTGGTTTGTTTTTTTATGTCCTCACTTACCGGCAGGCTTTCAATTACTGTCCAGGCCATACCGGCATCTTCAATCATTTTTTTTCGTTCGTTGATGGCTTCAACGGTCCACAATTCACCAACCGGAATTTGGTGCAGGGCAGTAACCACACCTTCGCAACCAGCCTGCTTTATATCGGCTAAACTTACAGGGTCATTTGGCCCAAACCACCGCATTGTTTGATGCATTAACATAAATATTTATTTTTATAAAGATCTTTTTTATTATAAAATTCTGGAAATATTATGGTAGGAAATGATGCCATAAAAATATGAATTTGAAAAGTGCGACGCCACTAATGACGCCATGAAATGCCAATGCCGGCTAACAAAAAAATCGCTTTTAAAATTTCACCCAGTTGTTTTACTAATTATTTGCCTGGTGTGCTTTTACATATTTCGCCACTGTCATCATCGGTGCAATCCAACTGTCTTTTTCCTGTTGTTTCAAATACACTAAAAACTTTCGATGCTCTTCTAACGAAACATTCAACGAATTACCACCGCCAACACCATGAAATAAAATTACCAGTAAACTGTTAGTTTCCCTGACTTTCTTTACCCATTCAATCATTTCAGCTGCAGTGTTATTGTTAACTACAAAACAATCTACATCAAACAATTTTACTTCATTGATTGTATGTAGCTGGCCCCTTGTTGATCTTGCTGCAATAAAATCGGGCTTCACTAAATTGATAAATGGTGTGTCATTGATCAGCATATCACCACAGGTAAAAGCAAATGTTCTTTCCTTTTTTCCATCCATCGCCTCCAGGAAAACATTGGTCATTTTAATTTCATCCACCATCCTTGAAACGGTGTACCTGCTCATATCATAATCGGGTTTTACCCATTCCCTGCCAGGCAGGTTTCCAATACATGGATGGTATAAAGTATGATTTCCCAATTCGTGTCCTTCTGCCGCAACTTTTCTCCATTCATCAATGTGTTGCGAACAACCGGGGGAACTCGCCGTAGTGTAAAAACTTGCTTTTAAATGCAGGGAATCTAACAAGGGTATAGCGTTTTGCAAATGCTGTACAATGGCATCATCGTAGGTAAGTACTACCGCACATTTTTTACCGTTCCAGGGTAATTCGGGTTGGGCAAATACATTTGTAACAACACATGCCGATATCAAAAACAACCGCATTTTTTTCATACTCAAATTTATTTATTGATCTGTTCTAAAGGGGGATGCAGGCAAACCTTCCTTATTATATAAATTGGCGCCATCGGGGTTGTCTGCCCATGCATACCGAACATACATTGGCTTTTCGATGGTCTCATTCCATACGGTTACTTTATCTCCTTCAATGCTTGCAGTTGCCCATACAAATTTTTTATCAGCACCAGCAATGGCAAACTGAGATAGTGGCTCTCCATCATTGGCAACCAGCCCGCTTCCGGTATTTGTAAACTTCACTATGATTTTATTTCCAGCTATTTCATTTGACTGATAAAGCGGGCCGGAGAATACAATGTTTTCGCCATAAGCAAGTTTTTCAGCAACAAACGCAAGCCTGTCGCCCACAGATTTTTTATTATCCGGATGAATATCGTTCCATTCGCCCAAATCTATGGCAACCACCATTCCTGTATTCGGTACAACGAGTGCTTTCATTTGCGCTTCTCTTAAAACTGCCCATGCACTTTCAGATGGCGAGTATTGCACCTCCTGAAAGTTGGGTAACTGAACATTTAAAAAAGGCAAATCGCCCTGTTGCCATTTGTTGCGCCAGTCATTGATTAAAGCAGGCAATAGCTTTGAATATTCCGATGCATTGCCAACATTGCTTTCGCCCTGGTACCAAACAAAACCTTTGATTGCATAATTGGTATAAGGAGCTATCATGGAGTTGTATAAGGCCGTTGGTTGATTTTGAATATTGATTGAAGGCACATAATTACCAGATGGTAAAAACACATCACCAACCTTGTACTGCCAATAACCTTTCAAATCTATTTGCTGATTGTTGGCTGAAATAAAATAAGGCTTATCCGGTACAAAACCACCCTTGCCGGATTGATTGGTAACCCTCACAACGAAAATATTTTTACCTGTTTTTAACATACCTGCTGGTAACGGATATCTCCGTTGCGGGTATTGGTAGCCGGTGCCACCTGCACGTTGCCCGTTTATATACAATTCATCGGCATCCACAATCCTTCCAAGGAAGACTTTTGCCGGTACACCCGTCATAGAAGCTGGCACATCAATTTCTCGCCGGTACCACACTACCCCATCCAGGTTTTTAATGCCCTGGTCCTCCCAATAACCGGGAATATTTATTTGATGCCAGCCCTTGGGTTCATAATTCGTTGCGTACCATTTAATGGAAGAGGTCAATCCTTTGTCTGTTTCGGGCTTTGCTCTTTGTGCAGCCATGGCAACAGCGGACTTTCTATTGGTACTATTTACGTAAGCAGTGTCCTTATTTTTTTCAATTGTATTTAGGATCGAGGGAAAGTCTTTAAAGCCTTCTTCGCTTGTCCATGCTTCGATGGGTGTGCCGCCTACGCTGGCATTGATGATGCCGATGGGCACATGATATTTTTCATACAGCTTTCTTGCAAAAAAATAAGCCACTGCAGAAAATTCCATCACATTCGTAGGGTTGGCTTGTTTCCATTCACCACCGCCTAAATCATTTTGTGCTGCATTCACATTAGGGTTTGAGGGAACAAGAAATTGTCTAATGTCAGCATTTTCAGCTTTTGCAATATCGTGTTCATAGGTGATGTTATGTACTTTCAATTGATGCTGCATATTGCTTTGTCCTGAACAAAGCCAAACATCTCCTACTAAAATATTTTTAAGGGTTAGATGATTGCTTCCGTCAATCTTCATTTCAAACGGGCCACCGCTTTTTTGTGCAGGCAGTGTTACCATCCATTGTCCATTACCATCAGTAGTTGTTTTAAATTTCTTTTTATTGAAATTTACGGTCACTTTTTCATCGGCAGATGCCCAGCCCCAGATTTTTATTTTAGTATCCCGTTGCAGCACCATACCATCGCTAACCAGTTTGGGTAGCCGCACTTGTGCCTGGGAAACTAGGGCAAATAATAGAGCCGTTATTCCGGAAAAAATATATTTCATAGCTGGCATGTACATATAATAATTGATTCAGGTTAAATTGATCTAATGGGGTGCATTTCAAATTGTCGCTTTACTTGTAACACTGTGGGCGGTGAGGACACCGCCCACGGCTGACTGCCCTGGCTGGTGTCTCCACCAGCCAGCGACAATTTGGAATGCACCCATCCAATGAGATCTTTTAAAATTACCATCCGGTAAAACTATTTTATTACAACTATAATTGCTGTATTCTTTTTGCGTTCACCAAAAACTATTGTTCTACAAAAGTGACAACACTATTAGGTGGTATTGAATATACAAAACTATTATTCGACACATTAATAGCTGTGCCTTTTTCAGCATTTTTTGTTGAGCTGGTTAAATAAGGAACAACACTGGTAGCGGAAGCATCTTTAAAAGCAATGGTTTGATTCACTTGCGCCGATCCTGTATTAATAGCCACCACTACTTTTTTTGTGCCGTTTTTGTAAGCAGATATCAACACATCCGTTCTTGAATTTGCAGATGCACCTAAGCGGATAGATCCTTCCTTTATAAACCTGGCATACTGCGAAATAAAATAACCACGTTTGGTTACTACCCCATCCTGCCCAACAAGGCCGTAATATCTTTTTCCATACCACCAGATATATGCACTAAAATTTGCACTGGTAAAGCAATCATAAATTTCAACAGCCGTGTTAAGGTTGGCGGTATAGGAAGTATCAGTTTCAAGGTGTTCTGTCATCCATATTTCTTTGCCTTTAGTTTTTGCATCCAGGTTTTCAACAACACCACCACCATAAATATGTGTACCTAAAATATCGAGGTTGGCAACAGCTCCGGGGTCAGATAAAATGGTATTCATATAAGCCTGGTTATTGTTGACCAGTTCTGGTGCCATTAATTTTGTTGCTGTTATTAAAGATCCCTGGTTTTTTAAGAAATCTCTCATCTCCGTTGCGGTCCATACACAGCCTTCGTAAGTAGGGTCCCAATCAGGTTCATTTTGTACCGATACGGAATATAAGGGTACACCATTTGCAGCCATGTAAACTGCAAAATCATTCAGGTATTTTGCATAAGCTACTGCACTATCCGGTATTAATTTTCCACCAATAATATTGTTGTTTGTTTTCATGGATGCCGGCGGACTCCACGGACTTGCAAATACTTTTGCTCCACGCTGTATGGCTTCTTTAGCATGAACCAATTCAGTGGCCCGCCAGGGTGCATCAGAAGCAATTCTTATTCTTAAAAAGTTTAGACCAACCTGGCCAGTAGCTGATCCAAAGAGCCGGTCATATTCTGCATCCGTTAATTCAGATGTGCCGGGCGGAGCAAATACCGTGGCACAACCAAAGCCTTGTATTGCCTGGTTATTCTCAGCAGCCAGTATGGTTACTTGTGCCGTGTAAACAACAGGAGGTGTAGGTGTTACCGGCGCAGGTGTAGTACCACCGCCGCTGGTGTTGCCGCTTTTGCCACAAGAAATCAGTAACAATATAACAACCAGTTGAAGTAAGTTTTGCTTTAAATTATTTAAAAAATTATTTGCATTAATCATCATAGTAAATCTGTTTTTTTTGTTGAGGTAAGCAAGGGCATAAATTTTTTATTCAGTGTTTATCAAAATCAATTTTCCTCCTAATTTTATTGAGCAACTATTTCCTGCACTGCTGCCTTTAATCCATTTGCCGATACATGCACTTTTATATTTCCTGTTTTTCCTTTTTGTGAACGAACAATAACCAACACCAAACCAAAATATGTTTCCCTTTCTTTTGATGCAAAGGATACAAGGCTGGCTGGATCACCATTATCAGTCGCCACAATTTCGCCGGGACCCTCTACGGTAAAAGTTATTTTGTTGTTTGCATCCGGCACCGTTAACCCTTTTGCATCTGCTACTTTTACTGTTATGAAAGAAAGATCCTCACCAGTTGCTTTTATTTGTTTCCTGTCGGCGCTGGCAATTAATTGAGTTGCGGCGCCAGTGGTTTGAATGGTTTGTTCTGCCCATTGCTTTCCATTTTTCCAGGCAATAACTTTTAGTTCGCCGGGTTCATATTTAACATCATCCCAACGTAACCGATATTCAAATGCGGCTTTTTTATTTTTACCCAATGAACGGCCGTTTAAGAAAAGTTCTGCTTCATCGCCTGAGGTAAAAACATGCACAGGAGTTACTTGCCCAATCCTGTCGGGCCAGTTCCAATGGGGTAAAATATGTACCATTGGTAAATCAGTCCGCCACCTAGCCTGGTACAGGTAAAAACGATCTTTCTTAAATCCTGCCAGGTCAATAATGCCGGAGTAAGAACTGCGGGCCGAGTAGTAGGGTGTTGGCTCTCCTAAATAATCCCAGCCAGACCAAACAAATTCGCCGGCCACATAAGGGTGCTTATCCTGCGAAGCAAAAACCTTATCAGGCGAAGCCCCAAACTGGGCCGTGTATAATTCATAAGCACTCACATATTGATTTACCGGATCACCACCGGTACTATCACTAACGGGTGCGCTAATGCCGTTATACACCGGAAATATATAAGATCCCCGGGTGCTGAGTGTAGATGCGGTTTCGCTGCTAACAATTAATTTATTGGGAAACTTTTTTTGAAATACCGGATAAAGCGGCGATGTCCTGATGCCTTTTAAATGTGCGTATGCAGGCGCATCCCGGATACCTTCGCCCTGGTAATTCAAACTTAAGATATCCATTACTGCCGGAAAAGGCATACCTGGTTTTGCATAATTCATTGATGCAGTTGCTGGCCTTGTATCGTCTTCTTCCTGTACGATATCATACAATTTTTTTGCAACCGCTGCACCGGATGTATCGGTATATTGTTCACCAACTTCATTACCAAAACTCCAGGCAATAATGGAAGGATGATTTTTATCTCTCCTGATAAATGCCCTTGTGTCGGGCTCGTACCAATCCTGAAATATTAAGTGAAAATCGAGTGGCGTTTTTCCTTTCTCCCAACAATCAAAAATTTCATCAATTACCAAAAAGCCCATGCGGTCAGTAAGATCAAGCAATTCAGGTGCCGGAGGATTGTGCGAAATACGAATGGCATTACAACCCATTTCTTTTAAAATTTCCAATTGCCTTTCTGCTGCTCTTTCATTAAATGCAGCGCCCAATGCCCCAAGATCGTGATGTTGGTTTACACCTTGCATACGAACCGGAACACCATTCACCTGTAAGCCTTTTAACGGGTCAAATTTCAAGGATCGGATGCCAAAACGGGTTTCGTATTCATCCGTTATTTTACCGTTTACAAATAAGCGTGTGATTGCTACATATAAATTCGGATTTAAAGCGGGAGCTGGTCCCCATAATTGCGGATTATTTATGTTGACTGTGTTTTCGACTTTGGTCTTTTTTCCAGCATCAACAGCGATGTTCAATTCAGGAAATGCAGTTATTTTTTTTCCGGTAATTTTTAGCCGATCATTCAATACAAACACTTCGGTAACGACCTTAATTTTTTGATCAATGCCGGAATTATTTTCAATATCAACTGCAAGATCGATCGTAGCAGATGCAGCACTTACATTTTTAGTAGTAACAAATGTGCCCCATTGAGCTACATGAACAGGACTGACTTTTGTAAGCCATACATTCCGGTAAATACCTCCACCCGGATACCAGCGGGATGAGTTAGGCGGATTGTCCAATCGAATGGCGAGTTGATTATCTCCACTGAAATTTAAATATGGTGTAAGATCAAGCCGAAAAGAATTATACCCATAGGGCCATCCGCCAACTAATTTTCCATTCAGCCAAACGATGGCGTACGACATAGCTCCATCAATATCGAGGTAGATCATTTTGCCAATGTCTGCAGTAGAAATATTCAGCTTTCTTCTATACCAGGCAACACCCTGGCTTGGCAGGCGCCCCATACCGCCACCAACCTCCGCATTAGCACCTTCATAAAAAGGCCCGTTGATTGCCCAGTCGTGTGGCAGATTTACCTGCTGCCAGTTATTGTCATCAAAATTATTTTGTACAAATACAAAATCACTGCCGGGGTTACCATCGGGACGTTGATGATGTTTTGACGGATCATTGATAAAATTATTGGCAGTAGGTAAAATCCATTTTTTCAACACTTTTTCTGAAGAAGTTACCAGTACAGATTCAGTTGCTCTTGTATCTGCTACCACGTTATCGTTTCTATTGGTAACAACAGGACGTTCATCATAATTCAGGTTATCAGGTTCACCGGTATATCGCATAAACTTCCATCCTTCATTGATGTTGATTCTTTCCCTGGCTGGCGCTCCTCCTACTTTTTTTTGAGCTGAATTTGAAACAGATTTAGCAGGCTTACAATTCAATAAAAACAACGAACCCAACAGGGAAATTATAGAGATAAACGCGGATGAAAAACGAATTGAAATACTGTATGGATAACTTTTCATGTATCTAAATTTTATCATTTGGCAATACTATTAATAACCATTGGAATGGACCAAAGTGAAAATAAGTAAAAAACAGAGAGGTGAATAAATCACCTCTCTGTTACTCAACGATTATGTACCAAAACACGAAGTTTAATTCGTTATAAAAAATGCCCTATTAGATTAATAACCGGGATTTTGGCCAAGCACAGCGCCCCTGTTTCTTTCAATTTCTGACTGAGGTATTGGCCAAAGATTATAATTCTGTTGTGCAGCACTGGCATAAAAAGGATTGCACTTTATAATCCTGTCGTACCATTTTCCCAAACGCATTAAAGTAAACAGTCTTTTTTCTTCAACACCTAATTCCCTGATTCTTTCATCGAGAATATAATCAATATTAACACTGCCCGGAGCAACCGGAGCTGCATTTGACCTTGCCCTTACCAGGTTAATATCCGCTGCTGCTGCTGCTGCCGCATCTCCAGCACCCAGTTCAGCCTCTGCTCTTAATAAATAAGTTTCTGCCAGTCTGAATAAATATTGATCCTGGTAAGTGAATCCTGCACCGCCTTTCAACGCATTGGGATAAGCACCTGTATAAAGATTAGACGGGTGGCCAGATGGGCCAGGCTCTGTACATTTTGTAGAATAAGGATATATTGCCCTGCTTGGAACATTTGAAGTTAAAACTGCACCACTTGTGCCTTTTGTTCCGGTGGGCAAATTTGCAAAATCAATATCAGTACCATAGTACGGGCTTGCTGGATTATTGGATGTGAATTTCCGAACAAAATTGTGATTCGCATTTCTGATATCATTTACAGGATCTGAAGTATAAACGCTGTCAATAAAATATTTTGAAGGTGCTAAAAATCCTACTCCCCTGCCGCCTGTATAATCACTGGTAGGCCATCTAAACGGAGCCACACCATTTATGGTTACATCACGAATAAGTGGTGCATGCACCCTCTCTAATGAGAAGCCATCACCACTTGCAAAACTGGTTGTAGAAATGGCAGCACCACCTGGTATATCTGTTTCAATCTGAATCACCCAGATGGCCTCTGTGTTGCCAGAACCATTTTTACGGTTTTGATTGCCCTTGCGGAATAAATCCCAATACACATCACCAGGTGTTTCTGTTTTGCGTGAACCAAAACGGGTAGTCATAAGCGCCATACCCGGCGTGTTGATTACTGCTGATGCTGCGGTTACTGCATTTGAGAATTGCCCATCGGCAATATAAACTTCTGACAGCAAATGATTGGCAGCCTGTACTGAAACTTCACCATCTTTTATCGACGATGAAGTAATGGCAGGTAAATTTGCAACTGCAAAGTTTAAATCATCTATCACCTGTGCATACACTTCTTTACGGGTTGCTCTTACATAATCAATTTTAGGAGCTGTAACTTCTTCCGTTATTAACGGAACGCCTCCCCATATATATGCAAGGCTCCTGTATGCGAAGGCACGGAAGAAACGGCCCTTTGCTTCAAATAATTTCTGGTCGGTTGCTGATAGCTGTGAAGCAGGAATACGGCTGATGACAGTATTTGCTTCGGCAACTATTTTATACAATGCCTTCCAGTGATTGGATACAATACTTGAAGTTGGACTTAATTCGCCAACAAGATTAGCAGGAAAAGCAGCCGGAACGTAAAATGCTATATCTGTTCTATAGATATACTCTTGTGGATCATTATCATTTTTTGTATATAACTCTTCACGCACCAACCTGTAAAGGTTATTAACCGACGCATTGAAATCGCTGGAATTTATAAAAGCATTTTTTGCGCTCAAAAAGTCGAGCGGTGTTTCATCTAAAAAGGTCTTCTTACAGGAGAATGTTCCGGTAAGGAGCAACAACACCATTAAGCATAAATTAATTTTTTTCATATAATAATTTTTAAACAGGTAGTTAATTAATAGTTGATGTGTACACCAAAAATGATTGCTCTTAGAGCCGGCCTTCCATCTACTGCAAGTCCGTCCGGAACATTAACCGTGTTGCCATTAACAAAAACAGGATAAAGCGCTTCAGGGTCCCATCCTTTCCAATTAGTCCATGTGGCAAGATTTTTTGCACTCACATATACATTGATAGATTGTGCTTTTATTTTACTCAAAACACCTGCAGGTAAAGTATAAGAAAGTGAAACATCCTGTAGCCTGATAAAGCTCCGGTCTTTATAAACATTTGGTTCTACGGTAGAATGATTACCGGAAATAATTCTTGGATATTCGCCTGTAGGATTTCTTGGCGACCAGTAATTAACGCCATTCAATTCATTATTACGAACTGCATTATCATCACGGAAATAAATACGTGTGTTATTACCCAGGTATCCATCTTTTCCACCCTGTATTGAGTTTATGAAAACGCTGATGGCAAAATTCTTATAGCTAAAGGAGTTGTACCAGCTAAACCTGTATGCAGGCTCTTGTTTGCCAAGGAAAGTACGATCGGCAGCGGTAATGGTTCCACTTTTGTCCTGGTCAATTACCCTATAGCTACCAGTTTGAAAACCTGGCAACATTGTTTCTCCAATTTGATAAATGCCATCGGCCTGGTAGTTGAAAATAGTTTGGATTGACCTGCCAATAAACAAACCACTGGATACCAAATCATCTTCTATGCCATCACCATCTGCATCCACACCGGTAAGGGATTTAATTTTGTTGGTATTAGCCCAGTAGTTTAAAGTAGTAGACCATTTAAAATTCTTTTGGTCTATTACTTTGTAGGTAACTGCCGCTTCAAATCCTTTGTTATTTATTTTACCAACGTTGGTAGATATTACATCAAACCCTGTAGCCGAGGGGATGGTAACATCATACAATAAATCGAAAGTGTTATTAGCAAGCAGACCGGTTTTACTATCAACATGTGCTTACACAGAACACATTATTTGTGTAACCGGAAGGAACAATTCTTAGTTATTTTTTTTTGTAACAGCGATGATGAAATAAGTCCATGAAAAAAAATACGGTACCAGCCTGTAAAAAATAGCAATCTTAAAAACAGGTGATGTAGTGAAGTTTTTTTCATATAGCAAACTGCAATTAAGCCCCCTCTTTTATTAAATAACATCGAAAAGGCGCTTTTGCAAAACAAATATAAAATTAAATTTATTACAATTGCAACCGATTGCAATTTTTTTTTTGAGAAATGCTGCTTTTATTTGCATAAACGATCAAATGGCCATTGAAAAGGAAATAACTATCTACGACATAGCCAGGGAATTAAATATTTCCGCAGCAACCGTTAGCCGTGGCTTAAAGAATAATCCGAACATTAATAAGAATACGCGTAAAAAAATTGCTGACATGGCTCAGCAGCTTGGCTACAGGTCAAATACCTTTGCCAGCAGTTTAAGAAGTAAGAAGACACATACAATAGGTGTAATAGTTCCAAGGCTGAACAGTCATTTTGTTTCCAGTGTGCTGGCCGGCATGGAAAGCGTTGCCAACAAGGAAGGCTATAATCTTATCATCAGTCAATCCCTCGAAAATGCAGCAAAGGAAGTGGCCAATGCACATACCATGTTTAATAAAAGAGTAGATGGCCTGCTGGTTTCACTGGCATATGACTCTCAGAATATAGACCACTTTCAGCCATTTTTTGATAAAAATATTCCGTTGGTTTTCTTCGACAGAACCTATCCGCATGACGATAGTACCTGCGTGATTATTGACAACTATAATGCTGCATATGAAATCACCAAACACTTGCTGGATCAGGGATGCAAGCGAATTATGCACCTGGCGGGGAATACATTACGAAACGTATATGCCGAACGGTTAAGGGGGTATAAAGACGCATTGAAGGCCTATGGCATCCCATTCGATGAAAATTACCTTTTTATAAGTAAACTAAGTGAAGAGTCTGGCACAGAAGCCGCAGCATATATATTAAACATGGATGCTCATGCAAGGCCAGACGCTGTTTTTTCTGCCAATGATACGGCAGCCGTGCATTGTATGATACGTTTAAAAGCCAGTGGAATAAACATCCCTGCTGATATTGCTTTTGCAGGATTCAACAACGACCCCATCAGTAATGTTATAGAACCCAATCTTACTACTGTAAATTACTCAGGTAATACCATGGGTGAAACTTCAGTAATGAACCTGATCAACCAAATAAAGGGAACTTCGAACTCAAAAGCTACTAATACCATCATATTAAGAGCCGAACTGATTATCCGTGATTCATCTTTAAAAAAGAATTCTCCCTGATTAGTTTTTTTTTGCGACTTTTATGTAACCGATTGCAAATGAAGTCAAAAAAAGAAGTAACCATCTACGATATTGCACTTAAACTGTCAGTGTCATCTGCAACGGTAAGCCGTGGTTTGCAAAACAATCCTTCTATAAACGTACATACCAGAAAGCGCATACAGGATACGGCAAGAGAACTGGGTTATCGGCACAATACATTTGCAAGCAGCCTTCGAAAACAAAAAACAAACACCATTGGAATCATTGTGCATGAATTGAATAGTAACTTCATGACTTCGGTTCTTGCAGGAATTGAAAAAGTTACCACGGCAGCAGGTTATGATCTTATCATTGCACATTCATCTGAAAGTTTTGAAAAAGAAGCAGCCAATGCACTTAACCTGTTTCATAAAAGAGTAGACGGTTTGATTGCCTCACTGGCTTTTGATACAAAAGGACTGGACCACTATAATCAATTTGAAGAAAAAGGAATACCCGTTATTTTCTTTGACAGGGTGGAAGAAAAAACTGATAGTAGTAAAGTGATCATTGATAATTATAAATGTGGTTACCAGGCTACTCAACATTTAATAGACCAGGGATGTAAACGCATTGTGTTGGTAACGGCCAGCCTTAACCGAAAT
The DNA here is from genome assembly GCA_040002495.1 of Ferruginibacter sp. Lineage (GTDB taxonomy): Bacteria > Bacteroidota > Bacteroidia > Chitinophagales > Chitinophagaceae > Ferruginibacter. Next base: position 41,149 of record JBDUEK010000010.1, read on the forward strand.
GTATATGCCCTGCGCCACAATGGCTATAAGGATGCTTTATTTGATAACAATATTGCTTATAATAAAGCATTGGTGTTAATAAAAGATTTAAGCCAGGAATGCGGAGTAGAAGCAGCCATGGAGATATTAAATATGCAGCCTTTGCCGGATGGAGCCTTTATTACAAATGATTTTTCTGCGGCAGTTTGTATGCAAACTTTGAAGGAAAATGGTATTCATATTCCCCGTGATATTGCAATTGTAGGTTTTAATAATGATGCCATCAGCAAAATCATTGAACCCAAAATGACAACCATCAATTATCCTGGTATGGACATGGGCGAAATTGCAGCAAGGAGCCTGGTTAATCACTTAAAGGGAATTTCAAATATTAAAAACACACAAACAATTGTGGTACGATCTGAATTAATAATAAGGGCATCATCTTTAAAAAAACAAACCGATTTAAAACCGGTAATCTATTAATATGAAAAGAGTATTCATCCTGTTAATATTGCTTATTTCAGTGTTTAACATCTGGGCCGAAGATGGATATGACTGCTGGCTGAGGTATCAACTCATTGACAATAAAGCGCTGCTGGATACTTATAAACAGGCAATTGCTAATTTGCAGGTTAATGGCAACTCTCCAACAATATTAGCTGCAAAAGCTGAACTCACAACAGGTCTAAGTGGACTGTTAGGCATCCATTTAAAACAAGGAGTCACTGGAAAAGGCGGCACCTTATTGCTATCCAATGCCAGTTTATTGGGCAACATAAAAGTAGATGCTGCAGCATTAAAAAAAGCCGGTGATGAAGGTTACTTGCTAATAACTAAAATAATCAATGGTAAAAAGTTTACCATCATCACAGGCAATACCGACATAGGTGTTCTGTACGGCGCATTCAGTTTTTTACGCCTGTTACAAACACAAAGTGAAATCAGCGATTTGAACTTTGTATCTGCACCAACTTTAAAACTAAGGTTGCTCAATCATTGGGATAATCTTAATCGTTCTGTGGAGCGTGGATACTCGGGACAGTCAATCTGGAACTGGCATACCCTACCCGATTATATTGATCAACGTTATATTGACTATGCAAGGCTCAATGCATCCATTGGCATTAATGGCGCTGTATTAACCAATGTAAATGCCAACGCCACTGCACTTACCAACCCCTATCTTAAAAAAGTAGCAGCACTGGCGGAGGTATTTCGTCCTTATGGTATTAAAGTATATTTAACGGCAAGGTTTAGTTCACCCATTGAAATTGGTGGTTTAAAAACAGCAGACCCACTTGATGCAACTGTGATAACATGGTGGAAAAATAAGGCCGCTGAAATTTATTCGCTTATACCCGACTTTGGTGGATTTTTAATTAAGGCTAACAGTGAAGGACAGCCGGGGCCACAGAATTATAACAGAACACACGCCGATGGAGCAAATATGTTTGCGGATGCAGTTGCCCCCTACCACGGGATTGTTATGTGGCGTGCTTTTGTTTACAGCAATGAGTTACCTGATGACCGGCATAAACAGGCGTACAACGAGTTTGTACCCTTAGATGGAAAATTCAGGAGCAATGTAATGCTACAGGTAAAAAATGGAGCAATTGATTTTATGCCAAGAGAGCCTTTTCACCCCTTGTTTGGTGCCATGGCTAAAACACCCATCATGATGGAGTTTCAGGTAACGCAGGAATATACAGGGCAAGGCACTCATCTCGTTTACCTGGCACCGCTATTTAAAGAATGCCTGGAAAGCGATACCTACAGCAATGGAAAAGGAAGTACCGTTGCTAAAATACTGGATGGCAGTATTAACCAACACGCACTTAGTGGCATGGCTGGTGTAGCCAATATTGGCAGCGACATCAACTGGACGGGCCATCCTTTTGGTCAGGCCAACTGGTATGCATTGGGAAGGCTAAGTTGGGACCATAGCCTTTCATCAGAAAAAATTGCAGACGAATGGTTGAGGATGACTTTTAGTAATAACCTAAGTTTTGTAACACCTGTTAAACAAATGATGTTGAATTCAAGGGAAACAATGGTAAATTATATGAGTCCGTTGGGCCTGCATCATATCATGGCAACAGGGCATCATTACGGGCCGGGTCCCTGGGTAAGTAATTTAGCCAGGGCCGACTGGAACCCGGTATATTACCATAAAGCAGATACAGCCGGTATTGGTTTTGACCGCACCGTTACAGGTAGTAATGCTTTGTCGCAATACCAACCAATGGCTGCTAAAATATGGGCAGACAGCGCTACCTGTGATGAACGTTTCCTGTTGTGGTTTCATCATGTATCCTGGAACCATCCAATGAAAAGCGGCAGAACATTATGGGAAGAACTATGTTACAAATATTACACTGGTGTAGCTGCAGTAAAGGAAATGGAAGTAACCTGGATGAAACAAAAAATCAATGTAGATCCGCAAAGATTTAAACAGGTTGAAATGTTGCTTCAGATACAGGAAAAAGAAGCTACCTGGTGGCGAAATGCCTGCCTGCTTTATTTTCAAACTTATTCTAAAATGAATATACCTTCGGGCTACGAGCAACCCGATCACACACTTGAATATTATGAACAACTAAAATTCCCATTTGCTCCGGGAAATTAAAAGCAATTATGATGATGGAAAATAAAGAAATGGAAAAAACCGGTAAAAAAGTAGCCATCATTACCGGGGGCGGCTCAGGACTTGGCTTTGCCATTGCTAAAAAGTTCACTCAAAATGGTATTGACACCATCATTGTGGGAAGAGATGAAAGGAAGTTGCTGGCAGCCAAAGAGAAACTAGGCAGTCATTGTTTTGCGATGGTAGCCGATCTTAGTGATCTTTCTTCTATACCTCCATTAATTGAAAATGTTGTCAGCCGGTTTGGTCAAATTGATATCCTGGTAAACAATGCCGGCATCAATATGAAAAAAGATTTTACAGAAGTAACGGATGAAGAATTTCAGTCCGTTATCTCCACCAATCTTTGCGCCGTATTTGCAATGAGCCGTGAGGTGGTAAAACAAATGCTGGCAAAGAGTTCCGGAAGCATTATTAATATCAGCTCTATGGCTGCACAATATGGCCTTCCTAAAGTGATTGCATACAGTGCCAGTAAAACAGCCATTGATGGCATGACGAGGGCAATGGCAGTAGAACTATCACCAAAGGGCATACGCGTTAATGCCATTGCACCTGGATTTATTTATTCGGCCATGACAGACAAGGCTTTGAACAGCGATCCGGAAAGAAAAGCAAAAGTGTTTGGCCGCACTCCTATGGGACATATGGGGCAGCCCGACGACATTGGAGAAGCGGCTATGTTCCTTGCCGGTGAAAGTGCTAAATATATCACAGGTATAATACTCCCGGTTGATGGAGGTAACAGCATCGGATTTTAATAAGTAACACCTGAAAAGGAATAAGAAAAATAAGCGGATGAAAAAGTTGATGCTGTTTGCGGTGATTCTCATTATTGGTTTTCCAAAAACACATGCGCAAATTACAGCTAACAAAAAGGAGGCAAATACATTCTCTCTTTCGGGTGCGGTTATTTATGTTGACAGCAATGATATTATTATTAAAAATACTACCCATCATATTTCAAAGCCCGGTAAGCACACCATCAAATATTGGTTAGTTGATCCCGGTGTGGTTTTACAAAAAATAGTGTTACATTTTGGTGACTTAAAGAAAAGTTACCTTGGTCCCCCGGAAACGAAAAACTAAATTGAAGTTTTATTTTAATGATTAACATGCTACTAATGAAAAAAGGGGTTTTATATGCAGTTTCATTTACCGCCCTTATTATAACAGGTTGCAACAATGCACCCACCAACGAAATAGTACCGGTTAGGGATAGTACCGTAGTAAAACAGGCAGCACCCAAACAACCTGTTTCACAACCACTGGTTGCTAATATTTATACCGCCGATCCTTCTGCACATGTTTTTAACGGTCGCATTTATATTTACCCCTCTCATGACACGGCGACAGGAACTGCGGGAAATGGTGATGGCGATCATTTCGATATGATGGATTATCACATTCTTTCCATGGATTCAATTGGTGGACCCGTAACCGATCATGGCGTTGCTTTACATATCAAAGATATTCCATGGGCCAGCCGCCAGCTTTGGGCTCCTGATGCAGCATTTGCCAATAATATGTATTACCTGTATTTTCCTGTAAAGGATAAAAAAGATATTTTCCGGATTGGAGTAGCCACCAGCACAAAACCGGAGGGGCCTTTTGTACCTGAAAAAACACCCATCAAAGGAAGTTATAGTATTGACCCTGCTGTATTTAAAGATGATGATGGCAGCTATTACATGTACTTTGGCGGTATCTGGGGAGGACAGTTACAAAAATGGAATAACAACACTTATGATTCAACCGGCAAACTTCGCCAACCAGATGAATTGGCCATTGCACCAAGAGTTGTGAAAATGAGCAAAGACATGAAGAGCTTTGCAGAACCTGTAAGAGAAATAAAAATCGTTGATAGAAAAGGAGACCTATTCAAAGAAAAAGACAATGACAAACGCTTCTTTGAAGCATCCTGGATGCATAAATACAGGGGTAAATATTATTTCACTTATTCTACCGGCGACACACATTACATCAATTATGCAACAGGCGACAGTCCATACGGGCCGTTCACTTACCAGGGCATTGTTTTAAAACCGGTTGAAGGATGGACAAATCATCAATCAATTATCGAAATAGGTGAGAAATGGTATATCTTTTATCACGATACCCAGCTTAGCGGCAAAACACATTTACGTAATGTAAAAGTTACCGAAATGAAATATAACCCTGACGGAACTATTCAACCTATTGAAGCATACAAATAGGGGAATTTGAATTTGCGATTACTAACAGAAAATTACACCTGTTTTCAAAATTCAATATCTTGGATTTATTAATTCATAACAACACACATAAATTCCTTTAAAAATGACACATACAAAATCATACGCAGCATTGAATGCAACAGATCCTTTGGGGCCATACGAATTTGACAGAAGAACACTTCGCCCCGATGATGTGCAGATTGAAATTTTATTTTGCGGCGTTTGTCACAGTGATTTGCACCAGGTACGCAACGAATGGAACAACGCCATTTACCCAATGGTGCCGGGGCATGAAATTGTTGGCCATGTTACCGGCATTGGTACGAATGTGAAAAAGTTTAAAGTGGGGGATATTGCTGCGGTTGGCGTAATGGTAGATTCATGCCGTACCTGTAAAAATTGTGAAAAGCAGATGGAACAATATTGTGTGGAAGGAATGACGGGTACTTACAATACATTGGAAAGAGATGGTATTTCAGTGGCACAGGGCGGCTACTCCTCGCAGATAGTAACCGATGAAAGATGGGTGTATCACATAGATGAAAAACTGGACCTTGCTGCAGTTGCACCGTTGCTGTGTGCAGGCATTACCACTTATTCGCCATTGAAATTTGCAGGGGTAAAAGAAGGTACTAAAGTTGGTGTGGTAGGCTTGGGTGGCCTCGGACATATGGGTGTTAAATTTGCCGCTTCTTTTGGTGCAGAAGTTACTTTAATCAGCACCTCTCCTTCCAAAGAAAAAGATGCGCAAAGATTAGGTGCACACAACTTCCTGTTGTCAACTGATGATGAGCAAATGAAAAAATATGACAGTTATTTTGATGTTATTTTAAATACCATTTCTGCCAATCACGATTATGAAAAATACCTTAACCTGCTTGGGCTGGAAGGAAGAATGATGGTGGTAGGTTTACCATCCGAAGCTCCCAAAACAAGCCCTTTTTCTTTGATTACAAATCGAAGAACCATTACCGGATCAATGATTGGCGGCACAACAGAAACACAGGAAATGCTGGACTACTGTGCTGAAAAAAATATTGTAGCTGACGTAGAAGTAATTCCGATTCAAGAGATAAACGAAGCTTACCAGCGCATGGTTAAAAATGATGTACGCTACAGGTTCGTGATTGATATGAAGAGCCTTTAAGAGTAACACTTATAATTTTTCAATTGTATAATAATTTAACGGTTATGAATAAGATTGCCTTGCTGCTTTGCGTATTTGTTGCTTCAATTTGTAAAGCTCAAACAGATATTGCCAGCCTGCCATTTAACAACTATAAGCTTCCTTTTGAAACAAGGGTAAACGACCTGGTAAGCCGCCTTACCCTGGAAGAAAAAGTAGCGCAGATGTTGAATGCCGCCCCCGCCATCCCACGTTTAGGTATACCTGCTTACGACTGGTGGAACGAAGTGTTGCATGGTGTTGCAAGAACGCCTTTCCCGGTTACGGTTTATCCACAAGCCATCGGCATGGCAGCAACCTGGGATACCAATTCACTGGCAAGGATGGCAGACTATTCAGCTTTGGAAGGACGGGCTATTTATAACAAAGCATTGGAACAAGGCAGAACAAATGAGCGTTACCTGGGCCTTACCTACTGGACACCCAATATCAATATATTTCGGGATCCACGCTGGGGCCGCGGACAGGAAACGTATGGTGAAGATCCGTTTCTTACAGCCATGTTGGCAAAGGCATTTGTACACGGGCTGCAGGGCGATGATCCTAAATATTTAAAAGCTGCTGCCTGTGCCAAACACTTTGCGGTACACAGTGGCCCGGAACCAAGCAGGCATGTTGATAATTTTAACCCATCCACTTACGACCTGTGGGACACTTATTTACCAGCCTTTAAAGAATTAATTGTAAACGCAAAAGTTGCCGGTGTAATGTGCGCTTACAATGCAGTCAATACGCAGCCCTGCTGTGGCAACGACCTGTTGATGAATGATATTCTCCGCAACCAATGGAAGTTCAATGGTTATGTAACTTCTGATTGCTGGGCGATTGATGATTTTTATAAATATCATAAAACACATCCGGATGCAACTACCTCAGCGGTAGATGCAGTAATGCATGGAACAGATCTTGAATGCGGCCAAACAGTTTATAAAACTTTGGTAGATGCAGTGAAAAGCGGATTGATTACTGAGCAACAACTGGATATTTCTATCAGGCGCTTGTTTATGATCCGGTTTAGACTGGGCATGTTTGATCCTGTTGCAATGGTTAAATATGCACAAACACCTTCGTCAGTTTTGGGAAGTGATGAACATAAAGCGCATTCGTTGAAAATGGCCAGGCAGTCCATTGTTTTGTTAAAAAATGAGCACAACACTTTGCCACTTAGCAAGCATTTGAAAAAAATAGTAGTACTTGGTCCCAATGCAGATAACAGCATTGCTGTTTTAGGAAACTACAATGGTACTCCATTAAAAATTGTTACTGCATTACAAGGCATAAAAGATAAGCTGGGTAGCAACACCGAAGTGGTGTATGAAAAAGCAATCAATTTTACCAACGATACGTTACTTGCTTACGCAGATATCAGTAATCAATATAGGTACGAAGGCAAACAAGGTTTTAAAGCAGAATATTTTGACAATAAAGATTTAAAGGGCGAACCTACAATTACAAGAACAGAAAATAAACTGGATAATTTCTGGCAGGAAGGCCAGGCTGTTACCGGCAACATCAGGGCCAATAATTTTTCGGCCCGGTACACCACAAATTTCACTGCGGCAAAAAATGGAGATATCACTTTTGAAATAGAAGCAGATGATGGCTATAGAATCTTGGTAGATGGTAAGGAAGTGCTAAATGCGTGGCTTCGTAACCGCTGGGGTGCCAGAACATTTAAACTGCAAACAAAAAAAGATGCGGTATATAAACTGGAAGTAGAATATTGGCAGGGAGAAGGAAAGGCAAATGTAAAACTAAGCGCAGGAGATTTTAAACCAACCAACTTTGCTGAATTAATCAACCGCATCAAAGACGCAGATGCCATTGTATATGTTGGCGGCATTTCACCGCAATTGGAAGGCGAAGAAATGAAGGTTGATTTTCCCGGATTTAATGGTGGCGATCGTACATCCATATCTTTACCAGCCATCCAAACTGAATTATTAAAACAATTACAATCAACCGGTAAACCGGTTGTATTTGTAATGATGACAGGTAGTGCGCTGGCAACTCCCTGGGAATCTGCAAACATACCTGCCATTGTAAATGCCTGGTATGGTGGCCAATCCGCAGGCACTGCTATTGCCGACGTTTTATTTGGTGATTACAATCCCGCAGGAAGATTGCCGGTAACCTTTTACAAATCAGATAATGACCTGCCGGGCTTTAGCGATTACTCCATGGAAAACAGGACCTATCGTTATTTCAAAGGTGAGGCGTTGTATCCATTTGGTTTTGGATTAAGCTATACAAATTTTAAATACAGCAAGTTCACAATACCGGCTGCAGCAAAAGCCGGCAACAAATTTTTGCTGACAGTAATGGTTACCAATACCGGGAAAACAGCAGGTGAAGAAGTAGTGCAGGTGTATGTAGCCAATGAAGACAAATCAATTCATTCACCCATCAAAGCATTGAAAGGTTTTCAAAGAATTATGCTAAAGGCAGGTGAAAGTAAACTTGTAAAATTTACATTAACCGGCGATAATTTATCAGTGGTAAATAACAATGGAAAATTAGTACCATTAAAAGGGAAAGTGGCCATAAGTATTGGTGGCGGACAACCGTTCGTATTAAATAAAACAAGCAGTAATGTGTTGGTAAAAGAAATAATCATTCAGTAAAAATTTAATCATGCGTTGCAAAGCAACCACGAAATAATACTACCATGAAAAAAATAATAACCGCACTGCTTTTTTTGCCCCTGTATGCATTGGCTCAGTTAGATTCAATTGCCTCGGATGTATATGCATGGAAAGCGCCGCTATCGAAAACCACTGTTCGTAATATTTTATTTGAAGGCAGCACGAATGATTTTGAATGGATGCAAATGAGTTCCAACTTCATAACAGTTGGTAAGAAAACTTTAAAGGGACAGGTAGCTGCAAATGAAGAATGGATGTATTTCATAAAGTCAGGTACCATTAAAATTAGTTTCAATGATTCAGTACAAACCATCGGTGCAAATAGTATGGCGATGTTGCTACCCGGACAAAAATTTACTTTAAATAACGAGGCCGATTTAACGGCTGTTTATTACCTGGTAAAATACAGAAGCAAGGCACCGGTGGACATTACAAGAGGGAATAATTCCGGTGGATCATTTGTAAAAGAATTTAGTCAGGTTGAATTTAAAGCGCATGAACGTGGCGGAACCCGCAGTTATTTCACTACGCCAACTGCCATGGGAAAACGCCTTGAAATGCATGTCAGCACGCTTAATGCAGGTATACAAAGCCATGCGCCACATACACACAGGGCCGCAGAAATGATCATCATGATTGAAGGAAATACGGAGATGCAGGTAGGTGATGAAATCAAAAAAGGCAATACCGGTGATGTATATTTCCTGGGTTCAAATGTTTTGCACGGAATCCGGAATATTGGAGATAAACCCTGCATGTACTACGCCTTTCAATTTGAATAAAGCAGTTAAACAAAACATATGAAAAAATTACTGATCTGCATGGTAACCATCCTTTGCATTATTCACGCCATGGCGCAATATTCGCCTGTACTTATTCCCGGGTCACAAACAAGAACAATAACATCCGCCATTGTAAATCAACAATATGAATTGCAAATATTGTTGCCCGCAGGCTACGACAAAAGCACCAAAAAATACCCGGTTGTTTACCTGATGGATTCGCAGTGGGACTTCCCATTGGTTAAGTCTTTGTATGGTGAATATTATTTTGACGGGTTTATTCCTGAAATGATTATTGTAGGCGTTACCTGGGGCGGCGTAAATGCCAACCCGGATAGTTTACGTGCCAGGGACTATACCCCAACCAATGAAAAAAGATTGGTTCAAAGTGGCGGTGCAGATAAATTTCTTTCATTTATGCAAGAAGAACTCTTTCCATTTATTGAAAGTAATTACAAAGCATCGTCCGAAAACAGATCCTTGATGGGTTGTTCTTTGGGTGGATTATTTACCGTGTACACCATGCTTACACATACCGAAATGTTTACGGGTTATGCCGCAGCCAGTCCGGCAGTTGGCTGGGATGGAACAGTGTTGTATCAATATGAAAAAACATTTGCCTCAAAAAAAGTAACGCACCCTACCAGGCTTTACCTAACGGTGGGTGATGTAGAAAGAAGCAGGCCCGTTTTTGAAAAATTTGCGGCTCAATTAATCAATGGCAAATATCCCAATGTCAGCATACGTTCAAAAGTGTTGGAGAACACCGGGCACTCCGGTACAAAAAGCGAAACTTATGCAAGAGGTTTACAATACATTTTTGAAAAACCTACGTTAAAAACGGACGCATCAGTCATTGATAAATACACAGGCGTTTATGAGTTTCCGGGTGGCAATAAGGTTGAATTAAAAAAAGAAAACAATCAACTGGTTTGTTATTTTTCTCCAACCTACAAGTATGATTTGTTTGCGGCGAGTGACACTGAATTTTACTCCACTACAGAATTTTTTAATATTTATTTTAAGAAAACCGGCAACCAAATCGAAGGGTTGGAATTGGAACGATATGATGGCAAACAATTTGCCACAAAAAAATGACAGGGTTTAATCTGTTCTTGTTTTATTAAGGCCGGTTGCCATGTGTAACAGCATTTTTAAAAACCGGGTTTCAGCATTTGGGTAATAGAAGTACGCAGTCTCAACAAGCCTTTATTTTTAGCAATGTTACTATTCATTATAGCAACATTTATTTTAAGCACTCATCAATGATTATTATAAAATAGCAAAGCTTAATTCTACTTTGACAAATCAAACGTTTTTAATTTTTTGTTGACCAGCAGCCGTTTTTCATGGCGGCATCGTTGTGTCACTCTCTTGTACGGTAGTTTTTTATGGCAACTTTTCCGTTCAATAATTAAGATTATTGTAACCCTGAACTACGTTTTCTGAACATGTCAAAGTAGAATTAAGTAAAATAAGCTTTGCTATCAATACTACCTTTTATTTAACTGAATACCCTGTCATGAGAACGTTTGTTATTCCATTGGGTAGTTGGTTCAAAATAACTTTTGTCTGAAGCATGAAGGTGTTGTTTTACTACTTCTTCATTCAATTCAATTCCCAGGCCCGGCGCAGTAAGGGGAAGATTAGCAAACCCTTTGGTAAACATTTTTCTCCCATCAGTTGTTTTTACTAAATCTTCCCACCATGGCAGGTCAATAGAATGATGTTCCAGTGCTAAAAAGTTTTGAGTAGCCGCCGCACAATGAACATTGGCCATCATTGAAATAGGTGTACCGGCCTGGTGCATTGCCATGGCAATACCATGCTCTTCTGCATAATCACCAATTCTTTTTGTTTCCAACAAGCCGCCAGATGTAGCAAGATCGGGATGAATAATATCCACCGCGTGTATATCAATAAGTGGTTTAAAATTTTTCAGCAGGTAAATATCTTCACCGGTGAGGCAAGGTGTTTCCAACGCATCAGACATCGTTTTCCACTGATCAGTTAATTCCCATGAAACAATATCTTCCAGCCAGGCCAACCTGTATTTCTCCAATCTTTTCCCTAACCTTATTCCATTATTTAAATCAAAATGTCCGTAATGATCTGTGGAAAGAGGAATATCATATCCTAACATTCCCCTTACATTTTCTACCAGTTGAGCCAAAACATCAAGCCCCTTATCTGTTATCTGTATTTGCGTAAATGGATGCTGCGTATTGCCGTACGACATATAATTACTTTGATCTCCAAACTGCTGCATATCTCCTTTATCATTTTTCCAGAATTTATCATTCACAAGCGCCCCTTCTATGCCTTTGAGTTCTCCAATACCTAAATCCATCTTTAACCAGGTGTAGCCTTGTTCGTTGATACGATAGTCCATCAATTTTTTCTGCGCCTCCGGAGAATTGGCCTCAGGTGTATCCGCATACATTCTTATTTTATCGCGGTACCTTCCACCAAGCAATTGCCAGCAGGGCACATTATATGCCTTGCCACAAATATCCCAAAGCGCCATTTCAACAGCGCAAACGCCACCAGCCTGACGGGCAGGGCCACCAAATTGTTTTATGGATTTAAATAATTGTTCAACATTGCAGGGGTTCTGTCCCAGGATGCGACTTTTAAGCATCAGTGCATATCTTACATCAGCTGCATCTCTCACTTCGCCTAATCCATAAATACCCTGGTTGGTATCAATGCGAATGATTGCTGTACCACCCATTACACTTGTTAAGCAATAACGCATGTCCGTAATTTTCAACTCGGATGGTGCACCAAAACGACTTACCTTTTGAGTGCTTTGTGCAACCAGTTCTTCGATAGGTGAAAACAAAAATGCCCCACCTAAAGCAATACCACCCATCGTTGATTTTTTAAAAAAAGAACGGCGGCTGTTTTCGGGTGTTTCTTGTGTGTTGCCTGGTGTTGGTTCTTCTATAATGTCTGAACCTTTTAACCCTAGTTTTTTTAAATACTTTTGCGATGGTGTCATAGTTGTCTTGTTTTTATGGTGTTTAAATGATTATTTACTACAATTGATTTGAATAATCCTCGTTACGTAACATGCTCACGCCTCTTTAAGATGAAAGCCTTTTAACCGTTCCAATAATTTATCAGGCAGGTTAGGTTTTCCATCAACAAAATGTTCACTTTCCCCTATCAGGAATGTATCATTTCATATCTCCCGGTGTAAACGATCCTTGTTGTGCCACTAATATCTGCAATCATCTGTGAGCAAAAAGGGATGACGCCAAAACTTCCGTTTATTGAAAGACTTTTCATACGCCTGTTTTTTTCAGTATTTTGCCAATACTATCTATCTCATAAAGAATGCCTTCAATAGTTGCTCTTAAAAAATGAGCTTTTGATGTTTAATATTTAATTCAAAATAAACACCCCTGGCATTCGCATTCCATGGTGGAGCTCTTTCACCTAATAAATATGGAAGAAACAATAAGCTATTTCCAAAACCCCCTCTTCATTACCGAACTTCTGTCCTGGCAATACCAGCATTACATCACCCGGATAAAGTTTATATAATTTGTTTTGAATGGCCCATTCAAATTTTCCATCAAAATATAATAAACCCTTATGCTTTCTTTAGTTGATTTTGGAAAAGCATTCAATCGCATGGATACATTCTTAACTACTCCCAGCTCAACAATGTGCGGAAACAATTTCAATTGGTCATCGGTATCCTGTTGAAGTAGAAATTGATGCATATCAACATAACAAACAGTTAATGGACGTAATAAAGAAAAGAAATTTATTTCACCCAATTTGTATTAAATCCAACAAAGTTTTTATTTGGAAGTTTAAACCTCGTAGCCTTTATACTTTTCATGTGCCGAAATGGAGAAATAGTGCTCATCCGGCATCGATTTTTTTTATTTCATAATTTAAAACAACTTGCTTTTATGAGAAAAAACTTACACCGGGCATGCATCAGGTCTTTTTTATCTGGTCTATCTTTGTGTTTTAAATTCACATTCATTTATAAAATCATCTAACTAATTATTAATGAAACAAAAACTAAGAAGCCACGACTGGTTTGGAAGAAAAGATAAAGATGGCATTATATACAGAAGCTGGATGAAAAATCAGGGCATGCCGCCAGACCTGTTTGATGGCAGGCCGGTTATTGGTATTTGCAATACCTGGAGCGAACTAACTCCATGCAACGCACACCTGCGTGAAATTGCTGAGATGGTAAAACGTGGTGTATATGAAGCAGGTGGTTTTCCGCTGGAGTTTCCGATTATGAGCCTGGGGGAAACTTTGCTGAAACCCACCGCCATGTTATTCAGAAACCTGGCCAGCATGGATGCAGAAGAATCCATCAGGGGTAACCCTATGGATGGTGTAGTGTTGCTTACCGGCTGCGATAAAACTACGCCCAGCACTGTTATGGGAGCGGCAAGTGTTAACCTGCCAACCATCGTGGTGCCCGGCGGCCCCATGTTAAACGGCAAATATAAAGGAGCAGATATCGGTTCCGGAACACATGTGTGGAAATTTAACGAGGACATGAAAACGGGCAAAATGACGCAGGAAGAATGCGCCATTGCAGAAAGCTGTATGAGCAGAAGCGTGGGCCATTGCATGACGATGGGCACTGCATCTACCATGGCATGTATGGTAGAATCCTTAGGACTTACACTGCCCGGTGCTGCAGCCATTCCCGCAGCAGATTCAAGACGTAAAGTACTGGCACAATTAAGCGGCAGAAGGATTGTGGAAATGGTGAAAGAAAATTTAACCATCTCAAAAATATTAACAAGAGAAGCATTTGAAAATGCTATTAAAACAAATGCGGCTGTGGGTGGTTCCTCAAATTTCATTATTCACCTAACCGCAATTGCTGGCCGAATTGGTGTAGAATTAAATCTGGAAGATTTTGATATACTGGGTAGCAAAATTCCACTGTTGCTGAACCTGATGCCATCCGGAAAATTTTTGATGGAAGACTTTTATTACGCAGGCGGCTTGCCGGTAATTTTAAATGAATTAAAAGATCATTTGCATAAAAATGTAATTACAGTAACCGGAAAAAATCATACAGAAAATATTATAGGATTAACCGATTGTTATAATGAAAATGTAATAGCACCTTATGATAAACCACTGATTGCGGAAGCCGGTTGTGTGGTAGTAAAAGGCAACCTCGCATTAAATGGCGCAGTAATGAAACCTTCTGCAGCCACACCTGCATTGATGCAACATAAAGGCCGTGCGGTGGTGTTTGAAAGCATTGAAGACTATCATAAAAGAATTGACGATCCTGAACTGGATATTGATGAAACCTGTGTGATGGTATTAAAATATGTAGGACCGGTTGGTTATCCCGGCATGCCAGAGGTGGGCAATATGGCATTACCCCAAAAATTATTATTGAAAGGTGTAACTGATATGGTTCGTATTTCGGATGGCAGAATGAGTGGCACCGCATACGGTACAGTTGTGCTACATGTATCACCTGAATCGGCCATTGGTGGTGCGTTGGCGTTGGTGCAAAATGGTGATATGATTGAGCTGAATGTATTGCAGCGAAAATTACACCTGGATGTATCAGATGAAGAACTGGAGAAAAGAAGAAGTGAATGGATTGCGCCAAAGCCTGCCGCAACGAGGGGCTATGTAAACCTGTATGTGAATAATGTGATGCAGGCAGATAAGGGTGCAGACTTTGGTTTTTTAACCGGCAATTCAGGATCCGCCGTAACAAGGGATTCTCATTAAAGGTTGATACCTTCGGCACTGTAACAAACTATGTTGTATGAAAGGAATGATGGCAATTTACCTGTTACTGTTTTTATCTGCGTGTAACAGTAATGATCAAAGCAAAAATGAACAGGTAATGCAGCAATATAAAACTACGGGTTCTATTGAACGATCCGATCCTGCATTAAATGAACTGATTGATGCAGATGTACAAATAGAAATTATTGCCGATGGGTTTGACTGGAGTGAAGGGCCGTTATGGGTGCCGTCGCAAAACATGTTATTGTTTTCTGATGTTCCAAGGGACACTGTATTCAAATGGACCGAAGAAAAAGGTGCGGAGCCTTACCTCACTCCTTCGGGATACACAGATACCATACAGCGTGGTGGAGAAATAGGCAGCAACGGGTTATTGCTTGACAATGATGGCAACCTGGTATTGTGCCAGTGCGGCAACAGGCAAATGGCAAAAATGGATGCACCATTGGATAAGCCAATTCCAAAATATATCAAACTGGCAGATAAATACCAAGGCAAACGTTTCAGCAGTCCCAACGATGCCGTGTATAACAGTGCCGGTGAATTGTTTTTTACTGACCCACCCTACGGCCTTGAAAAACTGGCTGATGACCCATTGAAAGAAACTCCCTGGAACGGTGTGTATAAAGTAAAAAAAGATGGTACGGTAATATTGCTGGTTGATTCCATTACAAGGCCCAACGGCATTGCATTTTTTCCCGGTCAGCAAAAATTACTGATTGCCTGTTCGGATGTTTCAAAACCGAATTGGTATGTGTATGACGTGGCAGGAGATTCATTAACCAATGGAAAAATATTTTACAGTTATGCAGGTTTCGACCGGTCGTTACCTGGCTTACCAGATGGAATGAAGATTGATAAAAATGGGAATGTATTTGCAACCGGCCCTGGCGGTGTATCTGTTTTTAATAAGGTTGGGAAAAGACTCGGGCTAATAAAATTACCTGTATCAACCAGTAATTGTGCATTTTCGCCCGATGAAAAAACATTGTACATTACCAACGACATGAATATTTTGAGGGTAAAATTGCGTAAATAAACCAGGCAGATGAAATTATACAAAAGCACAACCGGCGTAATCATCAACAAAACAGACAACTATTATTTGGTACCCGACGTTACATGGGATTCATTTATTAACGATGATAAGTTGAATGAATAACATAACGAAGCATCAATTAAGATGCGTACCATAAAGATAAAATGTACAAATGTGCGACGCCACCGAAGTTCCACATTGCTATGTATTTGCCGGGCTCCTAAAATTTATGTAGTTGCTACTTAAATATTTTCAGAATTTGAATCAATGATATACCTGTGCCTTTTATACAACTGCATTCATAATTAAACACGAAAAATTTAGCTTACCATATTCACCTTATTATTACACGGCATAATTTTTAAAAGATCAGTTGCGTTATTCATTTTTATGATGTATCTTTTTTTATTGTAATGATTTATATTAAACGATGCCGGTAAAAGCCAGTTTGCAAAAAATTTAAACAATCAATTTTTATATATGGAAAGCGTACGAATATTTATTGCTTCTTCTGCTGAATTAGTTCAGGACAGAAAAGAATTCCGGGAGTTTTTGTCAATAGAAAATGACCGGCTTCATAATAAAGGTGTTTACCTTGAACTGGTTCAATGGGAAAATTTTTTAGATTCGGTTTCGCAGGAAAGCAAACAAGCAGACTACAATGAGGAACTTAAAAAATCTTCCATCGTGATCTGCCTGTTTTACACAAAAGCCGGCAAATATACCCAGCAGGAATTTGATACGGCGCTTGCACAATTTAAAGAAACAGGCTCCCCCATTATTTACACGTATTTTAAAGAACCCGAAAATGCACCTGTGGTAAATACGGCTACAACCACCGCTACGCCTGCTGATCCGTATGCGGAGGAAATGCGGCTTGACCTTGCCAATTTTAAAACCCGGCTTGGCGACCTTGGGCATTTTTATACCCGTTACAAAAGTATTGAAGACCTGAAATACCAGTTTTTAAAACAGTTGGATATACTGGAAGATAAAGGGCTCATAAAGATGCAGGAAACCATCAAGGATGAAACCAATGAGGCTGTTACGGGATATTTGAAGGAAGTAAACTCAGCAAATATAGCGGGCAACAACAATATTAATATCCAGGGTGGATCGGGCAATCAAAATACAATCAATACAGGAAATACTACGAATCAAAACGCCGAAAAAATTATCAATATTGATAAGATTGATAACGCTTCATTTTCATAAGCAGTTATATGGACAATACAACAGGGGCAGCAGCTAACCAGGATATCGTTATTGAAAATGTTCAAACAGACAGTATAACGGTAAAGGTGAATGGCGAAATGCAGGAAATAAAAAATGGCTTTGAAGAATTGAAAGCGTTACTTGCAACACTCAATGCAGAGAACTTTAAATCGGGCGATAAAATTTATAATATCGGTAGCATTACGAATGCAACCTTCAGTGCTGAAATTGGCAAGAAAACTTTCAATATGCTGCTATGCCGTAAGCTTACGGAGGCCATCCAGGATTACAGTGCCGATGCCAAATCTTTTTTAGCTGCCATCAAAGATTCAGATAAGGGAAACTGGGAAACCCAAAGCCGTTATACCCGAAAAGCAAATGCCTATATCATTTCTTCTTATGTAGGTGTGTTGGGTATTCTGCTTCGAAAATTAATTGCAAGTGGGCAGGATGCATCATCAAGCGGTAATCAAAAAGATTACCTGGAAGTTTGCATAGCTACCACCAAAAGAACACTTCAATTGTTATGCTTTGCATTTATTTCGAGGCTGTGGGATTTGTCAACTGATAAACCACAAGCACTTGGCAATGATCAGTTGAATGCACTGGACAATTTTTTTAACAGCCCTGTTGAATTGAATATTACAGACTACGTAACACTTTTTAAAACGATGGTTTCCTTTTTTAAGGAACAACAATTGGATTATCCCTTCAGCGAAATAAAAGAAATGGAGGCTGCATTAAATGACGGAAGCACTTTCTTAACCAATTGTAAAAACTTGCAAGCCATCAGTGATAAACTGGATGCCGGCCAATATACTTTGTCAACAGCATTTGAAGCTGAAACTGAATTAACCGAATTCCTGGTTACGCTTAAATTTTTGGCCAATTATAAAATGATTTCCGTTAAGGACATTGCCTACGAAGAAATAAGAAGCAACACGGCACAATACCTGCACGCCTACACTTTTTTGGGCGTAGATAATGATAGTAATATGTACTCCCAAAAGTTTAAGTACGATAACAACCCAATTAGTACCGATTCCATTTTATTGTTTAAAGATAAATACCAGGACGGTCTGAATCTTTTTCCATTTATCATTGACATCAACGCACTCACCAATGAACTGGAAGTAAAAATTTGTTTTTATACTTATTACGAAGAAAATAAAAAACGGTTGGCCTATTCTGACATCAATAAAATTTCGTCTGATAAAAATGATAATGAAAACAATATCCAGGATCCGTCTGAGGTTGCAATAACCTACAACGAGGAAATTGAAAACGACATAAAAGCCAGTGTGGACCGGGATATTACACGATTTAAATCGGATGTAAAAAGGTTTCATGACATGCAACTAAATGTTGTGTATAAAACTTTTCAACTAGCTAAAAATATAATTGTATCATAAATGAATTTGCTAACCGGTAACTTACTAATGCCAAATAAGCTTACATGAAAAAATACCCTTTCAAGTTTTTAGATTCTTATAATCAAAATGATACCGATATATTTTTTGGCAGGGATGAGGAAGTGAATGCATTGTATGAAATGATTTTTCAGCATTCAATCCTGCTGGTTTACGGAGGTTCAGGAACAGGCAAAACAAGTTTGATTCAATGTGGCTTAGCGGGTAAATTTAAATCGTACGACTGGCTGGCATTTATGGTAAGAAGGGGAAGTAATATCAATGCATCGCTTGAGAAAGCTTTGACAGATGCCGGTGGAAATGATGTGGTGGATGAAGATGAAATTACATCCGAAAATGAAAAAAAATTAACCGGTCTTCCAAAATTGATTAAGGGTGTTTATCAAACTCACTTTAAACCGGTGTATTTAATTTTTGACCAGTTTGAAGAGCTGTATATTTTGGGAACAAAGGAAGAGGCCACACAATTTATTGAATCAGTAAAACAAATCCTGGCCAGTGAGCAACCAGTTAAAATGATCTTCTCTATCCGGGAAGAATACCTGGGTTATTTGTTTGATTTTGAAAGAGCCGTTCCGCAGTTATTGAGAAAAAAACTGCGGGTTGAGCCTATGACCATCGACAACTTAACAGACGTGTTGACTGGCATCAATAATTTTAAAAACTCCAATGTACGGATCAAGGCAGAAGAACTGGGAACTATCACCGAAGGTATCTTTAATCGCCTAAGAGGAAAGAAAAACACCCTCACCATTCAGCTCCCCTACCTGCAGGTATTTTTTGACAAATTGTACATGGAAATTACGCATGATGAAAGCAGGCAGGCTGATGCGATAGTAACCAATGAAACCTTACTAAGCATGGGTGACATCGGCGATGTGCTCAGGGATTTTTTGGAAGACCAGGTAAAAATTATCAGCCAGAAACAAACTGTGGCAGGTAATAATATTCCGGTTGACACCATTTGGAAAATCCTTTCACCTTTCGCAACCCTGAAAGGAACAAAGGAGCCCATTGAAAAAAAGGAATTGCAAAATCGGTTGAAGGGTATTGATGAAAAACTACTGAACGATTGTATTGAAGCATTCGTTAGCCATAGGATCATGAATTTTAATGAGGCTACAAACACTTATGAACTGGCACATGATTCCCTGGCAAAATGTATAGCAGAAAAGCGCAGCGACGAAGACATTGCCTTATTGGAAATACGCCGGCTTATCAATAACCAGGTAGCCATAAAAGCGGAAGCACGTGAACCTTTTACCGGAAAACAGCTGAATATAATTGAGCCGTATTTAAATAAAATAGAGCTTACTGCTGAAGAAAAAGAACTGATAGCGCAAAGCCGTAAGGAAGTAGAAAGGCTAAGGAACGCCGAAAAAAGAAGGCGGATGGCAAAACTTGCCGGTTCCCTGATATCGCTTGCAATTGCGGCCAGTGTAGCTTTTGGAGTAAACCTTTACAATAAAAAAGTTACGGCCAAAAAGACCCAACAGGAAAGCCTTGCGAGGTTTAAAGCGTTAGCTAAAAAATCCATGGAAAAAGAAAATAAATTACAAGCTTACCTGTACACAATAGAAGCTTTACAATTGGAAAAAGACACAACTGCTTACGACAGCCTCGTTACAGAAGCATCAAAAGCAAGAAGGCTTCCACTGTATAGTTTGAATAAAATGCTGTTACACAATTCAGTTGTTGTAAGGGCGGCATTTGCTCCGGGTGACTCGGCCATTTATACATGGAGCAGTGATGGCTTACTCAATGAATGGAACCTGCAAACAGGGAGTTTAATCAGGAAAGTGAAATTTGAATTAAAGAATGATGACGAAGGAAATTCGGAGTTGATCAATCCACATACAACGGTACTTTTTTCTCAACAGAACAATAATAGCCTAACCGTTGCAGATACTGTTTTACAGGATTCCTCGGTGTATTATAAGAAAATGTTTGCTCAACTATTTGAGCCAGACGCTACAGGGTTACCCGGCTTTCCGGAAATTATTATGAAGATCAGGGGAGCAAATTATAGTGCGGATAAAAAAATTGAAATCACCTGGGGGAAAAATACGGAATCTATTTATGATGCGGTTGACTTATGGGATGAAGACGGTATTAACATCGGTCCCTCGTTGGTACATGATGGAATTTACGGAGCTGCCATCAGTAAAGATAACAGCATGGTACTTACCTGGGGGTCGGACAGTACCGCAAGAATCTGGCGAACTACAAAAGGTGACACCAGTATTTTCAAACTAAACCCAGAACTGATGAAACTAAAAGCCCAGCTTCAAACCGGTGTGGAAGTTTCACCCATTGACCAGACTTTAAAAATTATTTTTCCGGAAGCGTATATTAAAAAGCAGGAAGAGTATAAGGAGTTGATTGATAAAATTGGCGGAGAGAAGAAGAATTGATGGTTGAACTTTTGGGTATCAAACGCACACATTTGCTCGTTCTTACGTTCAGGCGAATTTTCGTAACCTCGTGGGGATCGCAGATATTAGTCATAATGAAATCTGCACTGGATAACGTAACATTTTTGGTCAACTCCTTTTTTACCTTCAACTTTATATATAAATCTATGTTCGGCTGTAATTCGTCTTGACCAATAATCTTTCAAATCGTATCGCAAAGGTTCAGGCTTTCCTGTTCCCTGAAAAGGCTTTCTTTTTATTTCGTTTAGCAGATCGTTAATTTTTTCAACAATGCTGCTGACAGTTTCTATCCAATATTGAAAGTCTTCCCATCCGTATTCGGTAAACTCAAAATTCACGGGATTTTATAATTCGAATTTTTGAGTTTTACCGCTTTTTAATTGATCGATTGACTCTTGGATACGTTGCCTGTTTGTAGCAGTTGAAAGAAGGTGTGCAGTTTCGTTAAGCGAGTTGTATTCCTTCATAGACAAAATTACAACAGCTTCTTCCTCTGTCGACCTGGATACAACTATTACGTCTGACGACTTTGAAACATCGTCCAGATACTTTTTCATATTACTTCTTAACTGTGATATTGATACTGCTTGCATAATAATATCTTTTTAAAAATGTACATGATTCCGTACAAAATGACTTGCTTAATTTTAAAAGTAGTGATTATTCTTTTTCAATAAAAGAAAGGACGGACTGTACGCCTTTTCTTAACTTGGGAATGTCTTCTGCAATAATTTGCCATATAAGATTATTGTCGATACCAAAATACTCATGTACCAATATATGGCGCAGTCCAACTATTTGACGCCACTGAATATCGGTGAATTTACTTTTGGTTTCATCGGTTATATAATTCGTTGCCTCTCCAATTATTTCAATTTGTTTAACTGAAGTGAATCGCATCATTTAGTTTTGTAGGAATAAGTCAAAATTCGCTTCTTTCGTGTAACGCTCCATTTCTGTAATTGGTTCAAGGATGTGAAGTAGACGTTGCCGGTCTCCCATTTTACCTTTCATAAATCAATTTCTTGTCGCTGTTAATAAAAGGGAGAATATGCTTTGATATAGCATTGCTCGAAATCAGATCTACTTTTTTATGAAGTTTGTCCTCAAGATCCAACTTCATATTTATGAAGCCCAAACCAATGTGCTCAGTGTAATCGAGTTCAACCAATATATCGATATCACTATCCTGTAAACCTTCATCTCTTGAAAAGGAACCAAACAGGAATGCCTTTAAGACAGGTTTGTCCTTAAAATAGTCTTTGATGGAGTCAATTTCTTCATTAGAAAGTTTCATTAAATAAAGGTAAGTTTTTATTGATAGATTGGTGGGGTGTGAAAATGTGATTTTATCGAATTGGATATCTTAGCAAACAATAATTTTAATTTGAAATTTATAGTGTAGAATATTTGTACATCAACTTAGTTTGTGGCAGATCGGTGAGACATGAACCATGGAGAAGGAAGTCGTTGATAAAGTTGGGGAAGAGAAAAAGTAATTACGCTGAAGGAACCAGAGCCCAACTATAGTCAATACCAATGCTAGCGAATGCTTTTACTGTCAGCAAACTTTGAATTTTCAAAATTAGTTGAGGTTATTCCCATTTCTTTTATTTCCTGTCGTTTATCTTTTATGAGATTGTTTAGTTGCGTCCAGTAATTTTCATTGTTATCCCAAAATGAAGTGTCAATTTTTAGAACGTCTTCAAGTAGATCACCTTCGTACAATTCTGCATCAACAAAAATGTTGTCTTCGAGTTTTTCTATTGCAAGTGGAATTAAATATTGCAAACCAAATTTTTGCCCTATCATAACTCTTAGGTCGCCGAAAGTAAAATTGCCAACGGGAACCCTGCTCAATTCTATACAGCGTTTTACGAGATTGGTTGGTGCTGTTGCAGGATCTCCCCAGTTATGATTTTCTAAAGTTTCTATAGATTGTTGTCGCCAACTATTTTTAAGCTTCATGATTTACTTTTGGGTAAAGTCCGTTTGAACGGCAATAAGAAACTAATTCTCTTGTTAGATGTCCAACAATTTTATTAACCTGCTTATTTTTATCTTGAAGTGTTAATAATTTTGATGCACTTCTCAAACACAACTCACTTCCCGTAAAACTTGCACTTATTTCCAATTCTAATTGTTCTTTTTCTTCATGCAATCCATTGACAGAAAGTAGCTTGTTAATATCGTCTAATATTTCTAAATGATTTCGCGTTGGGGTTTTGTCAAACAAGGTTTTCAATAACAAGAAAATATCCATAACAAATAAGTAGTGAGAAAAATCAATTCGTACGCATACCAGGAAATGGTGGTGGTACTTTAGATGGGCCATCTTCGCCGGGTGCAGCTACCCGTAAATCTACCGTGGTAGGATCTCCTCCTTCATTGCCGTAGCTAAATATAAAACGATCAGCAGCAATACCTCGCTTTTCTACAAAGTAATTAATCACACTATTAACGTGGGCCCAACTTAATTGCTGGCCATCTTTAGAGTTGGCTCCATAACTAGCTACCACTATTTTACACAACGGATTTTCTTTTATTTGCTCAGATACTGTATTCAAAATAGTTTGTGCAGAATTCAACAGTTTAGCGCTTTTTGATTGAAAAACAATAGTGGGGAGTGCGTCTATTTTACATTGGCTGACCTGGCTGAAAACTTTATTAGAAACCCCCATTAACAAACTCATAAGTATAACGCCGAACGTTAGCCGTGTAAGTGTTGTTGAAAATTTGAATCTGGGCGCCATGTGCATTTCTATTAAAAGAATAACGAATGTAATCATTCGGTTTTTGAATTGCAAATGTTAGTTTATTTTATTTTATTTTACTTAATGTATCGGTTAAAAGTTTTCCAGGTAAACTAATGAGCGGTTTTGACCGCAGCATGTTGTTTATAATACGCCATCATAAGAATGGCGCCCAGGTTTTGATGCGGCGGCACATAATCATCGAACCTCGAATTAGTTTTAAACCGCTGTGCCAGTATCTGCCATATTTCAGGCCAGTCGAGATTTTGGTTGTTACGCAATAACACAGTGATATAATCCAGCATGGGTTGATTGATTGTCCCGGTGCCCTCCTGTTTGGTGGTAACCAAATGCGCCATTGGGCTGATGGCAAATACCTTTTTTAAATTGGTATATCCGCCACAGCTTCCCAGGAAAATAAGTTTACTTTCTGGCGTTAAAAACTTCAGGGTATTTTTTACATGATAACTATGCCCCCGGTGAATGATAACCGACGGTTGTAAATTATTTTCTTTTAGATAATCGCTTAGTTTTTGTTGGGCCCGTAAATCCTGGTTGCTGTTATCATCAAGGGGTAGATTGGCATAAATTTCTACCGGTACAGTGCCACGTTGGGATGCACATTTTATCCAATATTTATTACTGGTAATTTTCCAGTTGGGGTTGCCGTATGTTTTAAAGAAAATGCTGTAAGAATATTTTCCATCATCATCTCCGTAAAAAAATTGTTGTATAATTATTTTGCCTGAATCATTTTTCAATTCATCGTTGTTGATTCGGTAAACAGGTGGAATGCCTAATAAAGCTGACAGGTTGATATGGTTAGTAGTATCCAGGCTGAGAAATAAATCGTACAACACTTCATATATTCCCGGTGCAGAATTGTTGGCTGGCTGTTCATTAACGGGCAGTTTTGTTTTTATTTCGTTTAAAATAAATGTTCTCAGCTGCTCATTTTTTATACTGGCATAACTGTCGGCCACGTCTACCGCATCTTCAAAATTATTATCAATGTCAAGGCCGTTTACAAAACTTTTAATAACGGAATCAGCTTCATTCTTTTTCATACGGGATAAAAAATTATCCAGCGTATTAAAGGTGCCCGCCATTTTTATAAAACGTTTGTAATAATCGAAGTGTACAGTTTCAAATAAATGATAGCTCCCTTTTGCCTGCTGCAACTCAAATATTTTATCATATATTTTTAAAAAACTGCTGGTGTAAAGATCATTTACGCCTGCTATGCAGAGATAGTAAAGTTCAGGTGCAGTCAAAGATTCAAGCACTTTCAGGCGAATTTTATCCGGGAATTCATGCTGACCGTTTACCTCGTATACGTAATCATTCAAGGCAATGCTACTAAGCTTTTCCCAGGTAGCCTTGTAAGCAATGGCAGTATCGTTAAGGTGTAAACGTTCTTTATAACTGATCTGAGTTTTTACCAATAGTTTATAGTAATCGGTGCGGTTGTTACTTTCGGCAACTTTTTTTATTTCATCGATTGTTATTTTTTTATGATAGAGTTCATCAAGAAATGGAAAGTATTGTCGTCCTGCTGAAAAGGAGGCAATGTAGCTGATCAGTTTTACCAGCGAGTCAGTGCTGTTTGAAATTCTTTTTCCCAATAAAGAATTTTTTGCCTGGCTGAAAGTGTATAAATCTTCAGGCAGTTTCCGGGCTGCTATTTTGAGCAGGCTATCAGCGCCAGCTACGTTTGAAAAATCGAAGAATACCGGGAAAAAATTTGAAGGATTTAATTCCAATGTTTTTGAAACCACATAATATTTGCCCTCATTTAAACCAATGGCATTTTCTTGGTGGATAGCTTTTAGTATAATTCTGCCAAAGGTTAATGAATTTGCTTTAATGATTTGCAGAATGGAATTTCCTGCCGCTACAGCGTCCAACGTTGATTGATAGCAATTAAATAACAAAGGGACTTTTTCTGGCGCCAATTCGACTGTACTGACGGCGTACAATGTTCCATCCAATAAGAGTTTCCAGCCTGTTAACTGCAAAAGTTTTTCGGATGCTTTTAATGCCAAACTGATTTCAATACTTTGTTGAACGGAATCGATGATAGTAATAACAGCGCCACTTATTTGCCCTGAATCTGATTGATGTAATGAAGATTTTCCGGTCAACTTTGCTTTTATAATCTTTAAAATATTCGCTTGCAACTGGTCAATCTGCAAATGAACAGCACTTCTCTCCGATGAATCAGCATTGATTATGCTAACCGTTTTAACCAATGATGCATCTGCAGTTTTTGTGTTACCCGGTAAGGATTTTGTTTGTGCTGTTGTAGAAAAATAAATGAAGCAAGTGAAAAATAATAACGGCAACTGTTTAAAAAATACACCTGATTTGATATATAAAAAAAAAGAAAAAGTCATTGGCAAATTTAATCAGATAAATGATAAACCGATTCAGTTTACGGTCTTAACCAGCGATACATACAAGGGTTATTCAAGCCTGCTCAGATTTACTTTTCTGTAACTGATCCATTTTTTTATCCAGCATTTCCAGCATTTCCAGCATTTCCAATTGCTTTTGCTGGATATTACACAAATGTTGAAACTGGTCAACAATAGATAAATCAATTTTTTGATGCAGGTTCCGAATTTCCACCTCAGCCTTTAAATTTATCAGGTAATCGTTTTCGGCTCTTTTCCTGTCCTTTTCTTCCTTTCTGTTTTGACTCATCATAATAACAGGTGCCTGCAACGCAGCAATACAGGATAATATAAGGTTCATCAGGATAAAAGGATAGGGATCAAAATCTTTATTATTTGGCGCAAGCGTATTAAACAATATCCACACAAATAACACAATGGCGAAAATGACAATGAATTTCCAGCTTCCTCCAAATGCTGCCACCCTATCCGAAAGTTTTGCTCCAAATGTTAATGTAATATCATCCTCCTTATCAACTAATTTATTACTAAGCAAGGTCTCTTCTTCAATTGCACTTTGAACTATAAGGTGTAATTTTTTCAGCTGTCCATCCTGAGTTTGCAATAGTTGCCTGATGTACTCGTCATTTTTTTTCATTGATACCTGTATTAATAAATTGAAAAATTTAATAGAAGTTTTTATCGTTTCAAATTAGCCGGTAAATGCCTGATTGATTTAGCCGATTGTTGCATAATGTACGCTTAAATTGACCTTTCAACACAAATTACATCCATATTATGATTTTTATCTCGCAGAATTACTTGCGGACTAATTGTGTATAAAGATGAAGTAATTATACTGATGATTTTAATGGTATCTGTCTTCTATTGTGGTTAAAGCTTTTTCCAGCAGACAATGTTTTTAGTCCCGCAAATTTGCTGGGTAACAAATTAGAAAACTCAACGGAATACGATCTTGAAAATGCGTTAAAAATGTCAATGAATATCCCTACCCGAAACCAGGCATCTCCCCGGCATTTGCACCTAAGTACATTACCAAACTAACTGTCATCAACAAACTAATCATTCTATCTTTGCGTTTTAAAATTTTCTAATTTTTTCACATTGACCAAAGTATTAATCATAGACGACGAAGAAAAACTCAGAACCCTGCTTTCTAAAATTATCAGCTTAGAAGGCTTTGAAGTACTGCAGGCAGGAGATGAAAAAAATGCATGGAGAAAGTTGGAAAATAGCGACATCGATGTAGTTATGTGCGATGTAAAACTACCTGATGGTAATGGTGTTGAATTGGCTAAAAACATCAAAGATAAATATCCGGTTATAGAAATCATTTTACTGACGGCTTACGGAAACATTCCTGACGGCGTACAGGCAATAAAAAATGGTGCTTTTGATTATATCACCAAGGGAGATGACAATAATAAAATAATTCCATTGCTCTATAAGGCCTCAGAAAAAGTGATGTTGGCAAAACGGGTAATGCAATTAGAAAAACAACTAGGCAAAAAATATTCTTTTGACAGTATTATGGGCAAATCAAAAGCAATTAAGGCTGCTATTGATGATGCAAAAAAAGTGTGTGTTACCGATGCTACCGTTTTGCTTACCGGCGAAACCGGCACTGGCAAAGAAGTATTTGCACAAGCCATTCATACTGGAAGCAACAGGAGCAAACAAAATTTTATTGCTGTTAATTGCTCCGCATTCAGCAAAGAGTTATTAGAAAATGAATTGTTTGGCCACAAGGAAGGCGCATTTACCGGTGCTATAAAAGATACAAAAGGCATTTTTGAAGAAGCCAATAACGGCACTGTATTTTTAGATGAGATTGGTGAAATGCCCCTGGATTTACAGGCGAAATTATTACGCGTTTTAGAAACAGGTGAGTTCTTAAAAGTAGGTGATAGTAAATCAACAAAAATCAATGTTCGCATCATTGCAGCTACCAACAGGGATTTGCAAAAAGAAATTGAAGCCGGAAATTTCAGGGAAGATTTATTTTATCGCATTGCAGTCTTTACAATTGCTTTACCGCCATTACGGGAAAGAGTTGTTGACATTGAAGAAATGGCAAATTACTTCCTCCAAACTTTTAGTAACAAAACCAATAAAAAAATTGCGGGCATTTCCGATGCTTACCTTGAAGCCTTAAAACAACATGCATGGAAAGGTAATATCCGTGAATTAAAAAATGTAATTGAGCGAAGTGTAATTTTAGAAGACAATACAGAATTGACGATAGACAGCTTGCCATCAGAATTAAAGACAGGCATTAAAAATAATTCCAACACTTCATCTACAAAAACCTTGTCTGCATTCGATCTTGCAAGTGCCGAAAAAATTCACATTCAAAAAGTAATGAATTATACCAACGGCAATAAAACCGAAACCGCAAGGTTATTAAACATCGCATTAACTACTTTATACCGAAAGCTTGATGAGTATAAAATCAACTAAAACCCTTTCAAAACGATAGCCCCACCCTTTCAAAACGAAAGGGTTTTCTTTTTCTGCAATCTTCACTAAATCACCGAAACACAATACAGTAAAGCATTACAAAGTATCGCAAACTATTTGGTGCAGGTATTGCCATTACCCTGGCACACCAAATTGTTTAAGATGACTACGATACTAATTATAACAGGAATTGCACTCTTTGCAGTCTTTTACTATTCCATTAAATACTTCGAAAAAATATAACAACATGATAATTCTATTCATTATTGGCATTGGCGTTTTTGCCTACATGTGCTATGTATTGGTAAAACCGGAAAAATTTTAAAACATGAACACAGAAATAACAGGCATCGTTCTAATGTATGTGGCAGTGGTTGCGTTGGCAATACCATTGGGCAGGTACATCGGCAAAATATTCAACAATGAAAAAACCTGGGTTGATAAAATGCTCAACCCCGTTGACAAAATATTTTACAAATTAAGCGGCATTAACCTTGCTGAAGAAATGAACTGGAAACAGCACTTAGTAGCATTGCTTTCCATCAATATTATTTGGTTTTTGCTCTCCATGTTTGTACTTACCAACATGAGTTGGTTGCCACTTAATCCCGATCTTAACCCGTCCATGAGCGCCGATCTTGCATTTAATACTTCCGTAAGTTTTGTAACCAATACCAACCTGCAACATTATTCCGGCGAAACCGGTTTGTCTTATTTTGGCCAGCTTATGTTAATGCTGTGGCAGTTTATCAGTGCAGGTTGTGGTATTGCAATTGCAGCCGTGCTGTTTTTTGCAATGAAAGAAAAAACAACAGACAAGCTGGGCAACTTCTATTTTCTTTTTGTAAGGTCCTGCACAAGAATTTTATTTCCCATTGCATTGGTTGTTTCCTTGTTGCTTGCGTTCAATGGCATTCCAATGACGTTTGAAGGTAAAGATACGGTGACGAGCCTGCAAGGCAATAGCATGCAGGTAAGCCGTGGACCGGTTGCCGCCTTTGTAGCCATTAAGCAAATAGGTACCAACGGCGGTGGATTCTTTGGCCCTAACTCTGCACACCCCTTAGAAAATCCGAGTTACTTTACCAACATGGTAGAAACGATTTGCATTTTCCTGATACCGATGGCGCTTGTGTTTGCATTTGGTTATGTGCTAAAAAGAAAAAAACTGGCATGGACTATTTTCGGCGTCATGACGATTGGATTCCTGCTGTTGGTAACCCCCACTGTTATCAATGAAATGCATGGCAATCATGCGCTTTCCAAAATGGGTATCAGTCAGCCAATGGGCAGCATGGAAGGTAAAGAAGTTCGTTTTGGTTCTGCAGCATCAGCGTACTGGGCTATCAATACAACCGTAACCAGCAATGGTTCTGTAAACGCCATGCACGACAGTCTTACACCACTCTCAGGTATGAATGCATTGCTTGGCATGATGGTAAATTGTTTCTATGGTGGTGTGGGAGTAGGTTTTTTAAACTTTTACATATTTATCATATTGGCAGTTTTTATAAGTGGGTTAATGGTGGGCCGAACACCTGAATTCCTGGGCAAAAAAATTGAAGCGAGGGAAATGAAAATTGCGATGATTGTTGCACTGTTGCATCCGCTGTTGATTCTTGGAAGCACCGCCATTGCAAGCCATTTGTATGCTGGCAACCCAACCGCTTATGCAGGCTGGCTCAACAATCCGGGTTACCATGGCTTTAGCGAAATGTTGTACGAGTTTACATCTGCAAGCGCCAACAACGGCAGTGGTTTTGAAGGGCTTGGTGATAACACACCGTTCTGGAATATTGCATGTGGCATTGTAATGTTGCTTGGCCGCTATCTGCCCATCATTGGCCCGGTTGCCATTGCCGGCAGCCTTGCCGCAAAAAAATATGTTCCGGAAAGTGCAGGTACATTAAAAACAGATACCGCAACATTTGGTTTAATGCTGTTTGCAGTCATCGCAATTTTAGCTGCACTGTCATTCTTTCCAGCATTGGCTTTAGGGCCAATTTCAGAATATTTTACCCTAAATCCCTAAAGGGACTTAAAAGGCAATAGCTCAAAATTTGAAGCACTTGCTGAGTAGGTAAAAAAATGTCAATCGTTTTTAAATACAATTATGAACCAGGGTTTAGAATATCTATTCAAGAAATTATTCTTTGCCGCCCATTGAACAAAAAGTACAAGTGTGCGACGCAAGGATGACGCCATGAAAAACAACTGCTGGTAACAAAAAATAAACTCATCATGTCGAAAGAAAATAAATTATTCCAAAGTCACCTGATTAAAGAAGCATTAATACAATCGTTTGTAAAATTAAGTCCCTTAAAAATGTTTCGCAACCCGGTAATGTTTACGGTATGGATAGGCACATTGGTAATGGCAGGCGTATGCGTATGGATTGCCACAGGCGAAAAACAGCAGGGCAGCCTCGTTTATAATATGGTGGTAACCGCGGTGCTATTGATCACGCTACTTTTTGCAAATTTTGCTGAAGCCATTGCAGAAGCAAGAGGGAAAGCACAGGCCAACAGCCTTCGCAAAACAAGAGAAGAAACACCCGCAAAATGGATACAGATAATGGGTGAAATGTATTTGAACGAAATAAAAATTGTTCCATCATCTCAACTAAAAAAAGGCGATTTATTTTTATGTGAAGCCGGCGATATCATTCCATCCGACGGCGAAATTGTTAAAGGCCTGGCAACTATAGATGAGAGTGCTATTACGGGAGAAAGTGCGCCTGTAATAAGGGAAGCAGGTGGCGATAAGAGCAGCGTAACAGGCGGCACAAAAGTACTAAGCGACAGGATAGAAGTAAAAGTAACTACCGAAGCAGGCGAAAGTTTTTTAGATAAAATGATTGCGTTGGTGGAAGGTGCTTCCAGGCAAAAAACACCCAATGAAATTGCGTTAACTATTTTATTGGCTGGCTTTACGTTGGTATTTATTATCGTTACCATTACCTTAAAACCCTTTGGTGATTATGCCAGGACACCAATAACTATTGCTGCATTTATTTCTTTGTTCGTTTGTTTAATACCAACAACCATTGGCGGTTTATTATCTGCAATTGGCATTGCAGGAATGGACAGGGCATTGCGGGCAAACGTCATCACTAAAAGCGGCAAAGCCGTAGAAACAGCCGGCGATATTGATGTGTTGCTGTTAGACAAAACCGGCACCATTACCATCGGTAACAGGAAGGCAACAAATTTTTACGCCGCCAATGAAATTGATGAAAACCATTTTGTAAAAGCAGCCGTACTGAGCTCTATGGCCGATGAAACACCCGAAGGGAAGTCTATTATTGAATTAGGCAAATCGGAAATAGTAAATTGTAAATGGATGAGTGCCGATGAATTTGACAAGGAATTTTCTATACACAATTTGCATTTCACTATTCACAAATTCACCGCCGAAACAAGAAGTTCCGGAATTGATTACAAACAAACGAAAATAAGGAAGGGTGCTTCGGATTCAATAAAAAATCTGATTGAACGGGCCGGCAATATTTTTCCGCCGGAAACAGCAGAGCGGGTAACCATTATTTCCAGCAATGGCGGCACACCTTTGGTGGTGGCAGAAAATGGGAAAGTGCTGGGTGTAATTGAATTGCAGGACATCATCAAACCCGGCATCCAGGAACGCTTTGAGCGGCTGCGTAAGATGGGCATTAAAACAGTAATGGTAACGGGCGATAATCCATTAACGGCAAAATACATAGCAGAAAAAGCAGGCGTAGATGATTTTATTGCCGAAGCAAAACCGGAAGATAAAATGAACTACATCCGTAAAGAACAAAGTGAAGGAAGGTTAGTTGCCATGATGGGTGATGGCACCAACGATGCACCGGCACTGGCGCAGGCAGATGTTGGCGTAGCTATGAACAGCGGCACACAGGCAGCAAAAGAAGCAGGTAATATGGTTGACCTGGATAATGACCCAACCAAGTTAATTGAAGTAGTGGAAATTGGAAAGCAGTTACTAATGACAAGAGGTACGCTTACTACTTTCAGTATTGCAAATGATGTTGCAAAATATTTTGCCATTGTGCCTGCACTGTTTATCGCTTCTATTCCGGCTTTGCAAGGCTTAAACATTATGAAACTGCATTCACCGGAAACAGCTATTTTATCTGCGGTAATTTTC
Organism: Ferruginibacter sp.; assembly: GCA_040002495.1. Classification (GTDB taxonomy): domain Bacteria; phylum Bacteroidota; class Bacteroidia; order Chitinophagales; family Chitinophagaceae; genus Ferruginibacter. The sequence continues at coordinate 74,271 of JBDUEK010000010.1, forward strand.
AACGCCCTTATCATTCCTTTATTAATTCCATTGGCTCTAAAAGGTGTGGCTTACAAGCCAATTGGTGCAAGTGCATTGCTGAGAAGAAACTTATTTATTTATGGGTTAGGTGGTGTGATTGTTCCGTTCATTGGTATAAAACTTCTTGATATTTTAGTAGCCTTTTTCATTTAAAAAATTATTAGTCATGAAACAACATATTTTTACAGCCATTCGGCTTACCCTGGTTTGCACCTTATTTTTTGTTGGCATTTATACTTTTATTGTGTTAGGCTTTGCTCAACTTTCACCCAACAAAGGCAAGGGCGAACGAATCTCTCAAAACAACAAAAAGTACTACATCAACATCGGTGAAAAATTTACAAATGACAAATATTTTTATTCCCGTCCGTCTGCTGTTGATTACAATGCAGCCGCTGCAGGAGGAAGCAACAAAGGCCCGTCCAACCCTGATTACCTTAAAACTGTTCAGGAAAGAGTAGATACTTTTTTAGTACATAATCCCGGCATTAAAAAAGCAGATATCCCATCTGATTTGGTAACTGCCAGCGGTAGCGGACTTGATCCAAATATATCTGTACAAGCGGCCAATGTGCAGGTAAATCGCCTTGCAAAAATAAGAGGCATTGCAGCAGGCAATCTACAGCAATTAATACTTTCAAACACCGAAAAACCATTGGCAGGATTTTTAGGAACTGAACGGATAAATGTACTTAAATTGAATATTGCATTGGATAATTTAAAATAATTCTTTTTTGCAAAACAATAAAGACCATACCGCACAGCATTTTCTCGATCTGATAAAAAAATCGAGAAGAGGAAAATTTAAAGTCTACATTGGCATGAGTGCCGGTGTGGGAAAAACGTACCGTATGTTACAGGAAACGCACGCTTTATTACGCAATGGTATTGATGTAAAAGTTGGCTATATAGAAACACACAACAGGAAAGAAACGCATGATTTATTAGCAGGCTTGCCCATTATTCCCCGGCGAAAATTATTTTATAAAGGAAAGGAGTTGGAAGAATTAGATGTTGCGGCTATCATCAACCTTCGGCCCGAAGTGGTAATAATAGATGAGCTTGCCCACACCAATATAGAGGGCAGTAAAAATGAAAAACGCTGGCAGGATGCCATTGAAATTCTGGAAGCTGGCATCAATGTAATTAGTGCTGTAAATATTCAGCATATTGAAAGCCTGAATGAAGAGGTTAAAGCTATCACAGGCGTAGAAGTAAGAGAGCGTATTCCCGACAGCGTAATTGCACAAGCGGATGAAGTGGTAAATATTGATCTTACCGCAGATGAATTAATTGCAAGGTTGAAAGAAGGCAGGATTTATGAAGCTGCAAAAATTGAAACTGCTTTAAATAATTTCTTTAAAAGTGAGCATATACTTCAGCTTAGAGAATTGGCATTAAAAGAAGTAACCTCGCATGTAGAGCATAAAGTTGAAACGGAAATTACGAGGACACATACCACCCGGCATGAAAGATTGTTGGCCTGTATCAGTTCTAATGATAAAACTGCTAAAACAGTGATTCGGAAAACTGCCAGGCTTTCTAATTATTACAATAGTAAATGGTATGTATTGTACGTACAAACTGCAAAGGAAAGTGCCGACAAAATTGCACTGGACAAACAACGCCATTTAATAAACAATTTTAAACTTGCTACAGAGCTGGGTGCAGAAATAATTAAAGTAAAGAACGACAATATTGCTAAAACCATTATTGAGCAGTGTGAAGAAAGAAAAGTAACAACGATTTGTATAGGAAAACCACATTTGAATTTAGTTAGAGTAATTTTAGCAACCAATGTATTTAACGGGTTGTTAAAAAAACTATCTGCCAACGATATTGACCTCGTAATTTTAAGCTAATGAAAATTAAATCTAAATTGTTTTTGGGAATCGGATTTCTGTTCGCCATGATAGGCTTGCTTACAGTACTAAGTATCATATTCATAAACAAACTTTCAGCCGACACCAATAATATATTGGTTGCGAACTACAATACCCTGGACTATTCCCGTAAAATGATTAATGCATTAAACAACGGGATAGAAAAACCGCCATCTCAAAAAGAGTTTATAGAAAACCTTGCGAAGCAACAAACCAATGTAACCGAAGTTGGAGAAAGGGAATTGACAAATAAATTGTCGTCCGATTTTAACCTTTTAAATCTTTCGAATTCAGACACAGCCTTGTATAAAGCTGTGCAAAGAGACGTTACCGATATCATGCTGCTGAATATGCAGGCCATTCAACGAAAAAGTAATGTAGCGCAAAACACAGCAGATGCATCCATTTTTTGGGTTACAATTGCAGGAACAATTTGTTTTCTTTTTGCGTTAACAATGTTGTTTAATTTACCAGGAAATATTGCTAATCCTATAAAGGAATTAACAACGAGCATTAAAGAAATTGCAGCACAAAATTATTCCCGGAGAGTGCATTTTGAACAACACAATGAATTTGGCGAATTGGCTTCTTCTTTTAATACAATGGCACAAAAACTAGAAGAATTTAAAGCAAGCAATTTGGAAAAGCTGATGATTGAAAAGAAAAGAATTGAAACACTCATTAATAATATGAACGACCCGGTAATTGGACTGGATGAAAACAACAAAATATTATTTATGAATAATGTTGCCATAAAAATAGCCGGGTTAAATACAGAAAATGTAATTGGCAAACCCGTTCAGGATATCGCCATGCAGAATGATTTAATCCGCTCTTTGGTTCAGGATTTATTTGATGGTAGTAAAAATGAAAACAGTAAGGCCAAACCAGTACCCGTTAAAATATATGCCGATAATAAAGAAAGCTATTTCGAAAAAGAAATCATTCCTATAAAGGTAATCCCAACCGGAGAAAAGGAAGAAAAGCAAATCGGGAATGTAATTCTGTTACAAAATATTACCCCCTACAAAGAACTTGATTTTGCAAAAACAAATTTTATTGCCACCGTTTCACACGAACTAAAAACGCCGATAGCATCTATTAAAATGAGTTTGCAATTATTGGAAAATAAGCAGGTGGGCACATTAAATACAGAGCAAAAAAGTCTTGTTGAAAGCATTAAAGAAGATGCCGGAAGACTGCTGAAAATTACAGGAGAACTACTCAACATGACACAGGTAGAAAGCGGCAGCATTCAAATGAATATGATGCCCACCGATATAAATGAAATTATTGAATACGCCGTAAATGCAACCAAAGCGGCCGCCGAACATAAACAGATAAAATATAAAATAAACATGGCTCCTGGTTTGTCCAAACTCCTTGCCGACCTTGAAAAAACATCCTGGGTACTTACCAATTTATTATCAAATGCCATTCGCTATTCTTACGACAATACGGTTATTTATATTGATGTAAAAAGTGAAGCTGAAAAAATAAAAATATCTGTTACCGACAATGGACAAGGCATATCACCACAATATGTTGATAAAATATTTGACCGTTATTTCAGGATACCAGGTACAAAAAAAGAAGGAACCGGCTTAGGGCTCAGCATCAGCAAGGAATTTATAGAAGCACAAGGCGGTCAGATTATGGTAATAAGCGATTTTGGTGCAGGAAGTACATTTTCTTTTACACTTAATGCTTTGCAAACGACTAACAACGAAAGTGCCTGATTTCAAAAAAAAGAACAGTTAAAATCCAACGCACCATGCATGCTACCAAATTTATTTGATACATGCAAAGCCTTCACATACAAACTAAATTGCTGCAATATTAAAACAACCCGGACGAACTATCGGTCATGACTTTGTGTTTAACCATACAAAAACGGTGAAGAAGCAAGCGTTGTAAAAGCTGGGGTCGGGCAAAATCTTTACTACCAGGATGGGATTTATCTAACCCCGACAACAAGAGATTTAACAGGAGATAACTCTTGATTAATGAAGGAAAAACGTTTACCTATATATTAAAAAAAAGCGGGAGAATTTTTCAATTCCCCCGCTTAGCGGGCTGGACGGGACTCGAACCCGCGACCTCTGCCGTGACAGGGCAGCATTCTAACCAACTGAACTACCAACCCGTAACCAAACCTGTAAACTTCAATTTTACAAATCAATATTATTTAAAATATTCTGCGGTTGTAATATTAACCACCGTAAATATTCTTTATTACACTTTTTTAATCTCTTTTCTTCTATCAGTGCGTCCCTTTTTGTTTCAAATAAACTTACAAAGATTAAGTTCCAGGGCAATTTACTTTTAGTGAATTTGCTTTGTCCGTTGTTATGTTCCTCTAATCGTCTCAGGTAGTTCTCAGTGGAGCCTTTATAAAAGTCTCCGTCCTTTAAACTTTCTATTATATAAACATAATACATTAAGAACTTTTCGAACCCGTCTCGCCTAAGGCGAGATGACAGGGCAGCATTCTAACCAACTGAACTACCAACCCGTAACCAAACCTGTAAACTTCAATTTTACAAGTCAATATTTTTTAAAATATTTTGCGGTTGTAATAATAACCATCGCAAGTATTCTTTATTACACTTTTTTAATCTCTTTTCTTCTATCAGTGCACCCGTTTCCCTCTTTTTTGATGTCATTCCTTTTTCAAATTGTGACAGTTTTTTTTCGGGATGGCAAAGATAAGTGTTTTAGCTTTTTCTATCCAAAACTTTTATTAAAAATTCTTTCAACTTAATTTTACCTTCACAGTTGTTACATTCGCATGTTTTAAACCATAGCAAACTTACCATATGCCCGAAATTAAAAAACGCCAGTTTCTCGACTTTGAAAAACCTATCAAAGATCTCTATGAGCAAATAGAGTTGTTGAGAACTTCAGGCGAAAAAAATAAGACTGATATGAGTGGAGCTATTGCTTCGCTGGAAAAAAGAGTAGAAGAAACGAAAAGTGAAATTACAAAAAACCTAAGCCCCTGGCAGAAAGTTCAACTAAGCCGCCACCCCGACAGGCCTTATACATTAAAGTATATTTATAAAATGTGTAACAACTTTGTAGAGTTGCACGGCGATCGGAATTTCAGGGATGATAAAGCTATGGTTGGAGGATTTGCAGATCTTGATGGTGAAACGGTGATGATACTTGGCCATCAGAAAGGGATCAATACAAAAATGAGACAGGTCAGGAATTTTGGAATGCCTAATCCTGAAGGATACAGAAAGGCACTGAGGCTAATGAAGCTTGCCGAAAAATTCAACAAACCCATTATTACATTAATTGATACACCTGGTGCATACCCAGGCCTGGAGGCCGAAGAACGTGGACAGGGTGAGGCCATTGCCCGAAATATTTATGAAATGATCCGGTTAAAAGTACCGGTGATTTGCGTAATTATTGGTGAAGGTGCCAGTGGTGGTGCACTGGGAATTGGCGTTGGCGATCGGGTGTTTATGATGGAAAATACCTGGTATACCGTAATCTCTCCTGAAAGTTGTAGCAGTATTTTATGGCGCAACTGGGATAATAAAGAAAAAGCCGCAGAGCAACTTCGCTTAACGCCCGAGCACATGATGAAATTTGAGTTGGTGGATGGTATTATTCCTGAACCATTGGGTGGTTCTCATTGGGACTATGATGCTTCTGCCGAATTATTAAAGCAATACCTTATTCCAATCATAAAAGAATTAAAAGCCATCTCCCCCGAAAAACGTTGCGAACAACGCATTGAAAAATTTGGTAAAATGGGCTTTTATGATGAAGTGGAATTGCCTGCCCGTCATTAATAAATATATTTGTCCTGATTAGATTTTTTGGAAATAATCTAATAGCCATTGGTTGAATTTATCTAAATGCTATAAGCAATTTTCGTAACCAGAATTCTCATTGCAATAAACAAAGTGGAAAAATACCAGATTCATAAAGCTGCATTAGAATCTGACTATGAATCAGCTTTAAAACTAATTAGCTTTAAAGTTGACCTTAATGAACTAGATATAAATGGGCATACTGCTTTGCATTGGGCAGTTTTTAGAGGAGATTTGGAGTTCGTTAATATACTTCTTGAAGCAGGAGCTAATCCAAATGTTTTTTCTTCTGACGGTGTAACTCCAAAATGGAGAGCAAGAGATTTTGGTTTGGTTGAGATTGATAAATTATTAGATAGTTTCGGTGGAAAGGTCTTAACCAATGAACACTTTGATAGAATAGCGTTTTCAGTTTTTAACAATTTAATCGGACAAACACTGCCAGAAGAAGATGCTGCAGAACAAAAAAAAAGGACACAGCCTCGAGAATAAAAAATGGTGGAAGTTTTGGTGAGCCTTTATGATCGACTAAAAAAAAGCTATTAAAAACATGGGGCTTTTTGCAAGCATGCGGAACATTGTAAGCTTCGTGTCAGTTTGATGGCACGTTTTTCAATCTCATTTCTGCATAAGGCTGGATTCGGCATCGTAGTCATTTTTCGTAAACATTTCATCGGCTATCTACCTCAATCATATCTTTGCCTTTTAATGATTAGGGACTTATCTTTGATCAAAGAATTCTGCTATGTTAAAAGTTGGTGTTTTAGGCGTGGGTCACCTGGGTAAATTTCATTTAAATAACTGGAAACAAATTGAAGGAGTACAACTCGTTGGATTTTTTGACCCTAATGAAGATAATGCAAGAGTTGTTGCTGAACAATACCAGCTCCCCCGTTTTGAAGATGCTGAAAAATTAATTGACGACTGCGATGCAGTTGACATTGTTGCGCCAACAACCTATCATTTTGAATTAGCCAAATCTGCACTGAAGAAAGGTAAACATGTTTTTGTTGAAAAGCCACTTGCCAACACTATGAATGAGGCCAGGGAGCTGGTGAAATTGGCAAAGGAAGCAAATGTAAAATTCCAGGTAGGCCATGTTGAAAGATTCAATCCTGCATTTCTTGCGCTCAATGGTTACACTATCAACCCCATGTTTATCGAGGTACACAGACTGGCACAATTTAACCCCAGGGGAACCGATGTAAGTGTGATACTTGACCTGATGATTCACGACATTGATATTATACTTAGCCTGGTAAAAAGTAATGTAAAATCTATCTCTGCCAACGGTGTTGCGGTGATGAGCGATACACCCGATATTGCCAACGTTCGGGTAGAATTTGATAATGGTTGCGTAGCCAATTTAACCAGCAGCCGTATCTCCATGAAAAAAATGCGTAAGATGCGCCTTTTTCAAAAGGATGCCTACATTGGGATAGATTTTTTGGAAAAGAAAACAGAGATCATAAAGCTAAGTTCGCCTACAGATAAAAATGTTTTTACGTTTGATATAGAAACCAATAATGGCAAAAAAACAATTGTCATTGCCAATCCATTAATTGAAGAAGGTAATGCGATAAAAATGGAATTGGCAGCTTTTGCCAATGCCATCCACCAAAATACAGAGCCGGTAGTAAATGTATTGGATGGATTCAGGGCAATGGATGTAGCACACCAGATATTGGAAAAAATTGGGAACCAGCATGCTAATTAATTATTCACCCCGTTCCGCATAATCATATTAATTCCACTATTGAATCAGCCTCGTATAAATATCAGTTGGTATATTATCGGAGATATCATTGGCGCTGCTATTACATGGTTTACATTTTATTTTTTACGCACTGTCATTTACGGCTACCCGCTTTCAATTCCACCTGGATTTTACCTGGGTATCTTTCTGTACATCATCGGCTGGCTTAGTTTGCATTTTTTAACCGGAGCCTATGAACCTGTTTACAATAAATCCACCATTACTGAAATACTCAGAACGTTCATCGTTAGTATTATTGGCTGCCTTGCCCTCCTCTTCTTTTTCATTCTAAAGAACCCGCAGTCAAACAACATGTATTACTATGCGGAATTTTTCAGCCTGCTGGGCCCTGTGTTGTTGGTAACACTTTTTTTTCGGCTGATTTTAATACAGGCTGGCGCTGCCCAATTGAAAAAGAAATCTGTTTATTTTAATGTATTACTGATTGGTTCCAATAAAAATGCCGCCCAGTTTTATCATAATTTCACTAAAACAGCTTTCATAAAAGGGTTCAATATTAATTGCTTTGTTAACATCAATGGCAATTCCGAAAACGAACTACCGGAACATATCAAAAAATATGAAACCCTCGAAAACATTGACCAGATCATTGCAGAAAATTCCATCGAAGAAGTGATTGTAACCATCGAAAAAAGTGAACGCCCTTTATTAATAAGTGTGCTGCAAAAATTAAGTGATAAGGATATTAATATTAAGATAACAGCCGATACACTGGATATTTTAAGCGGTGCAGTTCAAACGGGAAATGTGTTAAGTATTCCATTAATTGATGTCCACAGCGGCCTGCTCCCCTCCTGGCAAAAAAACATTAAACGATTTATAGATATTGTTTCATCTGCCACCGGCCTTATCTTATTATCACCATTGTTTATTTATACAGCAATCCGAACCAAATTATCTTCACCCGGCAGTATCTTTTTTTTACAGGAAAGAATCGGTTACAAGGGCAAGCCTTTTACCATCTATAAGTTTCGCAGCATGATATTAAATGCTGAAAAAAACGGACCAATGCTAAGCAGCGATGATGACCCACGCATTACTAATTGGGGGAAAATAATACGTAAATGGCGACTGGATGAATTACCTCAATTGCTGAATATTTTGAAAGGAGAAATGAGCCTTGTTGGTCCAAGGCCCGAACGTAAGTATTATATCGATCAGATAGTACCGCAGCACCAGGAGTATAATTATCTTTTTAAAGTAAAGCCGGGCCTTACCAGCTGGGGTATGGTTAAATTCGGCTACGCATCATCGGTAGAAGAAATGGTTGAGCGCATGCCCTACGACCTGATGTACATTGAAAACATTTCACTGGCGCTTGACCTCAAAATTATTATACATACCTTTCGCATTATACTGGCAGGCCAGGGTAAGTAACAGCCGATTGCATCCCTATTTTTCGAATAATTTCATGATGCCACAACAAGCAATTCTATATTTTATAACAACTGGAAATTTTTCATCCCATTATCAAATCTTTTTCTAAATTATACTATTTGCCAGGTAGAAATATACCACGATTTTTTTGAACCCAACTGTTGTACTGCTATGAAACATCGTTGCGTCGCACACTTGTACAATTTGTTCATTATTCAACAATGCACTACTTGTCCCACACAAACGTGCAGAACAAAACATTTTTATTATTTTTGAGCAAATACACTTAGGTTGAAAAAACTCTTCATACTGGCTATACTCTTTTATATCATGGGCACAGCCAGGGGCCAGACTGCTTACTGGCAACAACAAGTAAATTATAAAATTGACGTAACGCTGAATGACACTAAAAATACGCTTGACGGTTTTGTAAAAATTGATTACTACAATAATTCTCCTGATACGCTTTATTTTATCTGGTTTCACTTGTGGCCCAATGCTTATAAAAATGACCGCACTGCATTTAGCGATCAATTACTGGAGAATGGCAGAACTGATTTTTATTTCAGCAACAGCGATCAGCGGGGATATATCAACCGGTTGGATTTCAGGATAAATGGTATAGTAGCAAAAACGGCAGATCATCCCCAGCACCAGGATATCATACAGGTTATTTTACCTGAACCATTACCGCCGCACAGCAGTACCAATATACAAACACCCTTTCATGAACAATTGCCATTTAATTTTTCAAGAGGAGGGCATGTGGACCAGAGTTACCAGGTTACACAATGGTATCCTAAACCGGCCGTGTACGATCAAAAAGGCTGGCACCAGATGCCTTACCTTAACCAGGGAGAATTTTATAGTGAGTTTGGCAACTATGACGTGCAGATTACCTTGCCCCAAAATTACCTGGTGGCAGCAACAGGCGTTTTGCAGGACAAAGCCGAAAAAGATTGGTTAAAACAAAAAGCGGCTACCCGTTTAGTTTATGATATACCTGCCGTAAAAAAAGCAGCCGCAACATTAAAAAAGACGGTAGTTGAATCTGATATTCCGGCTTCATCTGGCACACAAAAAACCATTCATTTTAAACAGGAACAGGTACATGATTTTGCCTGGTTTGCAGACAAGCGATTTGCTATAAAACAGGATACATTAAAATTATCTTCCGGTAAAATTATCGACATTGCAGCATATTTTATTAACAGGCCAACAAGCAATGGTACCTGGAAAAACAGCATTCAATTTATTAAACAAAGTGTGCTTACACACAGCAATTGGTTAGGTGAATACCCTTATAATACTGTCACCGCTGTTGAAGCTGTTACCGGTATTGGCGGAGGTATGGAGTATCCAACTATCACCTCTATTCCACCAGCCCGGTCTGAAGAAAGCCTGGAAAGAACCATTGAACATGAAGTGGGCCATAACTGGAATTATGGAATTTTAGCAAGCAATGAAAGAGATCATCCCTGGATGGATGAGGGTATCAATTCATATTATGATGCCAGGTATAAGCGTACAGCAAAAGCCATTGCTAAAGAAGAGCAGCCCAAACCAGGTTTTATCAACAACCGTATGCCGGCTGATTTCCCTGAACTTGGTTTAAGGATTTCCACTTCAATGAAAAAGGATCAGCCAGTTGAAACTACGTCTGAGCGTTTCAGCGAATTTAATTATGGTTTAATCGCTTATTACAAAACCAGTCAATGGATGCAATTGCTGGAACAAAAACTGGGCACCGAAATGTTTGACAGTTGCATGCATGAATACTACCGTCGATGGCAATTTGAACATCCTTACCCGGAAGATTTCAAACATGTAATAGAGGATGTTAGCGGTAAAAATATGGATACCGAATTTGCATTGCTTTCAAAGAAAGGGATGCTACAAAAACCGACCATTAAAAAAGATGTTAAACTGGCTTCTTTTTTTAATTTAAAAGAAACCGACAAACATCATTATATCTATTTAGCTCCGCTGGCAGGTTACAATAACTATGATAAGTTCATGATCGGTGGTCTAATTCACAACTATACCCTACCCGCCGAAAAATTACAATTTGCAGTTGCGCCTTTATATGCACCCAGCAGTAAACAATTGAACGGAATTGGCACCATCAATTATCATTGGGTACCGGATAATCGCATTCAAAAAGTGGTGATTGGATTAAACGGCGAACAGTTTTCAACTAACCATAGTTTAGATACCAATCAACAAAATATTTATGAACGTTTTTACAAGCTGGTTCCTTATTTAAAAATATATTTAAAGTCGAAACCGAGGAGCAGCGCTGTAAGCTGGATTGATTTTAGAACTTATATTATTAGTGAAAAACAATTTGACAATTACGACTACATCGCTGGCAGCGACAGCTTTCTTTTATATCCCAATACAGCAACAAAATCTTCCCGTTATATTAACCAGCTATCGTTTAACCTGGAAAACAACCGGGTTTTATATCCATACAATTACCAGCTACAATTGCAACAAGGAAAAGGTTTTTACAGAGTAAATGTTACCGGTAATTATTTCTTTAATTATTCAAAAGGAGGTGGACTTTCAGCTCGTGTTTTTGCAGCTAAATTTGGCAACATTGGTAACGATCCAACCTATTTTACTTACCAGTATCAACCAAAATTGCTGAGTGCAGATGGCACGGATGATTATACTTACAGTAACTATTTTATTGGAAGATCAGCTTCTACTGCATACGGTAATATTCCGGTGAGCAATGGCGGCATCGGGGCACGCCAGGTTATGATACCCAATACCGGCGGGCTTAAATTCAGGTTAGATCCTTTCAGTACTCAGGGCCGCTCCGACAATTGGATTGCTGCGGTTAATTTAAGCAGCACTTTGCCGGATAAATTATTTCCTGCTAAAATTCCACTGAAATTATTTTTTGATGTAGGTACTTATGCAGAAGCCTGGGAGAAAACAAATACTTCATCCCGGTTTTTATATGTGGGTGGTTTACAGTTATCCTTATTCAAAAATGTACTGAATATTTATGCGCCCATTATTTATAGCAAAGAATTTAAAGACTATTTAAAAACAGATAAGGAAGCCAATAAGTTTATTAAAAAACTAACTTTTAGCATTGATCTTCAAAACCTGCGTTTGAAAAAATTCTTTCCCCAATATGCTTTTTAACAGTGGCCATTGAATATGTACGATACCAGCAAATTGATCCTGTTAAATGGGACGCTTGTATTGCTACAGCAGACAATGGATTGATTTATGGTTACGCGGTTTACCTGGATAATATGGCCGCCAACTGGGATGCACTTATTCTAAACGATTACGAGGTGGTGATGCCACTGACATGGAACCGCAAATATGGTTTCTATTATTTATACCAACCTTTTTTCACCGCTTGCCTGGGCATTTTTGGCAATAATATTTCTGCTGAAATAGTGGAACAATTTTTAAAGGCTATTCCCAATAAATTTAAGTACTGGGATATTTTTTTAAACCATGGCAATTATTTTCAACTCAACAGTTTTGATTTGTACGAACGAATGAATTATGTGCTGGACCTGCAATTGCCTTATGAAACAATTTATGCAGCCTTCAGGGATAACATCAAAAGAAACGTAAAAAAAGCAGTTCAGTTAAATTGTGTAATTAAGAAAAATATACCGGTAGCAGATGTAATTGCATTGGCAAGTGAGCAATCAAGAAGCTATGCGCCCATTAAAGCATCTGACTACGACCGGTTCAAAAATTTATACCAGCAATTGCATGAGAAAAAATTGGCAATTACATACGGAGTGTATACACCAAACGAACAGTTGGTAGCTTCCTGTGTACTGTTTTATTCACACAAAAGAATTTATTATATACTTGTTGGCAATCATCCCAATGGTAAAACCATTGGGGCATCTCATGCTTTATTAAATGCTTTTATAAAGGATCATGCAGGGCAGGATTTACTGCTCGATTTTGAAGGAAGTGATATCAGGAACCTTGCTTTTTTCTATAGTAGTTTTGGTGCAACGCAGGAAAAATATGCAGGCATAAAACTGAACCGGCTACCTAAATTAGCCAGATTATTTAAGCAATAAGTAATATGAAATTTAAACCGCAGGTTTAGCGATTACTAATATCAGAACTCCTGATCCTTCGCAAATTAAAATGGTTGATTAAAACCCTGCAAAGGTTTAATTTGAATAGCCCCGGGTAAAACCCGGGGAATAAAACGTTTTGTTTTCAGCAACCCCAACGGGGTTGAATCATTAAACCTGACATATATTCAACCCCGTTGGGGTTATTGAAATATTCCAGTAACCATGGGTTTCACCCACGGCTACTAAAATTCAACCCCTTCGGGCTTTGCTTGTAGTTTTAATTTGCGAATGTCATCACATTCTAATACTTGTTTATTGATATGGGTAAGGATTTCTGAATATATTAAACGCCAGGCTTTCCACCTTCCGGCGCAGTGCTTGCCGGGTTGCCGGGTTTTATCATACCTTCTGCCACGGTAAGATCCACAGGTCGGGTAATTTTGATATTCTCTTCCTCCCCTACTACCAGGTGCACTTTTAATCCAAATGCTTCTACCACGGTAGCTTCATCCGTAAATTTATCTTTGTAGTCGATCTTGTAGGCTGGTAATAATATTTTACTGTGGAAAGTCTGAGGTGTTTGTACCAGCTTTATTTTGCTCCGTTCAAGGGCTTCATTGCCATCATCCGTGATCATTCGAATACTGTCTTTTGAATCAATTACAGGTATGGCAGATCCCATTTCGAGGGCACCTTCAAAACAACGATGAATGAGGGCCTGGGTAAGCAGGCATCTTACACCGTCGTGTACAAAAATTATGCTTTCTTCGGTAATTAATTCAAGGCCTTTTTGCACAGAATGAAACCTGGTTCTGCCACCTTCCGTTATCCGGATGCGTTCATAGTCGAAAAAAGCATCAATTATCTCCTGACCTGCCGCCACATGATCACCCGGTAAAACAAGTATTATTTGCAAATCTGGATACGACTTTAAAAAAGTGTCAATGGTATAATAAAGCACTGGTTTCCCATTCAACAGGAGAAACTGTTTAGGTAAATTACTGTTCATACGGCTCCCGCTTCCTCCCGCAACTATAACTGCAAATTTTTTCATCAATACAAAAATATAATTATTCATTAACAAATCATAACCAATACTTTAAAGTACTTGTACGGGTAAGATTTTAGCTTTTTATTTCTAGTTAACAAAGTCTGGGATTGAGTAATAATCAATACTACCAACGGGCCATCAAGCATGTAAGTCCCGGCCACTAAAAGTGCACTACCTTTTGCATTGCACTGCCCTTTAGGGCTGTGACAAATAGAACAACTATGCTTCAAGGCTTTAGCCAAAACAAATTTGGCTAAAGCCATTAATTAAATTGCAATGAATCCCCGCCCTGAAGGAAGGGGCAACTCAAATAAGCGAACCATCATATTAAGTGCTGCATTCATTGATAATATTTACAATACATTTTGACTCAGCTGGAGTATATTTTGAAAAGTTTCCTCAATATTAATTACTGAAGGAATCAATCAACTTTTATAAATACTCACATTGCTGGTTCCATCACTGCTTTGGGCACCCCTGTACATGCCTGCGCTATTAAAAAGCAACGCTATATTCCCCCCGGAATCTACCCCAATCATTCCGCCTTCACCTTCCAATATGGGTAATTTTATGTTCACCACTTCATGCATTGCTTCAGCTAAGGTCATGCCTTTATATTCCATCAGGCAACTAACATCGTAGGCTGCAACCGCCCTTATAAATGGTTCGCCATGACCGGTGCAGCTTATGGCGCAGGTTTTATTATTGGCGTAGGTACCAATGCCAATAATAGGCGTATCTCCTATTCTCCCAAAATTTTTATTGGTCATGCCACCAGTGCTGGTGGCGGCCGCAACATTTCCATGCATATCGCAGGCTACGGCTCCAACTGTACCAAATTTTTTATCCTTAAATGCTTCATCAGGTTGTCCCTGGCTATGATCCAATGCATACACATCGGTACCACTAATTTGCTTCCACTGATCGTACCGGAATTGTGAAAAGAAAAACTCATCGGGTTCATGTTGTATGCCTTGTTTCATGGCAAAATCATACGCACCCTGACCGCTGAGGAAAACATGGTTACTATGTTGCATGATTGCAAGCGCAAGTGAAACCGGGTTCCTGATATTACGTACGCCTGCAACGGCGCCTGCCAACAAATTTTTACCTTCCATAATAGCCGCATCCATTTCATGCAGACCATCTTTTGTAAACACCGATCCCCGGCCCGCATTGAACAAAATATTTTCTTCCAATACCAACACTGCTGCGTTTACAGCCTCCAATGATGATCCACCATCTTCCAATATTGTATAACCTGCATTGAGCGAATCATCCAGTCCTGCCAGGTATAACTTTTCAAGTTCGGGTGTCATTTCTTCTTTTAGAATCGTACCGGCACCGCCATGTATTGCGAGGGAAAATTTTTGCATATTGAAGTTTTATTAATCGTCGAAATATATCAATTAGGACGAATGGAGAAGTAAGTGCTTTTGAAATGCTATTTATATAATTTGGTTGGCCGGAATTACGAAAATTGTCAACTACAAATTGTCAATTTTTGATTCCACCTCTAGCAATCGTTTTACTTTTTTTACAATTAAATCTTCGTTTAAAGTATTCATACAGGCATGATCGCCCCGGTAGCAAGGCTTGTTGCCAAACACCGAGCAGGGCCTGCAATAAAGTTCAATTTCTGCAATATTTTCTACCTCCTGCGCCCAGCCATAAAAACCTGCAAACCGGTGTGTAGCACCCCAAATACTTACCACCGGCACATTAAATAAAGAAGCCAGGTGCATATTGGCCGAATCCATACTAATCATCACATCTACATTACTAATTATGGCCAGTTCATCTGCAAATGAATACCTGTTTGCAACATTAAAAACCGAAAATATTTCCATTTCCCATTCCTGCAATACTACCGCTTCATTTTTACCGCCACCAAACAACAGCACAATGTTATTGGCCGCTAATTGTTGCACGACCATTTTCATTTTTTCAAGCGGATACATTTTTTCTTTGTATTGTGCAAAGGGTGCTACCGCTATAATTTTTTTGCCAGATACAAATACCGAATTCAACGCATCGGGAATTATTTTCTTATCGTACACAGGAATACTCGTTTCAAGCTGTAGCGGTAATCCTATATTTCTAAACACCATGGCATAGCGTTCATGCATCGGCGTTAACTGCCTGAATACTTTATCTTTCTTTTGTGTAAGCAGTTTTTTTTCTGCCCTTCCTTTATCCAACACGGCAATCGTATGGCCACTTAACCTAAACAGGTTGGTAATGATGGTTGAGCGAAGTACATTGTGCAGATCGGCAATTGCATCAAAGGAACCCTGCTTTTTTAATTCTTTCTGCAGGCTTAATAAACCGGCTAATCCCTTATGCTTTCCTTTAAGAAATGCGGGATGGAAATGACAGCGTTCCAACCCATCAAACAATGGTTGCAAAAAATGATTGGAAACTACCGTAATGCGTAGTTGCTGATTTTGTACCAGCAGGTTTTTTATTACAGGTACCGTCATGGCTACATCTCCCATTGAGGAAAAACGAATCACAAGTATATGGGAAGGCAGTGCCACTTATTTAGATTGCTGCTGGTATAAAACAGGGTTAAGGCCGGGGTCGTTGTACATCTTCATCTGCTTGTACACTTTCATATATTTTTTTCCTTCAACAATATCCTGCAGCAGGTTATCGATTGCATCTGAAAGATCTTTTCGTTGCTCTAATAAAACCGCCAGTTTTTCTGTGCAGGATAAACGGTGTGCTTTATCTGCGTCCAGCCGTTCAGTTTCCGCTTTCATGTGATAAATCTTCAATGCAAGGATAGACAAACGATCAATTGCCCAGGCGGGGCTTTCGGTATTAATTGTAGCAGTTGCTTTAGGAGGAATTGCTTCATATTGCTCTAAAAAATAACTATCAATATATTCAACCATGTCAGTTCTTACCTGGTTAGATGCATCAATCCTGCGCTTCAATGCCAGGGCTTCTACCGGGTCAATAGCCGGGTTACGAATGATATCTTCCAAATGCCATTGTACGGTATCTACCCAGTTTTTTGCATATAATAAATGTTCAATAAAATGCACCGGGTAAGGATTATGCACCATTGCATCTACCTCATCTTTTGTATGATAGTCGATGATACATTTATCAAATACTTCATTGCTTATGGTACTAATCATAATAAAGAAAAGCTTTATTCAGTTGATTTTTTATTTAGTACTGCAAGATAATACAAAGGAATACCAATCAATGCAATCATGAGGCCAGGCCAGGTAAATGCAGGCTTGTAAATAATCAGCAATGTACAGAAAGCGATACCCATTATTATGTAGATAACTGGCAACACCGGGTATCCAAAAGCCTTATACGGCCTCACCGCATCAGGATATTTTTTACGTAAGATAAATATGCCGGCAATGGTTAGTACATAAAATATCACTACTATAAATGAAACCATATCGAGCAGGTCGCCATATTTACCACTCAGGCACAACGCACAAGCCACGGCACATTGAATCCACAGTGCCCAGGCTGGTACGGTATTTTTATTAAGGGTGCCCGCCTGCCTGAAAAACAGTTTGTCTTTTGCCATGGTATAATATACCCGGGCCCCTGCCAGTATCAACCCATTGTTACAGCCAAATGTTGAAACCATTATCATCACAGCAATAATCATTGTACCACTACTTCCAAAGATTGCCTGGGAAGCACTAAGTGCTACCCTGTTATCCTTTGCAAAAGCCAGCTCGTGAATGGGAACGGTTGCCAGGTAAACCACATTGGTTAAAATATAAATAGTGGTTACAATGAGCGTACCCAGGAATAAACTAAGTCCAATGTTTTTTTTCGGATTTTTAATTTCACCGGCAATGAAAGTCACATTGTTCCATGCATCGCTGCTGAAGATACTTCCTACCATTGCACTGGCCACCGCACCAAGAACGGCAGCGGTTAACAGGGTTTCTGTTCCGATGCCTGTATCTGTTTTTGTAAGGTGCTGAGCAGTCCATGGGTTTTGCCAATTGAGGTGCCAAACATCCCAATTAAAAGCTATAAATCCAGCTATAATTAAACCAAAAAGAGATAATATTTTTGTAGAGGTAAATATGGTTTGAATAATCTTGCCGGTTTCAATTCCTTTGGTGTTGATAAAAGTCAGCAATATAATTAACGCAACTCCAAGTACCTGGGCATAGTGAATATTTAAACCCAGCAGATTAAATGTATTCTGATCTTCCCAGGCCAGTTCGGGGAAAAAATAACCGGCAAATTTTGCGAAACCTACAGCAACTGCGGCGATGGTCCCGGTTTGTATCACAGAAAAAAAACTCCATCCATATACAAAAGCCACCAACGGATTATAGGCTTCTTTCAAATAAACATATTGCCCACCTGCTTTGGGATACATACCACTTAATTCTCCATAACTCAGCGCCGCAGATAAAGTCATAAACCCGGTAATACCCCAGGCTGCCAGCAACCAACCGGCACTTCCCAGTTCTTTTAACATGTCGGCACTCACAATAAAAATACCGGATCCAATCATGGAACCGGCTACTATCATTGTTGCATCAAAAAGGCCAAGGGAAGGTTTAAAAGCTGCGTTTGATTCTGTCATATAAATAGGTTAGTCTTTGGTAAATCTTATTCATTCAGGAGCATAAAAAAGTCCCGTTATTAAAAAGGGACTGAAGATATATAAAATTGACTGAATTATTCTTTACCGGATTCTTTGATTTTGTCATTGAGCCCTTTAATGATATCTGTTGTGATATTGAAGGTAGAATCTTTATAAAAAAGATAATCAAGACCGGTACCTGTTGCTAAAATGTAAGTATACCCTTTTTCTTTATTGTAATCTTTCATAAAAGCCTTTAGTTTGCTCTGCATATCCTCCATAATCCTGGCTCCTTTTTCTGCCAGTTTTTGCGCCCTTGTTTGCTTTGACTGTTCAATTTCCTGCTGTTTTTGTTGCAGTTTAATTTGGAATTCTTCCGCTTCCTGCTGGGTGATGGTGTTTCCTTTTTTCAAAAAATTGTCTCTTTCCGCAGTTAATTTGCGGTATGAATCTTCGTATTCATTGGCAATTACTTTTTGCTCAGCTTCCAGTTCCTTTTTCCTTTGTTTGATAAATGCAACGTTGTTGTTCAATGAATCCAACTCAACATAAGCAACCACAATTTTCTTACGTGAAGTATCACATGTATTTACACCAAGACCTTTCAGTTTTGCTTTTCCCTTATTCTGACCTGAAAAATGAAGGAAATAAAGTACAGCTACAGCAACCAATAATAAAATATTCAATACTAAGGAAAATTGTTTCATGCGTTGTCATTTGTTGACTGGCAAGATAGTTAGAAAGATAGAGTTGACAATAGAACCAGTGGAAGTTTTAGGAAAGGGTTAACAGGGATATTAAGATCAAAAATTTGTTAGTTTTTAGTGCTCCCGGGAGCTCAAGATGCTCTTTAATATTGATGGTATTATAAATAAGATAATTTAATGTTTATCATGGTAAAAATCCACTTAAACGAATTGGAAACGTAACAAAAATTAACAGCCAGTTTCAAATACTCGCAGGTTTAGAAATGGCACAAAAAAACCGCAACACAAGTTGCGGTCTTTTTAAAATAACAAAAATGATTATTTCACTTCTTCAAATTCTGCGTCTGTTACATTTTCTGTATCAGCACCACCTTGCGTTTGTCCGTCTGCTGCACCATCATTTTGCGGCTGAGCACCACCGGTTTCCTGCGTAGCTTTATACATTTCCTCGCTGGCTGCTGTCCACGCTGCATTCATCTTTTCCATTGAGCTATCAATAGCGGCAATGTCCTGTTGTTTGTGCGCTTCTTTCAGTTCAGTTAAAGCTGCTTCAATCGGTGCTTTTTTATCTCCACCAATTTTTTCACCATATTCCTTCAATTGTTTTTCTGTCTGGAATATTAAGCTATCAGCCTGGTTAATTTTTTCAATTTTTTCTTTTTCAGCTTTATCGGTTGCTTCATTGGCTTTCGCCTCATTCTTCATTTTTTCAATTTCCTCTTTGCTTAAACCGCTACCCGCTTCAATGCGGATGTTGTGACTTTTTCCGGTGCCTTTATCTTTTGCAGTTACATGCAAAATACCATTGGCATCAATATCAAATGTAACTTCTACCTGGGGTACACCACGTTGTGCCGGTGGAATGCCATCCAGGTTAAACATACCCAAACTTTTATTTTGATTGGCAAGCGGCCTTTCACCCTGTAATACATGAATCTGTACGCCTGGCTGGTTATCGCTTGCTGTACTGAATGTTTCAGATTTTTTTGTAGGAATAGTTGTATTGCTTTCAATCAACCTTGTCATTACTCCTCCCATGGTTTCAATACCAAGGCTCAGGGGAGTAACATCCAATAACAATACATCTTTTACATCTCCTGATAATACACCACCCTGGATAGCTGCACCAATTGCAACAACCTCATCAGGATTTACGCTACGGTTTGGTTTTCTACCAAAAAACTTTTCTACTATTTCCTGCACTTTTGGAATACGGGTACTACCGCCTACCAAAATAACTTCATTGATTTCACCAATTGAAAGACCAGCATCTTTTAACGCCAGCTCACACGGTTTTAAACATCTTTCGAATAACTCATCAGATAATTTTTCGAAATGAGCACGGGTTAATTTTTTAACCAAATGCTTAGGCACTCCATCAACTGCAGTTACATAAGGCAAATTGATTTCTGTTTCTGAAGAAGATGATAATTCAACTTTTGCTTTTTCAGCAGCTTCTTTCAAACGCTGCCATGCCATTGGATCTTTACGTAAATCGATGGCTTCATCTTTTTTAAATTCTTCAGCTAACCAATCCATTAAAACTTTATCAAAATCATCACCTCCAAGGTGCGTATCACCATTGGTACTTTTTACTTCAAATACACCTTCACCCAGTTCAAGGATAGAGATATCGAACGTACCACCACCCAAGTCAAATACGGCAATTTTTTGATCAGCATGTTTTTTATCAAGCCCGTAAGCCAATGCTGCAGCAGTGGGTTCATTGATGATTCTACGAACTGTTAATCCTGCAATTTCACCGGCTTCTTTTGTTGCCTGGCGTTGTGCATCATTAAAATAAGCTGGTACCGTTACCACTGCTTCTGTAACTTCCTGGCCCAGGTAGTCTTCTGCAGTTTTCTTCATTTTCTGAAGAATCATTGCACTGATTTCCTGTGGAGTGTACATTCTGCCATCAATATCGATGCGGACGGTATCATTATCTCCTTTAACTACTTTATAGCTACTATGACTAATATCTGTTGTTACTTCGTTCCATTTGTGTCCCATATAACGCTTTACACTCATAATGGTGTTCTGCGGATTGGTAATGGCCTGGCGTTTAGCAGGGTCTCCAACTTTACGCTCGCCATTTTTTAAAAATGCTACAATGGAAGGGGTGGTTCTACGCCCTTCATCATTTGCGATTACTACTGCTTCGCTACCTTCCATTACTGAAACGCAACTGTTGGTAGTACCCAGATCAATTCCTATTATCTTTCCCATGATTATGATTTATTTATTGTTCGGGTAGAGATTGTCAATGATTGTGCCATACGCTTTTAGTGTGAAAAAATGTCAGCCTTTCAAATTTAAATGGCATCTATGGCGGTTTTTCGCCCTGATTAATAGATAATTACAGATACCTCTTCATTATAACATGACATATTATTGCGCCATTAATTCTACCCAAAACTTAAAACAAGCAGTTAAAGGCTGTTATATGTAGATGTGGGTAAATGGTTTTTAAAATAAAATTGGGAATCAGTGTATACAAAAACAAGGCTAATTAATATTTTGTTGTGCTACGGATTTTGTTGGTTCGTAATCGTATTGTGTTTTGCATATTTTACTAACCCCAACGTTAATTGTTTGTAGAAAATTAATATAAGTTAATGCGACCCAAACGGGGTTAAATGTTTGTAGAAAATTAGTATAAGTTAATGCGACCCCAACGGGGTTAAATGTTTGCAGAAAATTAATATAAGTTAATGCGACCTCAACGGGGTCGAATGTGCTTTTAAAGGTTGCGAAGAATGAAAGATCGCTAAATTTATTTATCTTGAGATATTAAAAATATTGCACATGGCATCACCATTTTCCCAAATTTATATTCAAATTGTATTTGCAGTAAAAGGAAGGCAATCATTAATTCTCCCGTCATGGGAAGAAGAATTATACAAGTATATTACGGGAATAGTTCAAAACAAGGATCAAAAGATGTTAGCGATTAATGGAATGCCTGATCATCTTCATTTTTTTATAGGTATGAGACCGGCTTGTTGTTTGTCTGACCTGGTACGGGAAGTGAAAAAATCGAGCAACGAATTTATTAAGGAAAAGAAATTTTGTCATGGCTTTTATTGGCAGGATGGCTATGGTGCATTCTCATATAGTCATTCTCATATTTCAAATGTAATCCAATATATTTTGAAACAAAAAGAGCATCATAAGAAACAGACTTTTAGAGAAGAGTATATCGGCTTGTTAAAAAAATTTGAAATAGAGTTTGAGGAAAAATATATATTTGAGTTCATAAACTATTGACTCATTCGACCCCTTCAGGGTCGATAACCAACTCCATAATATTACTATACACATTAAATCCCGTTGGGATTCAAAAATTCAAAAACATTAACCCACATTGCAGCAGCTATCATGTAACGAATTGATAAGCAAACATCTAACTGTTTTATAATTTCATTTTGTGTACTACAAATTTTATTTTCCTGATTTTCAATATGTTTTTAATAAACCACAAATATCCTAAAATATTTGCTAAAATATTTAGCTTTTGTGTACTACAAACAAGAAACATCCTCTATGCGTGAATTATACGATTTCGGCCTGTACCCCCCTACGAATAAACTCTAAAAAAAAATTAAAAAAATCTGGATTTATTATGTTGAACAAGAGATTTGCTGCAATGTGGGTTAAAATAGCTGTATATCACTATTTTATATCTTGAATTTTGCTTTTGATTTCACAGAACATCAAAATATTAATTAGCCAAAACAAACTTCACTAAACGGTCGCTTTCTTTGCATGCTTTACTTTAAAAGTAAAATGCTTCTGAGTTAAATAACTGAAAATAATTACGATAACTGTGGTAATCAGCTTGGCAATAGTTGGATAAATTTTAAAATACTCTACCAGTATTTTTATAAATATATAGTTGAGAAAAAGATTAATCAGCACCACTACAAAATACCGGAATAATTGTACATGCCACAACACCAGCGAATCGGTCCACACAATAAACCTCGACAATAAGAATCCTACAGGGAAAGTTATAAGAAATGATAAAAGAAATGCAGCAATATGTGGTTTAAAGGCAATAAAACCTAGTTGCAACACCTGTTTATCCAACAGGAAATTATAAAAAAGGAAATATAAAAAAATATCAATAAAAACGTTGAAGCCGCCACAGGCTGCATATCTGAATGTATGAATGGGCATGAATCTTTTAAACGGTGGATAAAAGAGATCTATAACTGAAATGATGGCTTTTCTCAACATAAGTAAATGGCGGCAAAGGTATTTTTTTCTTAGAATTTATTTGAGTTAAAAAAAAGTTTCATTTACTGTATAAAAAAGTTCAAAGAAGGTATGCTGTAAAAGCGAGTGACACAACGATGATGCCACAAGGCGTAATTGCCGGTAACCAAAATAATTAACTCAAACAGCTTCTTAATTTTTTCTCTATCATAAAAAATCCCACTGCAGGCAGCGGGATTGTAAATATAATTAAGATAATTTCAGCATCTCTTAGCTATACAATTCTTCCTTCATTGCTTTTACCCTGTCATCCGCCAGGTATTCGTCATAAGTCATCAGGCGGTCTATCATTCCCTTTGGCGTAATTTCAATGATACGATCAGCCACGGTATTCATAAACTGGTGATCATGTGTTGACAATAATACAATGCCGGGGAAGGTTATCATGCCATCATTAAAGGCAGTAATACTTTCCAGGTCAAGGTGATTGGTTGGTTCATCCAATATTACTAAGTTAGGGTTCTGCAACATCATCTTACTAACCATACACCTTACTTTTTCGCCTCCACTCAGTACATTTGTTTTCTTCAAAATCTCATCACCAGTAAATAACATTTTACCCAAAAAACCCCTGATAAAATCCTCATCCACATCTTTTGTATTAGGCGGCACAAACTGGCGAAGCCAATCCATCAGGTTCAACGATCCCTGAAAAAACTCGGTATTGTCATTTGGAAGATAAGCAGACGTGATGGTGCTACCCCACTCGATTTTCCCTGAATCAGGCTTTTCATTTCCTCCAAGAATCTCAAAAAAAGTAGTAAGGGCCAATGGATTTTTGCTAAGGAAAGCAATCTTTTGCCCCTTAACAATATCAAAATTAATATTGCTGAAAAGCGGTTTGCCATCTAGCGTTTTTGCTAATTTCTCAACGTTCAATATCTGGTTACCCACTTCCCTTTCCGGCTTAAATATAATGCCCGGGTATTTGCGGTTACTTGGTGTAATGTCTTCAAACACCAGTTTATCCAGGGCTTTTTTACGGGAGGTGGCCTGTTTGGATTTAGAGGCATTGGCGCTAAACCGTGCAATAAATTCCAGCAGGTCCTTTTTCTTTTCTTCCTGCTTTTTATTTTTATCTGATGCCTGCCTCGCTGCCAATTGCGAACTTTCGTACCAGAAGGTATAGTTACCCGTGTAAATTTTAATCTTTTGCTTGTCGACATCCGCTACATGCGTACAAACGGCATCTAAAAAGTGACGATCATGGCTCACCACCAAAACAATATTTTGGTAATCGGCCAAAAAATTTT
>JBDUEK010000011.1:0-98142 GCA_040002495.1 Ferruginibacter sp.
ATACTTTCATATCGATAAACCGGCTATTTCAAAAAAAGATCGGATGGTAGTGATAATTTATCAATCGTATTATATAAATCATATCACAATGAAGAGCAACGATTATTTTAATCAATTTGTGCAAAAAAAGCTGACATCAGTTGAAAATACGGGTGTTTGGTGTTATTCCCGGGTAAGTTCAAAAGAGCAATATGAAAACAACTCAAGCATTCAAAGACAAATTGAAGCGAATGAAGTTTTTGCAAAAAAAAATAATTATGTTATAACCGAAAAGTTTGGAGGAACTTATGAAAGCGCTAAATCCGATTTTACACGAAAGGAATTCATGAATTTAATTGAAAGGGTGAAACGAAGTAGGCATAAGCCCTTTGCAATAATAGTTTACAAGATGAGCCGTTTTTCCAGGTCAGGTGGCAACGCTATTGGTCTTGTAAATTACTGCGTTGAGGTTTTAGGCGTTCATCTTATTGAATCAAGCAGTGGTATAAGTACAACCACTGAAAGAGGAAAAGCTGCTGTTTATGAAAGTTTGTTTCATGCCTTCAAAGAAAATCTTGAAAGAAAAGAAATCATCATCCCAAATATGCAGGCTTATATTAAAAAAGGGTATCGGTTTGGGCAATGCCCTCTTGGTTATGACCATTTTGGTCCACGGGTAAAAAATGATAAATTTTATAGTCGTGAACAAAAATTAATTATTAATAGCGATGGAAAGTTATTGAAAGAAGCGTGGAGTTGGAAACTAACAGGAGGAATAAGTGATGCACAGATATTAAGAAAACTAAGTTCAAGAGGCCTTAAAATTAGTAAACAAAAACTAAGTAAAATTTGGCGAAATCCGTTTTACTGTGGTATCCTAATCAGTAGCCTTTCTGATATACCCATCACAGGAAAATGGCCTCCATTAATAAGTCATCGTCATTTCATGAAGATTCAGGAAATTCTTGAATGCAATCCTGCAGGATATCAACATAACAAACAAGAAGAATTGAGGCCATTAAGTCGTTCCCTAAAATGTAGTAAATGTGAAAACTATATGGTTGGATACGAAGTAAAAAAGAAAAGAATACATTATTACCGCTGCCTGAAATGTGTTGGTGTTAGTATTAGTGCTAATGGTCAAAGTAAATCAAGAAAAAAGAATGCGGAGCAATTATTAGCAGATTTATTTCAAAAATTTGAAATCCCAATATCTTATTCTTCTCTAATAGAATTACAGTTGACTAAATTATTTATCCATTTCAATAATCCTTCAAAGGAGAAGGAAACTGCATTATCTGATAAACTTCTTGCCTTGCAAAAAAACTTAAAAAATTTAAAGATAAGAAGAGGTTTAGATCAGATAGACCAAGAGACTTTTGATTTAACACAAGAATACCTGCATGGGGAAATTGCTCAAATCAACAAAGAAATTGAAAGCGAAATCCCTAAAATATCTAACTTGGAAAAACTACTAGCAGAAAGCCTGAAAAAACTAACCAAACTCAATGTAGTATGGAGTTCCGCCAATTTGGAAGATAGGAGAATCTTTCAAAAAATCCTCTTTCCAAACGGAATACTATTTGATGCAGAAAAACATGAATATCTAACTTCTAATCCCAATAAATTTATTCAGCTAATTGATTCGTTATCAACAGAATACGCATCAAATAAAAACGCGACTTTTCCAATTTTTCAGGAAAAGTCGCGTTCTGTATCGGGGAGCAGACTTGAACTGCCGACCTTCGGGTTATGAATCCGATGCTCTAACCAGCTGAGCTACCCCGACATAATTTTCTTTTTTCAAAATCAGGCAGACTTGAACTGCCAACCTTCGGGTTATGAATCCGATTCCGTATAAGATCGGGATACCCCGACATTTTGGGGTGCAAATATAGGAGATTTCTATAAAATTTTACAGCTAATTATACAAAAGTTCTTTTAATCGCACCAAAACCTTCTCTGCATTAGGCAACATGGCTTTTTCAAGCGATATATTCATAGGCACGGCTGGTAAATTTAATGCACCCATTACCTCAACCGCGGCATCCAGCCAGGTGAAACAGGCTTTTGAAATTCTTCCTGCCAAAGCTTCAGCAAATGAATTATTTTGTTGCTCTTCCGTTAACACCAGGCATTTGCCATGCTTTTTTACGGTTTCAAATATTAGTGTTTCATCTAATGGAAATAAAGTACGCAAGTCAATTATTTCAACTTTGCCAATCAGTTTTGTTGCCGCACTTAATGCCCAAAATACGCCCATTCCGTAGGTGATTACACAGCAGCTTTCGCCTGCCGCTATATTAATTTCCGACGCAGACAATACTATATTGCCTTTGCCAAGCGGTATAATATAATCAGCATCGGGTTCTATTGTTTTAGCCGCCTCAGTTTCCGGCACCTTACTCCAATAAAGCCCTTTATGTTCCAACATAATAACAGGATTGGGATCCAGGAAAGCTGCCTTCATCAACCCTTTCATGTCAGCTGCATTTGAAGGGTACACTATTTTTATTCCTTTGATGGTAAGCAAGGTGCTTTCTATACTTGCACTATGATAGGGACCACCTCCTCCATAAGCGCCTACTGGTACCCGTATTAAAGTTTGCACCGGGTATTTGCCGCAGCTCAAATAACAACTTTTAGATATTTCTGTAACGAGTTGGTTAAATCCAGGGAAAATATAATCACCGAACTGAATTTCAACAATTGGCTTAACGCCAGTAGCGCTCATTCCGACCGTTGAGCCAATTATATATGCTTCCTGTATAGCCGTATTAAATACCCTGTGTGCGCCAAATCGTTCACCTAGTGTGGCTGTTTCTCTAAATACTCCTCCTAACCGGCTACCAACATCCTGCCCATATAGTACGGCTTCGGGGAATGCTTCCATTATTTCCTTTATTGCAAACAATGCGGCATCTACCATTAAAATTTTTTCATTACCCGCAGGGCTTCTATCACCCTTTTCTTCAGTAACGGTTGTGGGTACAAAAACATAATCTGACACAGTTTCCACACCTGGTTCACTTGAAGCAAATGCCGATTGAAATTGCTCTTTTACTGCCATTAATGTTTCAATTGCAATTTTATCTAGTGCTGATTCATTAATACCAGCCTCTGTTAAAAATTGTTTTAACAGAGGGCCGGGATCTTTTTGAAAATGAGAAGCAAGGTTTTCCGGGCTACGATAAGTTTCCTTTCTTACGCCACTTGTATGATGCCCCAGTAACGGAACATTTGCATGTACGAGATAGGGGCTGCGGCTCGTCCTTACTTCTGCAACTACCCTTTCCATTGTTTCGAAACTTTCAATAAAATTACTACCATCAATACTGATACTTTTAATGCCACTGAAGCCTTTTATATACCCTTGAGCGTTATCGGTACGTGACTCCGCCGATGATGCACTAATACCCCATGTATTGTCTTGTACCAGGTATATAATTGGTAACTGATGTAAAGCTGCAAATTGAAATGCTTCACTAACCTCGCCTTCGGTAACCGAAGCATCACCCATTGAACAAATAACCACCGGATTTATCAATTTGCTTTGTGAAGGCTCGTCATTATTATCTGCCCCAAACCTGTTTTTTGCAAACAATAATGGCGACTTTATTTTTTCCAAATATTGTATGCCTTGCGCAATACCCGTGGTTGGAATGGCCTGCATACCGGTGGCACTGCTCTGATGAATAATTTGTGGCTTATCTATGCCGATGTAATTTGGATGCGAATAATAGGCACGCCCCCCGGTAAATACATCATCCGCTTTAGCCAATAACTGCAGCATCAATTCATAAGGAGTAAAACCAAGCCCCAGCAAAATACTCTCATCCCTATAATAAGGACTTATATAATCGCATGGAAGCAATTGAAAGGCTGTAGCTAATTGAATGGCTTCGTGACCACGGGAAGTAGCGTGTACATATTTGCAATCCTTGCGGTTAAGTTCATAAGTATCTGCCATAGCACGGGCAGTACACATAAGCCTATAAGCTTTTAACAAGACATCGTTATTCAACATGCTTCAAAATTAGCAGATATAATTTTCAGACGGCCCCTAAAAATGTTTAATGTAATTCTACTTTGACATATTTAAAAAAATGTAGCTCACGGTTACGATAGTTTAATTATGGAACGAAAAAGATGCCATGAAAAAATACAGTACAAGTGAGTGACACAACGATGCCGCCATAAAAAACATCTGCTTGTCAACAAAAAAACACAAAGGTTTGACTTGTCAAAGTAGAAGTAAGATTTGATTCAATATGAAAAGAAAATTAATAAAACGATAAACCAGGATTAAAGTTCACTTTGAAATAAGTGTAAGCTACTCCTATTATTCATGCCTAATTAGCCGGGCTCAATGAAAAAAAGTCATAAAAAAAATTCACAATACTATTGTGAATTGATATAATAAAAACTCGAGGTTTTGTCTATTTGATTTCCATTTTAAGCAGCATCTCTTTTTCAATAAAAGCTTCCAGTTCATCGCCTACAACGCACTCTCCTACTCCGGCGGGAGTGCCTGTAAAAATAAGGTCTCCAATGTTTAAAGAGAAGTAATTTGATATATGAGAAATTATATAGTCGAAACTAAAAATCATTTGATTGGAATTACCTTCCTGCATCAATTCTTTATTTTTATAAAAAGTAAAATTGATGTTTTTCTTATTAAACGCGGGAGTAATATCTATGAATTTGCCAACAGCTGCGGAGTTATCAAAAGCCTTTGCTTTTTCCCATGGAAGCCCTTTTGCTTTTAATTCATTTTGAATATCCCTTGCAGTAAAATCTATCCCTACCGTTATGCCGTTATAGTAATTGGAGGAATGACGCTCTTGTATATATTTACCATTTTTTGAAACCCTTAAAACAAGTTCACATTCGTAGTTTAACTCGTTACTGAACTCAGGGTAATAAAAAGGAGTATGGCTTTGCAATAGAGCACTTTTCGGCTTCATAAATATGACCGGTTCATCTGGTAAGTCGTTGCCAAGTTCCTTGGCGTGTGCCGGATAGTTACGGCCTACACATATTATCTTCATGCTTTTCTAAGTTAGAATATCCCTCAATATGAAAGCGAATATAGACAAATCAAATAAATAAAACAATTATGTATAAACAGTTAAACGTAATTACAGTTGAATAGAAAGCTTATTCACTTCATTCATAGTTTGCTCAATACCAACGGATGCAAATTGCTCGATTGCGTATATACACTTCTGTATTTTTAGTTGTACTAATGGCACTTCAGTATTCAGCCATTTACTTAGCACAAAATCTGCCTGCATTCCTTTGGGGTAGTTATTACCAATACCAAACCTTAGCTTAGGGTACTTATCAGTATTCAATATATTTTGAATGTCTTTTAACCCGTTATGACCGGCATCCGAACCCCCTTGGCGAAGACGTAGCTTTTCTAATGGTAATGCCAGGTCATCCACAATCGTAAGTGTGTTTTCAACTTGCACCTTTTCTTTATCTAACCAATATTTAAATGCTTTTCCACTTAGGTTCATAAAAGTAGTAGGACAGATGCAAATGAAAATTTTTCCTCTCCATTTGATTTCTGCTTTATATGCAAGCCTATCTATGTTGAAACTACCACCATGCTTATTTACGAATGCATTTAACACATCGAACCCAATATTATGGCGTGTATTAGCATATTCATTACCCGGATTGCCGAGCCCAACGATTAAAAATTTTGACATGGAAGCGAAGATAAAAGAAATGCCCCTTGTTTATGAAAAGGGGCATTAAATGATTATTTACATGAATAGCCAGACTATAAAATATTATGTCTTCCCGTGCTTTTTGCCTAGCACACTGGTAAGCAACTTTAATCCTTTGTACTTAATTTTATCAGTATTTCGTGCTACAATACCCGTAACTCCAAGCTTTACCGCAGTTCCGGCAAGACGCTTAAATATACTGCGTGACTTTCCCCATAATAAATTCTTTGAAATAAGTCCTGCACCTAAACCAAGCGAAGTTTTTATGATAGAACCCACAACACCTGGCTGGGAAGTGACTTTGGTTAAGGTGGATTTGATAAGATTCATTGGCTTCATACTTTCTTTAAAGGAATTAAAGTTTGAAATCAACTCCTCTTTTTCAATTGCCTCCTTAGCTTCAAGCTTTACTATAGCAGTCTTTAGATCAGCTGAACTTTTGATATTACTATACATTAATTAAGCATTTTTTTTATAATCACTGAGCTTAAAGGCTCCTTAATCCACGATTTTTTGAATAATTTAAGTAACAAAGCCAACAAACAATAAATTGCCGCAACAATGAAAAATCCCAGGTAAATTTTACCCACCAGTTCTCCGATCCAGAGGGATAGTCCGATACTGAATATTACTAAAGCAAACATTATCGCAACTATTATACATATCCTGGCAATAACTGATGAAGTCAAATCAGTAGTTTTATCTACCATCTTCAACTTTAGTAACTCTATTTTAGTATCCACATAATTTCCTGCATCTTCATAAAGTGATTCAAACGTACCTGGGTTATTATCCATCTCATTATTTTTAAAATCCTCAAAGTTATTATTGCCCGGCATTAGGACACAGAATTTTTAACTTCTTCTTTTGTACTCTTATACTTCTCTTTTGCTTCATCAAATTTGGTTTCAGCTTTCCCTTTAAGATTATCATAGTGATTGGTTAAACTTTCAACCAACTCATTAATTTTATCTTTTGCTGATCCCTTCAGATCATTTCCTTTTTTGGATATTTTACCACGTGTTTCTTTGCCTTTATCGGGTGCGAACAATATTCCTACTAATGCTCCTACTGCTGCGCCAACCACGATGCCTGTAATTAATTTACCTGACTTCATAATATTTGTTTTTATTTGTTGTTAAAGAATTTGTTTAAACTTATACCAAAACATTGCCAAAAAAATCGTTCCATATACTTTAAGTTCAATTATGACGGATGGCTAATCAAAATATACCCTTTTTTCTTTAAAATGCCAAAACATACTCATTCTTGGGTAAACATTTCTACACCATAATTAATTTTATGGCAGGAGTTTTAGAAATTATTGCGGTTGAATTTCTTAAGAAAATAATGTTGAAACTAATTTTTGGAACTGTCAGCAGCTTGCTTAGTCAATGATATATTAACTGTATTTGTAGTGTCTGTCTGTTTCAGTTTCAAGTTGGCTTTTTGTTGTTGTGCAGCTTTCTTTTTTAAGTCTGCTTGCTTCTTAGCTTCTGCCTTTTTCTTTTTCTTGAAAAACCCCCTCAATAAAAAATTATGTTGTGCCGCTTCCATATTTTCACTTAAGCCTTTAGTTCCCGATTGAAGGTTCGACATTGTTGAGTCAAGTTTTTCACCAAATGCAGGATCGCTTAGTTTAGCCAGTGCTCCATCTTCGTCATTCATTTTGGTAGTAAATTTTGCAAACTCATTGGTGCTTTTCTGTAGATTTTGCAATGTGCTTTTAAGTGAGCCTGAAAACTCTTCATCACTTATAAATTTTGCAAGCGCTCCATTGCCGTTATTCATTTTATAAGTGAACTGAGCTAGCTGTGCAGTAATGATCCCGGCATTATCCAACGTTGCTTTTACACTCGCCATTAACTCTTCCATTTCCACAGATGGCTGTGAACTGATTACTGCATTTTCCTTTATTGCGCTTGCTGCATTGCTACCCGGGTAAATAGTAAGAACCCGGTCTCCCATTAAACCATCCGATCCAATGCTGGCTGTTGCATCTGCTTTTATAAATGGTTGCACGTCATTTTTGATAACCATCACTACGCGTACAGAAGTATCAGTAAGCAATTGTATTTCATCAACAGTACCTATATTAATTCCTGAAAACCGCACATTGTTCCCAACCTTTAAACCACTTACTGTTTTAAACTTCGTTTCTATCCTAAAAGTTGATCCAAATAAATTCTTTTGTTTACCAACAAAATAAATGGCTACCACAAAGAGCAGGAGCCCAAGCGTTACAAACATGCCAAGTTTAAGTGTGAAGCCCGATTCATTTTTCATGTAAAAAAATTTTAGTCAACATTATTTAAATAAAGAATGAACGCACCCATTCGTCCTCGCTATTTTCAAGTTCATCATACGTTCCTTCTGCCTGCACCACTCCGTCTTTTAATACAACTATCCTATCGGCGGTAAGCTTTGCGCAAGCCATATCGTGTGTGATGATGATAGCTGTAGTTTTATTTTTTTGCTGTATTGCTAAAATGAGTTCGCTAATTTCCCTGGATGTAATAGTATCCAAACCGGTTGTTGGTTCATCATAAAGCATTATCTCCGGTTTTAAAATAAGTGTGCGTGCCAGACCAATTCGTTTACGCATACCTCCGGATAGCTCAGAAGGCATTTTATCAATTGCAGCTTTAAGTCCTACACTATCCAACGCTTCTTCAATGGTTTCATTCAAGGCTTCAGGCGATAAACTTTTTTGATGCCGTTTTAATGGAAATGCAAGATTTTCCCTTACCGTCATCGAATCGTACAGCGCTGAATTTTGGAACAAAAAACCCATCCTGAGCCTGATTGAATTTAGTTTATTATCACTCATAGAAGTTATGCTGGTATCAAATACACGCACATCTCCTTCGTCGGGCTGTATTAAACCAACCAGGCACTTGATGAGTACCGATTTACCCGAACCTGATTTACCTAACACAACCAGGTTTTCTCCCTTATTAATGGAAAGATTAACGCCTTTCAAAACATGGTTAGTTTTCCCAAAAGACTTTTGCAATCCCGATATTTCTATTACTGGTTTTGATGTTGAATTATTATCTAAATGAGTAACAGGATTTTCTTTTACCATTTTGTAGTTTTAAAAAAAAATATCGGTGATTTGAACAGCCAACATATCGATTATGAAAATGGTAATAGACGCTGCTACCACTGCTGAATTAGCAGCTCTTCCTACACTTTCTGTGCCATTGGCCGCAGTGTATCCTTTGTAACAACCAATCATGCCTACAAAAAAACCAAAGAAGAATGTTTTAATGGTAGCAGGGATTATATCTATAAATTCAACTGATCCCATTGCTTTTGAAAGAAATCGAAACAATGTTATGTCAGCATGAATATTCATTGCCATGTAAGAACCAAAAAGTCCGATCGCATCAGCAAATATTACCAATAATGGTATCATAAGTGTAGTAGCCAAAACCCGGGTTACTACCAGGTATTTATATGGATTAACAGCCGACACTTCCATTGCATCAATTTGTTCGGTTACCTTCATCGATCCCAACTCTGCTCCTATTGCTGAGGCAATTTTTCCAGCACAGATCACAGCAGTAATTACAGGCCCGATTTCTTTAATCAATGAAAGTGCAACCATACCGGGCAACCAGGATTCTGCACCAAAATCTACCAGTGTAGGACGAGATTGTAAAGTCATAACCAGCCCCATTATAAATCCAGTAATACCTACCAGGGGTAGCGACTTATATCCCATTACAAAACACTGCCTGAGGAACTCTTTAAATTCAAATGAAGACCGAAAGATTTCTCTAAAAAATCTTGCAGCAAAGATGGTAGCAGTACCGGCATCGTTAAAAGTATTTCTAAGATAAGCTACCAAAATTTTTTCTTTAATGTTTAATATTCGTTTATGAGTAACCCTTTAATTCCAAGTCTGGCAGACTCGATTGTGTAAACAACCGACCGGCTTGAAATATTTCCCTTGTCAACTGCACTATACACTTCTTGTATATTAAGTTCATGCGTATGAAAATTCAACGCCGGACTATTGCAATAGATGTAGTTATTCTTTTTATAAAAACTATATGTGTATCCTTTGCTTTTAAATATTTCTACAACCTCATTTAATGAAAGATCTTTTTGCATATTGCCTCCACATTAATACTTAATAATTATTCTTTTTATTTCCGGGCTTACCTGAACCAGCCCTTGCCGATTTCAGCATTTCATCCAACTCTTTATCATCACCAATTAATTTATCATCTACATCCTGAGATATTTTTGACTCCGTATTCTCATCAATAACATTTGAATTTTTTGCTCCCAAAACAGGTTCGTTTCCAGGTATGTCTTTTTCGTTTGCCATCATGATTTATGAATTGAGTTACTGTATACTTTTTAATTCAAATACCTTCTTAAAGTCCATGCAATCGTTTCGTGTTCCTGCATTAACCCGGTAAGGAAATCCGCAGTACCTGCATCGCCCAATTTTTTATCAGCCTCATCTATATTTTTTCTTAGTGCAATAATGATCGTTTCATGATCTGCTAATAATTCTTTTAACATGTCTTTTTGTGGAGGGTATTTTCCGGGGGTTTCTTTAAGTGATGTTATCTTTAAAAATTCCTGCATAGTTCCAATAGTAGGGCTGCCTAATTTATTAATCCTTTCTGCTATCTCATCAATCGATTCTTCAAGCTTACCATATTGACCTTCGAAAAGCTTGTGTAATTCCATAAAACTTTCGCCCTTAACGTTCCAATGAAATTTGCGGGTTTTAGTATACAACACAACACTATCAGCCAATACTTTTGAAAGCATTGTTGTAAGTGCTGTAATATTTTTGTCTGATAATCCAATATTAGGTTTCATAATTTTTATGTTTGTTGTTTGATAATTAATTTTTCAGACTATGACTTTACGATAGTGCTCCACAATTAATTTAACAAAACAGCATTTGCTGAATTAATCTACCTGCGTTTTAAACCAACAGGTAATTGATAAATTTTGCTTACTATAAAGTCAATATATGTACCAGTAATGATACCACTTAACTTTAATGGGCTTTTCAATACTCAAAACAGAAAGGAAGATTTCCTGAGCATTTTTTTCTACACTTTGCCCTAATAAACTAGTGTTATGTTAAGAATAAAAATACTTATCGATTTGTGAATTCTGAATGGTGCTAATGACCATTGACCATTCACTATTGCCATTTCACACTTAACTTAACACTAGTAGTTGCACATTTAACCTCACCTTCACCAACAACGAAATCCTATTCAAGTTTGGGTGGTTTAAATGGTGAAGGAATTTTTATTTTGTGACTCAGCTTATCGAGTTTCATATAAAATTTACTTTTTTTACTTCCTGTTATTTCATCTCCCAATAACATGCCCCAGGGTTTTAAATCATCTACCCTGTCAAAAATTACTTTTAAAATAGCAATTGCCGGTATCGATAAAAACATGCCGGAGATGCCTGCAATGGTGCCTCCAACCAGCACTCCCAGGATGGTAATTAATGCATTGATTTTAACTTTAGAGCTTACTACTTTCGGCATAATAATATTGTTGTCAAAAAACTGAACAACAGTAAGTACTACCACCACTCCAACAATATCTTTAATCTCTGTTGAATTGGTTAATGTAATCAACACACAAAATATAGCGGCTATTAGCATTCCGATATATGGTATCATATTTAAAATTGCAGCAAGTACGCCCAGAAATATAGCATATTGAATTCCCAAAACAATAAACCCTACCGAATTGATGGCTGCTACAATACACATTTCTATAATCAATCCAATCATATATCCTTGTACGATTGATCTTGATTCTTTCAAAACTTCCAACACTCTTGGTTCATGTTCGGCCTTAAATACTTTTACCAGGAATTGACGGATCATATCACGATAGTAAAGAATAAGGAAAATATAAACCGGCATAATTACCAATAGCAAAATTGCCTGGGTAACAGTAATAACAGTATCCCCCAACATACCACTGCCGGTAGTTTTCATCTTATCTGCTGCATCATCTAATAAAGTTGTTTGTTGCTTATATGACAAATGAAAGGTGTGACCTACCCATCGCTGTAACGTTTTTAGATGTTCGGCCAAATGTTGTTTTATAGAAGGAAGGTCCTGTAGAAAACTTCTTATCTGTGAGGATAAAAAATAAACTACTGCACCCAAAAGTAAGATTGATAAAAAGATTGAAATGAGGTTTGCAATTACACGGGGTATACCTCTTCGCTCTAAAAATCCAACAAGCGGTAATAATAATATTGCAATAAGAATTGCAAAAGCAAGTGGAATCAATATGTCCTGACCAACATATATTGCTATGGTTATTAAAGCAAGACCAAGCAATGTAAGGCTCATTCTTTGGTAAAATGGCGCTTCTTTAGTTTCGTTCATTTTTCTATGTTATTGAAAAATGCCATCATCCTTTGTAAAAACCATTAGGATGATGGCAATAGTGTGCTCAACACTTAAAATTTATACCTGAGATTAAAGTGATTCAATCCAGTCTTTAATTTCCTCTTTTGTTTTTCCAGCCTTTTGCTGAATACGTCCCAGCAATTCATCATCTTTACCTTCTTCGTATAATAAATCGTCGTCGGTAAGATCGGCGTATTCTTTTTTAACTTTTCCCTTTACTTCGTTCCAGGATCCTTTAAGTTTTAATTTCCATGTTTCCATTGTCTATAATTTTAGTGTTAAAAAATTCCTATGCCCTCCTTATTACTTTTAGTAAAAATGCAATGATTGCAATTACCAATAGAATGTGAATAATACCACCGGCGTGGAAACCTAAAAATCCAATCAACCAGGCGATAACTAAAATGACGGCTATTACATACAATAAATTTCCCATGATGTTTTTATTTTTATGATTAAGTATGTAATAAATATCATCAAAACCTTGCCAAACAACAAATCCTAATTTTTATATGTAAATCAATTACTCACCTGCCTGAAATCCTGATTAAAATTGATTTTACATAATATCTTTGTAGAATATATTCCACAGGGAAAGGGAATTTTTCAAATTAAAAATTATCAACCCGATTAGGCACATTATCGCTTTATTGTTTTGAATATTACATACCTTACTTACAACTATATTTAAAGAAAGGTAACGGCATAAAAACTGCATTAACCTTTAAAAATTATTCTATGGATTTTATTGACTATTACCAGGCGTTGGGAATTAGTAAAACTGCAACTGAAGACGAAATAAAAAAAGCCTACAGAAAGCTTGCAAGAAAACTTCACCCCGACCTTAATCCGGGAGACAAAGATGCGGGCAAAAAATTTCAGCAAATTAATGAAGCCAATGAGGTTTTGAGTGATCCGGAAAAGCGAAAAAAATATGACCAATACGGTAAAGACTGGCAACATGCAGAACAGTTTGAAAAAGCCGGTCAGTCAAGACAGCAAAGCCGTGGGCAAACAGGCGGATTTGATGCCGAAGATTTTGGTGAAGGTGGATTTTCAAGTTTTTTTGATTCCATGTTTGGTGGAGGTGAAGGTAGAAGAAGCAGGCAAACAAAATTTCGTGGACAGGATTATAACAGTGAATTAAGACTATCGCTTATAGATGCTTATACTACCCATAAACAAACCTTAACCATTAATGGAAAAAATGTACGGATTTCAATTCCCGCCGGAATTGAAAACGGCCAGATAATAAAATTAAGCGGATATGGCGCACCGGGAATTAACGGAGGCCCCAATGGGGATTTGTACATTAGCTTTTCGATTGAAAACGATGCCAGGTATAAAAGATCGGGTAACGACCTTTATGTAACGGAAGAACTGGAACTATACACTGCGGTGCTTGGTGGCGACATTACTGTAGACACACTCAGCGGATTATTAAAATTAAAAGTAAATCCCGAAACACAAAATGGCACAAAAACAAGGTTAAAGGGAAAGGGCTTTCCGGTTTATAAAAAAGAAGGTCAATTCGGAGATTTATATATTACCTATCATGTTAAAATACCAACAAACTTAACAGAAAAGCAAAAAGAATTATTTAAAGAATTATCTGCAACCAACATTTAAAATCTATTGTATGCAAACAGAACAATTAATATTAGTTGAAACTTTCTGTGTTTGTCATAATGTGGAGTTTTCTTTTATGAGGGCCCTGCATGAAACCGGGCTTGTGGAAATAACAACCAAAGAAAATGTTGCTTACATACCCGAAAGTAATATTAAAGAGGCCGAACAATTTGTAAGGCTTCACCACGATCTTGAATTGAACCTGGAAGGCATTGAAACGGTTATTCAGTTACTGGATAAATTAAAAGAAAAAGAAGACGAGATCATGCGTCTTAAAAATAAGCTTAGGTTTTATGAATAGTAAAAGTATACAAAACGGATATCTCACTAATTTAGAATACTAACGGGTGCATTTTAAATTGTCGCTGCCTAAAAATAGAGGTGCCATCTTTTTTTGATTCACTTCAAACTTTAAAGTTTTGGCTAAAAGATAACACCTCTTGCGACAATTTTAAATGCACCCATACTAACTGTGACCGCTTTCCTTCACCGTATCCAGCTCAACTTCTGCCACTTCATTTTTTATTTTTTCGAGTTTAATATTTTGTCTTAGCAATCCAAAAATACTCATGTAAATGTTTGCAATCCATACAACTGAAAATGCTGCAATAATATAACCCCGCCAATCATCCAATAACAATTTATATCCGGTTAATAATATAAAAGCCAGCGTTACATAATGGCTAAAACAATACTCGCAGGTAAACAGATAAAAAAACTTTCGCTGTAATAACGTAGCACAACCTTCGCTTTTTCTTTTACAATATTCTCTTAGCTCACGAAAAACTTCTTCGTGAGTTACCGTCCATGCAACACAGGCAACGGGTATCGGTAGCACGAAAAGCCAGATAAACTGTAATGGCATAAACATTTTTTAAAAGATAATTATCAGTGCTATTTCAATTGTTATACCATTTAAATAGCCGCTACAAATCTTTTCTATTTGTGGTCAATGGCACTATTGCCCTTCGGGAATAAATTTCATGGAAATAGAATTTACGCAATGCCTGGTATTTTTTGCAGTCATTCTTTCACCCTTAAATACATGCCCAAGGTGGCCCTCGCAATTGGCACAAACTATTTCTATTCTGCGTCCGTCTGCGTCGGGCAAATGTTTTACTGCACCCTCAATTTCATCATCAAAACTTGGCCACCCGCAATGAGAATCAAATTTATCTGCAGATCGATATAATGGTGCATTGCATCTTCTGCAAACATATGTACCTGCAGCTTTATTATCTGTATATACGCCGGTGTAGGGCATTTCAGTGCCTTTGTGTAATATTACTCTTTCTTCGTCCTTTGTTAATTTGTTGTATTCCATCAGCTGTTTTTTTTCTTTATAATTTAAGAGCATATTTTGTTTTGAAAAAGTGTTATTTCTGACTTTCTTTTAAACCTTCACCAATTTAAAATAATATACTTGCTAAAGGCAACGAAAGCAACTGAATTGAATTTCCAAAATGTTTTAATTCCGACCTGAGTTGTTTTCCTATATCCAGTTTATCGTTTGATTTGTGTATTTCAATGTTCTCAGATGCATAATTAAAAAACAATTTATTGATGGTCGGAAATTCTTCTTGCATATCTGAATCAGCTGTTGCGCCTGCTGTTGATTCAATAAATTGAAGTGCAATTTCATGCGTATAATTAAAGAGCGTTATAAAAAGTGTAGCTTTCTTTTTTAAATTGATGGCCCTTTTTTTATGCCCCATAAAAACATGTACTAAAACTTCTTCAGCTAATTCCTTTGATGAAGTCATTCGCAATAATTTGCCATATATTGGCATTGAATACTTATCATAAACATATTCCCATGCATCTTTGTTTCCTTCATTTAAAAGCAAAATAATTTTATCATCATCATATGTGTTGAACTGGTGTTTCATAGAGTAATCAAAATATGTTGTTGTTTAAACAGCCAAGGAAATATTTTCGTCAAAAATTTTATAACGTATTCATTTCGATACTTAACAACATTTGCCGCAATAAGTTGACCTGACCGTAAAGTAACTGGCATTTGAGGAAATAATACCTCAATAAAAGAATAAATCCGAATTATGAATTCTTTACGGAAAGAATTGAAATTAAAATGCAACATGATTTTGTTAATAATAAAACTATCATGCCGATTTTCAAAAATGGGATTTTAATACCTGGTAGCGTTTATTGCTTTTCTTTTTTTAGATCAAGCTCAAGTTTTTTGTAGAGGAGTATACTAGAAATATTTTTTCGCAATCGCAAGAAGGCGGTTTCACTTTTAACAACATAATCAAATGCATTGTGATGTAAACAGTTAACGGCTACTTCAATACTATCCTGCGATGACAACATTACAACAGGCATTGTATCGTCCATAGCTTTGATAGCATCCAAAGTTTTTAAGCCATTCATTGCTTCTTTGTCAATACCATCCAGGAAATAATCCAGAATTACAATATCTGGCTTCAGAGAAAAATTAGCCAGGCAAGCTTCGCCAGATGAAAAAGTATAAATGTTAAATAGCTTGTCTTTTGCAAACTCAATTTCAAATGATTTCAGGAACAGCGCATCATCATCAACGCAGAAAATGCTTTTTTTGTTTTTTTTACTCATGGAAGCCTTATTAAATGATTAATAAGTTAATACAAAGGAATTGTTTTTTAAAAGTGGAACATGGGATAAAGGCAGGTTTTCGATACAAATTATTTTTCAGAAGTATAAATCCCAAAATACGTACAATTCGTTTTTTTAATAATACCTATTAAGTCTCCGCACTTAAATTTATGAAAAAATGATTACAAAAATCACCTCTTTTCTCTCCTGCATTGCTGCAGCTCCTTCATTATCACATTTAATTCGTCGTAAATATTGTTACATGCATTTTCAAGTTCATCAACTAAATTATTTATTTCAACAATAGGAGATTTATCCACCGCTAATCTTTCGATTTCATTTACCAGCATGTGATAATCTTTGTTAATACCCATAATCCGGAATGATGGCTTTAGCTTATGCGCAGCAGCTCTAATTACCTGCCAATCCGAATTTAATAAACCGCTTTTCATTGCCTTAATCATTTGAGGCGTTTGACCCTGGTAAATTTCAATCATTTCAATCATTAAGTCCGGGGAGCATTGTGTATGCGCTCGTAAGAAATTTAAATTGGTATATTTTTCTTGTACTTTATTCATGTTTCAAACTTACTGCACCAAATATAAATTCAAATATTTTATTAACCATACAGGAAATACCTGCTTTATTATTACCAATTAACCGTTATTGTAGTAGAATTTCTACAATAAACTATTCTAAAAAAAACTTCAACAACTTTTTCTGAAGAATAATTCATAATGGTTTCCTTATCTATACTGTAAGTAATAGTAGAAGGAAAGGTTCGCATTGTTAATTAGATGATCTACATGAAGATGAAAAACATCGGTGAAAATAAATGCATCTTATGTTCCATACATCATGATAATTTCCAAAGCAGCTTAGCCATGATAAACATTTATTGCCTTTGGAATAAAATTTATAATTTAGGAAGTGGTCATGGAATTGTTGACAATATATACTTCCTGGATGATGACCGGGTGTTGAATATTACATACCAAGATTACCAGGTAAATAACCAGCTTACAAATTAATTTACCTTTTTTGTTGGAATCATATAAAGTGGGATAGATGTGTGATGTAATACTTTTTCTGATATACTACCCATTAATATTTTTTCCAGTCCGCCCCTGCTATGTGAGCCAATTACGATTGTATCTGCATCTAATTCTTTAGCGGCCTGCAGTATGGCTTCAGCACAATCACCCTCGCCAATTACCGTTTGAATGGTATC
The DNA here is from genome assembly GCA_040002495.1 of Ferruginibacter sp. Classification (GTDB taxonomy): domain Bacteria; phylum Bacteroidota; class Bacteroidia; order Chitinophagales; family Chitinophagaceae; genus Ferruginibacter. The sequence goes on from JBDUEK010000011.1 coordinate 17,600, forward strand.
GTCTTTTAAGTGCTTTTTTGTTTGTTCCAAAAATTCTGTGGCAGCCATTTTCAAATCATTAATATCCACCATTGGAACCATTCCCGGCGAACCAAATCCGGTATATCCCATAACAGGTGAATACTCTAATCCTGAATAATAAATTGCGTCAGCAATTACATGTATTAGTACTGCCTGGGCATTGGTTGCTTTAGCCAGCGCATAACCAGCCTCCGCTATTTGTTCTGCGCTTGGATCGTAATCAAGGGCTATTAATATCTTTTGCATTTGAAAAAGTTTGTATTAAATATAAACATATGAGCGTGTATTAAAAAATACTTGTCCATGTTTTTTAATTTATTGTATTAATAAGGATTCGATATTTTTACCCGTCTTTTGTATTTATGATTTTATGTTGGGAAAGTTAATCTACAAACCAGAAAACAGTACCAACAAATTGCCGATTGTTTTCAAAAAATGATTACTGTAATTGCTATACAATTCAACCTTCGGAATCGCCTGAAGGATTTGAAAATGCTGACCCAATTTTATTCATCAGACTTGAAATGGGTCCTTCCATTTTATTTGTATTATCATCAAGCGTTTCCTCTTTCAATAATTGCCCCATATTTAATTCTGTAGGCAAATAACCCAACAACTGTGTAGTTTGTACAGACATTAGTTTCTTAACATCCATTGCTGTACCATCCGGCGATACTTCATTTTTTATTAGTTTTACTGCTTCCACGGCAATATCATTCATTTGCCCGGTTACTAATTCTTTATCCTGCTCAAAGGAATAATTGCAGATATTGTCAATGACTTTATACTTAACAGATCCAAATATTTCTGTTATCCAATCGGAGTTTATTTCTCCGTTCAAAATTTTTTCAGCATTTTCATCGTTACTACTGTAAGTATATAAACCAGTTAATACAGTTGGAATTGCGGCCTGGCTAAACCGATGTTCATTTGGTTGGGATGAAGCGTCAACTACTTCGGTATTTGGGTCTATTTTTTGAAGTGGTGGATAATGAAGATTTTCCTGAATTGTCTTTAAAAGATTTATTGCCATAAGAAAAATATTAAAATTGTAAATAAGGTTTTAATTACATTTAAATTAAAACCATGCCAATAAAAAAATATGATCTTATACTTTTGCATGATGCATGTATTTTGCTATGCAATAGCATGTTTAATAATTGTTGACAATTTTACGAAATTTCATAAACAGTTGCATTTTGAACCTGCCATTTAAAATATAATACGGCATGCACTATTAATTTTACTTTTTTATAATTATAATTGTAGTACCCATACATAAAACGAAATGAAAAAATTTCTTCTCATTGATGACCATATAGTGGTGCGATCAGGAATAAAAATACTTCTTCAACAATCATTTGAGGCAGCCGAAGTGTACGAAGCGGCAAATGGCGAAAGTGCGATGGAAGAATTTGAAAAGCGTTCTTACGACCTCGTTATGTTGGATATCCAAATGCCTAAAACAGATTCGTTGCAGTTATTGCAAAATATCTTAAAACTTTATCCGCAATCAAAAGTGTTGGTATTTTCAATGAGTTCTGAAAATGTTCACGCAAAAAGGTTTTTAAAGGCGGGAGCCAGGGGATTTATTTCCAAAGAATCTCCGTTGGAAGAAATCTTAAGAGCTGTTACTCAAATTTTAGATAATCGCAGGTATATTAGTGATGCGCTGGCATCAGTACTTGCCAATGAATCTTTCGATTCCAGATCAGATAATCCATTTAGTAAGTTATCTGCCCGTGAATTTGAAATAGCGTCGCTTCTTTTAGCAGGTCAAACGATCAGTTCAATCTCCGCTTCTATAAAAATTCAGGTATCTACAGTTGGTACGCACAAAGCAAGGATGTTTGAAAAATTAGGCGTTACTAATTTATTGGAGTTAAAGGAAATGGCTAACGCACATAATTTATAGGTTTATTAATTTAGACCCTTTTATTTCAACGTTTTATGTTAGCCAACGTTTTTAAAACGAATACATATTCACAGGTCATTTACCTGGATAACAGGCAATAAAAAACCCGGTTTAAAACCAGGCTTTTTTAAACGTATGCGAATGAATTTATTTTCAGCTACACAGTGGTAATTGATTTATGCCTGTGCCGGCGGGCCGCCAAAAGTAAAGGGCACTTCAATTTGTTCCATATCCTGAATGGTGCCATTGGCTGATTCAAATTTCTTAATGTTATCAATCATAGCCTTCATAAAACGTTTTGCGTGAAACGGTGTCAGGATGATACGGCTTTTAACTTTACTTTTAGGCGTACCGGGCATTACATTCACAAAATCAATTACAAACTCCGCATGGCTATGTGTAATTATTGCAAGATTTGCGTATTCGCCTTCTGATACTTCTTCGGATATTTCAATATTTAATTGGCCGGGTTGTTCAGGTATACTATTCATAATCTTTTTTTATTTCTTACAAAGATAATTACAATGAGCTCCTATTTTCAGAAGCCTTTCATAAAATTATTATTTACTTATTTTTTTGAACAACAGTCAACCATATTAAAAATAGTACATCGCCTGCACCTTTACTTCGGTCCTCTTATTCCCATTTATCTCATCTAGCCCGGTGCCAATTTTATCTTTGCCATCATAAATTGTTTGCGCCAATCTTAGCCAAACTGTAAGTTTGCGGGTAACATCGTAATTAAAATTCACATAATAACGATAGCCCTTGTCGTAAAATACAGGAATAGAAAAACTATACAACACATCATTTTCATAAGCATACAACCTGCTGTCGTATCCGCCCGTTTCGAAATATTGCAGGCGCACACTACCCGAATATCGTTTCATCATTGGTTTTACAACCATATCTACGTAAGTTAAAAAACCTTCCTGGGCACCTCCACCCTTTTTATCAAACCAAACCAGTTCTACCCTGTTGCGCATGGTAAGTGTACGGCTAAGTTTGTAACTAATATGCGAACGAATATTTTGCTTTGATTGTGCAACCACCGGAGAATAAGTAATATTATCAGGATTATAATTTTTTGCTTTGGTTTCTGTCTTAAACCTCATGTACATATCCAATTGCTTGTTAGGTTTATAACTAACCTGAACAAGATAATCCACTCCGGTTGATGGCGCATCAACCAGGTACTTCAACCAGGGGAATCTATAAAAATCAGCATACGCATCTATACGCCACATTGTGTTTGGACGAATTGAAACGCCTGTGTATAATCCTTTTTCATTGTTTGGATAAGTGCTTTCAGTAAAAGCGTTTGTATACAACGATTGATATTTTTGAGAGATATTTCTATACAACATACTCATATCAACTTTTGGATCCACACTAACAATCAACCCGTTTACAAAAGCCTTGTCAAAATTATTTGTCACCGCCGCTTCTCCAAAAAAGTGCAGATTTCTATAGGTATAACTATAGTCTATACTTGAATTGCCAAATGATTTACCCGATAATGCGAATACATTATAAGGGTCAGCAGCCTTTGTAAGCGGTAATTTAAAATGGTACTGAACACCATTGATGCCCAGGTGAATGTTCCGGTAATTATACTGCAAATTGCCCCCCACTGCAAGTTGTTGCTGTACTCCTTTGTCAACTGTTTCACTATTGGTACGATGCAATCCGGAAGTTTGTAAAGATGAAATGAAATCTTCGTTAGACGACAACGTATCACCTGCAACAAAATTGGCATCAATCTTTTTATACGATGCAAACAGGGTGGCTTCTACATTATTTTTTACCACCGTAATACCTATACCACGATGAAAATTAATTTCTCCGGCAGAATTATATGGCCGCAATGTTGCCAACTGTCTTTTAATATTGGTAACATCCGCACTTTTTTTAAATGCCAGGCTTTGCCATTGTGTAAGGCCCTGGCCAAGATTAACGGTAAAATCGCCAATAGCCAATGACTTAATAATTCCGATGTTCCTGGCAAAAAGATGTGCAGAATAAAAATCAAACCCATTTTTTTGGGCTCCTTTAAAAAATTGTTCACCTGCATCTTTCTCACCAACAAAACCATATTGAAGCAGGTTTTTAAACTGGTATTTATACCTCATATAAATGCGCTGACGTGAACCGGGGTAATAATTATTGGTGGTAGCCGGATCAAGTTTAAATCCTTTTTGTTCTTCAAGAATCTGTGTGCCTCTTAATAGTAAAGACTTTGTTCCGCCTCTTAAACGCTCTCCGATTGAAGTAACTACATTTTGGGGCGATGTTGCAGTGATGTATGGCCTTATGCGTTCAATAGTAGTTAAATCAAGATCAGGAACTGCCTGTAATTCATAAATACTGATAAAGTTTCCAAATAAATTTCTGTAAGAAATAATATTTTGTAATTGTATAGGCGTCAAAACATTTAATTCTTTTAGTGTGGTAATATCGTTAGAATTAATGTTAATCGGATTCTTTAAAAACTGGCGCATCGCCTGTAAAAACGAATCATCTTCTGTTTCAACATCTTCATTGTTTTCTGTGATTGCTTCAAGTTGTTGCTCCCCAATGTTTGTAGCTGGTGGGTTTTCGGGAACCTGTGCATTTGCTTGTTTGCAAAAAAAACAGGCAAAAAAAGTCAGGCAAAAAAACAATCTCAATGCATTAGCTGCAAACTTAAAGTGAGGCAGGCGAAGAACCTTTAAAACACTGCGGCCATTTAACATGTTGGAATTAATATGATGCATTAATGGAAGTAGCATTTATACAATTAATTTTTACCGGCTTACTTATTACTTTTTGTCTGCAAAATTCATGATTAGTAAAAGACCCGGCGATAAGCCAAGTTGCGGATGATAACTGCCACTGATATCTAGCCGCAGGTTGTTCCAGCTAAGTCCAACCCCGGCATAGCCCGTTGAAGTTGCTGATGAAACTCCTGCACGTACAAAAAATTGTTTTACAAACTGGTATTGAATGCCGGCATTTAAATTAACGGGGTAATCTTCCTCCTTTACAACTTCTGCACTAATAAAAAATTGTTCAGACACATCATACCCTAAACCCACCTTGTAGGCAGATGTAAGTTTTTCATCCGTTTTAGAAAAATTTCCACCCACGGGATTATAAACATGAATACCAGCGTTTAACTGATCCGTTAAATGAACAATGGCACCAATTTCAAAGTCAACTGCGTTGGCACTTGTGTATGAAGGAACTTTATATCCATAATAGTTGAACTGTATACCCAAATCAACTTTCGATCCCAGGCTTCTTCCATAAGCCAGCCCTATCTGATTTTCATTAAAACTCTTATATCCTGCATATTTCATGCTCACACCAAAATTGCCCATTTTAGAAGGTATGGCCAGTGCAGCAGCGTACATGCTGGTAGCATTTAATAAAAACCTTTTTTCGCCGTATACCCCCACTGCCACATCTTTTACTTGTGCCAATGAAGCCTGATTATTTAAAAAAGAAAACACATCTGTATGTTGCGTGCTGTAAGATCCCAACCCAAGATAGACTGCTGAAATAGGTTGACGCAAAGATTGGGAGATTCCCATTTGTACCAATAAAACCAATAAGCTAACAGAGGTAATTAATTTCTTTCTCAAAACAGTTGCAGTTTATTTCAGCAATATAAAGATAAAATGCATACAGCGTCACATTAGGGCCAATGCATTAAAAAAAACATAGCTGCCTTGTTATTTTTTCAACAAGTAATAAGAGATGATCATGATTTGGGCAACTTTCTTAACAGTTTAAACTGCTGGCAGCATTGGCTTTTAAAACATTTGTAGTTACTTTTGCACATGCAAATTTTAGATGGCAAAATTGTATCCAAGGCTGTAAAAGATACGGTTAAAGAAAAAACAGCAAAGCTGATAGCTTCGGGTAAAAAAACACCACATTTGGCGGCAGTATTAGTAGGATCTGACGGAGCAAGTGAAACTTATGTGGCAAGTAAGGTTAAGAATTGTGAAGAGATCGGATTTAAAAGCACGTTGATAAGGCTGGATGCCTCCATTGATGAAGCAGTTTTAATTGCAACCATTCAACAATTAAATGCAGATGATGATGTAGATGGCATACTTGTTCAGCTACCGTTACCTATGCAAATAAGTGAAGCAAAAATCATCAACCTGATTGATCCAACAAAAGACGTAGACGGTTTTCACCCGATGAGTGTTGGTAAGATGGTGCAGGGATTGCCCACTTTTATTCCGGCAACGCCGTATGGCATTATGCTGATGCTGGAGCATTACAATATTGAAACAAAAGGTAAACATGCCGTGGTTATTGGCAGAAGCAATATTGTAGGAAGGCCAATCAGCATTTTATTAAACCGCAATACCAATCCCGGTAACTGTACAGTAACTGTCTGCCACAGCCATACGCCCAACTTAAAAGAAATTTGCTTACAGGCAGATATTATAGTTGCCGCATTAGGAAGGCCTAAATTTTTAACCGCCGATATGGTAAAAGAAAATGCGGTGGTTGTGGACGTTGGCATTACCCGTGTACCAGATGCGACTAAAAAAAGTGGGTTCGCAATAAGAGGAGATGTAGATTTTGACAATGTAGCGCCTAAGTGTAGTTATATTACACCGGTACCAGGCGGCGTAGGCTTAATGACAATCGCAGCGCTTTTAATGAATACATACAATGCCTGCTTATTAAAAAGTGAACAATAGTTTTTCAATAACAGAAAATCCAAACACAAGAGTTCTCATCAGAACAAAGTCTACCATGAATCAACCAGCAATCATAGCAATACAGGCGGTTCCTTTCAAATCCAATAGCTATCCAACTTCGTTTTTTGGGGGGGACGAACATTTGTTTTTCATGGCGGCATCGTTGTGTCACTCACTTGTACAGTATCCTTTCATAGCATCTTTTCTTATCCACTTTTCATCCGATAAAAAATTATATGCTGCAACAATTTGAAATGCACCAAACTCAGTCGCTTCCGGTAATGGAACATTTTTATACATTACAGGGCGAAGGCTTTCACCAGGGTAAGGCAGCCTATTTTATCAGGTTGGGTGGCTGCGATGTTGGCTGTGTATGGTGCGATGTAAAAGATAGTTGGGACCCATCAAAGCATCCCAAAATAGCCATCAGTGATTTAGTTGCATTTGTAGCAGCTACCCCAACAAAGCTAGTGGTCATTACAGGTGGGGAACCGTTGATGCACAACCTTACTGAATTGACTTCCGCTTTAAAAGAAAAGGGATTTGAAACCAATATAGAAACATCCGGTGCCTATCCATTGAGCGGTACGCTTGACTGGATTTGTTTATCTCCCAAAAAATTTAAATTTCCGTTGCCCGAAGTAGTTCCCTTTGCCAATGAATTAAAGGTGGTAATATTTAACCAGTCAGATTTTAAATGGGCAGAACAATATGCAGCGATGGTATCACCGGAATGTAAACTATTTCTACAACCGGAATGGGATAAAGCAGCTACTATAACTCCGGTAATTATTGAATATATCAAAGAAAACCCTCAGTGGGAACTGTCGCTACAGATTCATAAGTATATTAACGTTCCATAAAAAATTTAATTATACTGCGCAAGAGATCAATTAGTGCTATGTTAGATATTTTGTCTTTAAACCTCAGTAGCGTTGTTGATTAAATATTGTGAACCTTATTTTAACTGCTTTTATTATTTCCGCTTTTTTGAATAAGGTAATAAGGTCTATTCATTTAAGATTAGGATTCTATTAAGGTTTGTCTCAAAAATGGCAGAAGATTTAACGCCTTGTTTAATCCCTTGTTTAGTATAATCTCTTCAACTAATTCGTCTGTCATTGATAATTATTTGTTACTGCCACGACCATTACGCAGGCTTCACTTTAACACCTTCAAAATAAAACTGTGCTCATTTCGTTCTAACTTCAATTATTGAAATTATAGAAATGCATAGACCCCCTTTTACGATTGCAAGGTTAATTTTATTAACCTGTTTAATTTGTTTTGCCACAATTTCTGTTACCGCACAATGGTACGATCCCAATAAAGTGAATCGGAAAGCCGGCGATGTTTATGCGCATGCTTATGAAGATGCACAAAACGAAAAGTACGATGATGCCATTGCAAAAATTAGCAAGGCTATTTCAATAGAGCCAAAATTTGTAGATGCATTTTTATCAAGAGCTGGTATATATGCTAATTTAAAAAAATACGATTTATCCGTTGCAGATTTTGAAAAAGCAATCCAGTTAGATTCCGTTTATACAATCACTTATTTATTGCCGTATTCAATTTCTTTGGCGGGCATCGGTGAGTTTCAAAAAGCACTGGATGCTATAAACATATTTCTGGATTATAGTAGGTTAAATTCCCAAAGTGTACGGGCAGGTAACTACCGCAAATCTGTATACAAATTTGCTGTTGATTATGCAGGAAAACACCCCATGAAAAATTATGTATTTGAGCCAAAAAATTTAGGAGATAGTGTTAACTCAACAGCATTGGAATACTACCCCTCCGTAACCATTGATGGCAAACATATCATTTTTACACGTCGCCAAAATGGTGATGAAGATTTTTATGAAAGTGTATTAATAGATGGTAAATGGAGCAAGGCAACGGCACTTGGAGGAAGGGTAAATACCAATTTAAATGAAGGTGCCCAAAATATTTCGCAGGATGGTGAATGGATTATTTTTACCGGATGTAATTACCCCGAAGGCCAAGGCAGTTGCGACTTATATATTTCTTACAAAACAAAACAAGGATGGAGTGAAGCAGAAAACCTGGGGCCTTATGTAAATACAGATTTCTGGGAATCGGCCCCCTCATTATCACCTGATAAAAGAGATATTTATTTTAGTAGCAGCCAATCGGGTGGATATGGCGGTAAAGACATTTGGGTAACCCATCGCAATGCCAGTGGAATATGGGGTCGTCCTACAAACCTTGGTCCTGTTATAAATACCGCAGGTGATGAAAGCTGCTCTTTTATGTATGCAGATAACCAAACATTATTCTTCAATAGTAATGGACACCCGGGATATGGCCAAGCCGATATATTTCTTGCAAAAAAATTAAATGACAGTACCTGGAGTACACCGGACAATTTAGGCTATCCCATCAATACCATTGATGAAGAAGGATCTTTAATTGTTGCTTCCGATGGAAAAACAGCTTATTACGCAAGCGATAAAGGCGATAGTAAAGGAGGCCTGGATTTATTTAGTTTTCAATTAAGAGAAGATCTTCAGCCACCAAAAACATTGTGGGTAAAAGGACAGGTATTTGATGCCAAAACAAAAGTTGGCCTGCCTTCTTCAGTTGAACTAACAGATATCAGTAGCCGCCAAATGATCAGCAAAGTACAAACGGATGAGGAAGGTTATTATCTGACTACATTACCGGTTGGTAAAGACTATGCTTTCAATGTAAACAGAAAGGGCTATTTGTTCTCGTCTTCCAACTTCAATTTAAATGACCGCGGTATTGATTCTGTATTTACTGCAGATATTCCTTTGCAGCCAATTGAAGCAGGAGCAGTAGTAGTATTAAAAAATATCTTTTTTAATACCGGCGAAACTGAATTAAATCCACAATCAACGGTAGAGCTTGACAAAGTAGTCGAGTTGATGAGTGAAAATCCTAAGTTAAAAATTCTTATAAGCGGCTTTACAGATAATGTTGGTAAAGACCAGGATAACCTTACACTTTCTATCGGCAGGGCTCAATCTGTTGTGAAGTATTTATTGAGCAGCAGAAAAATTGCCAAAGAAAGACTGGAGGCGAAAGGGTTTGGCGCAGCAAAACCGATTGCTGATAATGGTACAGATGAAGGTAAAGCATTAAACAGGCGTACGGAATTGAGCGTTATTAGTAATTAGTGTTATTCCACGCACAAAGTGGCGTATAGATTTGCGAGTTTTCTTGGTGAGTCACCCCCAAAGGGTGACTCACCAAGAAAACTCGTCTTCAACAAATCAAAGTTGACACGATAGCATTAGTTTAGTTTCGGTTTGACTTAATTGACAGTTCCGAAAAAATTTCAATCCAAATTTTTATTAAAACAATTCAGGCTTTTAAAAGAGTAGGCCAAGGCACATAAATTTTAATTAAATAAATTTTTATATTTGATTAAATCTATCCCCTTATGTCCGAAGACTTGCTATATCAGGTTGCCCTTACACTTGTTCCTAACATTGGTGATGTTCATGCCAAAGCACTCGTAAACAGGTACGGAGATGCACATGCAGTTTTTAAAGCTAAAAGAAATGACCTCGAAAACCAGGAAGGTATCGGAATTGTAAGAGCCAACAGCATCAAAGCTTTCACTAATTTCCAAAGCAGCGAGGATGAATTAAAATTCATTGAGCAATATAAAATCACCCCACTTTTTATTACCGATAAAAATTATCCGCAACGCCTGCTAAATTGTTATGACAGTCCGTTATTACTTTACTATCGGGGCAATGCCAATTTAAACGCCTCAAGAATTGTATCAATTGTTGGTACCCGGAAACACACAGATTATGGTAAAGCTGTTTGTGAAAAACTAGTGGAAGAATTAATGGATACCAATATTTTAGTAATAAGCGGATTGGCATTTGGTATTGATACCATTGCACATAAAGCCGCACTGCGAAACAACCTGCAAACCGTTGGTGTATTGGCTCATGGTCTTGATAGAATTTATCCGCCCCAAAATAATGCACTTGCAAAACAAATGATTGACCAGGGTGGATTATTGACTGAATTTTTAAGCAATACCAATCCGGATAAACAAAATTTTCCTAAACGAAACCGGATAGTTGCCGGCATGTGCGATGCCCTGTTGGTAGTAGAATCCGGAAAACAAGGCGGCTCATTAATTACGGCCGAATTGGCGAACAGTTATAATAAAGATGTGTTTGCATTACCGGGGCGTAGTATAGATAGTAAAAGTGAAGGATGCAATTACCTGATAAAAAATAATAAAGCATCCCTTATTACCAATGCAACCGACCTGCTGGAAATAATGAATTGGGATGAGTCAAAAAAAATAAAACCAAAAAAGCAACGTGAATTATTTATTGAGTTAACAGCAGATGAAAAAATAGTGATAGACATCCTTCAATCCTGCGAAAGCATTCAAATTGATCAACTCTATTTTTCTTCCGGGCTCAGCAGTAGCGCCGTGGCAGCAGCATTGCTTATGCTGGAAATGCAGGGACTGGTGAGTTGCCAGCCGGGCAAAGTTTATAAACTGGTTCCCTGAACCCATTCATATATTAAATTGTTAGGATCTCACTTAAATTTTACAAAAATTAAAAAAGGTAGCGGCGGCGAATTGGGGCTTTTGCATTTTTCACTATATCTTTGCCTATGGCAACAATCAACAACTCTCCAGCTCAAAACAAATCAAAAAAATTTTTCGGTGAAGGCTTAACGTTCGACGACGTATTACTAATGCCTGCTTATTCCGAAGTACTTCCCCGTGATGTAGTTATTTCCACAAAACTTACCAGTACAATAACGCTTAATGTGCCCATGCTGAGTGCAGCGATGGATACGGTAACGGAAGCTTCACTTGCCATTGCATTGGCCAGAGAGGGCGGACTGGGAATTTTGCACAAAAATATGAGCATTAATCACCAGGCAGACCAGGTAAGAAAAGTAAAACGAAGTGAAAATGGATTGATATTGGACCCGGTGACTTTAAGTCCGGATGCTACAGTGGGTGACGCTGTACGCCTGATGAAAGAAAATAAAATTGGTGGTATTCCAATTGTTGATGGTGATAATAAACTGGTCGGAATTTTAACCAACAGGGACATCCGCCTTGAAAGAAATCATAAAGAAAAGGTGAGTTCAGTGATGACAAAAGACAACCTGATTACTGCTCCCGAGGGTACAGATCTTAAAAAAGCAGAGCTCATCTTCAAAAAAAATAAAATTGAAAAATTACCAGTTGTAAACAGGTCAGGCAAACTGATTGGCCTGGTTACATTCAGTGATATATTAAAACTAACATCTCATCCCCACGCCATTAAAGATTCCTTTGGCCGCCTGTTGGTTGGAGCCGGTGTTGGCATTACTTCAGATACATTGGATAGGGTTGCAGCCTTACATCATTCCGGTGTAGATGTTATTTGCCTGGATAGTGCCCATGGCCATACCAAAGGTGTAATGGATATGTTGAAAGCCATTAAAAAAACTTATAAAGGCATGCAGGTAATTGCCGGAAATGTAGGCACAGGCGCTGGCGCAAAAGCTTTGGCCGATGCCGGAGCCGATGCAGTTAAAGTAGGGATTGGGCCAGGATCAATTTGTACAACCAGGATTGTTGCCGGTACAGGTGTACCGCAGATTACGGCTGTGATGGAAGCCGCTGCCGCATTGAAAAACAAAAATGTTGGCATCATCAGTGATGGCGGTATACGCTACACAGGAGATATGGTAAAAGCATTGGCTGCAGGTGCCAGTTGCGTGATGATGGGAAATGTATTTGCTGGTACTGAAGAAAGTCCTGGTGAAACTATTATTTATGAAGGCCGTCGATTTAAACAATACCGTGGTATGGGATCGCTGGGCGCAATGTCGCAAGGCAGCAGTGACCGCTATTTCCAGGATGTAGAAGCTGACATAAAAAAGTTCGTTCCGGAAGGTATAGAAGGCAGGGTTGCATTTAAAGGGCCGCTGAAAGATGTGGTTCATCAATATACCGGCGGCTTAAGAGCAGGTATGGGATACTGTGGTGCCAACAATATAAAAGAATTACAAAAAGCAATATTTGTAAAAATCAGCAATGCCGGTATGAAAGAGAGTCATGCGCATGATATCGCCATTACAAAAGAGGCTCCAAATTACAGTCGATAAACATTGACACGTAAGGCGGATATATGTAAATGAATATACTTTTACAACGAAATGTATATTCTTTTACATTCGTTTCTCAGTGGCAAATATTATATTATGAAAAAAAGCTTGCACAGCATACATTCCAGTTCGCATATTTTTTCTTTACCCAGGTTCAATTCTTCCACTTTATTTACCAGGCACTTACTACTGCAAATTTGTTTCATTTGCCTGTTGGCTACGCAACAAGTAAACACATTTGCCCAGGACTCTTCTCATATAAGAATTTCTTTGCTGACCTGTTCGCCGGGTGAAGAATTATATTCCACGTTTGGCCATACTGCCATCAGGGTAACAGATAGCAACAGCGTTAATGACATTGTTTTTAACTATGGCACGTTCAATTTTGAGGCCCCCGGGTTTTATACAAAATTCATAAGAGGTAAACTGCTTTATTATTTATCGGCTGAAAAATTTGAAGATTTTGTATTTGCCTACCAGGCAGACAACCGCAGCATAAGGGAGCAGACCTTAAACCTGGATGCCGAAGAAAAGATCAAGATTACTGAAGCATTGTATGAAAATATTAAACCGGAAAACAGTTCTTATAAATACGATTTCTTTTTTGATAATTGTACCACCAGGCCAAGAGACCTTTTGTTGAAATACAAAAAAAATGCACCCGCTTTTAAAGCAGTAATGCCCGAAAAAACAAGGTTCCGGCAAGCGATACATCAGTATCTCGATCAAAATAAAAAGGATTGGAGCAAACTGGGAATAGACCTTTTACTGGGTGCGCCAACCGATGCGGTAATGACGGTGGCACAGTCCCAGTTTTTACCGGATAACCTGATGAAGACCCTTGACAGTAGTAATGAAAACCATCGATGGGTGCTATCTGCTTCCAACCTGTATCCAATGGAAAAAGTAAACAGCAGCCATTCATTTATTACGCCTACAATTGTGTTTTCAGGATTATTCCTGGTCATTTTTTTAATCGGATTTTCTACCAGCAAAAGAGCAAACGTATTTTTACAAGGGTTTGATGGAATTTTCTTTTTCATTACCGGAGCGATGGGCATTCTGCTGGTATTTATGTGGACTTCCACCGATCATGTCATGTGTAAAAACAATTTCAATTTATTGTGGGCTTTACCTACACATGCTGCAATGGCATTTTTCATCAACAGTAAAAAAAGTTGGGTGAAAAAATATTTTACTTTCTCAGCAGCAGCGGGCATATTATTATTGCTTGCCTGGTTCTTTTTACCCCAGCAAATGAACAATGCACTTATCCCGATTGTCCTGTTAATAATAGTTCGTTCTTACAAAAATGCTATTTCAGCCAGCTAAGAGATAATTGAATGGAGCGGCACTGAATTTGCAAAATAAAATTGGAGTTTTTGAAATACCCAGGTTAAATAACTCCGTAAATTAAAATTAAAGTGCAGGAAAAAATAATCACATATAATAATGCAGCGATTTGTTACCGGATTTGCGGAAAAGGCAAACTGGTAGTGCTGTTGCATGGATTTGCAGAAAATGGTGACGTATGGCAACGACAGATAGATTTTTTACAAGACAATTTTCTTTTGATCGTACCTGATATGCCAGGTAGTGGCCAGTCTGAATTTGTTGAAAATGCAAATATGGATACCTATGCCGAAATTGTAAAGCTGATAGTGGATACAGAATTGCCTGAAAAATTTTTAGATAACAACGAGGAAAAAGTAAATATTGTGGGGCATAGCATGGGTGGCTATATAACATTGGCCTTTGCCGATAGGTACCCTGAATATTTATCCTCCTTTTGCCTGTTTCATTCTTCTGCCTTTGCAGATTCGGAAGAAAAAAAGCAAGTCAGATTAAAAGCGATCGATTTTATCCAGGCGAACGGCTCTTACGCTTTCTTAAAAACAAGTACACCGGCATTATTTACGAAGGCTTTTGCAGAAAAATTCCCATCGCTGGTTGATGAACTTGTTGACGAAGGAAAAAATATCACCCCCGAAGCACTTATTCAATATTACCGTGCAATGATTGACAGGCCTGATAGAACCGAAATTTTAAAAACATTCGAAAACCCTGTACTTTTCCTAATTGGGGAACATGATATTGCGGTTCCGTTGCAGGCAAGTTTGCAACAATGTTATCTTCCAACTCAATCACATGTGCATATCTTAAGCAATTCGGCACATATGGGTATGTGGGAAGAACCTGAAAGATCAAATACCATCCTGCTGAAATTTTTACAATAAATACATACATCTTAAGCTGATAAATCAGCAGGCAATGTTTTTATAGCCCACCAGATTTAACAACTGCTGTACATGGCCGACCTGTATTTTGTCTATATTTAAGTTTATTTTGCTTTTTACTGAATATGAAGAAATTTTTTTTCGTAACATTTTTATCCATCTGTTTCCTTCAAGCGTTTCCTGCACATATTAAGGGAGGATTTTTTACGTACGAATATTTAGGCAAGGGAGTTAATAACCCTACTTTCAACAGGTATAAGATTACGCTCAACATATACATGGTTTGCCATCCATCATCGGGACAGCTCACTGACCCCATAAAATTCACCATTTTTAAAGCCAATACATCTAATATTGTAGATAGTCCAGCTGTGGCTATAGCCAGGCAATTTGATTTAGCTAAACTAACCGATGACCCCTGCATCACTGGCAACCAGGCCATCTGTTATTATACAATTGTAGTCTATGAATTAAACAATTACGAGTTACCGGAAACTCCTGAGGGTTATACCATCAGTTATCAGCGCTGTTGCCGTATACCCAATATGATAAATATAGCTGGGTCCGGAAGTGTAGGTAATACTTATTCTATCAATATTCCTGGAACCAATTCGCTTGTACCCAATGCGCCTAAAAACAGTAGTCCAGGCTTTCCAATAAATGATGATGTAGTTATTTGTAATGGTAGTTATTTTAGTTTCCCTTTTTCAGCAGTTGATAAAGATGGGGATGCACTCACATACTCGATGTGTGCTGCCTACGAAGGAGGTTCAATAGGCATTGCTGCACCCAATCCTGCAGATCCACCTCCTTATATACCGGTTGCATATAATAGTGGCTATTCTAGTAGTTCTCCATTGGGCTCCGGTGTTTCCATTGATCCAAAAACAGGTTTAATAAGTGGAATAGCGCCTTCAACATCGGGTGAATTTGTAGTGACGGTTTGTGTTGCAGAATACCGGGCCGGCATTTTTTTAGGTGAGTCAAGAAAAGAACTACACATGCAGGTGCAGGATTGTGTCCCTGTCCAGGCAAAACTGGCCCCCAAGGCAGTAACCTGTGACGGTTTTTCATTGGATTTTTCAAATGCTACTCCTTTACAAACCGGTACTATTTATTCCTGGGATTTTGGAGATGGGGCATCAGGCATAAATAATACTTCTACATTTTCTAACCCAAGTCATATTTACTCAGATACCGGGGCTTATAAAGTTGTGCTGAATATTGCGTTGGGTGGTGTTTGTCAAAGTAAGGATTCAATTACAGTAAAAGTATATCCCGGATTTTTCCCGGACTTTGCCACCACAGGGCCATTGTGTAAAGGCCAACCCGTGCAATTTCAGGATAAAACTACCACCAAGTATGGTACACCTACCGGTTGGCGTTGGGATTTTGGAAACCTTGCGGCAACAAATGACTCCAGCCAGCTAAAAAATCCACTTTACGCATACCCGTTGCCGGGATCGTACGATGTAAGGTTGATTGTTGGTAATACATTCGGCTGTATTGATACGATTGTTAAACCGGTTGTTATTGCTGACAACCCGGTCATTAGTCTGTTGTCAAAAGACACCACTTATTGCGGACTTGATACGCTACAACTAACTGCAACAGGAGCAGGTAGCTTTTCCTGGACTCCTAATAACAGTACAATACTTAACGCCAATACTGCTAGTCCGTTAGTATTTCCAGCCAGCCCAACTGTTTATACTGTTGCGCTTAATCTGGCAGGTTGTGTAAGCAGGGACTCCGTAAAAGTGTCGCCCACAAACAACCTTACGAATTCCATCACGGCCTCGTCCACAAATATATGTGAAGCAGATACTATCAACCTGACTGCCAACAGCAATTATACAACAAACCTTTCCTGGAGTTGGAGCCCGGCCAATACTGTAAGTGACCCTTTGTTAAAAATCACTAAAGCTTATCCGTTAACCAATACAACTTATACATTAACAACAACACTGGGACGTAACTGCGTAGCAACTACCAGTCAGTTGATAACCGTAAAAGCACTTGCTAAAGCAGATGCCGGCCCGGATACTTATATATGCGTTGGGCAAACAACTACCCAGCTTAAAGCCACCGGAGGTAATTCGTATCAATGGGTACCCGCAAACGGTTTAAGCAATCCTAATATAGCCAATCCGATTGCTGCACCAAACACAACCACCACCTACAAAGTGCTAGTTGGTACCGCAGGATGTACGACTCTAAGAACTGATACTGTACAGGTTTTAGTAAGGCAACTTCCTCCAATAACTTTAACCAACGATACACTAATCTGTACCATCGATACCTTGCAGTTACTTGCATCAGGTAATGGCAATTTTGTATGGTCGCCCAATATAAATATTAGCAGCCTCACGGTGGCTTCTCCTTTTGTAAGCCCGGATGTTCCGGTACAATACTTTACTACTTTAACCGATCCGTTTGGATGTAAAAACAGCGATTCAGTTTTTGTAGATGTAAAAGCTTTTGTAACAATCAATGCCGGAAATGATACAACCATTTGCAGGACCGATGGGATTTTGATGAATACGGTAAGTGATGCATTGAATTATCAGTGGAGCCCTGCACTTTATCTTAACAATGATAAAGCAAAACGTCCATTGGCAACACCTTTGGTATCAACTATTACTTATACTGTTACTGGAAATATTGGAAAATGCCAGAGTAGCGATCAGGTAACTATTAAAACTGTTCCATATCCACAGGTCGTTATATCACCGGATACAACTGTTTGCTTCGGTGATTCAGCACCACTGAGATCAAGCGGAGGTTCTATTTACGCATGGTCGCCTGCTTCATTTTTAACAGCAACTAATATTGCAAATCCTACATCTATAAAACCAACATCCGATATAAAATATACGGTGGTAGTAAAAGATGTATTAGGATGTCCCAAATCGGTATCAGCAAGTGTATGGGTAAGGGTATTTCCGATTATTAATGCAGATGCCGGGCCGCACGATACTTCGGTTGTAATTGGACAACCATTGTTACTAACCGGTACGGGTGCAACAAATTATTTCTGGACGCCACCCACGTGGTTAAGTAATCCTAATATATCAAGCCCAACGGCTCTTCCGGAAGATGACATATTGTATAGGCTAAAAGTAACCAACGTAGCCGGTTGCTCAGGCATAGATAGCATTTTTGTTAAAGTATATAAAGTTCCCCCAAGCTTTTATGTGCCTACAGGATTTAGCCCTAACAACGATAACCGGAACGACGTTATTAAACCCATTCTTTTGGGGATGCGCTCACTAAAATATTTTAGAGTATTTAACAGGTGGGGGCAGGTAATTTTTGCTACTTCTATGCAGGGAAAAGGCTGGGATGGAACTTTCAAAGGAAATCCCCAGGATGCCGGCACTTATGTATGGATGGCCGAAGGCGAAACCTATACAGGCCAGGTTATTAAAAAACAAGGCACCGTTGTTTTACTCAGGTAGATTTCGCAAGATTGAATTTGATTTTATGGGGTTTTTACTTACACATTATAGCCGTCTGAGTTATTAACAGCTTTCCGTCACTTTTCGGGCATATATTATTTAAGTAAAACACAATAAAGAAGCTTTACAGCAGTTATTAGTTAAAACTTTGTATCCTTACTTTACAAGGTTAAAAATTGGCACGAATTTCGACTTTGGTCACCCGGATAACACGGAAAATGATCAACTGAAGCAACAGCCTTTTTTTATATGCAATATCCTTTACCTAATAAAGACCCAATGAAAACCTTACATTCTATTGTACTTTTTATATGCCTTTCCCTTTCTTCTTTTCTTGCTGAAGCACAAAATGTAATCAGGCAATCATCTTGTAATAATGAATCCATTTTACTCCAGGCTGATAGTATAAAACAAGCAATGGCTAAACAGGGATTTATTATTGTGAAAGAAGCTTCCATGACCATGGAGAGTGAATATGAAATGCCGGTAATTGTTCCACTTACTGAAGGTAGCTGGTACCAGTTTGTTTTTATAGGGGATATTACTTCAAAATTATACGAAGTAAGAATGTTTGATTGGAATGAAAAACAAGTAGCCTACCAAAAAAAGCAATGGGGTGATGTAGACGGAAATATCATTAGCTATTCTTATATCCCAAAATTTTCGGAGTATCACATGATAAAGCCAGTACAGGTTAATAAAAAGAAAAAAGAGTTGTGTGGTTATGTAATGTTGCTGAAAAAAATAAAATAGCAAAACAACTTATTTTTATATGTTTAAGAGCGCCTGTTAAAGGCGCTTTTTTTTGTGCTTGAATTGTCCTGGGTATTAAATTGAAATCTAATACATGGCTTTAGCCAAATCTTTTGGGGCTAAAGTCGTGAAGGAAGTTGCTCCATTTTGTCACCGCCCTAAAAGGGCAGTACAATTCAAAAGTCAAAGCAATTAAAAGAGCAATGCAATTAACGAATCGGGACTTACATTCTCTATGGAGCTTGAATAGTATTGATTAATCTCATACGGAGTGAAGTATAACATGACCACATGAAATAAAACAGTAGCTGATTGGCCCAGCTTGATATTGATCTATAATTATTTGCCGAACAAGCATTCCAAATATTCAATTAGCTACCTCCTCTATAATAAGTAAAGCGTTCAGGCAAGGTTGTTATCAAGCGGCTGAAAACTTTATTATAATGCTTTCTTAAAATGAATTTATTTAACAATTTTGCATCATTTAAACGTATCAATTTTGTATTGTGAAAACACGATTACAAGTTTTGTTTTAGCATAGTTTGAAAAGGTTTTCGCAAGTAAATTTCTAATTAACTGGTGGCAAACCAGGAAAAAATAAAAAATAAATTTCATGAAAACGTTATTAGTAATGCTGACATTAATGGTACTATCCTTTGGTGTATCAGCGCAAAGAAAAGGCGGCCATTATCTTGCACACAATTCAAGAATTATCATACGTCCCTCAATTGGATTTGGCTTAGGTTACGGCTATCCTTATTTAGGCTATCCTTATGTAGGCTATGGCAACCCTTACGGTTACGGCTATGGCTATCAAAATTTCAACAGGAGAATGCCTTATGATTTATCCCTGGAAATTCAGTCAATCGAGATTGATTACAGAAATCAAATTAAAACTACCAGGCACAATAAAAGCATAAGCGGCCCCGAAAGAAGACAGGAAATAAGAAACCTCAAGGCCGAAAGAGACCAGGCAATTATTGATGCAAAAAGAAACTTCAGAAAGGGAAATTATAAAAAGCCAAACCAGGATAAAAGTAGTGGCTCACTTCAGGATAATAATAATTCCTTAAACGAAAACACTCCTTAAAAGTCCCGATTTAAAACACTTTCCAAACAAAGCAATGCACTTCGTTTGGTTAAATACAAATGCCGGCTAATAACCGGCATTTGTATTTATAATAAGTTTCTGTAACGGTTATTAATTGTACAATTTATTATTGTGCAAGCGAAACTCTTATCTGTACACCTGCTCTTGTATTTGTAATTGGAGCACTGGAAGATATATATGGCATCACCCTGCGCTGATCAAAAAACAACTTAATATTCACCCTGTTGTTCAGGAAATAATCAATGGTAGGCGAAATGGTAATTTCTTTACTGCCACCCGTTGGCAATGTAGAATTTTGATCTAACCTGTTATTCACTGTTACATTATCTCTTATCCTGAAATCGAGGCGGAAATTTATTTCATTGTCCAGTTTCCCCGATCCTTCTTTACTTAAAAATTTAGGCAATTTCAATCCGCCAAAAAGCTTTAATCCACGTTTACGGAAACCATATCCAATTGCAAATTCAGTCGACCTTGTTTCACTTAACTGAAAATCGACCAGGCTTAAACTAAGTGTACGTTGCTTGGTATAGTCAATCTTAAATTGCATTTGATTGGTAAACATCATATCAATACCAACCAATGGTGCAAACTGTTCTTGTATGGTAATGTTTGGTACAAGGAAATAAGGAATAAAGTTACCTGAAAGTGAATCGTAAAAAGAAGGGTAACCAAACCTTGAAACATCTTTATAAAGTAACGCGGATGTAAAACCATTCATACTCAGGCTTCCATTATAACCATGCGATAAAGTAAAGTTGCTGAATACTTTTTCCAACCCTTTCAAACGACTCAATCCGTTGTAATCTATTTTCCAGTTTGGCTTGGGCGTTATCTTACTGAATGGATTGGATTTAAGCGAAGGATTGGATTGTTTTATCAACCCTACAGAATTTGGATCCTGACCGGAGTATGCCGCAATAAATGCAGGAATCAACACATCGTTTGCATAACGGCCATAGCCATACGCATATCCATCTGTTCCAACCGGCTGGTTGGTACTGTAAGGATTGTTAACACCCAACCGCTTGGAAATAACCAACCTGTAATCCTGGAATTTCTGGAAGGTTTCAGAAATCTGGTTTGGGTCAAATTTTCCGAAGAGCGTTTTATATGAAATATAACTTACATCAAATCCGCCACCGCTATAAGGACTCAGGTGGCCAAAACTATTACCCGTACCCGTTGTATCTTTAAACAGTTCTGAGTAATCTTTATTGAATGTTTTATTCATATTAACACTGATGGTTAAATCTCTTACCGGCTCTAATTGAGCAGAGAAAGTTAACCGCTGATCAAACGATTGCTGCAGGATAGAGTTGAAATTACTATCTGCGGATAGCAGTCCTTTTCGGGCAGCATTATTAAGCCAGGTTGTATCAGGTTGCTGTCCCAAAATAAAGCCCATTCCCGGTTGCATGCTTCTGAAATTTTGACCTACATACTGGGTGCTGTCAAGATACCCCGGCAAGCGGGTGTTTGCATTTTCAGATAATGAAATATTTACCTGTTTCACACTGGTAACCAATTTTCCAAAAACACGTCCCAGGGTTCCTACATCAGGCAAATAATTAGGGTCTTTTATCCGGGTTGTTTTTATGCGTCTAAATTTCTTAATGGTAAGCCCATCTTTAATGGTTGTTTTAAAGATTGAATCTTTCCTGTAATTTTTTTCTTTTGCCGCTGCATTTTCTGCCCTTGGCTGTTCAATAGCCCTAAAGAATTTTATTTTACTATACAACCTGGTAAAATCAAGCTGGGCGGTTGCTTCCTTACTTTGTCCATTCTCTAAAATATTTCCCAGTTCCACTGCAAGTCTTGAAGCGCCAATCCACCGGTAGCTTGCCTGGTATTTCAAATTAATGTTGGTCCAATCAATTAGAGGAAACTTTGCTGTAGGCAAAGTATAGGAGAAGTTGGCCGTTTGATTGTACAGTGTATTTCTTCCTCCTTTAAAAAGATTACTCCACAAACTATCCTTTTTTTCCTCGGTATCAATCCTGCCAAAAGGCTCATCAACCCTTGAATTATTGGTAGCATTATAATCAAAATTAATAGACCGGGTAAATGCCCAACGTACAATATAATCCCTTTGGAAAGTAAGGAACTTATCATAAGTTTCAGGAATTTTGTATTTATCCAAACCTACACTTCGTGGCCTGATGGCGCCAAACTGGCGATGAATATCTGCTCTAAAACTTAACTGAGAAGGAATAGGATTAAAGTTTAAATCCTTCACCAGGTCAAACCAATGTTTCTTTCTTTTTGTAAAAAATTTAATCTTTTTAAATGGCTCTATGTAAAGTGGTTGAGGAGTAAAATTATATCCTAAGCCCCCCCGATGCCTCGTTACTTCATTGTTCTCAATTAACGGGTTGTGTGCCGTTACGTTTATGTAAGAATAGCTGACATCAAAATTTGAGATGTCATAAATCTTCGGCTTTTTATTGCTGGTTCTGTTCTTCCGCACATTGGTAAAATTCAATGTTTTGGTACTGGTAAAATCAACGGCTGCATTTTTTATAGAGTCTCTTTTTGAAGATGGAGAAACACCAATTTTATCCTGCAGTTTAATATCCAGATCATACGGATCGTATTCAGGCATACTAACTGTTTGCGAATAACTGGCAAACATCGGTATAGAAATAGCGGCTGCTTTTGGTAACAATTTACCCAACTCCAGGTTAGCTGCTATATCAAACTGAGTAAAGTTATCGCGGTACCTTTCATTTACACGCTGTTCCAACGTACCAAAACCAGTTGTGTGTTTGGTAATTGATCCGGTAATAGTTCCAAGATCAGCAAGGTTCATATCAATCCTGGCCATTGCTGCCCATCCACCTTTTTCATTGATAGAATTCAGTCTTAATTCATTCACCCACATTTCACCACATGCATTACTACCATCTGTGTTTTCTACTCCAATTAAAATACCCCGCACTTCACCCAGGTTTGGATCTCCCAAAATAGAATACGTGTGGCCGTTGGCCTGCGGTTTCCGATAGATGGTTGTTGGAACGCCATTCAGGTTTCGCTCCTGTTTCAGTTTTGGTAATGCTGTCAGGTCTACATCCAGGCTATTGATGGCCCGCCACAAGGTATCATTGTATTCATCTGAATTAGGGTTCAATGAGCCGGCAGAAAGCGGCGTCATATATAATGGTATCCTGATCTCGTAATAATTACTTACAAAATCGGTACCTACACGAATCACTGCAGTAAGGTCGCGGTCCTTAATATTGTTAGGAGTTTTTACATTATTTTCCGCATGTATAAACATAGAGAGATTGCCGTATTGCCTGATATCCCTGTTGGCAAAAGTTTGCTGAACACCTCTTGCATCTCCTTTTCCAAGTCCGCAAAATTGCAGCGACATACTTTGCTCATTCTGCAAAAGATTTACTCCATTGTTACTTTGTATTTGCTGGCGCTGAATTTCTCTTGGTGTACGATATGGTAACGGAGAACGTTTATCATTTTCCTCAATATTTACACCGTTTACATTTAAATCGGCACTTGTGTTAATTGGGGAATACGTTCCGGTTGAATCGATGTTGTTTGGAAACTTGCGCCAGATATTCCTTGTAAGTTCCAGTTTTCCAAAACGCATAACTGTTTCATCATCAAAATCGGTGAGGAACATGCGTATAAACCTGATAGATTTAAAATCCGGGATATTACCGATCCTTCTGTCATAAGAACCAATCGGTATCCTGAACTGGTACCAGATTTCGTTTCTGCTGGTGCCATCCGGCAAACCTGTAATAGCAACGCTTTTCTTATCCACTATGTAGTTGGTTCCAATCTGCATCGTTGGATCATTGGTATTTTTTATATCAACGATGTATTGAAAATATTCTTCCGATTCACTCAATGTATTATCCCTGTTTAAATCCTCGGCATCCGGGTACAAAGTTGCCGCAGATGAAAATATTGAACCGTCATTTACCTGCGAATTACCTTCCGGGTTATTGAAGTTTTTATACCTTTTAAGAATACCATCATTTGCAGTAAATGAATTATCCCGATAATTTAAATAGTCATCAGAAGATGGATCTTTAAGTGCCTGTTGGTAAGCGGTATTGTTTACCACACCCTGCAACTGGGCTAAGTATGCAGAACGTTTCACCATTTCCGAATCGTTGTTATTACCATCAAAACCAAGATCCTGGTAGGCACGGTCGGCAGCGTCATTGCTGAAAGCATTGGTTACCTGGATCGGATTTAACGGAACTCTTCCCCATACGGAAGAATTATCAACCTGGGCAGGTGCAGTTGGAGTAGGTAACCCATTTTCGTAAAACCTACGTCCGTCTTTTAACACATCTTCCGAAATATTTCCCAGGTTAAAATACAATTTACCACCGGTTGAATTTGGATTTTTAATAAACGGGTCCTGCATCCAAAATTCGATGAATTCAATATTGGCAGTTTCAAAATCCGACTGGTCAATATTCCGCATCAATCCACCCCATTTTTGTTTTGGATTTTTTAATAGGTTGTTATTATCAATATTAGCTGCCGATGATTCGTAATTATAAGGGCCTTTTTCGGTAGGTGAATAGGCAAGGTCAAAAGTGATCAGTTGGTTTTGGCCAAAATCAGTGGTACGCTGTGGAAATATTTCACTTTGCTTTACAAGTCTTACTCTTGGATCACTCAACTCTGCCCTGTTTTCACTCAACGGATTGTTTACTCCTTTAAAAGCCTGCAATGCAGGTTCAATCTGGTACCAGGCAAGTTTTGCTCTTTTCTTACCATAATCCAGGTTGTTGTTTAGCGTTGCTTCAGGAAAAAGTATGTTTCCGTTTTGGTCAGTTGCGCCCTGTGGTGTTGATGCAAGTGCCCAGCTAATGGCGGGAAAGCGTAAATCAATTCCGGATTTGCTACCTTCAAAATCATCTATGTAAACAGTTCCGGCAGATCCTTTTCCAATTTGAGGTGCATGGCCGGGTTGCAGGAAAGCACCTTCAGCGTAAGCATTAATTGTTGATGGCGCAGTGGTAGAGTAAAAAGGAAGTTTATCTAATAACTTGGTAAGCCTTGGCATTTCTTTCCGATAGTTTACGTCCATACCGTACATGGTATTCCGAATCGGATCTTCACCAATATTATTCTTGGTAAAATAAGGACGTTCACTTAGCCGAACCATGGTTGCCCCGATGGCGAGTTGTTCTTTCAACGTATTCTTTGCCAGGTAATCTAACCGCAATCCCAGGTAATTTCTTTGTTGTAAACCAAAGGCTGCATTGTTTTCAAAATTCACCTGCACCGGTAATCCGGCATTTAGAATTGCCTGGTTGGTTACTTTAATGGTACCTAAATCATAGTTGATATCATAATCGGCACCTTCTATAAGTGTCTGTCCGCCTGCGGTAACAGTAACGCTACCACGGGGTATATTATATCCTATACTAATATCCGATGAACCCGAAGTTCGGGCAGACCCTTTTAATACAAACCGGTTGAGGTTGGGGTACTGCTGAGCCACCGCTTTTATCGAATCGTATAGTGCATAGTATAGAGTATCTTTTGCCGTAGCCGGTACAACATTGTACACCTGTTTTGCAAGATCCCGCCCAAATGGTTCCAGCACAGGAAATACAATTCTGCTGTATTGCGAAATAACAGTAAACCCTTCCACGTAGTCGAATACCCCATCTGGTTGAGGATCCAATTGATTATTTAACCTATCAAGATTTACCAATGAAATAATTGGTTCACCCTGGTTTTTATCACCAAATGGCACATATCTTTTCCAACCTAAACTTGGTTCCTGGTATAAAACGTTTAATTTAAAATCTGTTGGAGTTAGTGTTCCATAACCTACAGAATACACATTCTTCATCATCAGGTTCCAGATTGGCAAAGCGGTGCGTTGTGAAGTGGCTTTTAATAATTTAAGGAACAAAACTTTTTGGGTTGCTGATGCACTATCCGGTGGAAGATCCTGCGAAAACTCACCCACCTGGTAAATTCGTCCGTTGTATGAATACTGGTAAGCTACTGCCAGCACTTCATCGGGCTGCAGGGGCTGACTAATAGAAATATATCCGGCCTGGCGGTTAAAAATATATTGAGTTGAATCCAGCTTACGGGCAAATATTTTTTCAAAATCCTGCACTGGTGAAAGCCCGAGGCCCTGTAAATTACTTACAATCATCGCCGGGTTTCTGCTGCCGGGATTGTTTAAAATTTTCTTATAAAGATCATTGGTATTGTTATCCGGTGGAGCGAAGTTGCTCAATACATTGATGGTAGGTGGTTGTTGGTATGGATTCTTTTCACCCAAATCCATCAAACCTACAATGTCACGTGTATTGGTGGTACTACCGTTTCGGTTGGTAACCCATACATCGAGGCGAAGAATTTGTACGGGTGTTGTAACTGCTGGCAATTTTGCAAGTACCGTATTATAATTATCCCTGAAATACTGTCCTAGTAAAAAGTGGCGGTTTTCTTCATATTCATCGGCCTTAATATCTATTACCTGGGCGGCTGCGCCACCTTGCAGATTTACATTTTGCCTTTGTGATTTTTGGCTGGCCAATACGGTGGTAATATTTAATTTGCCAAATTGCAACTGAGTTTTTAATCCAAACAATTGCTGAGCGCCTGGAATAAAAGTACTGCGTGATGGAAATGAAACAGAACCGGCTTCAATGCGTTTGATAATTTCATCATCTACACCACTATAGTCCAGTTTTAATTGATTGTCTTGTCCAAAGTTTGCAAGGGTATTATAGTTGATGGGGAATTTTAGTTTATCACCAATATTAGCATTCACATTTACCTGGGCATCCATATTGAAATCGAACCCGCCATTTCTTCTTGCTCTTTCAGGTAAGGTTGGATTTTTGATATTCTGTCCCTGGTAGCCTGCTGTAATATCAACATTACCCTGCGGGCTGATATCAATTTTTCCATTACCAAACAACCGGTTAAATAAATTATCATATAGCGACAACTTTGGCTTGGTAAGTTTACGGTTGAGCAAATTCATGGTATTTGCCCGTTTTTGAAAATATTCAACTTCCGACTGGCGGCCACGTAATTGCCAGTATTCATCAAAAGTATAAGTAGTGGGCGTACGATAATATTTATCACCTACTTTTTCATAAACTGTGTATAATCTTGTTTTGAAATCGTAGGCAACAGAATCTGTAATATTTTCAGGAGATTTAAAGTCTAAAGTGCTTCTCCTACTGTCGCCAATCGCATCGCCTTTTCGTTCATAAATTGGGTACGGCAATGTATCGGGCAGGTTGGTATTGTACCCGGTGGGAGAAAAATTAAGGCCATTTTTTTCAGCAGTAAGTGGTAATGAAATAATTGAAAGACATATTATACACACTAACCCAAAGCCAAATAATTTTGGTGTTAAATTACTATTGCGAAACATCCGGTAATTTGTTAATGTAGATTTTCTATCAAATGGCTTTAAGTGCTTTTTTAATCAATTCCTCCAGGTTATCAATTGTGGATTCGGTTATTGTTAATTTTTTAATAGACGACTCAGCCTGAACACGAGATATACCTAAGGCTATCAATGCATTTAACGCATCCTGATGCATAGTATTGCCCGGCAAAGCCTGGAGATTTACACTTATTTCAACTTTATTTACTTTGTCTCTCAGTTCAAGCACCAATCGTTCCGCAGTTTTCTTCCCAATTCCTTTTATACTTTCCAGCAGTTTTATATTTCCACTTTGAATGGCATGGCTTACTTCGGCGGCTTTCAAGTGAGACAACATCATCCTTGCGGTAGCTGCACCTACGCCGGAAACACTGATCAATAATACAAAAATATCCTTTTCACTTTTGTCGTAAAAACCATATAAGGTATGACCATCTTCTTTTATCTGAAGATAAGTGTACAATTTACCACCTTCACTGGCTTGAATTTGCGCATAGGTGTTTAAGCTTATATTAACTTCATAGCCTACTCCATTCACATCTATGTAAACCTGGGCCGGATTTTTTAAGGAAAATTTCCCTTGTAAATATGCATACATAATTCAATATCAATGGCGACGAAAGTAAGGATTTTTTTGGGGAATACATAGTTGTGCGTACTTTTGAAACATTATTGTCTATTAAAGCAATGCATCCGTTATTCAGGAATGTTGGCTTTAGAAAAAACCCATGGTAAAACCGGCAAGGATTGAAATAAAATCTCCTTAGGTTTTATCAGCTAACGAACAAACTAAACATGAATTCCCCTCCTTCGGCTGACTACTAACATAATTTTTACTTTCTATTTTTATCCAGATCATCGGCTATGGAGCAAGCTGGAACCAGGAAATTGAGTACGCATAAATTGGCCTTGAAATTATTTCCTCAATTCCCCAAAGGGAAAAATAATGGAAAGTTAACGAACAGATTATCGAGCAATTGCGAATAACTAAATCATGATATTAACAATTAAAACCAATTAAATATAGCATGCAAAAAATTACAGCAGCCATTACCGCGGTAGGCGGATATGTACCGGAATACAGGCTTACAAATGCAATATTGGAAACAATGATTGACACCAATGACGAATGGATCAAAACAAGAACCGGAGTAGAAGAAAGAAGGATTCTGAAAGGTGATGGACTGGCAACTTCCGATATGTGTATACCTGCTGTTTTGGAGTTATGTAAAAAAAGAGGTATAAACCCGGAAGAAATTGATTGCATGATTTGTGCTACGGTTACACCCGACATGATTTTTCCTGCAACAGCTAATATTATTTGCGATAAAATAGGGGCAGTAAATGCCTGGGGATATGATTTAAGTGCGGCCTGTTCGGGCTTTTTATTTGCACTAACCAATGGAGCGGCACTCATAGAAAGTGGACGGTATAAAAAGGTGGTAGTTATTGGGGCCGATAAAATGAGCGCCATTGTTGATTATACCGATAGAACCACTTGCATATTATTTGGAGATGGAGCCGGTGCAGTTTTGCTGGAACCGTCTACAGAAAACGTAGGTGTGGCAGACAGTCTTTTGAAAAGTGACGGCGGTGGAAAAGATTATTTACACATGAAGGCTGGTGGATCTTTGCGGCCGGCAAGTGTAGAAACCGTGCAGAATAAAGAGCACTATATTTATCAATCGGGCCCGCAGGTGTTTAAAGCTGCGGTTAAGGGTATGGCTGATGCTGCTTATGATTTGCTGCTAAGAAATAATTTAACGGGTGATGATATCGCATGGTTAGTCCCTCACCAGGCCAATAAAAGAATAATAGATGCAACGGCAAATCGAATGGGACTTTCGCACGATAAAGTGATGTTGAATATTCAGCGTTTTGGAAATACCACGGCAGCTACTATTCCTTTGTGTTTATGGGAATGGGAAAAACAATTAAAGAAAGGAGACAAACTGGTACTGGCAGCTTTTGGTGGTGGATTTACCTGGGGGGCAACTTTGGTTACCTGGGCATATAATAGTTAATAGCTGATGGCTAAAAGAAAGTAATTAAAGATAAGATAAGATAAGGCGCAGTTTAAAAGCTGTGCCTTACTTTTTATAATTATTTTTTACTGAATAACCTCGTCCATACAATGAAATCAGTTGCCGGTAATTTTTCTACACCAACCTGACGAAACATGGTAATTAACTGGCCACGATGGTAGGTACTATGATTAAATAAATGAAGCAATACCTGGTGCATGGGTTGTTTAAATTGTTGCTGTTTGGTATTCTGATAAGCAAATACATGGGTAAGCTGATTGTCAGTTGCATTTAAAACCCATTCAAACCAGTCGCTTGATTGTGTCAATATATTTTGTTGAAGTTCCTCGAAGTTCCCTTTAAAAGTTTTGCCGGGCACTTCAACCACCTCGGCTAATTTCATTCTTTGCCACCAGATACTATCTGCATCCAGGATATGTAACAATGTTTTAAAAATACTGGAAAAACTACTATCAATTTCCTGGTGCAATTGTGTTTCATTTAATTGACTTGCAACATCTAAAACTTTTTGATTTGCCCATTTATTATAGGTGGCAAATTCAACCAGCAATTCTTTCATTGTTCTATTTTTAAGATCAGCATTTAACTTTATCCCGCTTCAACAGTAACGGAAGGCTCAATTACTCTTCGGGTACCACCGTACAGTTCATACTCCAATAATCGACAATCAATTTTACTGGTATAAAATTCTATCCTGCGCTTTGGTTTCAATCCAATTTTTTTAGCCAGTTCCAGGTTGCCTGTAAAAATATAGCCTGTATAACCTTTACATTTCTTTTTCATAAAGTCACCAATACGGCCGTAGGTAATTTGCAGTTCCGCTTCCTCGCCAAGTCTGTCCCCATATTCAGGATTAAAATAAATTAAACCCGGTTGATCCTCAGGAATAACAGTAATTTCAAAATCGCCTGTTGCAAATTCCATCAGGTCGGCAACGCCGGCTGCCCCTGCATTTATTTTTGAAATATTAATGGCATCGGGACTAATATCAGTTGCGATAATTTTTAGTCCCGGTACATCCACCACTTGTTGCTCCAGCAACTTATTTTCAAACTGGTACATTTCTGTTGTATATCCCACCAAATGCATAAACGCATAATTGGAGCGGTATAAACCTGGCCGCCGGTTTGTTGCCAGCATAGCAGCTTCAATGGCAAGTGTAGCAGAACCGCACATTGGATTGATAAAAGGAGATTGTCTATCCCACTTGGTGGCAATAATTGTCGCCGCTGCCAATGCTTCCAACATAGGTGCCTTTCCCGGAATTTTCCGATAACCATGTTTGGATAAAGTTTCGCCGGAAGTATCTATAAATATTTCTGCATTTTCTTCTTTCCAATATAAATGAACGACCGTTTTATCAAGAACCGGTCCTGAGTTTGGACGCTGCCCGGTTTTATCCCTAAAGCGATCCACAATTGCATCTTTTACTTTTACATTCGCAAACAATGAATTATTGATCGTATCGTTATCAACGTTGCTGGTGATAGAAAAAAAGCCCGTAGCCGGTATGATATCTTCCCATTCAAAATCTAATAAATTCTTGTATAATTCATCCGCATTGAATGCTTTGAATTCGTGAATAGAAAACAATACCTGGCTGGCGCAACGTAAATTTAAATTGAGCCGGATACAATCCTGTAGATTACCATTTAACTCAACCCCGGTTTTGAATACCCGAACGGGTTTAAATCCCAACTCAAGAATTTCCTGCTGCAAATAGGGCGACAACCGATTGCTGCAGGTGATGATTATCTTACTTGTAAAATTGAATAATTGCATATCTGCGAAGGTAAACAATCTGAAGACCCCAACCCCAAGGGGAGTTTTTTGAGCAGTATAAATTGACAAACAACAATAAAGCAACTAATCAATCACCTGAACAATTTAATGTAATCTTCAAATACAAATACCCGGTTTCGCTTATAGCCGGTTTGCTCAATCAGTATTTGCAATTTTTCAAAGTCCTGCACCAATCGATGTGCTGTCGAAATGTTTACTTCAAGGGCTGCCGCTATTTCGTTCGTGTCAACAATTGGTTTACTGTACAGGTAACGAACCAGGTTCATTGCCATAGGAGCCCTTTTGCCCAATGTTATTATTTTCTTTTCTTCTACCTGCTGCCTTAGTTTAATGATGGCATTAAATGTTTCGATAGAGTTTTGTGCAGTTTCCAGCACCCCCACCAAAAAGAATGTAATCCATTTATCCAGGCTGCTTTTTGACCGCACTGCGGTAAGGCTATCATAATACAGTTCCCGGTTTCTTTCAAAAAAATCTGACAGGTACAATGCCGGTTTATTGATAATCTTATTGCTTACAAGATATAAGGTAATTAATAACCTGCCCAACCTTCCGTTGCCATCTAAAAACGGGTGAATGGTTTCAAATTGGTAGTGCGCCAGGGCAATGCGTATCAATGGCGGCACCTGTAGTTCATCGTTATTTAAAAACTTTTCCAGGTCACTCATCAGGTCGGGCAATTCATCGTGGTGAGGCGGAATAAAAGCCGCATCTTTCAGCGAAGCGCCACCAAGCCAGTTTTGGCTGGTTCTGAAATCACCAGGCATTTTTTGCTTACCCCTTACACCCTGCAATAATTTTTTATGCGTTTGCCGCAGCAACCGGTTACTGACTGGTAGCTTTTCTAACTGGCCAATGGCATAGTTCATTGCTTCAATGTAATTGTGTACTTCCTGCCAGTCGTCTCTTCTTTCCGGATTAATATTTTCTTCGTTTTGAAGTGCTTCCTCTATGCTGGTTTGTGTTCCTTCAATCCGGCTGCTTTTAGTAGCTTCTTTGGTGATGTGCATTTTTATAAAAAAGTCCACATCAGGTATCAGCATAGAAAAGGCGTTGAGTTCGCCCAATTTTCTATCCGCCTCACTTAACAGGTTATTTATTTTTGCGCTGTCAACCAACCAGTCGTGGTTCATCATTTCCGGTGAAAAGCTGCTATATCCGTACTGCTTTTTAAATGTACCGGCTTTGAATTTCCCTATGTTCATAGATGGTCTGGTTTTAAAACTTTGCTGCGAATATAATAATTTATAATTGCAGATTAGCTGTTTACTGCAAATAAAAGATTTTATAATCGCAGATGCATTGGCGGCTCGTAAATAAATTCATTATATTGTGTAATGGATTTTCAGAAAGATATACGCCTGGCAGTTTTGATAGATGCAGACAATGTGCCTTACAGTAATGTAAAGGGAGTGATGGAAGAAATCACCAAATACGGCACCCCCACTTTTAAAAGAATTTATGGAGACTGGACCAAACCAACTGTTTCCGGTTGGAAAGGTGTTTTACTTGAAAATGCAATTACACCGATTCAACAATACAGTTACACTTCAGGAAAAAATTCAAGCGACAGCGCATTAATTATTGATGCGATGGATATTTTATACTCTGGAAAAGTAGATGGCTTTTGTATTATTTCGAGCGATAGCGATTTCACAAGATTGGCTACCCGGTTGCGTGAGGCAGGTATGAAAGTCTTTGGCATTGGTCAAAAGAAGACACCTAATCCTTTTATAGTGGCCTGTGATAAATTTATTTATATGGAAATTATTGCAGTGCCCGAAGAAGAAGCAGAAGAGGAAGAAACAAGTAATAACAACAAACCACGAACAAAAGCCCCGCCAAAACCAAAGGCCTCTTTTGACAAGATGAATAAAGAAACCCTTTATTTAATTGCTACAACAATAGAGGATCTTGCCGATGAAAACGGATGGGCATTTTTGGGTGATGTTGGGAACCTGCTGCTAAAAAAACAACCCAATTTTGATCCACGTAACTATGGCTTTTCTAAACTAACGCCACTTATTAAATCGTTGCCCCAGTTTGAAATTGATAAAAGAGAAACGGAAAAAGGTGGCAGTAAGCTGGTATTTATTCGTAATCATGATATGAAACCAGCAATGAATAAGCCAAGATAGCATCGTCAAAAACAATTAATTTTTGATGGCTATTTTGTTAATGTGGTGATACACTTTTGCAAACTGTCTTTCCAGAACGGAATTGTAAGCTGAAACGTTTCCTGAATTTTTTCGGTATCCATTACAGAATATGCCGGCCGCTTTGCGGGTGTTGGATAAGCCGATGTTAAGATAGGATTTACCTGGCAATTACTTCCCGATAACTCTTTTATTGCAACAGCAAATTCAAACCAATTTGTAATGCCGGCGTTTGAATAGTGGAATATGTTTGATTTCAAACCAAGGCTATTTACCGCCATTGGACTGCACTTTAAATAAGTTACCATTTTCATAACTACTATTGCAAGATCCGCCGCAAAAGTTGGGCAGCCCTGTTGATCGCTTACCACATTTATGCTTTCTCTTTCCTTCATCAACCGCAACATAGTTTTTACAAAATTATTTCCATATGCAGCATACACCCAGGAAGTACGTATGATGATAGCATCAGGGTTATTAGCCATTGCCAATTGCTCTCCTTTTAATTTGGAAGCACCATATAAATTAACCGGGCTTACCGGATGATCTTCTTTGTAAGGAGATGTTGCAGAACCATCAAAAACATAATCCGTCGAAATATGAATGAAAAGGGCATTGTAATTTTTGCAGATTGTTGCAAGGTTTCCTACAGCATCCCCATTTACCCGGAATGCCAATGCTGTTTCAGTTTCAGCTTTATCAACTGCAGTATATGCCGCACAATTGATGCAGCAATCAATTTTATGTGTTTCAAAAAATTGAGCAACTGAGTCATTCTCTTCTATAGAAAGTTCCTGCCTGGTGGTAAATAGAAAATCATAGCCCGTAAACAATGTAGATAATTGTTTTATTTCATTTCCTAATTGACCATTGGCGCCTGTAACTAATATTGTTTTCTGCATGAAGATGTAGGATTTAGAAGGTTGGAAGATTAACCTTCAAATACAAAATTATTAATGCAATTATCAAGCACAGGATGCACCTGGTCTTTTTCAGCAACAATTGCTTTCTCCGCAGGAATCATCCAATCAATTGCCAAAGCCGGATCGTTATATAACAATCCACCTTCGCTCTGTTTATTATAAAAAGCATCGCATTTATACATCACTTCAGCAGTGTCACTTAACACCGAATAGCCATGTGCAAATCCTTTTGGAACCATCAATTGCTTTTTATTTTCAGCGCTTAATTCAATAGAAAAAACTTTGCCATAAGTTGGTGAACCTTTTCTTATGTCAACAGCTACATCAAGGATACTACCCTGCAAAACGCGGATTAATTTTGTTTGAGCATAGGGAGCAAGTTGATAATGTAATCCCCTAATAACTCCATAAGTAGATTGTGCCTGGTTATCCTGTACGAACTTTATATGAATTCCAGCCTCAATAAAAACATTTTCATTATAACTTTCAAAAAAATACCCTCGCTGATCATTGTATATTACAGGTTCAAAAATAACCAGGCCAGGTAATTCCGTCTTTATAATTGGCATTTGATAAATAGATATTTTTTCAACAATTTATAATTTTGCGAAGCTAATGACTTTAAATTAAAGTACTGGCCGATCTATTGTTATAATATTAAGCTGGAACAGAATACAACGCTTTAAAAAACAGGATAGTTTCTTTCAGGCCATCTTCAAATTTTTTGGTGGGTTG
The DNA here is from genome assembly GCA_040002495.1 of Ferruginibacter sp. GTDB lineage: Bacteria > Bacteroidota > Bacteroidia > Chitinophagales > Chitinophagaceae > Ferruginibacter. Next base: position 53,018 of record JBDUEK010000011.1, read on the forward strand.
GTATCTCAACAATTCTTTAGCCAACGAAATATCGGCCAATGAATTTCTAATATCGCCGGCTCTTGGCTCCCGGTATGTTGCTGCAAATTCGCTATTGAGATATTCTTTGCAAGCATTATATAAATAGTTAACTGAAAAACTTTCTCCTACTGCAACATTGTAAACCTTATTGACTGCTTCAGGATTTTCAGATAGCATTCCTTTTACATTTACCTGCACAGCATTATCAACAAATGTAAAATCACGTGTTTGTTCCCCGTCGCCATTTATGTAAACAGGTGTCTCTTTCATGATCCCTTTTACAAACAGCGGAATTACGGCAGCGTAGGCTCCATCCGGATCCTGGCGAGGTCCGAAAATGTTGAAGTAACGAAAACCCATAATTTTTAGACCATATACATCAGCAAAAATTTGGGCATACAACTCATTTGTTTTTTTGGTTGCGGCATAAGGCGATAAACATTTCCCTACCCTGCTTTCCATTTTTGGCAAAGTTGGGTCATCACCATACACTGATGAGGATGAAGCATAAACAAACTGACTGATATTATTATCTACCGCCGCTTTCAACATATTTACAAATCCACCTACGTTTACGTCATTAAAATAAACTGGCTCTTTGATGGATCTTGGTACCGAACCGAGTGCAGCCTGGTGACTAACATAATCTATTCCGGTGCAAGCCTGCATGCAGGTATCTGCATTTCTAATATCGCCTTCAATAAATTCAAAGGCTGAATATTTTGATAGTATGTCAAGATTTGTTTGAAATCCGTTAACCATGTTATCCAACACCCTTACTTTTTTCGCACCATGCTGTAATAAATATTCGGCTATGTGTCCACCTACGAAACCTGCGCCACCCGTTATTAAAAAAGAAGTGTTGGAAATGTCTTTTGTATGAAATTTGTTTATCATGTAATAAACTTATGTAGAAGAATCTATATTAAAAATTGAATTGTCACATTCATTTATAAGCTCCAGTAAGCTCTGCTTTGAATAACATTTCTGTATGTGCCTTTTAAATCGGCAATCAAGGCATGTTGTTTTGTTATCTCCGAAAAATAACCATCATCTAATGATTTGTAATCGCTATGAGGAACAGCAATTAACACGGCGTCATAATCAGTTCCGGTATTTTCTGCAAGTTTTAGTCCGTATTCATGTTGTAATTCGGCACTGGAAGCGTGTGGATCTATCAAATCAACATTTAGAGAAAATGACTTCAATTCTTTTACAACATCGGCAACTTTACTGTTCCTGATATCACTCACATTTTCTTTGAAAGTTGCACCCATTACCAACACTTTAGCATCCTTAATGTTTCCATTGTTCTTAATGATATGCTGCAATATTTTTTTTGCCACATAACCGGCCATACCATCATTGATTACACGACCGGCTAAAATTACCTGGCTATTATATCCAAGCTCTCTCGATTTGTAAGTGAGGTAATAAGGATCTACTCCAATACAATGTCCACCCACTAATCCGGGGTGAAATTTTAAGAAATTCCATTTGGTTCCTGCGGCTGCAAGCACTTCATAAGTATTAATATTCATTTTATCAAAAATAATAGACAGTTCATTCATCAACGCTATATTCAGATCACGCTGAGTATTCTCAATTATTTTTGCCGCTTCGGCCACTTTAATACTGGAAGCCCTATGTACACCAGCAGTTACAACCAACTCGTACACTTTAGCAATTACATCCAGGCTTTCTTCATCGCAACCACTTACTACTTTTATAATTTTTGCCAGTGTATGCTCTTTATCTCCCGGGTTTATTCGCTCTGGGGAATAGCCTATTTTAAAATGCTCAATATTTGTTAAGCCCGACAAGGTTTCAATAATTGGTAAACAGTCTTCTTCAGTACAACCGGGATATACGGTACTTTCAAACACAACATAATCACCTTCTTTAATAACTTTTCCAATAGTTTCGCTTGCACGTTGCACAGGCACAAGATCGGGCGTGTTGTGTTCATCTACAGGTGTAGGAACTGCCACTATAAAAAAGTTAGCTTTTTTTAGAACTTCAAGGTCATTTGTAAATTCAATATCACATCCTTCAAATGCTTCCGGTTCAAGTTCCTTACTTGGATCAATTTGGTTACGCATCATTTCAACACGCTTTGCGTTGATATCAAAACCAATCACCTTTAACTTTTTTGCAAACTCCAAAGCAATGGGTAATCCCACATATCCAAGCCCAATAACAGCAAGCGTTTTATTTTTAGCTATTAAATCTTTATACATTTCTTTAAACTCCTAAATCTGGGGAAGCTCCTTTTAAATCGTTGTCAATTATTTTTTTAAGTTCCATTCCATTATCCACTGGTTTCGTAATCAAAATTATAAAATCACAGTCAATCGATTATCTAATAATTCTAAATCAGGCTGAGGCTTTTCGGGTAAATTCCTTTGGTAATTTGTATAGCTCTTCCTTTGGAAGAGATTTAAAATAGTCATACGTTATTTTCAATCCTTCTGCCCTGTTCACTTTCGGTTGCCAATCCAGTATTTCTTTAGCTTTTGTAATATCAGGCCGACGTTGTTTTGGATCATCCGTAGGCAATGGCATGTAAACGATCTTTTGATCGGTGCCGGTTAATTTAATAATTTCTTCAGCAAATTCTTTTAGTGAAATCTCATCGGGGTTACCAATGTTAACAGGTTGCGAATGATCGCTCATTAATAACCGATATATTCCCTCAACTAAATCATCAACGTAACAAAAACTTCGGGTTTGGCTACCATCTCCAAATACAGTAAGGTTTTCACCTCTAAGTGCCTGGCCAATAAATGCCGGTAATGCACGTCCGTCGTTTAGTCGCATACGTGGACCATATGTATTAAATATTCTGATGATCCTGGTTTCTAATTGGTGAAACGTATGATAAGCCATCGTGATAGCTTCCTGGAAACGCTTAGCTTCATCGTATACTCCCCTTGGCCCAACCGGGTTAACATTTCCCCAATAGGCTTCAGTTTGTGGATGAACCGTTGGATCACCATAAACTTCACTGGTACTTGCTACGAGTATTCTTGCCTTTTTTGACAAAGCAAGTCCCAGGCAATTGTGCGTACCCAGGGAGCCTACTTTTAAAGTTTGAATTGGAATTTTTAAATAATCTATCGGACTTGCAGGTGAAGCAAAATGGAGTATATAATCCAGTTCACCCGGCACATGAATAAATTTTGAAACATCGTGATGATAAAATTCAAACTCCTTCAATTTAAACAGATGCTCAATATTTTTCAAGTCACCTGTAATTAAATTATCCATTCCAATTACCTGGAAACCTTCTTTAATAAACCGGTCGCACAGATGAGACCCCAGAAAACCAGCAGCACCGGTAATCAGGATTCTTCCTCCACTTTTTTTAGAAACCGGCTCTTTAGCAGACGCTTCATTTATATTTTCACTCATAAAATACTTACATGTTTCAGTTAAAAAATTCTGATAAAAAGTTAATCAATTCCTACAACGGATTAACTACTTTCCTTCCAATGCTCACATAATGAAATCCAAGTTTTTCCATTTGATTTAGATCAAACAAATTTCTACCATCGAAAATAGCTTTGTTCTTTAATTTTGAAATTATCCTTTCAAAATCAGGTGTTCTGAATTCGCTCCATTCTGTAGCGATAACCAATGCATCTGCATCTTCCAAAGCATCATACTGACTTTCTACAAATGTAATTTTATCGCCTACAATTTGCTTTACATTTTTCATAGCTTCTGGGTCAAAAGTGGCTACAGTTGCACCTTCTGCCAATAATGCATCAATAATGTACAAGGCCGGCGCCTCACGAATATCATCGGTATTAGGTTTAAATGCCAAACCCCATAACGCAATTTTTTTCCCTTTAAGCCCATCTTTAAAATATGCCTTTATTTTTGGTAGTAAATGAAGTTTTTGCTTTTCGTTTACATCCATTACGGCGTCTAATATTTTAAACTGGTAGTTAACTTCTGTTGATGATTTGGCCAGTGCCTGTACATCTTTTGGAAAGCAGCTTCCACCATAACCAATACCTGGAAATAAGAACCTTCTTCCAATACGATCATCGCTACCAATACCTCTTCGCACCATATCCACATCGGCACCCAGTAATTCGCATAGCTGGGCAATTTCATTCATAAATGTAATTTTTGTGGCAAGAAAAGAGTTAGCCGCATATTTGGTTAGTTCCGCACTTTTTTCGTCCATAAAAATCACCGGGTTTCCCTGGCGTACAAATGGAGCATATAAATCCTTTAATATTTTTGTAGCCTTTTCAGAAGAAGTACCAATTACAACCCTATCCGGTTTCATAAAATCGTCTACAGCTACACCTTCCCGTAAGAATTCCGGGTTACTTACTACGTCAAAAGATTCCAGTTTACCGCCATTATCAAGTATGGTTTGTTTTACCTTATCTGCGGTACCAACGGGCACTGTACTTTTATCAATGATTACCTTATAATCATCTGCTGCTATCAGTGCACCCAAATCTTTGGCAACACCTAAAATATATTTTAAATCAGCGCTTCCATCTTCGCCGGGAGGAGTAGGTAATGCAAGAAAAACAACTTCTGCATCTTTAATACCATCAACCAGTGAAGTGGTAAATTGTAAACGACCCTCTTTTTGATTCCGAAGAAAAATTTTCTCAAGACCGGGTTCATATATGGTTATTGTTCCGCCTGATAGTTTATCAACTTTAGTTTTGTCGATATCTACACAAATAACGTTATTACCTGTTTCAGCAAAACAAGTACCTGTTACTAATCCTACATAGCCTGTTCCGATTACTGCGATTTTCATTGTAATTTTTAATTTAAATATGCTAATACATTTGATATAATAAAATCCTGTTGTTCTTTATCTAATTCAGTATGAATTGGTAAGGAAATTACCCTTTCGGTAAGCCAGTCAGTCACCGGCAAATCATATTTATTTCCTCCCAAAGATTCAAACATTTTTTGTTTATGGCAAGGAACCGGGTAATATATCATAGAGGGAATACCTCTCTCTGCAAGAAACTGATTTAAGCCATCCCTTTTATTCGAGTTGCCAGTTTCCTGATTCAATACGAGGGTGTATTGATGAAATACATGTTTACAATTGCCAGCTCTGAACGGAGTAATTATTTGCTCCGATTTTGCAAAGCCGAGGTCATAATAATCTGCAGCCTTTCTTCGTGCTGCATTGTATTCATCAAGATGTTTCAGTTTTATGTCGAGCACCGCAGCCTGAATTGCATCCAATCTTGAATTACAGCCCACTAGGTCATGATAGTACCTTTTGCTTTGTCCATGAATGGCTATTTTCTTTAACTTTTCTACTAACGATTCATCATTGGTGAATATTGCCCCACCGTCTCCGTATGCCCCAAGGTTCTTACTTGGATAAAAAGATGTACATCCAATATGGCCAATTCCTCCTGTTTTTTGCACAGTTCCGCTACTAAACGTGTAATCGCAACCGATACCCTGTGCATTATCTTCAATTACATACAAATTGTATTTATTAGCTATCTGCATTATTTTTTCCATGTCTGCAGCATGGCCATATAAATGCACCGGAATAATAGCTTTTGTTTTGGGTGTAATTGCTTTTTCCAAAGCGTCAGGATCCATGCAAAAAGTTTGCCTGTCAACCTCAACAAATACGGGTTGCAACTTTAGTATTGCTGCAGCTTCTACAGTTGCTATGTATGTAAATGAAGGTGTAATTACTTCATCGCCCGGTTGCAAATCCAGTGCCATCAGAGCTATCTGAAGTGCATCTGTTCCATTTGCACAAGGAATTACATATTTAACACCATTATATGCGGCAAGATTTTCAGCAAAATCATTCACTACTTTACCGCCAATAAACATAGAGCTCTCCAATACCCCAATCACTGCAGCATCTACATCCGCCTTAATTTTGTGGTATTGAGTTTTTGTATCTACCATTTGCAATGGTCTCATATATTCCTTTTTTTACGGATGCAAAGATAGGGTTTCAGGGTTGAGAACCAATATTCAAAAGGGCATTCATCCAATGTATAGCAGATCGGAAATTTGCTGTTAGATTTGTATAAAAATAAGCCTTGAGTAAATTTCTATATATCATATTCCTTAAATTATATGCCCTTGGTTTTAGAATAGCCTATTTATTTAATAGCAAGGCAAAAGCAGGTATTGATGGAAGAAAGCATATTTTCTCTGCTATAAAAAAGCAACTAAAAAGAGAGGATTCGGGTGATAACCCCGAGCTGGTATGGATGCATTGTGCAAGCCTTGGCGAATTTGAACAAGGAAGACCCGTACTTGAAAACTTAAAACAATCTCACCCCAAAATAAAAATATTGCTCACTTTTTTTTCTGCGTCAGGTTATGATGCGATGAAGAAATATGAAGGTGCCCATTACGTTTTTTATCTTCCGTTTGACGGAAAAAAAAATGCCAAAAAATTTATTAATTTGATTAACCCTACCTTGGTATTATGGGTTAAATATGAATACTGGTTTTATTACCTGGAAGAATTAAAAAGAAGAAATATTCCCGTGTTGTTGATTTCAGGCATTTTCCGGGAAGGGCAGCCATTCTTTAAATGGTATGGTAATATGTGGAAAAAAATGCTTGGATGTTTTACCCAGTTTTTTGTGCAGAATGAACAATCAAAGCAGCTTTTGTCTTCTGTAGGCACTCATAAAAATGTACTGGTAAACGGTGACACGCGGTTTGACAGGGTAATAGATATCGTTGAAAAATTTGAACCCATTCCATTGGTGGAAAAATTTTGTGGTAACTATGAAGTGATAGTTGCCGGTAGTACCTGGGAAGATGATGAAGCCGGACTAGCTCATTATATGCATGCAAATCCAGACATTCGATTTGTAATTGCTCCACACGAAATAGATGAAGAAAGCCTGGCCGATGTTAGAAAAGAATTTCCCGGATGTATATTTTTTTCAGAGCTTACAGGAAAAAATATTGAGCGGCTAGCTTTAGGAGAACATATCGCCGAGGAAGAAAACATTCTACATAATGTACTAATTATAGACAATATTGGCATGCTGTCGCGGCTTTATCATTATGCCACGATAACCTTTGTTGGCGGTGCTTTCGGCGCCGAAGGTGTACACAATGTTTTGGAGGCTGCTGTATATGGCAAGCCCGTAATATATGGGCCAGAATTCGAAAAATATATTGAAGCTGTTGACCTGGTAGCATGTGGTGGTGCTATAACCGTTGAAAACACCTTGCACCTGGAAAAAGTTCTAAATGAACTTTTTGAAGACAAAGAACAAATAATCAGGCGGGGAAAAATTGCCAGGAATTTCGTGTATGCACACAAGGGAGCCAGTAAAAAAATAATTCAGTTTATTCAGGAAAATCGTCTTTTAACTAATTGATCAAACTGCTTTACAGTGTCATCATCATCCGACCAACCCAGTTTTGTTTTTAATTCCCTGCGAATCCAATATTCTGCTTCGGCCCAAATTGAAAAACTATTGATCGTTTTAATGCTTCTTTCGTACATCGCCTCATCACCTCTAAACAAATCATTAATATACAAGAACCGATCATTTATACCAATTGCTTTCTTCAAATCCTTTACAGGTTGATCAGTTAATTTTTCACTTATTTCAATTTTTATTTCTTTTAACCGGTCATTTAAAGAAGCGATTTCACTTTCAACTGATTGGTTAACTTCTTTTGTATAGCTAATATCCTGGTGAGCCAGAGTAGGTATTTCCTCATCCGTTGTATCAAAAAATAGCGGCGGTTTAGTTTTCCCACTGAACTGTTGCATCACAGAAGCATTTCTTTTTAATTCATCCAGTTCTGCGGCAATGTCATCTTCATTTACCTGCAAAACTTCAACAGTTTTTTCTTCACTAACCTTAACATAATCCACTTTCGTTGTAACATTATTTTGTTGTGCAAAATTGTTCACAGGCATAGAAACAACAATGGCATTTTTATCAGGCTTCTTTGGATTACCCTGAAGATGCAATAACTCATGCTGCAGCATTTGCACTGTTACCAAGAGCTGGTCTATTTCCAGTTTTTCTTTAACCTGTTGTTGCAACTTTTGCAAAAGTGTTTCCACTCTCTCCATATAAAACACTATTAGTTTATGATTTACAATTCAGAAAGAAATTTAGTTTTGACTAATGCTTCAAAACAGTAATCTTTGCAATTATCCCAATAAAGTTACTAACTCAATTCTAAAAAAAATATATAAATGTTTATTGAACCAGGTTTTTCAGGCGAGCGGCGGGGCTGGATTGAGGTGATTTGCGGCAGTATGTTTAGCGGTAAAACGGAAGAACTGATAAGGAGGTTAAAGCGTGTAAAGATTGCAAATTTGAAAGCTGAAATTTTTAAGCCGGCGATGGACACAAGATATGATGAAATAAAAATTGTGAGTCATGATACTAATTATATTCAGAGTACGCCAGTAAGTAATTCGCAGAATATATTATTAATGGCCCAGGATGCAGATGTAGTGGGAATTGATGAAGCTCAATTTTTTGATGCAGAAATTGCAATGGTTTGTGAACAGCTGGCACTGAGAGGTATCAGGGTAATTGTTGCTGGCCTGGATATGGATTACACAGGAAAACCATTTGGCCAAATGCCCAATCTGTTAGCAATTGCGGATTATATAACTAAGTTGCATGCCATTTGTGTTCAATGTGGTAATATTGCCAATTTCAGTTATCGCAAATCCGCAACTGAAGGCCAGTTTTTACTAGGGGAAAAAGATTTATATGAACCCCGTTGCCGCTATTGTGCACAAAATAAATAGTAAATATCAAATTGGCAGATGTTAATATTTTTCGTTCATTGATGATTTATTATTAAACAAAAAAAAACGAGTCTTTTCGGAATGTACACTTCTCACAAAAAAGCACTGAGCAATAATTTATAAAGTGGTTTTAATGATTAAAACAATTTATGCATTACTAAAAAAAGACTTGTTGCTGGAATTAAGGCAACAACATAGCTTTTTTGGAATCCTCTTATATGTGGCTTCTACCATATTTGTAATTAAACTAACTATCAACAATCCTGATGGTGAAATTTGGAACGGCTTATTTTGGGTGATACAAGTTTTTGTTTGTGTAAATGCTGTTGCAAAAAGTTTCCTGCAGGAAAGTCGGGGACGTATGCTTTATTTCTATACAATAGCAGGCGCCAGGGAATTCATTATAGCAAAACTTATTTATAACATCATCCTTATGTTATTGATGTGTTTACTAAGCCTTGGTTTATTTTTCATTTTACTAAAAAACCCTTTGGTTGATACGCCCAGGTTTATTGTGATTGTATGTGTTGGAGGTATTAGCCTTAGCCTGGTTTTTACTTTACTTGCTGCCATTGCTGCCAAAGCACAGCAAAATGCGGCATTAATGGCCATTCTTGGTTTTCCATTAATTATACCCCAATTACTTTTATTAACCCGGTTATCAAAGAGTGCATTTGGCGAAATTTTCCGTGATGGTGCATTGTTGCAACTATCGCTGCTAATTATAGGTTTGGATATTATGGTAGTGGCGCTATCTATTATATTGTTTCCTTTTTTATGGAAAGATTAATAACAGCCGCGTTTAAATATTTTAGCCTTTTAATAACAGCCATAACTTTCAAAGAAAAAATTTACTATTTGGATGACAGTTCCTTTCCCCTAATTTTGCATCAATATTATTAAAATGCGAAAGAGTTGGTGGAAAATATTTGGAGCCGTATTATTGTTTTACACATTTATTGCGGGCTTTTTAATTAAAGTTCCCGACATTGGCAACCTCAAAGAAACCATCCGGAACTTGTTCTTTCACGTACCGATGTGGTTCGGACAAATTGTTCTGTTAACCATTTCCCTTATTTATTCTATTTTATACTTGCGCAAGCCTGATCTTAAACATGACATTTATGCTGAAGCCTTTGCAAAAACAGGGATCTTAATGGGCGTACTTGGACTTATTACAGGTTCTATCTGGGCTACATTTACCTGGGGCGAACCGTGGAGCAATGATCCAAAACAAATTGGTGTTGCAATTGCCTTACTTATTTATTTTGCTTACCTGGTTTTAAGAAATGCCATTCCTGATATTGACAAGCGTGCAAGAGTAAGTGCAGTTTATAATATTTTCGCCTATTTTATTTATTTACCATTGATAATGATTTTACCAAGGATGGTTGAATCGCTTCACCCGGGTGGTAAAGGTGTAGAAGGTAATCCCGGCCTAAACGGTGCGGACCTGGATCCAACGATGCGAATGGTTTTCTGGCCTGCAGTTATCGGCTGGACTTTATTGGGAGTTTGGATCAGTACTTTGTATATAAGAATATACTTAATAAGAGATAAAAATTTAATCAATGCGGAATAGCCTTTATAGTTTACTGTTATTGTTAAGTGGCTTATTTGTAAGCAGCCCGTTATTTGCACAAAACAATGACGTGGTTGAATCTGGGATGAGGAGCAACGGAAAAATTTATGTGGTGCTTGCAATTTGCCTTACCATATTGGCCGGGCTTTTTTTATATCTTATTAGTATCGACAGGAAGATTAGTAAAATAGAAGACAAACAATAACAATTATCCTGTCGTCCGGTTATAGAATAAATTTAATACCTCGCCGTTATTAACACGGCCCATACCATTTTCTTTCTTAGCTACTTGCCAGTTGCTATTTTAAAACGATTGCTAATTAAAAATAATCTATGTCAGTACAACAATCTTATAGCTTTTTCCATAGCGTTGGTCAAAGCTTTGACAAGGCCGCCCGTTTTACCAAATGGGATGTAGGTACCCTTGAACAAATTAAGGCCTGTAATAGTGTTTACAGAATGCGTTTCCCAATAAAGCGGGATGATGGAACCATTGAAGTGATGGAGGCATACCGGGTTCAACACAGCCAACATAAATCACCTTGCAAAGGGGGTATCCGCTTTAGCGAAGAGGTAAACCAGGATGAAGTAATGGCCCTCGCTGCATTAATGACTTACAAATGCGCCATTGTTAATGTGCCATTTGGTGGAGCAAAAGGCGGTATAAAAATTAATCCCAAAAAATATTCTGAGTACGAATTAGAAAAGATAACCCGTCGATATACATCGGAATTGGTAAAGAAAAACTTTATCGGTCCTGGTATTGATGTGCCAGCACCCGATTATGGAACCGGTGAAAGAGAAATGGCGTGGATTGTTGATACCTATACTTCCTTAAAACCCGGAGAAATTGATGGTGCAGGCTGTGTAACGGGAAAGCCAATTACTCAGGGCGGTGTAAGAGGTAGAAAAGAAGCAACAGGCCTGGGTGTTTTTTTTGGCATAAGGGAAGTTTGCAACATGCCTCAGGTAATGGAAAAACTGGGAATGCCAATAGGTGTTGTTGGTAAAACTGTAGTTGTGCAGGGGTTAGGAAATGTAGGATACCATACAGCAAAGTTCTTTAGAGAACATGGATCCAAGGTAATTTGCCTGGCAGAATATGAAGGTGCTATATACAATGCACATGGCTTAAATGAAGAAGAAGTATTTCAACATCGTAAAAAAACGGGCACCATTTTAAACTTTCCTGGTGCAACTAACCTGGCTATAAATACAGATGCGCTGGAACTTGAGTGTGACATTTTGATTCCCGCTGCGCTTGAAAACGTGATCAATATTGACAATGCTCAAAGAGTAAAAGCAAAAATTATCGGTGAGGCGGCCAATGGCCCTTGTACTCCAGATGCAGATGAAGTATTTATCGAAAAAGGAATTTTATGTGTACCTGATATGTACCTGAATGCAGGTGGTGTAACTGTTAGTTATTTTGAGTGGTTGAAAAACCTGAGCCACGTAAGATATGGCAGGATGGCAAAAAGATTTGATGAAAATATGAATTCCCGGATACTTGGCCAGATAGAAGAATTGAGTGGCAAATCTGTTAGTGAAAAAGAAAGATCATTTATTTTACATGGAGCAGATGAAGTTGATCTGGTTCACAGCGGCCTGGAAGAAACGATGATAAGCGCAACGAGAGAAATAATGGAAATATGGTTGGAAAATGATGAGATACCAGATATGCGTACAGCCGCATATGTAAGCGCCATTAACAAAGTAGCTACTACCTATGCTGAATTAGGAATTTTTCCATAATACTTATACTGTATAAAATAAAAAACCTCCCAGCCTTTAAGTTGGGAGGTTTTTATTTTATGATATTTGATACCATTGATTTAGTTAGAATAACTCAATGTGCAATTGAACTTAGCATCTCCTGCTCCTAATTCATCAGCCGCTGCATTGCTCAGTCGGATTACCAGGCCGTTATTCTGAGCCATGTCCGGAATTACATCCAACACTTTTGCATAAACATTTTTGCCGGTACTATTATTGGTAATTTTTATGATTGTACCCGGACTTGAAGTGTTATGTAAACAATAATATCTTCCATCTTCCCAGCCACTTGTACTTTTAAAAGTACCCGCTTCACCGGTCTCAGCTTTTAGGTTGCTGGTTTGAGTTTGTTTTTCAAAATCTGATTTAAATACGCCACCGTTAAAATTCTTCCTGGATGTAGCAACTTTTTTCACAGCATTCTCCGGGGTTGTCACAACAGGCTCCGGAGTTTTTTTTACAGGTTCGTTTACAACTTGTTCCGTTTGTTTTACAATCGGGGTTATTGTTTTAGCAACAGTTACAACTTGCGGCTTTTCAGCAACAGGCTTTTCAACTGCGTCCATTTTTTTTGCAACGTCATCTGCAGGTTTCGTAGTAGCCATAGTTGCAAGGCTCGACAGGCCTTTTTTCACTTTAAGATATCCTACAATTAATTTTGTTCCATTGGGGACAGCCGTTGATTTTAAGTGATTCCACTTTACAATTGATTCTGCAGGAACATTATTATAATTAACGCCAATTCGATATAGACCTTCCTTTTCTTTTACGGTATGATAAACGGGTATCAATACTTCATCTTCTGCAGCATTTCCTTCTTGCAAAAAATTACTTTCTGATAATGGAATTTTTATTACCTGGTTAAGGTTCAATCCATTTTCCATTACAAGATTATTGAACGGTGCAATTTCTTTTGGACTGATATTATAAATGCGGCCTATACTATAAAAATTCTCTTTGGGCACAACTGTATGCGTTAAATACAAAGCAGGCGAAACACCTTCAACAATCAATGGATTATTTTGTGCGCAAACAAATAACGGGAAAGAAAATAATACAAAAATTAAACGCTTCATACCTATATTTTTTTCAACGCAAAGATGAGAAAATTTGTTGGTTAGTCACACGATTGTCCAAACGGAAACATAGTTTAACTATACTTTTAAAAGAATATATTAATAAGTTATCATTCAATTTGTACAACCAGATTTAATGAAGATGAATTAATTTATCCCAGTTTTATTTATTGAGAATACGCCAGTCTTTTGGATAATAGTTATTAATCCTGTTAGGCAAAACCTTTACCCAGCCCAATGGCATTTTATTATAAGTTAATAATGCCCATCCCTTTTTTGCCTGCTCTATCTTTATTTCCTGTCTTCTTAAATATTGCAAAGCAGTTTCTCTATCAACATCTATTCGTTTTACGGATGATGAAAGAATGGTACTCACAGCCAATTCATGATCAGGAATTAATTCATTTCGAATGATAGTACCCAATTTGATGCCAGCCTTTTTTATGTAGAGCGCAGATTGAATCATTGACAACTCTTTTTCCAGGTATTGCGGAACTGCAACAACATCCCCATTTTGTATTATGTAAAAATAATTATTAGTATTATCCAGGTAAGACTTTAGAATTTCGATATCGATTCCAAGTGATTTTTCCGGTTTTCGCCTGCCTTTTGATTCGTTATTGATTCTATCGGAAATATCTGCTACATTATGTTCTCCATTTTTAAATGCTGCAATAAAAAAACCTTCCCCCTTTACTTTATCCGGATAAAACCTATAGCCGTATCCTTTATGCAAAGGTGACTTAGTTTCTATTATGCCCCAGTCATTATTTAGTTTCAATTCCAAAGAAGATAATTTATGTTCTTCAATCAACCGGTCAACAATGTTTTCATCTTCTTCTTGTGAATAAGAACAGGTAGAATAAATTAATATGCCGCCTGTTTTTAATGATGGCAAAATATCCGCCAGTATCCGGTGTTGCCGCTGACTACATAGTTGAACATTTTGTTCGCTCCACTCACCAATTGCATGTGGATCCTTCCGAAAAAGTCCGCTGCCGCTGCAAGGTGCATCCACTATTATCACATCAAAAAATTCAGGAAGCCGTTTAAAATTGTTGGGATCATTATTGGTCACTATCACATTTCCGGCACCCCACTTGGTAATATTTTCCGTCAAAATATTTACCCTGGTTTTAATCACCTCATTGCTTACAAGCAGGCTTTTTTCATTTACTAAAGATTGTATTAATGTTGATTTTCCGCCGGGTGCAGCACAAAGATCCAGCACTTTTAAAGGCTGTGTTAAATCAATCACCTGCCTGATTGCTTCTTCTAAAAACATGCTACTGGCTTCTTGCACATAATAGGCACCTGCATGAAATAATGGATCTGCAGTAAAGGATGGACGCTGCGTAAGATAATATCCATTCGAAGACCAGGGTACTTTTTCTTCTATTTTTCCTTCAAAAAAATGATCTATTAAATCATCCTTTATTTTAGATGGATTAAAGCGGATAGAAGTGATTTGATTTCCAGACGCATGCACTGCTTCAAAGGCTTCTTTATTAAAGCCCTTTGCTGTTAACAAAGCATGTATGAGAGATTCGGGAACCTGCAATTAGTATTTTATTTGAAACGCAAAAATATTGCAATTCTTCAAGAGGGGTTAATCGTTTTACAAAATAAAATCGTTAAAGATGCCTAACCTGATTTATGCAGGCCGGTATGATCTTATGGCCATACCTGCCAAGAATTTGTTATATAAAATAAAAAGATTTTGATTTGATTATAGATTTCATGAGCAACAATAATTGTTATTTTAATTCACCATCTGCATACATCTTTCTTAAAACTTTTTTATCAAATTTACCAACACTTGTTTTTGGAACCGTTGGCACCACAACATATTGTTCGGGAATTTGATAATGTGCAAAGTCTCTCAGCAGAAAAGATTGCATTTCTTCGTTTGAAAAAACAGCGCCCTCATTCAGTACAATACAGGCAAGTGGACGCTCAACCCAACGATCATCAGGTATAGCAATAACACATGCTTCAGTAATTGCAGGGTGTCCCATCAATGCTACTTCCAGTGCAACGCTGGATATCCACTCTCCACCACTTTTTATTAAATCCTTCGTACGGTCAGTTATCTGCAGGTAGCCATTACTGTCCATCGTTGCCACATCTCCTGTTTTAAACCATCCATCTTCTGTGAAGAAAGCATAATTGTCTTCCATTTTATAATAACTGCTAATCACCCATGCTCCGCGTATCTCCACTTCACCGGCAGTTGTTCCATCTTTTGCAGCTTCTGTTCCATCCTCTTTTATTAACCTTATTTCAACTCCGGGTATCTCTATTCCCTGCTTTGCCCTAATCTTATACAATTCATCAACTGAAAGTTCATCATGACAAGGTTGAATTCTTCCTGCGGTTCCTAGCGGCGATGTTTCCGTTAATCCCCAGGCTTGCAAGCCTTTTAAACCAAAGTCTTCCTCCATTCCTTTTATCAATGATGAAGGAAGTGCTGAGCCTCCAACAATATATTCTCTCAGTACTAATTTTTGGGCAGGCGGATTTTTTTTCAACTCCTGGTAAATACCCAGCCAGATAGTAGGTACCCCATTTGCCACCGTCACTTTTTCTTGTTGCATTATATCTATCAATGCAGCGGGTTGCAAATAACAGGAAGGCATAATCATTACGGCCCCAGCCATTACACACACATACGGAAAGCCCCAGGCCATTACATGAAACTGCGGTACTATCAGCAAGACCCTGTCTTTAGCACTTAGATTACATGCATTAGGTGTTACTAAAACCTGTGCATGTAAATAAGTGGAGCGATGACTATACAATACACCCTTAGGGTTACCGGTAGTACCACTGGTATAGCACATGGCACAGGCGTCATTTTCATCAACCTGCAGCCAGTCAAAATTGTCTGGTTCATTTGCAATCAACACTTCATAGTGTATTGTATTGGGTAATGTAGTGGTAAAGTTTGCTGGCGCATTTAACAACACAAAGCGTTGAACCATTGGCGTAAGTGCAACAATTTTTTCAAAGAAAGGAACCAATGTGGCATCAATAAAAATGACCTTATCTTCTGCGTGATTTACAATGTATTCCACCTGCTCCCCAGAAAGCCGGATGTTAAGTGGATGACAAACTGCAGCAACTCCCGGAATGGCATAATATAATTCTATATGCTGATAATGATTCCATGCAAAAGTGGCCACTTTATCTCCCCTCTTTATATTCAGTTGATTCACCAATGCATTGGCGAGTTTTTTTACACGCAAATACATATCGTGAAAAGTGTACTGGTGGCGAGTGCCGTCCGGAAGCCTTGTAATTATTTCTTTGTGGGGAAACACCCTGTTACCATAGTCAACAATACTATTGGTAGTAAGTGCATAATCCATCATGAGACCTTTCATACCTGCAGGTTTTTTTATTAAATATCAATCGTTGGGTTAAGTTAGCAATTTGTTTGTTAGTGTAATAACAAAACAGTCTTTAATAAAAATGATACCGGTAGAAATGGTACATAACCATGACAAAAATTACGAATTGAACTTATGGTTATAAACTAGTGTTGTCCGACTAAACTCTTGTATTCCTTGCTACGCCTGAATGACCTCACCCCAACCTCCCGAAAAAATCGGGACAGGCTCTCTCCAAGGGAGATGGGCTAGAACATTGAACCAGTAGGAATTGTAGCGATATTGTATATTTTTTGTCGGACAATAGTGGTTATAAACATAAAAATACCCGGATTGAATCCGGGCTTTGATTTATACTTAACAAGGGATAAATTAATGAGTTGGTATTTTGCTCCTCATTGATAAAATGTACAAGAGTGCGACGCCACTGAAGCTTAATTGAAAAACTTCCGACTGGTTCATAAAAAAAATTGTTCACTATAAAATCATCGAAATTAAAACGACCACTTAATATTTCTTCAAAAAATTACACAGACTTAATTTCAGCAATAATATCCTGTAATACTTTTTTTGCGTCGCCAAATAACATGCTGGTTTTGGGTTGGAAGAAAAGGTCATTTTCAATACCGGCGTATCCCGGCTTCATACTTCTCTTATTTACGATT
This sequence comes from Ferruginibacter sp., assembly GCA_040002495.1. Taxonomy (GTDB): domain Bacteria; phylum Bacteroidota; class Bacteroidia; order Chitinophagales; family Chitinophagaceae; genus Ferruginibacter. The sequence continues at coordinate 70,309 of JBDUEK010000011.1, forward strand.
ACTGTTTTGGCCAGCTCTACTTCAAGAATCGGCATTCCATAAATTGGTGATGCAGGATCTTTTTTTGCCGCAGGATTTACCACATCATTTGCTCCTAATATCAACACCACATCGCAGGTTTTGAACTCATCATTGGCATCTTCCATTTCCAATAATTTTTCGTAGTTCACATCGGCTTCTGCCAATAACACATTCATGTGCCCTGGCATACGGCCAGCCACCGGATGTATCGCATATTTTACTTCCACTCCCTTTTCCTCTAATATTTTTTCCAATTCATGACAGGTATGTTGAGCTTGCGCAACCGCCAATCCATAACCTGGTACGATCATTACTTTATTTGCATAACTCATCACCATGGCGGCATCGCTCAATGTAATTTCCTTATAATGTCCTTGCTCCGACGAACCTGCGGCCGCAGCACCGGCATTGCCTCCCCATGTTCCTATAATTACATTCAGCAGGCTACGATTCATTGCCTTACACATTAATATGGTTAGCAATGTACCGGCAGCACCTACTAAAATACCGCCTGTTAACATAGCCTGGTTGTTATACATAAATCCGGCGCAAGCTGCTGCAACCCCGGTAAATGAATTGAGCAAAGAAATAACTACCGGCATATCTGCACCACCAATCGGAAAAACGAACATTACGCCATACACCAATGCCAATGCAAGGATGCCGAAAAATAAATAAATATGAAAAGAAGAAATTGCCCAGGCAGAGTTGGAACCATCTGTAAACGGTAATGTGTAGCCGCCAATTTCTCCACTGGTAACCGGAGTCTTTACAACTAAAAGAACCACTGCAGAAATTAATACAAATAATAAAAACATGTTGAGGTTCCTTTGCCCCTTAAATGATACATCTTTTATTACGCCTCTTAATTTACCCCAGGCAATAATACTTCCTGCAAATGATATGCTGCCAATTACCAACCCTGCAACAATTGCAATCATTGAAACGGTGGTTAATTCCTGTGTTAAAAAAATAACGCCTCCTACTGCGGGCATAGCAGTAAATAAATAATGATTGAATTCAATGACAGATATCAACATTGCACAGGCTCCACCCATACCATTAAAAAGACTCACCATTTCGGGCATGGCAGTCATCTTTATTTTCTTTGCCGAAATAAATCCGAGAATAGTACCGATAGTCAGCGCACTAAAAATCAATACAAGGTTACGCAAGTGATGCTTTTCACCATCAATTTCCTGCTCATATAAAAATATCGTTCCAAAAATACCGACGGCCATACCTGCCGCTGCCACCAGGTTTCCTTTGCGTGCAGAATCTGGCCTCGATAACATTTTAAGGCCAAGAATAAAAGTAACCGACGCAATTAAATAACAGATTGAAAGTATGTGAATTCCCATATTATTATAATTTGCTCACCTGTTGCGGATAAACTTTTGATTGTGTAATTGAAGGCTTAATTTTTGTATCCGTCTTCTTTAAGACTTATGCTGCATCCGGAGTAGCAGGTTTTTGAGGCTTCTTTTTGTTCTTGAACATTTCCAGCATTCTATCCGTTACTACAAATCCACCTACAACGTTTAGCGTTCCAAGTAACACAGCCAGAAATCCTAAAACCAATGCTATATAATTGCCCGGCTGTGCCTCACCCATCACTATAATTGCGCCAATAACCACCACTCCGTGAATGGCGTTTGCACCACTCATCAACGGTGTGTGTAACACACTTGGCACCCGGCCAATAACTTCAATTCCTAAAAAAATGGAAAGGATAACTATGTAAATGATTTCAATATGCAGACTAAAAAAGTCGAGAATGGATTGCATAAGTGGTTGTTTTTATTTGATCAGCTTTGGTTAAAAAAACCGGGTGTTCGACAACCCGGTGATATCTTAAATTGGAACTTACTCAGCATTCATTAGGGCAAGTACCCTTTCATTTGTAATTTTTCCTGCATGGACTATACAAGTACCAACTACTAAATCGTCTTCAAAATTTAAATTCAAAGCGCCTTCTTTATCAATAACAAGTTGCAAGAAATTCAAAATATTTTTACCATATAATTTACTGGCATCGCTCGGCATACTTCCTGCCAACCTGGAATTACCTACGATGCTTACGCCATTGTGAATAACCGTTTCATCATTTTTTGTGAGTTCAGTATTACCTCCGGTTGCTGCTGCAAGGTCTATCACTACCGACCCGCTTTTCATTGCTTCGAGCATATTGGTTGTAATCAACACCGGAGCTTTTTTACCAGGAATTTGTGCAGTAGTTATAACTATATCGGCTTTAGCGACGCTTTCCCCAATCTTTGCTTTTTGCCGTTGCATAAAATCTTCCGTTTGCGCCACTGCATAACCGCCTGCTTTACTTGCATCTGCCGCTCCTTCTACTTCAACAAACTTTCCGCCCAGGCTCATTACCTCTTCTTTTACAGCGGGTCTTGTGTCAAAAACTTCCACTACTGCCCCTAACCTTTTACCGGTGGCAATAGCCTGCAGGCCTGCAACCCCTGCTCCGAGAATTAGCATTTTGGCTGGCGGAATACTACCGGCAGCCGTCATAAACATGGGGAAATATTTCGGAAAAAGATTAGCTGCAGTAAGTACCGCTTTGTATCCTGCAATATTGGCCTGGCTACTCAATACATCCATGCTTTGGGCACGGGTTGTACGGGGAATCATATCAATGCTGAAAACTGTAACACCGTTGGCAGCAAATTGTGTCATTAAGTGGTTATTAAACAGTGGTTGAAAAATGCCCAGCAAAATTTTTGATTGTAGCAGTGCAATTTCATTTTCCAATGGTTCATTGATGGTTAGTATGATGTCAGCTTTTTTAATTACTTCATCTCTACTGACTACTGAAGCACCTGCTTCAATATATTTTTCGTTGTTGGCAAATGCAGTTATACCTGCGTTACTTTCTACTGCAACATCTACTTTCCATTTATTAAGAATAGCAATATGTTCGGGCAAAAGAGAAACCCTTGTTTCCGAAGCCGGTTCTTTTAAAACACCAATGATCATAAGCTGTTATATTGTTCTAAAGATAGCAAAAATTAAAAACGTATTGTGAAGTGTTGTTTCATTTTAAAATCGGGATTGATAAACACCAGGCCAATAAAAAACAAATCGATCGTTAATGTTACGGTATCGTTTGCCTGCACTTCTTGCCAGGCTTCTTCCATTTCACTGCTCCAGTGAATATCATCAAAAATTAATATGGTATTATTATCTGCAATCGCCAACAAGTCACGAAAGTATTGAAGCGTGGGTTCTTTGCGGTGATTTCCATCAATGAAGGCAAGATCAACTTTTTTTATTTTAGCAAACAGCGCTGGAAGTGTTTTAGAAAAATCGCCTCTTATTAACTCCACATTTTTTAATTGAAGCTGATTAAAAGTTTCGTTGGCAATTGAAGCAATATTGTCTGCTCCTTCGCAAGTATAAAGTGTTGCATGTTGATTACCAGATGCCAGGTAAGCTGAAGTAATGCCAAAAGAAGTACCTAATTCCAGTATCGATGCTGGTTGAAAATGGTTAACAATTCGATACAACAACTGTGCATATTTTTTGGGCTTCAACGAAGAATTAGCGATGTCTTTAATAATCCGTTGCCTTGTTTTTATAACTGTGGACCCGGCCCCAAAATCTACCACTTCAATCAGGCCGGTATTGCGCTTTAACTGCTTGCGTCTTTGTTCAATTTTATCATAACAATCATATTGCTTATTATCAAGCAAAATATTTTTTATAAAGCTGAAAACAAAAGGCGAATGCACACCATGTCCTTTACCATTTGCAGCGGTTAGATAATAGTGAATATATTTTTTAGCGAGTTGAAAGTGATTGTACATGCTGGTTGGGCCGGTATAGTATGTATTAAAAGAAAAGTCTGATAATTGAAGGGTAGCTACTTCTGATATTTTTTCCAAAGTTGAAATGAATATGCGTAGGCATGTTTTTCATCCACAGGAAAATCTTCATTTGAAATGAGTTGCCATTTAGCCTTATCAATTTCCGGGAAAAGCGTATCCCCTTCTACAATTGCATGTACCCTTGTAATGTAGATGGCATCGGCTATTTCCATAGACTGCCGGTAAATTTCACCGCCGCCAATGATGAATATATTTTTAGCATTGGATGCGGTTGCTTTTTCAATGGCCGTTTTAATATCAGGAGCAGTAATAACACCTGCAGCATGCCAGTCTTCTTTCCTTGTTACTACAATATTTGTACGGCCGGCAAGTGGTTTATTGAGCGACTCATAAGATTTACGCCCCATGATTACGGGAAATCCCCAGGTAGTATTTTTAAAAAATTTAAGGTCATTGGGTAATCTCCAGATTAACTGGTTGTCTTTTCCAATAACATTATTGGTGGATGCGGCAACTACCATTCCGATACTAACAACCAGTGGTCCGGGTGTTTCATCAACAGAAAAATTTTTCAGGATTTCATTCATTTTTTTGATTGATAGTTTATGATCAATGACCAGGGATAATATTTTTTGCTAAACAGCTACCGGTGCCTTAATGGCCGGGTGCGACTGGTAATTCAGCAATTCGAAATCTTCGAACTTAAAATCAAAAATACTTTTTACCGCTGGGTTAATTTTCAATTGGGGCAATGGGAAAGGTGTACGGCTTAGTTGGAGATTGGCTTGTTCAAAATGATTGTTGTACAAATGCACATCGCCAAATGAATGAATAAATTCTCCCAATTCCATATCGCAAACCTGTGCAATCATCATGGTGAGTAATGCATAAGATGCTATATTAAAAGGAACACCTAAAAATACATCTGCCGAACGCTGGTACAACTGACAACTTAATTTCCGCTTGCCATTTTCATCCGGAGGTGTTGTATAAAACTGGAATAAACAATGACAAGGCATTAATTTCATTTTTGGAAGATCTGCAACATTCCATGCACTAATAATCAATCTCCTGCTATCAGGATTATTTTTTAATTGCTGAATTAATTCTTTAACCTGGTCTACTTCCACTCCATCTGCACCTTCCCAGCTTCTCCATTGTTTACCGTAAACGGGTCCAAGATCCCCATTTTCATCTGCCCATTCATTCCATATTTTTACATTGTGTTCTTTTAACCATGCAATATTAGTATTGCCTTGCAAAAACCAAAGCAGTTCGTAAATAATACTTTTCAGGTGGCATTTTTTTGTAGTTACCAACGGGAAGCCTTTACTTAGATCAAATCGCATTTGGTAGCCAAAAACGCTTCTTGTACCGGTGCCGGTGCGATCACTTTTATCATTGCCGGTTTCAATAATGTGTTTAAATAACTGAAGATATTGTTGCATGGGCTGCAAGTTAAGCCGCAAAGTAATAAAGGGCCGCAACAAACACTGGTTTTTAATAACATCAATCGCCGAAAATGTGAATTGATTGTACGAATTTTGAAACATTCAGTTATTGTAAAGCAAATAAAACATGAGTTTAATTATCAGAAAGGCTTTGGAGACAGATTGCCGCAGAATTATGGAATTGGTTCAGGAGTTGGCTGTTTATGAAAAGGAACCGGATGCAGTTATTGTAAAATTTGATCACTTTGTAGAAAGCGGCTTCGGTAATAATCCTGTGTGGTGGGGATTTGTAGCAGAATTGGATGGCAGAGTTGAAGGATTTGCCATTTACTACATCCGATATAGCACCTGGAAAGGCCAGAGAATGTACCTGGAAGATTTATTGGTTACCGAAAAACTGCGTGGACAGGGTGTAGGTAAATTATTATTTGACCAACTAATTGAAACAGCTAAGGAAAAAAAACTAAGTGGCATTGCCTGGCAGGTGCTGGATTGGAATGAACCGGCCATCAACTTCTATAAAAAACTCGATCAGGTAAGTTTTGACAATGGTTGGACGAATTGCTCCATGGAATTAAATTAATTACCATGTATTCTAACGACCGTTTTGCAAGCCTCATTCACTTACATTTGTAACACAACTTTTAAAAATTTTAACTAATAATAATATTATATGGCAGAGAAAATAACAATGGCTGACAATGGCAAACTAAATGTTCCCGATTATCCAACTATTCCATTTATTGAAGGTGATGGTATTGGTCCGGATATTTGGTCTGCAGCGGTTCGGGTATTTGATGCAGCGGTGTCGAAAGCATATAAAGGATCAAAAAAGATAACGTGGATGGAAGTATTGGCTGGGGAAAAAGCTTTTAACGCCACCGGAAGCTGGATGCCCGAAGCCACCATGGATGCATTTAAAGAATACCTGATTTCTATAAAAGGACCGCTTACCACACCTGTGGGCGGTGGTATTCGGAGCCTGAATGTGGCTTTGCGCCAGGAACTGGATTTGTATGTTAATCTACGCCCCGTAAAATATTTTGAAGAGGTTCCTTCACCGATGTGGCAGCCCGAAAAAGTTAACATGGTAATTTTCAGAGAAAATACAGAAGATATCTATGCCGGTATTGAATACATGACTGGTACCCCGGAAGCAAAAAAATTACTCGATTTCTTAATCAATGAAATGGGTGTAAAAAACATTCGTTTCCCTGAAACCAGTTCATTGGGTATTAAGCCTGTAAGTAAAGAAGGTAGTGAGCGATTGATAAGAAGTGCTATTAAACATGCCATTGAACATAAATTGCCTTCCGTAACTTTTGTACATAAAGGCAATATTATGAAATACACGGAAGGTGCCTTTAAAAACTGGGGATACGAGTTGGCTGAAACAGAATTTGCAGGTGATGTATATACCTGGAATCAATGGGAACGCACTAAAAAAGAAAGCGGAGAAGCAGTTGCCAATGAAGAGAAGAAATTATGCGCTGTGGGTGGTAAAGTATTAATTAAAGACGCCATTGCTGATAACTTTCTGCAACAGGCCTTACTGGCACCACAGGACTACAGTGTAATTGCAACCCTAAATTTAAACGGCGATTACATCAGTGATGCACTTGCAGCACAAGTTGGGGGAATAGGTATTGCACCGGGTGCCAATATTAATTACTTAACCGGGCATTCAGTTTTTGAAGCTACGCATGGTACTGCACCAAAGTTTGCAAATACCAACACCATGAACCCATCGTCGGTTATATTAAGTGGTGTAATGATGTTTGAATATATGGGCTGGAGAGATGCTGCTGAATTGATAACAATTGCCATTGGTAAAACGATCCGCAATAAAACAGTAACGATTGATTTTTTCAATTTGATGAAAGATGGAACTTTGCTTAAGACCAGCGAGTTTGCCGATGAGATTATTAAGAATTTGTAATTTAAGGTGGTAAAAGCTGATACTAAGGAGAAAGTACAAGTGTGCGACGCAACAAAAGCCAAATAGCGTTACTTTTGCAGACTCCAAAAAATTAAATTAACTATGAGTAAAATTAAAGTTGCAAACCCGGTAGTTGAACTTGACGGGGACGAGATGACCAGGATCATCTGGAAATTTATTAAGGATAAATTAATTGTTCCCTACCTGGAACTGGATATTAAATATTACGACCTGGGTATGGAATACCGCGATGAAACCAACGACCAGGTTACCATTGACGCTGCCAATGCCATTAAGCAATATGGTGTGGGAATTAAATGTGCTACCATTACTCCGGATGAAGCAAGGGTTAAAGAATTTGGTTTGAAACAAATGTGGAAAAGTCCGAATGGTACCATTCGTAACATTTTGGACGGCACTGTTTTCAGAGAGCCGATTGTTATGCAAAATGTACCCCGCCTGGTAACTAACTGGACTGCACCGATCATTGTTGGCCGTCATGCATTTGGCGATCAGTACCGTGCAACAGATACCGTAATTAAAGGAAAAGGAAAGTTAACCATGACTTTTACACCGGAAGATGGTGGCGAAGCACAAACTTTTGAAGTGTACAATTTTAAAGGAGATGGCGTTGCAATGAGCATGTACAATACAGATGAAAGTATTATGGGTTTTGCAAGAAGCTGTTTCAATATGGCGCTTAGCAAAAAATGGCCTTTATACCTTTCTACTAAAAATACCATCCTTAAAAAATATGATGGCCGTTTTAAAGATATTTTTCAGGATATTTTTGATGCTGAATTTAAAGATCAATTTGCAGCTACAGGTATTACTTACGAACACCGCCTGATTGATGACATGGTCGCCAGCGCATTAAAGTGGAATGGTAATTTTGTTTGGGCTTGTAAAAACTATGATGGTGATGTACAAAGTGACACCGTTGCACAAGGTTTTGGAAGTTTGGGATTAATGACTTCTGTGTTGATCACTCCTGATGGAAATACCATGGAGGCAGAAGCAGCTCATGGAACAGTTACCCGTCACTATAGAGACCACCAGGCTGGCAAACCAACCTCTACCAATCCAATTGCTTCTATTTTTGCATGGACGAGAGGCCTGGCCTTCCGTGGTAAATTAGATAGCAACCAGCCATTGATTGATTTCTGTACTGCACTGGAAGCTGTTTGTATTGAAACAGTGGAGAGCGGAAAAATGACTAAAGATCTTGCAGTTTGTATTCATGGAAATAAAGTAAAACATGGTGAAAATTACCTGAATACGGAAGAATTCCTGGATGCAATTGATGAGAATCTTAAAAAGAAAATGGGCAATTAAAATTTGCTGAAAGATAAAGATCGGGCAACAATCTTTTCTTAATCAAGTAGTAAAAATTAAGATACAAAAAAGGGTAACAGCAATGTTGCCCCTTTTTATTTTACCGATATTAACGGTTGATGATGGATGGGGAAATTACAAGAGTTGGCGATAAAACACAATTCGTTTGCTCTGGCATGAAGGGATTTAGCGTTCGCAACCATTGACTGCTCAGCAACAGTTACGTTAGGATGTAACGTTATTTCTGTAAACCTACCTCCCCCATTATTGGTTTCTATCATTGTACCTGATGCCTCATCTAAATAGGATGTAACAACAATTCCTGCATCTGAACATAAGTGTAAATACCAAAGCATGTGACAAGATGAGACAGAAGCAACAAACAAATCTTCCGGACTATATTTTTTGCTATCGCCAAGAAATGATGGATCCGACGAACCTTCAATAGGCTTTTTATCACCAGCCAATATCGTGTGGCTTCGGGTGTAGGATCGATAGCCACTTGTGCCGGTACCTGTATTACCTGTCCACTCAACAGATGTTTTATAACGATGTGTTTTCTCCATAAAATTTACTTCTTGTCAATGATGGTTATTTAGTTACAAAGGCTGTTAATTTTTGCATACTGTAATAGCATAATTGTTTTAGCATCTTTTATTTCGCCGGTTTCAATTTTTTGTAACGCTTCAGCAAAACTCATTTCCAATACTTCAATATCTTCCTGCTCATGCTCAATGCCGCCACCGGCTGTAATCTTCATTTCCTTATTATACTCTCCAACAAAAAAATACAAAATTTCGGTCACAGATCCTGGTGACATATATGCTTCATAAACTTTGCGGACATCTGTTAACTGATAACCTGTTTCCTCTTCTGTTTCCCGCCTGATGCAATCTTCGGGATTATCATTATCCAGCAAACCAGCGCAGGCTTCAATCAACATGCCTGTTTCATTGCCATTGATAAAAGTTGGCAACCGAAATTGCCGGGTTAGAATCACCGATTGCTTTGCTTTGTTGTACAATAAAATAACGGCTCCATTTCCACGGTCGTAGGCCTCCCTGGTTTGTACTGATTTTTCTCCATTACTCTTTTCAATTTCGTAAGTTACTTTTTTAAGGGTGTACCAATTATTGGAAAGTACTGCAGTCTCCAATATGCTTACTTTTTTATCTGACATTAATTTAATTTATTTTTTAAAAGAAGGGATTAGTATCGGGCATTAAAAATAAAGTAATTCAACATCTGTATTCCACACTTATTATTAACTATGTTGTTTTTGCGTTACTTTGTTAAAAGCGAATTGAATTATAACAGATGGAAGCAACACAAAAGAATAACCCTTTGCATGGGAAAACTCTGCAGGAAATACTGAATTACCTGGTAGAAAAATTTGGTTGGGAAGAATTGGGAAATATGATACGGATCAATTGCTTTACAGACAACCCAAGTATTCAATCGAGCCTAAAATTTTTACGAAAAACCGAATGGGCAAGAAAGAAAGTGGAAGACTTGTATATTCGTTCAATATCATATAAGTGATCATTACAAAAAATAGCTATGCCTATTCTGAAATGAATGCTCTACAGTAATAGCCAGTTTAAAAAAATATTAAGCCTGATTGATTTCAACTAAATGAATCCTGCCCGGTAAAATAATTCAACTTTACATAGCTGACTTTATTTTACCTGGCGCAGAGGCATTCACTATTTGTGTGTAAACTTTTTACTTTCTCTTATTTCGCTGCAGTTTTGGAAAGGGTGTCCATTGCAGTTTTATGCATTGTATCTACCTTTTTCATTTCATGTGTTTTTGCTGTATCAACCTTTTCCATAACAGGCGTAGTTGCGGTATCTACCTTTTCGCCATGTGTTTCTTCATGCACAGCAGCTTCGGTAGAACCAGTATGTGCAGTTCCATCTACACCAACAGTTGTAGCAGGGTTGGTATCCTGGCTAGCACATGCGGTGATAAAAAAACCAAAAACAATTACAGGAATAAATAATTTACTCCTGAATTTTAATACATTCATTTTCATAAATAATAAAGTTTGTTAATACCATTTTGTTTGAAATAAGGTGTGGCAACAAATTTAAACCTTGTAAAATCAAATGGATAGGTTTTTTCAGATAAAAATTAAAGATGCTGCTACAATTTTCTTCAAACTACAATTTTTATCCTTCGTTTTAAACAGTAATTAACGAGGATGTAAACGCTGAAAAGCCTGAGAATGCTGTATATTTGCATCGAAGATTTTCGATATGAGTACAAAAGGAAAAGTATTAATGGCAATGAGTGGCGGTATTGACAGTACCGTTGCTGCCCTTATGCTACACAAAGAAGGATATGAAGTAATTGGCATCACCATGAAAACCTGGGATTATGCCACCAGTGCAGGTACTACCAGCAAAAAAGAAACAGGTTGTTGCAATCTTGACAGTTTTAATGATGCCCGTCTTGCAGCAGTACAACATGGGTTTCCCCATTTTATTTTAGATATCAGGGACGAATTCGGCGATTTTGTAGTTGAAAATTTTGTGGAAGAATATATGGCGGGAAGAACACCCAACCCATGTGTGATGTGCAACACGCATATAAAATGGCGTGCCTTATTAAAAAGAGCCGATGCACTTGGATGCGATTTTATTGCCACCGGCCACTACGCTCAAATTCATCAACATACCAACGGACGATACTTTATCAGAAAAGGAATTGATGAAACCAAGGATCAGAGTTACGTTTTATGGGGGCTACAGCAGGATTTGCTGAGCCGTACACTACTGCCACTAGGCACTTATCATAAAACGGCTATCAGGCAGATGGCCCACGATTTTGGCTATCCTGAACTGGCAAAAAAAGCGGAGAGTTACGAAATTTGTTTTGTACCCGATAACGACTACCGAGGTTTTCTGAAAAGAAACGTAGAAGGCCTGGAAGAAAAAGTAGATGGCGGAAATTTCATCGATAAAAACGGCAAAATTCTCGGGCAGCACAAAGGCTATCCTTTTTATACCATTGGCCAGCGCAAAGGATTGGATATTGCATTGGGCAAACCTGCATTTGTAACAGCCATTGATCCGGAAACTAATACCATTGTTTTGGGAGATGAAGAAGACCTGAAAGGAAGCGAAATGAACGTGGCAAAAATTAATTGGATAAAATATGATGGATACACCGAAGGCATGGAAGTGCTGACAAAAATCCGTTATAAAGATAAAGGTGGCATAAGTAACTTATATACATACGAAAACGGCGTAAAAGTTCGTTTTTATGAAGACGTAAAAGGTATTGCTCCAGGGCAAAGTGCGGTTTTTTATGAAGGTGATGATGTTATAGGCGGAGGAATTATTCAACGCCCTGCTAATTTCCTGCAATAGAAATACCTGTCTGGGTGATTGATAAGCAGCCTTTTAATAAAAATGTACGTCTGTTTATGTAACCTCCTATAATATGAAAAGAATTTTTTTGGGTACGCTTGTATTTTGCACACTTATATTTAGTGCCTGCAAAAAAGATCCTGAAGTAATAACCTCCGACGCTATCAGTGATTTTGCTCCCTTCGCTGTAGGGAAATATATTACCTATCAATTGGATTCATTGGTGTATCAAAACTTTGGTACTGCAAAAACAATTATTAGTTACCAGGTAAAATATGAAGTAAGCGATTTGGTAAAAGACAACCTTGACCGCCCGGCTTACCGCATTACCAGGTACATTCGCAAAGCAGCTCCAAATCAATGGGTACCTGACAATACCTTTTCAGCAATCAACACCGTCCTTTCACTGGAGTTCATCGAAAATAATATGCGTTTTTTAAAAATGAAGTTGCCGATCAAAGATGGCTATTCCTGGAAAGGAAATTCGTATATAGATACTTATTCGTTTAACTCAAATGTAAAATACCTGGACGATTGGGATTACATGTATGACAGCCTCAACGCACCAATGACCTTAGGAAATATCACACTTGATAATACCGTAAAAGTTGATCAACGTGATGAGATTATTGGAAATCCTTCTGATCCCAACTCATATAGCGAAATAAACTACAGTTCCGAAAATTATGCAAAAGGCATTGGAATGGTTTATCGCAAATTGGTACACCTGGAATATCAACCTCCTACTCCCGGGACCGGTGGAGCGTTTAGCGATGGCTCATTTGGCATTACCCTCACTATGATTGATCATAATTAGCCCGAACTGTTTGTGGCATTTGTTCGTAAATTTATCAGACTCTACAATCTGGTATCAATTGACAGTATGAAGAAATGTTTGATTATTATTCTTATAACACTTACTGCTCACACAGGTTGCTTTGCACAGTTTTCCCGTTACATTGTCCAACTAAAAGATAAAGCCAGTACGCCATATACAACCAGCAACCCAATTCAATTTTTAACCCAACGCTCCATTGACAGGCGATTAAGGTATAATATTCCATTAGATGAAACGGATCTACCAATTACCCCACAATATATTGAAAGCATTCAATCAGCAGGAAATGTTACTATATTAAATGTTAGCAAATGGCTAAACCAGGTTTGTATACAAACCACAGATGCAGCGGCGCTGGCAAAAATCAATTCATTTTCTTTTGTAATTAAGTCTTCGCCGATAGCTGCCAGGCAGGCTGCAATAATTGCACCTGTTAACAAACAACTTGATCCTGCACCACCGGTAGTTACTAATCCGGTAGTTGGTGCAAGGCCACAAGGCACCAATGATATCTACGATTACGGGCTCGCTTATCCGCAGATACATATGCACAATGCGGAGTTTCTACACAACCTGGGTTTTCGGGGAGAAGGAATGCAACTGGCAATAATGGATGCCGGATTTTATCATTATGAAACATTGCCAACTTTTGATAGTGTGCGCAATAATAACCAGGTATTAGGTACCTGGGATTTTGTCGCCAATGAAAAAAGTGTCAATGAAGATTTTGCTCATGGAATGAATTGCTTTAGTACCATCGCAGCAAATCTTCCGGGTTCTTTTGTGGGCACATCGCCTAAAAGCAGTTATTATTTATATCGTACAGAAGATATCAACAGTGAATACCCGGTGGAAGAACAAAATTTTGCTACTGCTGCGGAAAGAGCCGATAGTCTTGGCGTAGATATTTTTTCAGTATCGCTGGGATATAATCAATTCGACAATAGTAGTTTCAACTATACCTATGCTGATATGGATGGTAACACAACCATTATTACCAGGGCAAGTGATTATGCAGCAAAAAAAGGTATACTATTGGTAGTAGCAGCAGGCAACGTTGGTAGCAGTGCATGGCATTACATTTTGGCGCCGGCAGATGCAGATAGCGTACTTACGGTAGGTGCCGTAAATGCATCCAAACAAGTAGCAGGGTTTAGTAGTTACGGACCAACTGCCGATGGCAGAATAAAACCAGATGTAGCGGCTATTGGACAAGGAGCAGTAGTCGCCAACCAGGTCACCGGCGATCCTTCCTACAACAATGGAACTTCATTCGCATGTCCAATTATGGCGGGCATTGGCACATGCCTTTGGCAGGCTTTTCCTGAAGTAAATAATATGGCCATCATTGATGCTCTAAGAAAATCATCCGACAAAATAAATAACCCGGATGACCGCACCGGTTATGGAATTCCGGATGCAAAAAAGGCGTTTGTATCGCTCATTAAAAAATTATATAACCAGCAAGTATCGATCAATAATAATTGCTTTACCAATATCAACTGGACGGTGAAATCCGCGGCAGCAATGAGCTTTTTGGTAGAAAGAAAATTACCTGGCGAAACTTCATTTTCCGTATTATCAACCAAACAATCTACTGGCTTTTTTAAGTCGGCAAACTTTAGTTACTCAGATGATCTTACGGCACTGCCTGCAGGCATCCCGATTCAATATCGCCTTAAGATGAATATTGGAACAGACACAAGTTTTTACTTTGATACTGCATCAGTAAACTATTTGAATGCTTGTAGTAACGTGACAGAAAAAATTACTATAAGCCCTAATCCTGTCACTGATAAACTTACGGTACTAGTTGTCAGGAATAATCCAACCAAAGTTTCTGTAATTATATATACTGTTACGGGACAACTCATTTATAAAGATACAAGGCAGGTGAATGGGGCAGTATCTATTGCGATACCCATGAAGCAACTTAGTAAAGGCGTTTATTTAGTTACGGTTTACTTTGATGATAAAAAACAAATTACCAGGAAAATAGTACGGTAATGAAATTATCAAAAAATCGAATAAAATTACAGCTATTATAGTTTTTGAAAAACAGCAGTAAACATACTGTCTGCTTTTTTAGTAAACCCGGTTAACATTTTTTGTTCAAGTAATTTGCAGTTAAATTTTTCCTGAATAAAAGCAGCTATATCTTCATTTTCATTTTTAAATACCGAACAGGTTATATATACAAATATACCGCCCCTCTTCAGGTGTGGAAATGCATTGGAGGTGATTTTTTTTTGTAGTTTATTGTAATCTGAAATGGAAGTTTCTTTAAAATAATAAAGACTTTCCGGGGTTCGGCTCCAGGTTCCGCTACCACTGCATGGTGCATCGCATATTATCAAATCGAAATCAGAAGAGATGGGTGTAAAATCTGGCTGGCCGATATCCGAAATAAAATATTTATATTCTTTAATGCCCGCCCTTTTGAACCTTTGGTGAAGATTTAAAACAATACTCGGCCTTATATCAGAAATGGTAAGATCAAGATTGTTCCCAAAAATATCCATCAACAAAATAGATTTTCCACCACTTGCTGCACAACAATCCCATACCGTAAGTCGGGGATCTGATGCATCGGCATTTAATTTTGGTTGATATACATCTTTCCTAAAGAAATTAAGTACCTGTTGTGAATTGTAATCTTGTATTACTACATCTTTATCAATTGTGAGAATTTCCTGAACATTGGTACCAATCGGCATACGAATGCAATCCTCTCCGATTGTTTCATAAATAAGTTTAGATTTCTCCAGTTTCTTTAAAGTCCTTGCATTAGCATGGGGGCGAACCCTGAGAAAAAGGGAAGGTTGTATCAATAGCGATTTGCAAAATGCCTCGGGGTCAATTCCCTCGCTGAGATTTTTAGTAAAAGGTAAAATTGCGGCTAAGGAGAACTCATCCTTCACAAAGGCAAGTTTCTCCTGCAGGGAAAGATTTATTTTTTCATTCCATTCCGGCTTTAATTTTTCCAGGAATTCAGATGTTGCTGTTTCGCACAAAAAGAAAGCTAGTAAAATCTTATCTTCCGGAGCCAGATTGAAAGCACCAAATCCCAATCTGAAATAGTTGTAACATAAAGATGAAATTTGCCTTCTGTCCCTGGAACCATATTTTTTATTAGCACTAAAAAACTGCCTGATAAAAACGGCAAATGGCTTTTCACCTTTGAATGACGTAATTAATTTGAGGGATGTGTTAATATAGGAGTAGAATCGATTCATTTATTGATATGTAAACGGCTGGATAAAACCCAGCCGTAAAATCATAAGATCCTTAGAAAACTAAATTTCGAGTAAACTTTTCACCGGATCTTTTCCAAATAAAAGCAAGGCAGGGTTTTCAAGCAATTCTTTTACTCTTACCAAAAAACTCACCGATTCACGGCCATCAATAATCCTGTGATCATAACTAAGTGCCAGGTACATCATTGGCTTAATAACCACCTGGCCATTTATGGCCATTGGTCTTTCCTGTATTTTATGCATACCAAGAATAGCACTTTGTGGGATATTAATTATTGGGGTACTCATTAAAGAGCCAAAAACGCCACCATTGGTAAGCGTAAAAGTTCCCCCGGTCATTTCTTCAATAGTCAGTTTATTATTTTTTGCTTTACCGGCAAGTTCCACCACCTTTTGCTCAATCCCTGCCATGCTTAAACTTTCCGCATTGCGGATAACCGGTACCACTAAACCTTTTGGAGCTGAAACAGCAATTGAAATATCGCAATAATCATGATAAATAATATTTTCACCATCAATACTGGCATTTACTGAAGGCCACTCCTGTAAAGCAAAGCAGGATGCTTTTGTAAAGAAACTCATGAAGCCAAGATTGACACCATGCATTTCTTTGAATTTATCTTTATTTTTTGCCCTTATTTCCATTATTGCGCTCATGTCTACTTCGTTAAAAGTGGTGAGCATGGCGGTTGTATTTTTTGCTTCAACAAGGCGTCTACTAACTGTCTTTCGCAGGTTGCTCATTTTTTCAGAACGATCATTGCGGCCAAACAATTCTACCCCGGGTTTGCGTCCCGGATTATTCAGCGCTTCCAAAACATCCTGTTTCATAATCCGGCCATTACTGCCGGAAGGGCTTATTGATTTTACATCAACTTTTTTATCTGCAAGTATAGCTGCCGCAACAGGAGATGCTTTAACATCAGATATAGATTTTTCTTGTGTTGGTGCAATAGCGGCTGCTTTTGATTCCTCTTTATTTACTTCCACTTTTTGCGTTGATAATTCCTGCGGCCGAGGTGCATCCGTATCAATACTGCAAACAATATCTCCAATAGAAAGTGTATCTCCCTCAGCTGCAATAGTCTTTAATTGACCGGCCTGCTCCGCATTGATCTCGAAAGTAGCTTTTTCACTTTCCAGTTCAGCAATTATTTCATCCCTGTCAACCCAGGCACCATCTTTCTTCAACCATTTAACCAATGTTACTTCTGTAATACTTTCTCCTACAGATGGGACCTTAATTTCTATTGCCATTGTAATTTTAAAATTTGAACAAATTTCGGTTAATTTCACCTATAAATGAAATCGTTCTATGAAAATATCGTTGTGAAAAAATGAAAACTCATTTTAAAAGTAGTAATTTTCAATACCATTTA
Source organism: Ferruginibacter sp. (assembly GCA_040002495.1). Taxonomy (GTDB): domain Bacteria; phylum Bacteroidota; class Bacteroidia; order Chitinophagales; family Chitinophagaceae; genus Ferruginibacter. The sequence continues at coordinate 87,751 of JBDUEK010000011.1, forward strand.
TTATTATACCCTATTACTAAATAAAATCACTCCGGTTAATAAGGCAATTAATCCGTTTACTAAATAAATTTTTAACAGTTAAAATAATCTTCTACTTTTAACTCAGTATATCAAAACTCTATTTTACGCTAAATATCGCTCCATGAAGCTAATTAAAATACACTCTTTTTTGCTGGTGCTTGCAACTTATGCAGCGAACACTGCTTCGGCCCAGCTTTTTATTGACAATAGTGCTCAATTTACCATTCAATCTGGCGCTATAGTTACGGTACAGGGTGACGTTACCAGCAATACAGATATACTGGGAACGGGCCTGTTGCAAATGAAAGGGGCTGCACTGCAAAACATCAATATGAATGGTTTTACAATCCCTAACCTGGAAATTGACAATACTTCTAATGTTACACTGACTGGAAATACAAAGGTCGGCACTTCACTTATTTTTACTAACGGCAAAGTGTTGTTGGGAACAAATAATCTTACATTGGCAGATGTGGCTACTGTTAGTGGAGCTGGAACAAGTAAGTTTGTTGAAACAAATGGAAGCGGACAAGTTATTAAATTATTAACTGCTAATATTACTTCATCTGAAATCCCGGTAGGTGTAGGAACCACTTACCGTCCGGCTTTTATAACTACAACAGGCACATATTCCGCTGCAAATGTGGGCGTACGGGCATTTGCGGTTGTAAACCCAAATAAGCCTCCAATGATATCAGATTATATTGCAGCTTATTGGCCAGTTACAAGAACTGGTGTTACTGGTATAGTTAACGTATCGGGTCAATACAGCAACGGCGACATAAGTGGTACGGAAACCAACCTGAGGGGATATTTCTTTAATGGTACAGATTGGAGTTCAACTGGTGAGGCTCACGATGCAGCTCTAAATAGAGTAACTGCACCGATTATTGGAGCTTCAGGAGAAATATTTGGAATGGATAAATTTATAGTGTTAAAGACTAAGGTATTTTTGCAAGCTGCTTATAATACAAGTACCGGTGTAATGGCAGATAATCTACGCACACCATCTAACCTAATTCCACTTTCAGATCCATACAGAACAGCGACATACTCTACTGCATTTCCTCATGTTGCCAACTCTATTACAGAATCGGCCAATGCCAGCGTATTTGCAGATCAGGCGTCTACTAACAACAATATAGTTGACTGGGTGTTTCTTGAATTAAGAAACGCAACTGTATCCCCGGGCAACACTGTTTTACAAACAAGAAGTGCCTTGTTAAAAAGAGACGGAAACATTGTTGACGTGGATGGTGTAAGTCCCGTGACTTTCAACAACATAGCCAATGCAACTTATACTGTTGCAATTCGCCATCGTATTCATTTGGGGATAAGTGCTGATCCGGCTACTAACACAAAAGCATTAAGTGAAGCAAAATCTACAGCATCAGTTTTGGATTTAACAACGGCTACAGATGCCCAGATTTATGGAACTTCTGCGGCTTTTTTGGTTGCAACTGATGGAAAAAATGTATTGTGGGCAGGTAATGCAAATGGGAATGGTCTTACAAATTACAGTGCATTGGGTAATGACAGATTATATCTTTTAAACACAGTTTTAAGTGGATCTACTAGTGGTTCAGTTTCTGGGTATAGTGCAGGAGATTTAAATATGAATAGAATTGCAAACTATTCAGCATTGGGTAATGATAGACTATTTCTGTTAAATACAGTGTTATCAGGGTCAACTATAACTACTAAAACTCAGGCACTACCAAATTAATAGTGAACCTTACTCAATAAATAACTTTCAAAATAATTGTATGACTAAGTTTATTTTTTTATTATTCACCTTTATAGGATTATCCGGAGTTTGCTCTGCTCAACGTGTTCAAGGTACACTTAAAAGTACAGCTAACCCAAATGAGGTTACGGTTTCGATTAAACCTAATTCTGCATTTGTTGCTCAAATTTCGAATTTAATTGTATCAGTTCAAATTCCAACATCTGTTGGTCCTCGGCCTGTAATTGCTTTTAATAATTTGCAACCGAGTTTATTTGCCTCTTGGGATCAATTAGATCAAGATCAGGGGGACGGCTATTATACTTGGGGATTTAACTGTGCAAGTCCCGGTGGTAGTAATAGTACTTCAACAAATTGGTCAGCTACAGAATTAGATGTTCTAACTATATCTTTTATTGGTGCTTCAGTTCCACCATTTACCGCAAGAGTATGTCATTATTTGGATGGAGGCTCAGCTGGTTATGCAATTTTTTATGTTGAAACAAGTTTAGCTGTAGTAAATAATGGTGTTCTTTCTGACTGGGGAAATCTTTTCTATGGAACTGGTGCTTCAAATGGTTCCACTGCGGCAGGATCTATAGGCGTGCCGAATGCAAATTATTCATTTACTACTGTTTCTAACGTAACTCTTCCAGTAAAATTTGTTGGTTTTAATGTTGCTAAAAAAGATAAAGACGCACTGTTAACCTGGCAAATTGAAAATGAAACTGCACAAGCTGATGCGTATGAAATTGAAAGAAGTACAAATGGCGTAGATTTTGTAAAAGTAGACGCTGTTGCCGCAAAAAATAATGGTAATTCAACTAACACTTATAATTTTACAGACGCTAATTTTACTCGTTTTCGTTCAAGTGGGGTTGTTTATTATCGTATAAAGCAAATGGATAAGGATGGAAGGTTTACGCTTACCAACATCAAAAACTTACGACTTGATACCAAAAATATTGCCATAAGCGTTTACCCAAATCCAATCAAAAATTTTGCTACTGTTTCTTTTGACTTATTAAGTGATGCGGCTGTAAAAATGACCATCAATGATGCTTCAGGGAAACAAGTACAAACTATACCTTTACAACTTTTTAAAGGAGTTAATACAAAGAAGATTGACATGAGTACACTGACAGCCGGCGCCTACATGCTAAGTGTTAACACTGGCGAAGAAATCCAGAACATTGCACTGGTTAAAGTAAATTAATCAATCCTTACTACAACATTTTAAAACCCTGCAAATAGCAGGGTTTTTTATTTCATGTCATTTTTGACAGCCCCGACAATGCTTACTGAAAATGGTTGTTTTCAATAAGCTGTATGCAGTGCGGATTTAAACAAGTTAGGTAAAGTCAGGTGGGGGTAAAATGAAAGTGCCGACATATTGCCGGCACTTTCATGAAATAATAACTTGCGTAAAATTTATATAGAAAACGCTTTGTCTATAATTTCCAATTGTTCTTTTGCATGTATCTTGGAATAACCTGTAGCAGTCGACGCACTTGGTGTGCGACTAATAATGTAAAAGTTTATATCTTTTAGATTCATTCTCAGGAATGTAGCCGCCCCCATATTTAATGGTTCTTCCTGAATCCAATGCCAGATTGCTTTACTGTACTTTTTGTACAATTCATCCAACTGATTTTGAGGTAAAGGATAAATTTGTTCTACCCTCACAATTGCAACATCGATCCTGTTTTCTTTTGCCTGGCGTTCTGCAAGATCAAAATACATTTTACCACTACAGAATAAAACTTTGGTTACTTTCTCCGCATCTTTTATAAAATCGTCATCAATTACTTCTCTAAATCTACCGCTGGTAAATTCAGATACAGCACTATAACTTCCCGGATGGCGAAGGTTAGCTTTTGGAGAAAAATTAATCATCGGTTTTCTGAAAGGCCAGGTTATCTGTCGGCGCAATGCATGAAAGAAATTAGCGGAGGTAGTAATATTGGTAATTACCATATTCTGTTCGGCACACATTTGTAAAAAGCGTTCCATCCTGGCACTACTGTGTTCAGGCCCTTGTCCTTCGTAACCATGCGGCAATAACATCACTACACCATTCATACGCTGCCACTTGGTTTCTGCTGCTGCAATAAACTGGTCAATCATAGTTTGTGCGCCATTACAGAAATCTCCGAACTGGGCCTCCCAAATAACCAACGAGTTTGGATTTGCCATCGAATATCCATATTCAAAACCTAGTACCGCGTATTCACTTAATAGTGAGTTGTAAATTCTGAATGGTGGTTGAGTTTCGGTAAAATGATTCAACCTGTTATATTCAGTGTTGGTATTTTCATCGTATAACACAGAATGCCTGTGGCTGAACGTTCCCCTTTTAACATCCTGTCCGCTCATGCGTACATCGGTTCCTTGTATCAATATACTTCCATAAGCCATTAACTCACCGGTGGCCCAATCTACCTTTGATTCATCGGTGTACAATTTAATTTTATCCTGAATTAGTTTTTCAACTTTACGCAAGGGTTTAAAATCAGCCGGCCACTTCATAAGTCCATCAAAAAGTATTTTAAAATTCTGATCAGTAATTGCTGTTACCGGCGACAAATCAAAGTCAGAAGGAATCGATCTACGCAAACTTTTCCATTGCAATTCGGGCTTTTGAAATGTATATGGAAGTGGATTTTGTTTCACCTCATCCAATCGTTCCTGCAAATCAGCCAAAAATTTCTTCTCCATATCCTTGGCCAGAGCCTGTGTATCTTCTTCTCCAAGGTTCATCAGGTATTGTGTATATACTTCCCGTGGATTTAGATGCTTATCAATTAATGCATACAATTTAGGCTGGGTAAACTTTGGTTCATCCCCTTCATTATGGCCATGTTTACGATAGCAAACCATGTCAATAAAAATGTCGCTGTTAAATTCCTGGCGATAATGGGTAGCAATTTCCACCGCTTTCACAACCGTTTCAGGATCATCACCATTCACATGCAATACAGGCGCCTTCACCATCGAAGCAATGGAAGTACAATAATCAGAACTGCGGGCATCATCAAAATCAGTGGTAAAACCAATTTGATTATTAATTACGAAATGAATGGTTCCTCCCGTATAATACCCTTTCAGTCCCGACATTTGAAGCACTTCATATACAATTCCCTGTCCTGCAATAGACGCATCACCATGAATTAAAATCGGAAGAATTTTATCATAATCACTGTTATATAATATATCGGCTTTACTACGGGCAAAACCTACTACCACCGGATCCACCGCCTCAAGATGTGAAGGATTGGGGCAAAGTTTAAGGTTGATTTTGCTGCCGGAGAAAGTCTCAATATCACTACTATAACCCAGATGATATTTTACATCACCACTACCCATGGTAGTATCGGGTGTGCTGGTTCCTTCAAATTCACTAAATATTTGTTCGTATGTTTTACCTAAAATATTTGCCAGTATATTCAGTCTTCCCCGATGTGCCATACCAATTACCACTTCCTGTACACCGTTAAGCGATGCCGTATTAATAATGGCATCCAGAGCAGCAATCGTTGTCTCTCCACCTTCCAGTGAAAATCTTTTTTGACCAATATATTTTGTGTGCAAAAACTTTTCGAACATTACTCCTTCATTGAGCTTTTGAAGGATTCTTCTTTGCTGCTTTAAAGGAACTGGTTTTAGCATGGTTGTTTCAACTGCATGCATTACCCATTCAAGTTTACGGGTACTGTTATCTGCACGAAACTCAACACCCAGGTTATGTGTGTAGCATTTTTTCAAATGCTCAACAATATCTTTTAACGGCGCTTTTCCAAGGCCAACGAATTTACCTGTTTCAAACTCAGTATTTAAATCAGCTTCGCTTAAACCAAAGTTTTCGAGCGTAAGATTTGCACGTCGATCTTTTCTTTCACGAATGGGATTGGTTTTAGCCACCAGGTGTCCCTTGCGGCGGTAAGCCTGTATCAGCTGATAAACGCTTATTTCCTTAAAAAGGCTTTGTGCGTTAACTGTTGTTGTAGGAGCATCAGCTACTTTATTGCCGTTGGTTGAAGCTGAAGCGTTGTTAAAATTTACAGCAAAATCAAAGCCTTCAAAAAATTTACCCATGTCAGCATCAACGCTTGACGGGTCATTTAAAAAATCTTTGTACAGGTTTTCGATATAAGCTGGATGAGAACTGGTGATATACTGGAAATCCTTCATTGTAATAAGAAAATTATAAAATACTAGCGAACAATTTAGAGTTGCAAATATCGTGCATTATCACCGAATTGATGGGTTGATATGATTCATTTTAATAAAAAGATTTGCAATAATTGCGTTTAGCAAAACGTTAGCGGTAATTTTATCAAACACATTATGCGACTTCTTTTAAGTATTCTGACGTTATCTCTAATTTATTCTTGTAGCAGCGATACTTCAAGTGGAGACAAAAAGTATGTGTATAAGCCAAAAATTTTAAAGAGAATCTATACAGATATGGGTGGGCACGAAATTAAAGGCTATTCTCACTATTTAACAATCGATAATTATGAAGAAGAATCAGATAATTTTTTAGTCGATTATGCTGACAAGTATAGAGATACTTGCACGACAGATTTACCAATTTGGAGTGTAACATTTTGTGAACCTTTTAATTTTAAACCTCACGATGTGTCTGAAGACTTTGAGCTGTTAAGACAACACTCAATTGTTACAATTGGCTATCAAGAGGAAACTTTACATAAAGAAATTCCTGACGTTGGTTCTGTAACATTTTATAAAAACGGAAAACCAATTTATATTCAGATAATGACATTAAAAAGAATGAAAAATTCCGGCTACTACGATACAAATGGCGCCTACAATCGAGAATGGATAAAAGAATTTGACAGGAAATTTGAAACTAAATTTGCAGATACGACAAAGTAGAAAAATTGCAGCTGTTATGGGATTTGCTGCTTTTCTTTACCAAATTCCGCCAGCCTGCCCCGGCATTCTCATTCAGTAAGATGTAAAATATAATCAGCGACTTTGCAACCGGAATTATTATCCCAAATAAAAAAATCAACAAAAAAGGTAAATAATTTTCCGAATCCCAAAGGGAATGCAGCGTTCCTAATACACTCCTGCTTTCGTTAAACAGGTTGATGTCAATAAAAAGAGTAGTGGTTATGTCTATCTTTAATACATCTAGCACAAGCCCGAAGCCCAGCAATACAAGAGAAACAAGGTGCAATCCTATTAAAATAATGCGATTCATTTTGCAAATTCCTTGTTGAGAATCAAGTGACATTGAATGTAGAACAGTAAAATTTATTTATTACTTGAGTTTATTCATTGTTTTTTGATCGAAAACCCTATCTTTGCAGCCCAAAAATAAGATTTAAATGGCAAACCATTCAGCAACTAAGAAAGATGTCCGTCAAAGCACTAAGCGTAACGAACGTAACCGTTATTACGGTAAAACTACACGTAATGCAATTCGTGACATCAGGGCGATTGAAGATAAGTCAGGTGCTACTGCAAAGCAACCGGTTGTTGCTGCTCTGATTGATAAATTAGCTAAACGTGGAACTATTCACAAAAATAAAGCTGCTAATTTAAAGAGCAAACTGGCTAAAAAGATTAACGCGTTAAGTAAGTAATTACCTTATTTATAAATGTTTTGACCTGTCAAATTTTATTTGACAGGTTTTTTTGTTGATGGCTTTCCCTTGAGCCTTACAAACAACAAGTATATTCGCATACCACACAAAATATCTACCAAATGACTAAACGCTTATTCTTTCTTATCTCTTCCATTTTTGTAATTAGTTTTTCATTAACCGCACAGCTTAGTATTACAAACACGGCGACTCCTTATTTGCAGAATTTTAATACACTTGCCAGCACCGGAACGGCCTCAACTGTTCCATCGGGTTGGGAATTTATTGAGACCGGTACAGGGGCCAACACCACTTATCTTGCTGATAATGGCACCGTAAATTCGGGCAACACCTATAGTTTTGGTGCAACTTCTGCCGCCGACAGAGCTTTCGGTAGTTTGCAATCAGGCTCGGTTACACCCACCATTGGAGTGCGGTTTTTCAACAACAGCGGAACCACTATCACTTCACTCAATATTATTTATACCGGCGAGCAATGGCGGATCGGCACCCTGGGTAGAGTTGACCGGTTGGATTTTCAATACAGTACTGATGCAACTTCTTTAACAGGCACTGGTACCTGGACAGATGAAGACAACCTTGATTTTACTTCGCCTATAAATTCAGGAACTATCGGAGCACTTGATGGCAACGCGGCTCCTAACAAAACCGCCATCACCTATACCATTTCAGGATTAAATATCGCAAGCGGATCAAGTTTCTGGCTTCGTTGGAACGACTTTAGTGCCAGCGGTGCAGACGATGGTCTTGGTATAGATGACCTTACTATTAATTTCAATGGAGCAGTAGTTGCCACTTGTACCGAACCTGCAAATGCTCCTACAGTTTTAGGATTTACACCAGCATCCAGTACTATCTATGGTAGCTTTACCGCAGCATCACCAGCGGTTGACGAATACCTGGTAGTACGAAGTGCAAGCAATTCTTTAGCTGCTACACCCTTAGACGGAACAGTTTACAGTATTGGTCAATCATTAGGTGGTGGAACAGTGATAGCAGAGGGATCAGCTACAAATTTCACAGATATCGGACTTACCCCAAATTCAACCTACTATTATTTTGTTTTTTCGCTTAATTCTGATGGATGTACCGGTGGACCTAATTATTTAACAACTTCATTAAATGGTAATGCTGCTACGCTGCCATTGGCAGCTTGTGTGGCACCAGTCGTTGCGCCTACTGTTCTTACCTTATCACCATCCAACAATACAGTACTGGGAAGTTTTACAGTTGCTTCAGGGGTCAATCGCTACCTGGTTATCAGGAGTACATCAAGCACTTTATCTGTTGCTTCTGTAAATGGAGCAACCTACACTACCAATCAAATATTGGGCAATGGCATTGTCGTTAGTTATAGTAGTTCAAACTCTTTTGCAGCAAGTTCTCTAACAGCCAATACCCTTTACTACTTCTTTGTATTCTCAGCTAATGGAGATTGCTCAGGCGAACCTTTTTACAATACTATTTCATTAAAAGGCTCAACAACTACTACCAATACCACAACGGGTATCCCTGCAGGTTATTACGATGCAGCAGCAGGCCTTACCTGCGAACCATTGAAAACAGCTCTTTTCAATATTATTTCAGCCAACACGGTTCAGTTAACTTATACGCCGGGATTGTGGGATGCATATTTAAAAACTGATTTGCATAGAAATGATGCGAATACGGCTGATATCATTTGGGATATTTATACGGATAATCCAACCGGACCGGAGACTATTACATTTAACCCGGCTACCAATAAATGTGGCAATTATTCAAAGGAAGGCGATTGTTATAACAGGGAACATTCCTTTCCGCAGGCTTGGTTTGGTGCAGGTAAATACCCGATGTACTCAGATCTACACCACGTATTTCCGGTAGATGGCTGGGATAATGGTAAGCACGATAACAATCCCTATTCCGAAGTAGGTACTGCAACATTTAGCACAGCCAACGGAAGTAAATTGGGCAACAATATATTCCCTGGTTTTACTGGTACTGTGTTTGAACCAATTGATGCATACAAAGGCGATATTGCAAGGGCACAGTTGTATATGATTACCCGTTATCAGGATAGTATGATGGCCTGGCAAAACAATGCCAATGCCGATGATATTTTAAATGGCACCACCTATCCTTCCCTGGATGCATGGTACATTAAGTTGCTGTTCAAATGGCACCAGCTCGATCCGGTGAGCCAAAAAGAGATCAATAGAAACGACTCTATTTATGTGTTGCAAAGAAACCGTAATCCATTTGTGGATCATCCCGAATACGTAGCACTGATGTTTGAATGCACTGGTTTACTGCCGGTAAACATCATTGAATTTAAAGCTGTAAAAGGAAGCAATTTTGTAAACTTAATCTGGACCGCAACAAGGGAAACCAATTTTAAAAATTACGAAATAGAAAGAAGTGCGGATGGTTTTCATTTTGAAAAAACTGGAACAGTTGCCGGACAAAATCTTACCAACTATGCATTTACAGATGATAAACTGCCCAATGTAAAGCAGGTATTTTACCGGTTGAAAATGATTGATATTGATGGCAAATTCACTTACAGCAAAACAGCCTCCATCAGGTTAAATAACAATTTCTCCAATGCGGTGATTTACCCAAATCCCACAAACGGGCCGTTAACCATCTTGCTTGAAAAAGCTTTGATATCAAATAGCACGTTGGTTGTAAGCGATATTACCGGTAGAAAACTGCTGGAGCAAAATGCAAGTGCCTTACAAAATGCAATTGCAATTGATGTACACCACCTACCTGCAGGAAGATACTTTGTTACCATTAAAAACAACAATCAACTGATCAAAGAAGCATTTGTGATCATTAAATAAGCTAATCAGAAAATTGAAAAAGAGCCGCCCTGTGTGGCTCTTTTTTGTTTCTGCATTTACTTGAGCCCCATTGTATAGAGCAAAAATTTTTTTTGAACCCGGCAGCAGAACAAAGCCGGGCTGCGGTGGCGTCCTTTAGATTTGCAATTAGTCTTTTTGTTATAGGATCTTACTATTATTA